>JANQRW010000011.1 GCA_028284365.1 Marinicella sp.
AGCGGCCGCTTACGTTCCAAACTCACGCGACAGACCTACATCCATGTAGGCCAATCAGAGGCGAAGAGAATAGCCGATGAACACATGGCGACTTTGCAACAGGCAAATAAGCCTTGTGAGAGTGGCGTTATTCGTGCGAGGTTGCGTGCTATGTCTGCCGCGGTCTCGATCTCTGATCCAGTCTCGATTCTAACACCACCATCCTTGGCGGTGGCTTTCACTTTAGTCGGGAACACTTCGACTGAGCTCAGTGCAACGCAAATTTGAATGAAGACCCAAAGACATTCCTTTTCAACTCTTGTGATGATGATTGGTTGTAATCATGAGCGGTCATTTCTGTGAAGCTGGCGGCTTCTCTAAATGATCAGTTCCCATTCAAATCAATGGTTTTCTCGCATCACCAGCGTTTTTCAATCACTGTGAGTAAGTCTTGAATGTCAACCAGTGATGTTGCTGTTGTCATCACTGTTATGCGCAAATACCTTTTACCGCCCATCATTGTTGAAGTTAAGTGAAACAGCCCTTCGTTAAGCAATTCTTCCCGGATCTGAATCTGTAGTTGATCATCATTTTTATAACGAAAACATAAAATATTGCTTTCTGGAAAATATGGACAGCTGAAATTTTTTCTTGCGTCAATGAGCTGGTAGGCTTTCTCGGCGATTGCAACCCGGTTTTCTACATATTGTGCCAGGGCTTTTTCTCCCTGCCAGGCCAGTGTTAAAAATAGTTTCGTTCCCAAAGCTGTCTTGGTACACTCAACCGTTCGGTGTAGGTAGTCTTTACCTAAACTTGGACTTCCATAAAACAAATAACTGGCTTGTTGTTGAAATGCGTTTTGTAACGTTTCAGCTTCCCTCACCAACACCGCGGTACATAAACCAGAAACACGCATCATTTTGTGCGCATCCCACACAAAAGAGTCTGCCCTTTCTGCCCCGTTAAGCAAGTGTTTTAGTTGCTCTGATACCAAAAAAGCACCACCATGACAAGCATCAACATGAAACCACAAGTGATGATCTTTACAAATATCCGCTATTTGACTCAATGGATCAAACAACCCACTGCCAGTAGAACAGGCATTTGCTACCACTGCCATGATACGAAAACCAGCCCCTTGTGTTTGTCGTATCGTTTGCTGTAAATCATCAACTTTGATGCGTTCATATTCATCAACAGCGACTGGAACCAAGGCTTGGCTACCCAGCCCCATGATTGATAATGCCCGTTGTATTGAATAATGACTGTTTGAGGGTGCGAGCACTTTCAAACCTTCAGGATTACCTTGTTCCCAGGCGTTTGGAGCAAGCTTTGATCTGGCCGCCAACAGTGCCACCAGGTTAGCCAATGATCCGCCATTCATCAAAGCACCAGCCCCATGCGGCTCAGCTGTTGGATTAATTGGTTCCGGTTTCCAGCTCAACTTTTTTAACATCCAGTTAAGTACAACATGCTCTAAACTTGCCGCAGTTGAGCCCATTTCATAGATCGCACCGGGATTATTAATGGCACCATGTATCAAATCTGCTACGGCAGAAGGAACGGCTGGCGATGCCACCTGATGGGCCAGGTATTTAGGGTGATGTAGCCGGGTTGAGTGCTTCAAATATATTTCTAAAAACTGAGCCAAGCCAGAATTTCCCAATGAACCATTTAATATGAGCTTTTCAGCCTCTAAAGCGACTTGATTCTGCTGCATTGGGCGCAACTGTGATACAGCCACTTCTTCGTTCTGTGACTGTTTGATATAGCCAACAAGCGTTGCTGCCGTTTGCTCTATCAGTGAGATAAACTGAGCATCATTCCAGTCTAGAAATTCTGTTTTCATTTACCCCTGGCCAACATTACTTTAATAACGGAGACCAGCTTGGCTCTCGCACATGACCGTTGGATAAAACCAGATCATTTGAGGTTTGGGCATCAGTTGAAACGGCTTTCAATAAACCTTGACCAGCGTTGTTCTTGGTGGCATACAAAACCATGGCCCCATTAGGGGCAAAGCTTGGCGTTTCATCCAAAGAACCCTGGCTGAGCATCTGTACCGTGTTTGATGGCCGATGTAGCAGCGCAATTTGATAACGGTTGTTGTTACCGTGAACCATGGCTAGGTACTTCCCATCTGGTGAAACACTGGCTCTGGCGTTGTAATCACCCTCAAAGGTAATGCGTTTGACATTTTTACTGATCAAATCAACTTCATAGATTTGTGGTTTGCCACCACGATCAGAAGTGAAAAACAACGATTGTCCATCCGGTGCCCATTCCGGTTCCGTATCAATACCCCAGTGGTTGGTAATTTGGGTCAGCTGCTTATTAAAAATGTTAAGCGTGTAAATTTCTGGATTGCCTGATTTTGACAAAGTAACGGCCAAACGCTGACCATTGGGTGAGAATTTGGGTGCACCGTTAATGCCCTTAAAGCTGGTCATCAAAGTTCTGGCTCCAGTACTGAGGTCTTGTAAGTAAATCGCAGAATTACCCTGTTCAAATGAAACATAGGCCAGTTTTTTTCCATCCGGTGACCAGGTAGGCGATAGCAACGGTTCTTTAGAAGTTACCAAAGATTGTGGGCCATACCCATCTGAATCAGCAACTATCAGCTGATACTTAAAGTCTGCGCCGTTTTTAGCTGCTGTGACATAAGCCAGCTTGGTTGAAAAAACCCCAGGAGTGTTTAAAATTTTTTCATAAATTCGATCTGCAATGTAGTGTGCTCCTGCTCGGGCTTGGGTTTTATTCAAAGGCAGCGTTAATGCCAATAGTTGCTTTTGCTCTGCCACTGAAGACAGTCGAAAACGCACTTCAATGCGATTGGCATCAACATAACTGACGTCACCATAGGACAAATAGTCCGCGCCCAATAAACGCCAAGTACCAAAGTTAATATCTGCATCTGCTCGCGGCTTATCAACCATTAATTCTTTCCCTAATGCTCTGAACTGTCCCGAACGCGCTAAATCATTGCGAATGATTTCAGCCATATCATGAACCAAAGGGTCTCCTGAAACCACAAAATCTGCCACCGCTATGGGTAAGGCCGAGGCATTACCACCATCAATGGTGATGTTCAGTTGGGCCATACTTTTTTGGTTGAAAACAAACCCTGTGATCAACAGGCACAAAAGTAAAATTCGTTGCATAAATCAATCTCCTTGGTATTGGAAAATAAAGTTCAAACGTCGCTCAAAAACATCTTCAAAACCTTTGAACGGTAAAGGATCAGCCTTTTTCACGGCATTAATAATGGAGTTTCGTACCACCGCGCTGGCATTACATGGTGTACCAATTGACACGTCAATCACACCGCCGCCTGGGATTTGGTTCACTTTGATTTGACACTGTAAGCCTGGTGGGGTTCCAACGGGTCTGGTCCAGGCTCGGGTCACGGCTGCTTGAATGGCTGCTGTATATAAAGTTAATTTAGTTCGCTTGGCATCTTCACGACCATTTTCTGCTCCAACCGGAGGTGTTGTGTTTTCAGTAGTTGGTTCATCACTGTTAGTGGTTGGTTTGACTTCTGGTTGTTGGTTGGCCTGTTCTTCTGCTTCTTGCCGCTTACGCCGAATTTCCTCTAAACGTTTTTGGCGTTCGCTTTTTTCTTGTCTTTTCACCTGATCCACCTCAGGTTTAATTACTGGTTTTTCCTCTGGTTTAGGTTCTGTTTTAGATTCAATTTTGGGCGGCTTTGGTTTTGGCTGCTCAACTTTGGGTTTAGGTGTTGGCTGTTGTGGCTTATTTTGGTTGTTTAATAAATTATCTAAATCCATGATTTCTGCCTGAATTGCAATTCCTTTGGGTGGCGTAATCACTGGGCCTTGGCCACTGGCAAATATCAGGAGTAACACCAAGCCAAGGTGCAGACCAATGGAATACATCAGCCCTTTTGTTTGTTCGGATTCGAAACTCAAGACGGCCATAACTGATGTTATTCTGGTTTGATTGGATCGCTGATCAAACCCACTTTTTTAGCCCCTGCTTGTTGTACAATAGCCATTGCTTGATAAACAGTACCATAGCTAACTGACTCATCAGCACCTATCATGATTGGCACTTCGTCATTGACTTTAACAAAAGCGCTGAGCTTCTTACTCAATGTTTCAGCATCTATCAACTCATATTCCCCACCAATACTCAGGTACATGTCACCATTGGCTGTGACATTAACCACTGCAGGCTCAGTTTCAATGGTGATGGTGTTGGCATCTGATTCAGGTAAATTCACATCCACACCCAAGTTCATCAGCGGGGTGGTAATCATAAAAATTATTAACAAAACCAGGGTTACATCAATGTAAGGAACCACATTAATTTCTGCTTTTACTTTTCGAGGCCGCCTCATTTGTTATCCTATCTGGCGGTGCATAATGGCCGAAAATTCTTCCTTGAAAGCATCATATTGGGCATAGATGCGCTCCACTTTATCGCTGAATTTATTATAAAAAATCACCGCTGGTATAGCAGCAAACAAACCCATGGCTGTGGCAATCAAAGCCTCGGAAATTCCTGGCGCAACCAACGCAATGGTGGCCTGTGTTACATCTGATAAGGCATGAAACGCCAACATGATCCCAACCACCGTTCCAAATAAACCAATATAAGGACTGGTTGAACCTATGGTAGCCAATGTTGGCAAATGGCTTTCAAGTTTTTCAATTTCCCGATTTAATGCCACCCTCATGGCCCGATCAGAACCTTCAATCGAACGAATGCCACTTGGTGTGGTTTGTTTGCGTTTGAACTCTTTGAATCCAGCTTCAAATATCCGCTCAGATCCAGTATTTTTTTGTCCTGAAAGTTTGTCATAAAGCTTATTCAAATCAACCCCGGACCAAAAGTGCTCCTCAAATTTTTTGGCTTTATTCATGGCGTTAGCCAGGATTCGACCTTTGGAAAAGATAATAACCCATGACCAAATTGATGCCAAAATCAGAATAATCATCACTGCCTTAACTGGCAAAGACGAACTCATGATGATTTCATAATAAAATTGTCCACTGTCGTTCAAAACAATAACTCCTCTAAATATTGGGTTGGAAAACGCATCGGTTTGAATTTCTCAGCATTCAAACTGACGATTTGTACTTGGGCTTTTGCCACTAAAATACCTTCTACATGCATTTCTTGTTGAACTTGCATACTGACCTTACTGTGGCTGATAACCTCGGTACTGACCGTCAACAAATCATCCAGCCGCGCTGGCAGCACAAAGTCAATGTTCATGTTACGAATGGCCAAAATCACACCCGTTTCTTTGCGCATCTCGCTTTGTTGTAAACCTTTTGAACGTAACCATTCTGTCCGCGTGCGCTCAAAAAAGTTCAAATAATTGGCATGATAAACCACCCCGCCAGCATCTGTGTCTTCATAATAGACCCGAAATTGATGTGTGTATTTGCTCATCTCAATTTAAACTTCTTCTTCAATCATCATTACCTGGCTTGACTGGGTAATCCATAGCGAAATGTTTTTGAACAGTGCTTCATTCGTTACTCAAACAAATCTTCATTGAACTTTTTTTTAGGCGGTTTTATACCCATGGTTTCCCAGGTTTTAGCAGTGGCGATCCGACCACGAGCTGTTCGAGCTATTAACCCTTGTTGGATCAGGTACGGCTCTATCACATCTTCAACCGTGCCACGCTCCTCAGACAACGCTGCAGCCAGTGAATTAATGCCTACTGGGCCCCCCTCAAACTGCTGGGTGATGATTTCCAGTAATTTACGATCCATTTCATCCAGACCTTTTTGGTCCACTTGTAACATGTTCATGGCTGCTGAAGCGATGGCTTCGGTGATCACTCCATCGCCTTTGACCTCAGCAAAGTCCCGCACCCGACGCAATAAACGATTGGCTATTCTTGGTGTTCCACGTGAGCGTCTAGCCACTTCGACACAACCAGCCTCATCAGCCTCAATGTTCAAAATATGTGCCGAACGTGCCACAATTTGGGTCAAATCCTGAGTATCATAAAACTTCAGGCGCTGCACAATACCAAAACGGTCACGCAATGGAGAGGTCAATAAACCTGCTCTGGTGGTCGCTCCAACCAAAGTAAAGGGCGGTAAATCTAACTTAATTGAACGGGCCGCAGGCCCTTCGCCAATCATGATGTCGATCTGAAAATCCTCCATCGCTGGATATAAAACTTCTTCGACCATCGGTGATAATCGGTGAATTTCGTCGATAAATAGCACATCCTGCGGCTGCAGGTTGGTCAATAAAGCAGCTAAATCGCCGGCTTTTTCCAACACCGGACCAGATGTTTGGCGCATTTGAACACCCATCTCATTAGCAATGACATGAGCCATGGTTGTTTTTCCCAGGCCTGGTGGGCCGAAAATCAATACATGATCCAGAGATTCCTGCCGTTTTTTAGCCGCTTGAATAAACAATTCCATTTGTTCTTTAACTTCTTTTTGGCCCAAATAATCTTGCAGATTCTGTGGCCGAATGCTGGCCTCAATGATTTTTTCCTGTGAGCTGGTGGGCAGGCCACCCATCAGGCGATCATTCATTTCAAAAGAATTGTTCATTAACCAGCCCCCTTCAGTTGTAAACATAGCCTTATGATTTCTTCAGCACTCATCTCATCTTTGGCCACTTGTTTTACCATTTGTGTGGCTTCAGCCGGTTTAAAGCCCAAGGCTTGTAAGGCTGATTCTGCCTCTGCCCGAATTCCAAAACGACTGGCTTGTGGTTGATTTGGGTCGCCACCATCCATTGTGGTCACATCAACCTTGTCTTTCATTTCTATGATCAGGCGTTGGGCTGTTTTCTTACCAATACCTGGTACTTTAACTATGGCGGTGACATTTTGTTCTTGAATCACCTGTGCAAATTCAGCAGAGCTCATGGTCGACAAAATGGCCAAAGCAGATTTAGCCCCTATACCATTCACTTTAAGCAAAGTTCGGAACAGCTCTCGTTGTGCAAAGCTTCTAAAGCCATATAAAATCGAAGCATCTTCTCGCACCAAATGATGGATGACCAATGTGACTTGGTGGTTCAATTCAGGCAGCTCAAAAAAAACACTGGTAGGTACTTCCACCTCATAACCCACACCATTCACATCAACGATTAAATGAGAAGGTGGTTCAGTGTACACCAATTGTCCTTTTAACCTACCTATCATTTAAAGTTTCTCCAGTTACTTGTGTTGTTAGCCACCAAGCGTTGTTGCGCCCAGCGGTTGTTGGCGTGACAAATGGCCACAGCCAAGCCATCTGCTGCATCGTTTTGTACTTTTTCTGTTAAGTTTAATAGCAATTTAACCATGTATTGAACCTGTGCTTTATCCGCACTGCCTTTTCCAACCACAGCTTGTTTAATGGCCTTGGGGGCATATTCATGAACCAACACATCATTGGCCACTGTAGCACAGATGGCAGCACCTCGTGCTTGTCCAAGTTTTAATGCTGCATTGGCATTTTTTGCCATAAACACTGTTTCTATCGCCATTTCATGGGGTTGGTACTGTTTAACCAGTTCATTAACCGCCGTGAAAATGACTTTAAGCCTTTCTGGAAAATCACCATCACCACACTTCACCGTCTCATGGTGTACATGCTGAATGGATTGCTTGTGGGTGTCAATAATCCCTACGCCAGTAAAACGTGAACCAGGATCAATGCCGATGATGCGGTGCATTAAATACGTTTAAAAAAGTCTACTTGGGTTTATTTTAAGTGATTGGTTATTTGGTTTGTTATGTTTTATTAACCTTTCACAATCATTTATGAGGTTACTTTGATACAATTTTATTTTTATTTTAAATCCACAATGAAAATAAGCTCTTGGAATGTCAACTCTTTAAATGTTCGCTTGGAACATGTCTTACAATGGCTTGAAGTGGCACAACCTGATGTTCTGGCACTGCAAGAAACCAAAATGACCGATGATGTATTTCCCAAAGCCGCCATTGAGGCAGCCGGTTATCACGTGGTTTTTTCTGGACAAAAAACTTACAACGGAGTGGCCATCATTGCCAAAGAAAAACCCACCAACATCATCACAGACATTCCTGATTTAGATGATCCTCAGCGGCGTATTCTTGCTGCTACTGTCGATGATGTCCGTGTCATTAATTTATATGTAGTTAATGGTTCCGCTCCTGGTACTGATAAATTTACCTATAAACTCAATTGGTTAGAAAAAGTCACTGCATTTATCGAACAACAAATGACCAAGTACGATGATGTCGTGGTCTTGGGTGATTTCAACATTGCACCCGACGACAGGGATGTACATGATCCTACAAAGTGGCATGAAAAAATTCTCTGCACCACAGAAGAACGCAACGCATTAAATGATATTTTGGACTTGGGTTTACAAGATAGTTTTCGGCTGCTACATGATGAAAGTGGGTTATTCAGCTGGTGGGATTACCGCATGAACGGCTTTGCTCGAGGTTTAGGTTTGCGTATAGACTTGGTTTTGTGCACCGATGAAATGTCAGAAGCACTGACTGCTGCATACATAGATATTGAACCAAGGGCGTGGGATCGCCCTTCTGATCACACACCTGTGGTTGCTGAATTTGACTGGTGATTGGTTTATGAAAAAACACCCTTTATTAACTCGTATTTTACATTGGTTAACAGCTTTTTTAGTTATTGGCCTTTTTTTCTCAGGCTGGTATATGGTTGATCTGGATTACTACAGCCAGTGGTACCAAACTTTACCTGAATTACACTTTTTGGGAGGTTCTTTTTTATTGGGGCTGTGGTTGTGGGTGCTTATTCGGCTCTTCAGTGCAAAAAAAGTAATTTTTTCAGAACAACACAAGCTCATTGAACACCTGACTGCTAAGTGGGTTAAAGGTTTATTTTATATTTTAGTCAGTGTCATGGTTGTCACTGGTTATTTGATGGCTACTGCTGATGGTGAGGTTTTGGTTTTATTTGAGGTGATTAAACTACCCGCTCTTTCACATTTTTCTGCCAGTCAAGTCGATACCATGGGCTGGATACATGAATCTGTTTCATATGCCACCATGCTGCTATTGGTCTTACATGTGGCTGGCGCATTGAAACATCACTTCGTCGATAAAGACGCTACTTTAAAACGCATGATTTAGGAAATTAATTATGAAAATATTACTTACATTGCTGTTATTCACTTTTGCCAATTTGGTTGCTGCTGACAAATATAACATAGATACAAAAGGTGCACATGCTTTTGTACAATTTAAAATCAGTCATTTGGGCTACAGTTGGCTTTATGGCCGATTCGATGAGTTTTCTGGTGAATTTGAGTTTGATGAAACCAGTCCGGAAAAAGCCAGCATTCAAATGACCGTACAAACCGCCAGTGTCAACTCAAACCACACCGCCAGAGACAAACATTTACGTGGTGATGATTTTTTGAATGTGGAAAAATACCCAACTGCTACATTCATAAGCAAATCTTTTATTCCAGGTGAAAATGGTCATGGAACCATGGTGGGTGATTTAACCATCAATGGTGTGACCAATGAAGAAACACTGAAAGTAGAATTCACTGGTGCAGGTAACGATCCCTGGGGTGGGTTTCGTCGTGGTTATGAAGCAACTACAAAAATCACCTTGAAAGATTACAACATCAAAAAAAGTTTAGGTCCTGCATCAGAAAAGTTGTTATTAACTGTCACCGTCGAGGGCATCAAACAGTAAGTTTTAGTTGTACCTATAATGTAAAAAAACGCTTTTACTTTTTGGTAAAGGCGTTTTTTTTGTGCTGCTGCTTGCCTACTTTTTATGTTTTAAGTAAAGGGCTTGCACGCTTTTGAAAACAACCCCTTAAAACTTCTTTTTTAACGGCTTAAGTTAATGATATTAAATGTTATTTTAAAACTGTTCCTCAAAGCGTTTGTTCGTGTTTTTTTGGTTAAATTTTAACCATTTGTTAACACTAAAGCTCTTTAACAAAAAAATCGTGCGGTGGCTACCATTTGTTCTTTTTAGGGGAAAATTTTCAATGGTGGGTCGTATAGGATTTGAACCTATGACCAATGGATTAAAAGTCCACTGCTCTACCAACTGAGCTAACGACCCATTTGAATAAACGGATGTGAAACCAGAATGTTTCGAGGTGCGCAATGATAAAATATATCAATACATTAGGCAAGTTTTTTTAGTGCTTATTTTAAGATTTTTTTGGGTCACTTATACTTTTTTCCATTCAACTCTATCCAGCCTCCTGCACGCCTTTTTTGTGGATCATGGTGTGTCCAATGCACCACACCACCACGATCATTCCATTCATACTCACCTTTGATGATAACTACATCATCGACTTTAACTGGCACGCGTGGGGCTAAATCAATATTATGTGCGATCAATACCGTATGCCCTCTGTTTTCTACAATAAATTTTTGGTGTCGTGAACCTTGGTTATCATCGGCTAATATGCGTACAACATCTGCCTCAAACTTCACCAAAACATCATTGGCCTGTGCTGCATAAAGCGCACTTAAATCATCACTGTTGGCAGCACCATTATGTTGAAAATATGCTGCAATTGTTGCGACCAGTAAAAACAAAGCGCCTTGAAAAAGGCGCTTTAAACTGAATTTTTTAGGGCTGTTCTCAAGCATTCCAGGCGTTATAGCCTCCGCTTAAATTAAACACTTTAGTGTACCCTTTTTTGCGGAAAAACTCTGCTGCTGACATGGATGATTGTCCTATCTGACACACAAATACCAACGGGGTATCTTTATCCATGGCCTCAATACTTTCAATCGCTGCCTTATCCAATCGCACTGCATAATCAACCGTTCCCTCAGCTATTTTATCTGCCGACCTGACATCATAGATTCTAGGATTTTCTACATCTGTGGCAAACCAATCTTGCAGTTCTGCCACTGATAAGTCCTGCACTGCGGGCGGTTCATTGGGGTTTTTAATGCGCAAACCTGAACCTTGAAGCTCATCAACCCAACTGATTTCGATACCATCAGATCGCTTCGCTGTACCGATATCCATATATACTTTCAAATCTCCAACATCAGCTATCACTTCATAGCCTTTAGGTTTTTCAAGGCTGAAACGGGTATTAAATTCGTCATCTATTGACAAAAACAATTGGTGATCGCCCATGTCTTTCAACCCTTCTTTGATGTGGCTTAAAGCATCATCAGTAATGCTTATTTCAGGTGGGGTTCGGTCTGGTTGTTGCAAATTGAGCAACTCATGCAGTTCACCCGTGTTAAACATTTCTGAAACAATGTCATTACCGCCTATCAACTCTTTATTCACATACAGTTGCGGAATGGTAGGCCATTGACCATAGGTTTTGATACCCTCCCGAATCTCAGGATCTTCCAACACATTAAAAGAGGCAAAATCATCACCTATCAAATCTTTCAATATCTTAACGGTGTTACTGGAAAAACCACACATCGGTGTTTGTGGGGTACCTTTCATGAATAAAAACACAGGATGATCATCCAGCATTGATTCTATTCTTTGGGTTGTTTGATCGGTCATTTTTATTCTCTGATTAAACGTCTAAATTACTCGCATTCAGTGCATTCTCTTCTATAAATTGTCGGCGTGGTTCTACCACATCTCCCATTAAAGTTGAAAAGACAGTATCTGCAGAAACTGCATCTTCAATGGTCACTTGAAGCAAACGTCGTGTTTCTGGATTCATGGTTGTTTCCCACAATTGATCTGGATTCATCTCGCCCAAACCTTTGAAGCGACTGATGGTTAAACCTTTCTTAGCCACACTGAGCAAGTATTCCAAAACATCACTTATACTATTGATTTTTATGGTTTTTTCACCTTTTTTCAAGAGTGAATCCCCTTGTAGTAAATCTTGATTCTGTGCTGCAATTTCCATCATTTGTTGATAATCCTTGGATTTAAAGAACATGTGGCTTAGGGTGGTTTTTTCAATCAAACCATTACCATTCTTAGCAAACACCAACCCTTCATCACCAGCTTTATAATAAACAGTCCAGTCCACCCCCA
The DNA here is from genome assembly GCA_028284365.1 of Marinicella sp. Taxonomy (GTDB): domain Bacteria; phylum Pseudomonadota; class Gammaproteobacteria; order Xanthomonadales; family Marinicellaceae; genus Marinicella. The sequence goes on from JANQRW010000011.1 coordinate 11,955, forward strand.
GGCGATTATCGATGTTCATCGCTTCTTGAGCTTGCTGAATCCATGCATCCGAGACACTTTCATTGGCAGGATCAATTTTCGGTAAAGCCAGCAACTGATCAATGACTTTATTGTCATACAATAAACTCAATCGTTCAATGACACTTTTCACATGGACCTGTTGTTTGATCAGGCGGTACAAGACATCACCTGTCATTGGTGGCAAGTCTTCCTGATATTTAAGTTCTACATCATCCAATGAGCGATTTAATAAGTACTCATTCATCTCATCATCATCTTTCAGGTATGTCTCTTGTTTGCCTTTTTTGACTTTGTACAAAGGTGGTTGACCTATATAAATGTGGCCTCGCTCAATCAACTCAGGCATTTGGCGGTATAAAAAGGTTAACAACAAAGTTCTGATATGTGAACCATCCACATCAGCATCAGTCATGATGATAACTTTGTGATATCTGAGTTTGTCTGGATCAAAATCATGTTGACCAATGCCACAACCCAAAGCAGTGATTAATGTGCCCACTTCAGCTGATGACAGCATTTTATCAAAACGAGCTTTTTCCACATTCAAAATCTTTCCTTTCAAAGGTAAGATGGCTTGGTTTTTGCGGTTTCTGCCTTGTTTGGCAGAACCACCGGCAGAGTCACCCTCCACCAGGAATATCTCAGACAATGTAGGGTCTTTTTCCTGACAGTCTGCCAACTTGCCCGGTAAGCCTGCAATATCCAAAGCATCTTTACGCCTGGTCATCTCACGGGCCTTACGCGCAGCTTCTCGCGCACGGGACGCATCCATCACTTTTTCCGTGAGGATCTTAGCTTCTTGTGGATTTTCCAGTAAGAAATCAGATAGGTGTTCACCAACGGTACTCTCAACGATCCCTTTGATTTCCGAAGATACAAGCTTATCTTTGGTTTGTGAGGAAAACTTAGGATCTGGCGACTTAACTGAAATAACCGCAATCAGGCCTTCACGACAATCATCACCTGTCATCGCCACTTTCTTTTTTGCATTTTGATTGATAAAGTTATTGATGGTTCTGGTTAACGCACCACGAAAACCTGCTAAGTGTGTTCCCCCATCTTTTTGTGGGATGTTATTGGTGAAACAAAAAACCGATTCACGATAAGAGTCTGTCCACTGCATCGCCACTTCAACCGCTGTACCATCAGCTGTTTCATTCTTAAAATGCACAACAGATTCATGTAAAGGTGTTTTTCTCTCAGCCAAATAGTGAACAAATGAGGCTATACCACCCTCATATTCAAAAATTTTCTCTTCATCACTGCGTTCATCTCTGAGTTCAATGCGTACACCTGAGTTTAGGAAAGAGAGCTCACGCAACCGTTTGGCCAAAATATCAAAATGAAATTCAACATCTGAGAAAATATCTTCTGATGGTAAAAACCTGACCTTTGTGCCGGTCACATCAGTTTGTCCCACAACTTCCAAATCTGCCTGTGGTACACCCATCTTATAAGCTTGCTGGTAAACATTACCATTGCGGTGAATTTCTAAATCAAGCTCAATACTTAAAGCATTGACTACAGAAACGCCCACTCCATGTAAGCCGCCGGAAACTTTATATGAGTTGTCATCAAACTTACCACCAGCATGTAGCACGGTCATAATTACTTCAGCAGCGGACTTACCCTCTTCGTGCTGATCCGTTGGGATACCACGACCATTGTCTGAAACAGTGACACTGCCATCAGCATTGATGTTGACTTTGATGGTATCACAATGTCCTGCCAATGCTTCATCGATAGAGTTATCCACCACTTCAAATACCATGTGGTGAAGGCCGGTACCATCGTCCGTATCTCCAATATACATACCCGGGCGTTTTCTAACCGCATCCAGACCTTTTAAAACTTTGATGTTCGACGAATCGTAATTCTCACTCATAAGAGCTTTTTATTCCAAAATAAAACAACCCATTATACCAGTTTTTCCATGCTAAAAAACCTGCCATTAAGCGATTAAAGTCTGGCTCTGTAATTAAAGAACAACGGGTTTTATCTGATTTTGTTTCACGTGAAACACCGTTGCTTTTTTTAAAGTTGGTGTGAGCTTATCTTTTTCAACCGTTGTTAAGAAAATTTGATTGTGGCTGTTTTGGATAAACTCACTGAACACTGCTGTTTTAGTGGCATCCAACTCTGCGTCCATATCATCCAAACACAGGATGGGATGAACCCCTAAATACTGAGTTAACAGTTCAATATAACTTAGGTAAAATATGCTGGAGATTATTTTCTTTTGCCCCCTTGATAAATTCTCATGGGCGGCTTGTTGTTTAACAGTACTTTTAATGTCCATCTTATGCGTGCCAGAATTTAAGTTACCATACAGTAAATTTTTTTCTCTCTCTGACTCTAATTGTTCAACCAAGGTCTTATCCTTTCCCCAACCCTGACGAAAAGAAACAACAAAAGAGTCAAGATCAGGCATAAAAAGTTTGATTTTATGTTGTACCGAAAGTTTAAGTTGTTGAAAAATTTCTTCACGCATAAGTGTTAATTGTGAAGCAAATTTCACGTACTGATCTTCCCAGTAGTCAAGGTCATTAAGCTTTTTTTCTTTGTATAAAGCATTCAAGTGTTTATGACAGCGGCTTACTTTTGACCACGTTTCCAAGTAGCTAGGTTTCACGTGAAACACCAACCAATCAAAAAAAGATCGTCTGTATTGTGGCGGTTTATCCAGGAACAAGTATGAATCAGGATCTATTGAAACCACTGGTAAAACATGCGCAACATCAGACTGGGTTTTGATGTGTTGTTGGTTGAGTTTAACTTTTTTTTTCATCAACTTGGATAAAGTAGCACCCAATTCATGTGGGTTATTCTCTTGGTCTACAAAAGCCGCAAATAATGCCAAGCCATCACACCCATGTTTAACCAGGTTTTTATTGCGTTTCGAACGAAAAGATTTTCCAGTAGATAAATAATAAATGGCCTCCAAAACAGATGTCTTACCAGAACCATTATCACCATAAAAAATATTAATGCGTTGATCGAAGCTTAATTCAATATAATCATAACAACGAAAGTTACTGATTTTTAATTGTTTGATGTGCACCTGGTGCTCTGATCACTGGGTCAAAAACACTAAATTCTTAATGGCATCACCACCAAACGACAATCCAAGCGATCAGGGTGTTTAATCAAACAACTGGATAAAGCTTCTTTGAAACTGAATTGAATTTCATTATCAGTTATGGCTTGGGTAGCATCGAGAATATAGTTAACATTAAACGCTGTTTCAATGTCATCAATATCAGTTTCAATGGCTATCACATCTTCTGCCTGTTCCTGATCAGGGTTGTGACCAACAATTTCGAGCTTGTTAGGTGTTATTTTAAACTTAACACCTTTGTACTGTTCGTTGGATAAAATAGCAACACGATGTAATGCATTACGTAAGGCTTCTCTGTCAGCAGTAAAACTGTTTTCCATATTCAGAGGAATCACCGATTCATAATCTGGGAATTTACCATCAATCAGTTTAGACGTCATACTGATTCCCTCGATTTCAATTTTGATGTGATTAACCCCCATGTTTATGGTGATGGCTTGATCCAAATCACGAATCATTTTTTGCAACTCCAAGACACCTTTCCTTGGGACCAAGACTTGTTTGTTCAAACCACTGTTATTCACATAATCGCATTCAGCCAAAGCCAAGCGATGACCATCAGCCGAAACACAACGGATCTTATTATTCAAGACTTCAAACAGTAAACCATTTAGGAAGTAACGCACATCCTGAACGGCCATACAAAATACTGTTTGTTTCAACATACGTTGTAAATCAGATGCACCCATGGTTACAGGTTGATACGACTCCATATCATCAATTAATGGAAACTCTTGAGCAGGCAAAGTACTTAAACTAAAACGACTGTCACCAGAAGTAATAAGACATTTTCCAGATTCATAAGAGAAAGTAATGATTGAACCATCAGCTAATGCTTTACAAATATCTAGAAATTTATGTGCAGGAACTGTAACCTCGCCGCCTGATTGAGGATCAACTGTACATTCAGAACGCATCTCAACATCCAGATCACTGGTGGTAAGTAACAGCGTATCACCATCTAATTTCAACAACACGTTACTGAGTACTGGTAAAGTGCCTTTCTTTTCGACTACCCCGCATATTTGATTAAGGGGGGCTAATAAACTTTCTCTTTGGATGTTAAATAACATAATATTATATATAAAATAGTAATTTTAGTATTGAGTAATTCTGTTTATATTCTATTTAAGTTGTTGATTTTAAATACTTTATTTTAAATTAATTATTGGTTTAATTTGTGGATAACTTGTTAATAAAAAAACTAACTTTTTTTACCCACATCTTATCCACAACCTTTACACAACTATTCAGTTAGTTTATTCACAATCTTCTGTCTGTCCTCATCAAGATCACTGTTTTCGGATAATAAATCCTTAAATTTACGATACGCGTGCAAAACTGTGGTGTGATCCCTACCCCCAAAAAGTTCGCCAATCTCAGGGTAGCTTTTGTCAGTTAGTTCCTTTGCCAAAAACATGGCCAACTGACGCGGTCTGACAATTGAACGCTTTCTGCTCTTACCCAATAGTTCTGATAATTTCACATTGTAATATTGTGCAGTGGCTTTTTGGATATTTTCTACTGAAACAATTTGATGGTTGACTTTAAACAGCTCTTTGAGGATTTGTTTGGTGTATTCCAGATCGATGCTTTTACCAGTGAAAAAGGCATTGGCTTTAAGGGTGCTCAACGCGCCTTCTAACTCACGGATGTTAGAGTTCAATTGTTTGGCAATGTAAAAAGCCACATCATCAGGAATAGAAAAACCAAACTGCATGGCTTTTTCTTTCAAAATCGCTACACGGGTTTCATAATCAGGTGGGTCAATGGGTACCACTATGCCCCACCCCAGGCGAGATTTAAGTCGTGACTCCAAGCCAGAAACTTCCTTCGGATAACGATCACAGGTAATAATTACACGCTTTTGACCTTCCAGTAAATAATTAAAAGTGTGAAAAAACTCTTCCTGTGTGCGCTCCTTGCGGGCAAAAAACTGGATGTCATCAATTAACAAAGTGGTTACAGAGCGGTATTTATGCTTAAAAGCCTCCATGGATTTTTGTTGAATGGCTTTAACCATCTCATTGACATAAATTTCCGAATGGAGATAACACACGACTTCATCAGGGTTGTGCTTGATGATTTCATTGCCAATGGCATGCATCAAATGTGTTTTACCTAAACCAGTGCTACCGTAAAGCAGTAAAGGGTTGAACTCTGGGTTTGGGGTTTGTGCAGTTTGTAGTGCAGCGGCCAAAGCAATGGTATTTGAACGTCCCTCGATGAAGTTTTCAAAAGAAAAACGTTCATCAAGGTTTGATGGGATGCTGATTTTTGTTTCAGGAGCAGCTTCGTTGGTTGTAGCTACTGATGATTTCTGTAAAGCCAAACTGGCGGTAAAAGGTTCCCCGAAAACTTCTTTTATGGCTGCTTGAATCAGGGAATAATAGTTGGATTTGACTTTATTAAGCACGACATCATTGGCTGCGAACAGATTGATTCGTTGCTCACTGACATTCACTTCCAGTGGTTGTATCCACAACAAAATATCGTCTTTGGGTATTTCTGCTTCCAATCTTTTAAGACAATGTTCCCACATAGATAGATTCTGGTTAAACCTGTATCCGTATTGCTGGATAAAGCAGAGGTGATACAGGTGATTTTTAAAGGTTTCAAACGAACGCACCAGTATAGCAAGAAAAGCTGAAAATGCCCACAGCAAAGTGTTGTTTTAGATAGGTTTTAAACGATTGAGAGGTAATGAGCTTGAACTGTTGATGATCTACCAAATAATGCAATGTACAGACACCACCAATACAAATCAAAAAAGGCTTGAAAAAAACATAAAAAAACAGTATGATGCACGGCCTTTTTAGGGGTGCGCTTTAAGCAAGCCCAACGCGTTAAAGAATAACAGGTAGATAATCATGAAAAGAACATTTCAACCAAGTAACTTAAAAAGAGCCAGAACCCATGGTTTCAGAGCACGCATGAAAACTGCTGGTGGTCGTGCTGTGATCAACGCCAGACGTGCCAAAGGCAGAAAAAGACTGGCAGCCTGATTAATCATCTGATTAGCTATAGCCTTCAGGTGTGTTTTGGAAGAATTCCCAAAAGGCAAAAGATTATTAACCCGACTTGACTACAGTCGGGTTTTTAGTAAGTCAAAAAGAATTCATAATTGCGCTTTCACTTTATTGATTCATTTTAATAATGAAATCAACCACAGCAAACTGGGTTTGGTGGTTTCAAAAAAAGTTCACAAAACTGCAGTACAGAGAAATCGAATCAAGCGTCTGATCAGGGAATCATTCCGCACCAAACAAAATTTAAAGCAAGCTGAATACGTTATCATGGCGAAGCCCGGTTCAAGCAATTACAACAACGCTGAATTGCTGACCTTGTTGAATCAGCTGTGGTCACAAACTGAGAAAAATAATGAACAATAAGAACCTATACCTGATTATTTTAATGTTTTTGGGTTTTATTCTTTATACCCAATGGCAAAAAGACTACGGCCCCCAACCCATTCAGTCTACAAACCAAACCAATCAAGCCGACGGTAAAGATAAGACACCAAACATAAGTGCGGTGATTGATGAGGTGCCAGTTCAAACCACCCAACAGGTTGATGATATACCACAACCTTTGAACAACAATGTGGTTGAGAACAATGACGCAACAGTAACTCAATCACCGACAGCCACAAATATCATTGCTGAAGTTGAAACACCATTATTAAAATTAGAGTTTGCAGCCAAGGGAGCAGCCCTGGTTTATGCAGAACTTAAAAAATACCCGCTGAAAAAGAAAAATGAAGCAGTCCATGTGGTGTTGATGGATTACAGAAAAAATAAATTCAAACTCGATGCTGGTTTGGTTACCCAAGGCGTCAATTTCACTCACAACGACATCTACCAAACAGACACACCCTCAGTGGTGATAAATGATGAGGTGACCAGCATTCAGTTCACGCATAAAAAACTTGAAGGTGTATTGGTCAAGACCTATGAGATTGACCCCAACAGTTATGCCATTAAAGTGACCCAAACATTAACCAATAACTCGAATCAATACTGGAATGTTTCAGAATACCAGCAGTTGATGAGAAATAACCCTTGGGCTGGTAATGACCCTTCATTCACTGATGCAGGTCGTTATTCGTTCAAAGGTGTGGGGTTTTTTGATGCTGAGGAGGGTTACGAAACCCGTGACTTTGAGGAAATACAGGAAGGGACATTTAACCTCAATTTAGCCCAAGACAGTTGGGTGGCTATGGTTCAACATTATTTCTTCGCAGGGGTAATTCCAAGTACTGATCAGGCTCAGTTGATGACCAAATACCGTCCCAATAATCCACACCCGTATTTGGCACAAATTGTTACCAATAACAAAGCAGTTGACCCCTGGACCACTGTTGACTTCGAGTCCAGTTGGTATGTTGGGCCTAAATTGCAAAAAGAGTTACCACAAATCGCCAAAGGTTTAGACTTAACTGTAGATTATGGTGTGTTTACCGCCATCTCAAAACCATTGTTCTGGGTACTTGAAAAAATACACAGTGTGGTTGGAAACTGGGGGTGGTCTATTGTTTTATTAACGGTCTTGATAAAGCTGTTGTTCTTCAAATTATCAGAAGCACAATACAAATCAATGGCGAGAATGCGTCAGTTACAACCCCGAATTACGGTTCTAAAAGAACGCTATAAAGACGACAAGCAAAAATTCAACCAGGAAATGATGGGCCTGTATCAAAAAGAAAAGGTTAATCCACTGGGTGGTTGTTTACCTATTTTGATACAAATACCAGTGTTTATTGCACTGTATTGGGTCTTGTTGGAATCTGTAGAACTGCGTCAGGCACCATTTATTTTGTGGTTACAAGACCTGTCTACACCTGATCCTTACTTCATCTTACCAGCGATTAACGCGGCAGCCATGATCATGACCCAAAAGTTGTCGCCAACACCAGGCATGGATCCAATGCAAGCGAAAATCATGAAAGCCATGCCGGTGGTATTCTCTATCATGTTTGCATTCTTTCAGTCAGGTTTGGTGCTCTACTGGGCAGTTAACTCAGTCTTGTCATTGGCCCAACAATGGGTGATTACCAAGCGCATCGAAGCACAAGATGACAACAAAAAACCAGTCAGCAGTTAAACAGTAAGTACAACCATGACCAACACAACTGACACCATCGCTGCCATTGCCACTCCGGCAGGCGCTGGTGGTGTTGGTATCATCCGTATCTCTGGCCCCAATGCCACAGTTATTGCCCAAAAAATCAGCAGGTTAGATCAACAGCAAGTGCGTCATGTGCATTTTGCTACATTCAAAAACCAACAGCAACAAACCATAGATTCAGGTTTGGTGCTTTATTTCCAGGGACCAGCCTCATTCACTGGTGAGGATGTGATTGAAATACAAGGGCATGGTGGTCAAGTGGTGATGAATATGTTGCTCAAAGAAGTGATTCGCTTGGGTGCCCGCATGGCACGACCAGGAGAGTTCACTGAGCGCGCCTTTTTGAATGAAAAAATCGACTTGGTGCAAGCGGAAGCCATTGCAGACGTGATTACCAGTGGTTCAGAGCAAGCAGTATTGGCCTCACAACGTTCTTTACAAGGCGCCTTTTCTAAACGCATCAATGACATCCTGATGCGCTTAATTGAAACACGGGTGTGGGTTGAATCAGCGATTGATTTTCCAGAAGAAGAAATCGACTTTCTATCTGATAAAGGCTTAAAGGATCAATTATCAAATTTGAATCAAGCTTTGAAAACCACGTTGGCTAAAACCCAAACGGGCGTGGTCTTAAACCAAGGTATCAGCATCGCGATTATTGGTAAACCCAATGCCGGTAAATCATCTTTGCTGAACTGTCTCACTGAAGAAGACACAGCAATCATTTCTGAGGTGGCTGGCACCACCCGTGATGTGATCAAAGAAGACATCGTGATCGCAGGTATCCCGGTGCGCTTGATTGATACGGCTGGTATCCACGAAACTGATAACCCAATTGAACAACAAGGCATCCAACGGGCATTGAAAGTGAAACAACAAGCCGATGTGGTGCTGCATGTCATTGATGGCAGTGATTCAAATACAGTAGAAGTTAGTCAAGATAAAAACCACATTACGGTGATTAACAAATCTGATTTGTTGGTTGCTGATAAATCATATCCAGCAGGGGTACAGGTGGTTTCGGCCAAAAAAAAAGAAGGCATAGATCAATTGCGGCAGGCCATTGTAGAGCAAGTGACTTCAGGAGGCTTGAACGAAAACAGCTTTACCGCCCGTCAAAGACACATTGAACAACTCAAACTTACCCAGCAGCACATTGATGCTGCTGAAGTTCAACTCTCCCACAACCAAGGTGAATTATCAGCCGAAGAACTGCGTCTGGCTCAAAACACCCTGAATGAAATCACCGGAGCGTTCAATTCCGATGACCTCCTTGGTGAAATTTTTTCTAGTTTTTGTATTGGTAAGTAGTTCTTAACCATATTTTTTGCACGATTGTGTGGCATGATGCAGGGATGAGAACCGGTTCGATTAAAAACAAAGTTTTTGTGGGCTTGTTAATGATCACTTTATTGGTGGTCTTTGCGATGGCTTTGATGATGCTGTTTGGCATCGATCGGGGCTTTGATCGCTATAAAAAATCGCAAGAATACCGCTTTAATCAAAAAATCTTGGAAATGCTGTCAAAACATTATCAAGCAGAAGGTAGCTGGGACACATTAAGGAATGAGCGTGCGGCTTGGAAAGAGTTGATTTATCATTCTGCATTTAAGGTGGCTGAGCGGGCTTTACCTCACCACAAACACAAAAAAACTGAACATGACCGCCAGGTTCCACCACCCAAGAAAAAAAAACAACAAGCCAGGTTCACAATGAAACGGATGTTACCGAACTATTCAGTTTATGATGCCAAAAAAAACAAAGTGGTAGGCTCCATAAATTGGGACAAAGAAGCACATCAATACATGAAAATAGTTAATGAGGGTGAGTTGGTTGGGTTTTTGGTAACTCAGAGTAACAAGGGTATTTATGCTGAGGAGGACCGGCAGTTTAATAAAGGTATTCAGAAGCTTTTATTGATAATGGCGATTGTTATGGCTTTGGTGTCTTTGTTGTTGACCTTGCCCATCGCCAGATACTTTACCGGACCAATACAACAACTGACCCAAGCCACCAAAAAAGCTTCAGCAGGTAACTTTTCTGTCAGGACAGACATTCGACGCAATGATGAGTTGGGACAATTATCAAAGCACTTCAACCACCTGGTCAAAACACTGGAGTCTAATGCAATAACACAGAAAAACATGATGGCAGACATTGCTCATGAGTTGCGTACTCCACTGGCAGTGACTTTGGCCCAAATAGAAGCCATTCAGGATGGTATCCACCAAATAGACGAAAAGACTTTAGGCATCCTACACCACCAGATCACAACCTTGAACCACCTTGTTAACGATCTTTATGAACTGAGCCTGTCAGACCTGGGCACCATGCGTTATGAAATGAAAAGCGTTGATGTTTTGGCGGTTTTACGACAATCCGTGAACGCTTTTAAGCTGGCCTTTAAACAGAAATCAATAGCATGCGAGTTCGATTTCCAAGAGCAACCACACCGCATTTTGGGCGATGACAAACGGTTGTGCCAATTGTTTTACAACGTTCTGAACAATGCGGTTCAATACACCGAAGAAGGAGGAATTGTTCGGGTTAAATTGAATCGAGAAGACAGTGACTATGCAATAATTATTGAAGATTCAAAACCAGGGTTAGAACCAGAGCACATGGCCAAAATTTTCGATCGCCTGTATCGCAAAGAATCATCAAGAAACAAAAAGTCCGGGGGCTCTGGTTTAGGCTTGGCTATAGCGGCAAACATTGTTAAAGCACACAGTGGAAGAATAAATGCCGAGCCATCATCTTTGGGCGGTGTCAAAATCATCATTCGGTTAGGTAAAGCATGAAAAATGCACGAATCCTGGTGGTAGAAGATCAAGAAGATTTGGCCAGCTTGTTAAAAGACTATCTACAACAGGAACAGTGGCTGGTTGACTTGATTCATCATGGCAATGAAGTTGAGGACTTCATTCAACAACACATGGTTGATGTGGTTTTATTGGATGTGATGTTGCCAGGTAAAAATGGTATGGATATATGTCGTGATATACGCAAAACTTCTGATGTGCCCATTATCATGACAACAGCAAGAGTAGACGAAATTGATCGTATTTTGGGTTTGGAAATAGGGGCCAATGACTATGTTTGTAAACCCTACAGCCCAAGAGAGCTGGTGGCCAGGGTCAAAGTGTGGTTGCGCCAAAAAGCCAAACCTTGTTTAGCAGCGATCATTGAACTTGATAATGAAGCTTTAAAAGTCAGCTGTGGTGACAATCAAGCAGAGTTAACGCTGGTAGAGTGCCGCTTATTAGAAAAAATGATGTCCTTTCCCAGTCGGGTGTTTTCTCGAAACCAGCTGATGGATGCTGTTTATGATGATGGTCGTGTGGTGTCTGATCGCACCATTGACAGCCATGTGAAAAAGTTGCGGGCCAAGTTGAAGAAAATAAAGCCAGATCATGAGCTTATACACGCAATTTATGGTTGTGGGTATAAGTACGAAGAGTCTCGGTGACTTCCTTATTTCTTACACATTTCTTGTGAAATCGTTTTGTAAGATGAAACTCCCTTAATAAAAAATAGGTATTTGCATGAAGAAACTAATGTTGATGTTATTGATTATGTGCTCACTGGCTGTTGTTGCTGGTCCGGGACATAAAAAAAGTGATTGGGCTGAAGAGTTGGGTCTGACTGAAGCACAGGCTAAAGAAATGAAAAGTATCAAAAAAGCCAATTACGAAAAAATGAAAGCTTATAAAAAAGAGTTGGCGGAAGAACGTGACGCCCAATTTGCAACAATCTTGAGTGAAGAACAAATGGCAAAGCTCAAAGAAATGCGTAAAAAGCACAAGAAACATAAAAAGCACAAAAAATACAAAAAAGAGCGCGGTGAATAAACAAGCTCAATCCTCCTTTGAAAAATCAAACGTCACATCTTGTGGCGTTTTTTTTGACTAAAAAAACAGTGAAAAAAAACAGGTAATTGTAATAACATACCTTGATGCTAAATAAAAAACGTTCAAAAGCCATTCTTGGCTTATCCTTGCCCATCATTGGTGGCATGATGTCACAAAACATTCTGAATCTGGTTGATACAGCCATGGTGGGGAGGTTAGGCGCTCCTGCTTTGGCAGCAGTTGGTTTAGGTGGTTTTTTGAATTACATGTGTGTGGCTTTTTTGTTGGGTTTAAGCGCCGGTGTTCAAGCCATGGTCTCAAGACGCATGGGTGAGAACAAAGAGAACCAAGCCGCTTATCCATTGAATGCGGCGCTGCTTTTAATACTGATTGCTGCGGTGCCAATGACAGCGTTGCTGTATTTGATTTCACCTCATCTCATTTCCTGGTTTAATCCTGACCCGTTGGTCATGGAACAAGGCACTCCTTATTTACAAGCACGGTTTTTGGGTTTGATTTCTTTGGCGGTGCACTTCAGCTTTCGGGGATACTGGAGTGCAATAAATATGACCAAGATATACCTCAAGGCCCTGTTATTTGCTCACACCAGTAACATTGCAATCAGTTATGTTTTGATTTTTGGAAAATTAGGCATGCCTGCTTTGGGGACCTATGGTGCGGGTTTGGGTACCAGTATTTCCATCACATTGGCGGTGTTTTATTATTTTCATTGTGGTTATAAGCACACCCGTGGTTATGGCTTTATGGAAAACTTGCCAACGAAGGCCACTGTGCAACAAATGATCAAAACTTCAGTGCCCTCATCGATTCAACAGTTCTTTTTTGCTGCAGGTTTTGCGGCACTTTACTGGATCATTGGCCAAGTGGGGACCAAAGAATTGGCAGGTGCTAATGTGATTATTAATTTGATGTTGGTGGGTTTGTTGCCGGCGATGGGTTTTGGTTTGGGAGGTGCTACTTTAGTGGGACAAGCTTTGGGTCGTAAAGATGTAGACGGTGCACATTTATGGGGTTGGGATACGGTTAAACTGGCTTGTATCACAGCGGCTGTGTTGATGTTACCTGTGGTGGTCTTTCCTGATTTGATTTTATCGGCCTTTTTAACGGATCAAACGGTGATGGACATCACTCGCTTACCGTTACAGTTGGCGGCCATATCTTTGGGTGTGGAATGTATCGGCATCGTGCTGTTCAACACCATCAATGGTGCTGGTGATACCACGAGAACCATGAAAATTTCTTTTGCTCTGCAGTGGATTTTCTTTTTGCCGATGGCTTGGTTATTAGGTCCATATTGGGGCATGGGCTTAACAGCCATTTGGGTTGGTCAGATTGTATATCGATTGGTTTTTACCTGGGCCATGATTGCCATGTGGCAAGATCGAAAGTGGTCAATAATAGAGGTTTGATAAAGTAATGAGTGAGTCTATGAAAAAACGTTGTGGCTGGGCTGAAAACAGCACACCATTGGATCAAAAATACCACGATGAAGAGTGGGGTCGACCAGTGACTGATGACCGGGTATGGTTTGAGTTTTTGACTTTGGAAGGAGCACAGGCTGGACTGAGTTGGACCACCATTTTGCATAAAAGAGAAGGATATCGACAAGCGTTTGATGGTTTTGATTATGAAAAAATTGCCCAATACAGTGAGACCGAACAAGAGCATTTGCGTGAAAACCCCAACATCATACGCAACAAGTTAAAAATCAAGTCCACTGTTACCAATGCACAGGCATTTATCAGGGTACAAAAAGAATTTGGTAGTTTTAATGACTATATTTGGGCGTTTGTTGGCGGCAAACCCATTATGAACAAATGGTCAAACATGAACCAAGTGCCAGTGAGTACGCCTGAATCAGATGGGATGAGTAAAGATTTAAAAAAGCGAGGCTTTAAGTTTGTTGGGACCACTATCTGTTATGCCTTAATGCAAGCAACTGGTTTAGTAATGGACCACACCAGGGATTGCTTTTGTTATTTGGAGTTAAAAAAATGAAGCGAGCTGTGCTTATTTTGACCGCGCTGATTTTATCTGCATGCGTGGAAAAAACCATCAATTCACAACAGGCGTTTTTTGAAAACCTGTCTTCTTTGTGTGGCCAAACATTCACTGGCTACAGCACCTACCCTGGTGACCCTGGGCATGACTTTGCCGGCAAGTTGTTAAAAGCCCACTTCAGCAGCTGTGACAACCAACAGATTAAAATTAAATTTGATGTTGGTGCTGACCGTTCAAGAACGTGGCTAGTTAGCCGGTCACAAGCCGGTCTCTTGCTCAAACACGACCACCGTCACAAAGATGGTACACCAGATGAAATCACCAACTATGGTGGATGGGCCGATAATCAGGGCACTGTTTGGCGCCAACATTTTGTTGCAGATGCTGAAACAGCAGAATTAATACCTGCAGCAGCCACCAATGTTTGGATGTTGCAGTATGATCCAGGCACGAAAGTTTTGACCTATGACTTGAAACGTCATAACAAACCGCGTTATCAGGCACAATTAAAACCAAAACAATGAGCTTTGAAATCATCACTGAACGGTTGCGACTTACGACGCTAAAAACCAATCAAACGCAGTTTGTTTTTGATTTATTTAATGATCCAGACTGTCTCCGTTTTATCGGCGATCGGGGCATCAAAAACCTGGAAGATGCACAACATTACCTGGATGAAAAATTAATATACTCTTACCACTCATATGGGTATGGCCTGTTTCAGGTGGCATTAAAAAACAAACCTCAACCAATGGGGATTTGTGGTTTGGTGAAGCGAGATGAAACCAATCCACCTGACATAGGTTTTGCTTTTTTACCAGAAAATCGGGGCTGTGGTTATTGTACAGAAGCTGGCGCTGCTGTTTTGAAATGGGTTCAAAAAGAGCAAATAAGCCAGCGAATTTTAGCCTACACCAACCCAGACAATGTGGCTTCCATTCGGGTGTTAGAAAAGCTGGGTTTAAAAAAGCAGACCATCACCAAGTTGCCAGGACAAGACTTTGAAAGCTTGATAATGTTTGTTAACTTTGAATAAAATTTCTTATTTAGTATATTAAATAAGACACCGACAAAAAGGGTTTAACCGATGAAAACAGTTGTTTTTTCAGTGTTGCTGTTATTACAACAACCCTCCAATGTAAGTTTGTTCAAAGCAAACAATTACCATAAACTGTATACGGGTACAAAAAGTACGGCTGTTGGTGATGTCAACAATGGTGGTCAGCTTGATGTATTAATCGGCTCTAGTGAAAGTGAAAATCTGTTGGTGGTAATGAAGACTTTCCTGCAGGCACTTTAGCGTTGCAAAAACTGACATTAATTGATAGATACCAATGCGCTTATTAATGATCCAAAAGTTCTGAAGTTGGCAGTAACCGGCTTGCCATAATTAGCCATTTTTTCAACTTATTTTGGTCATATTTGTTGGTTAAACTGTTTGTTTTTTTAAGCAGGAAAACCACATGAAACAGTTTTGTTTTTTTAATGAAGATGAGATTGATAATCTACCAAAAGATTTTAAACTCATTCCTTTTGACGTGTCATTTTTGGAACCTAAAACTACCGAAAAACCCAAAATTTCGACATCAAAAAAGTTACCATGGGCACACAGACCATCAGTATTGGCAATGCCTGAGTTGAGTAGTCAAAACCCAATTGATTGACCAACACATAGACACCGCTTTGGTGAAGGCTGAAGCCTGTTAGGGCAGTAATGAAAAACTTTGGGAAACGCTCTTTGTGTGAACCATCATCTTTAAAGGAATAATGGTAGTGGCCAAAGTAGGCTGTAATCAGTCCTCCAAAGAAACCACAAGCGTGAGCCCAAAAAGGATCAAGCCCACCATACTCATGCAACAGCAGGCCAATGCTGGCATGAACAACACTGGCGGTGACGCCCACCAGACCATAACGAATCATAAGCCCTAACAGAGATTTATAAGAACTCAACGAAGACCTCCTTTTCATCAAAGCTGATGACCAAGGAAGTCAGCGATTGGCCGGCGCAGGGTCCGCTGGTACACAGGCCTGACGTTGCATCAAAAGTGGCGCCATGGGCAGGGCAAACCAACTGTTTGTCAGGTGTTTCCAAAAAAGCATTTTCTGCATAATTCATGCGCCGCCCCTGGTGTGGGCACTCATTGATAAAAGCCACCCATTCTGCATGTCCACGTTTGATCATGATGGAGGTGCTGCCGTTGTTGGTTGGTAATGTGTGCTCTGACCATTGATCAATTGGCACGTCTATTAATTGGGCAATTTTGTGTTTCATATCGCCGTTTATTTTGATGAGTATTGTCGCACCGCGTCAACCAAAACACCCACCTTTTCAGGTTGCATGTCAGGCTGCATGCCATGACCCAGGTTGAACACATGTCCAGGTTCATTGCCATAGGCATTGAGTACTTCTTTGACGGCTTGCCGGATGTGTTCATCAGGTGCATATAAGGTTGCTGGATCCAAGTTGCCCTGTAAGGCAACCCGTCCACCTGTGAGTTTTTTAGCCTGATCAATATCAATGGTCCAATCCACACCGAGGCCGTGACAACCGGTTTGTGAGAGTGCCTCCAGGCTTTGGTTGGCACCCTTGCTGAATAATACAACAGGGGTATTACCAAATCCTGCGGCCTTTAGTCCATTCACAACCTGTTGCATGTACTTCAGTGAAAAGCTTCTGAAGTTTGCCGGACTCAATACCCCGCCCCAGCTGTCAAAGATCTGCACAGCTGAAGCACCGCTTTGAATTTGTCCAATCAGGTACTTCACAATGGATTGTGCTAATTTATCTAACAGCACATGTGCTAATTCAGGTGTTTTATAAAGCAATGCTTTTGATTTGGCGTAGGTTTTGCTGCCACCGTTTTCAATCATGTAAGTGAGTAAAGTCCAAGGACTGCCTGAAAAACCAATCAACGGCACTCGACCGTTGAGGGTTTTGGTCGTTAATGAAATGGCATCCATTACATACTGCAAGTCCTCGGCTTCAGGCACTGGCAACTGTTCAATTTGTTTGATGTCAGTTATGGGGTTTTTGAATTTTGGCCCTTCTCCTTGTACAAAATACAACCCCAGGCCCATGGCATCAGGAATGGTTAAGATGTCAGAAAAAATGATGGCAGCATCCAGCGGAAATCGCTCCAACGGTTGAATGGTGACCTCACAAGCCATTTCAGGGGTGCTGGCTAAAGTCATAAAATCACCAGCGTTTGCTCGCACAGCGCGGTATTCTGGTAAATAGCGTCCAGCCTGACGCATCAGCCACACGGGCGTGCGCTCAGTTTTTTCTCGGCGTAAGGCGCGCAGGTACAAATCGTTTTGTAATTCCATTAGCTCAAAAGCTGTAAAAAGGGCTATTTTATCAGTTAAGTCGGACAGAAACAGCCGCATCAGATCTATTTAGGCTATATTCTGCTTATTATGCCACAGGACTAATTAGTCTGGTAAAATGCCGCGCTTGGGTTGAACCTCTGAGTCATAAAGAGGTCTTATTGAAACTTTTTTACGACAACAATAATTATGAAAAAAATTACTTTGTGTTTTGGTATATGGTTCAGTTTGGGACTTGCTGCCCAAGCACTGGACCCTGAACAGGCGTTTGCAGATAACGTCGGTCAGATGACTAACCTCCAACAGTTGTTGAAGATGGCTAGAGAAGCAGAAGCAAATCAGTTGTTTGCCCGTCAGGAAGTGGTCTTGAAACGTTTGTTAGCGTTGCGACCATTCAGTCCTGATTTAAAGTTTGCACTGGTTAAAGCTTATGCACAACAGGATAAAAAAACCGAAGCCTATAATGATCTGATAGCATTGCAAAATGCTGGCTTGAGCTATCCTATTGGTGACAAAAAAGGTTTTGACAACCTCAAAGGCACTGGAGTTTATGATTATATTGAAGATGGCATGAACAACAACGCCACTCCTTTTGGTGAGGGCACCAAGAAATTTGAGGTCAGCGACAACTATTCTGGCATGTTGTTTGAGAACATGGTTTATGATGAAGCTGGTGATCGTTTTTTATTAGGCAGTGTCCGAGCGGGTTCGGTGTACCAATATTCTGATAAGACGGGCTTTAAAGAATTTGTCAATCCGTCTAACCCTTCAACAGGTCCATGGGGCATCATCGATTTAGCCATCGATCAAAAGGCAGATGTTTTGTGGCTTGCTTCGGCCACCATGCCACATTATACAGGAACCACCCAAACCAATTTTGGCAATGCCATGATCTCTAAGCTGAAATTAAGCACAGGCGAACTGTTGAATAATTTTGCGATGACTAAAACAGCGGAGCCTGTTTTGTTTAACAACATGCATGTGACAGCCGGACAAAACCTGTATTTTATGAATGTGTTTAACAGCGGTATTTACAAAATCGGCAAAGATTCGGAACAAGTTGAGCCTGTTCTGTCGTTGTCAACATTAAACACAGCCAAAGCCATCACAACCAATGACAAAGAAACCATCATGTACATTTCAGATTATGATCAGGGGATTTTTGTGATTAACTTGGAAACCAAACAAGTAGCACCGCTGATAAAAAAACCATCTGGTTTTTTTGCAGGCATCAATGACTTGTTTTATGATGAAGGAGATTTGGTTGCCATTCAAAGTGGTGTTCAGCCTGCTCGTTTGATGCGTTATGTTTTGCAAGAAGACTTGTTTTTACAAAACATGTTTCCTATCGAAGCCTCTAACCCTAACTTCAAAGCCCTGGGTAATGGCACCTTGGTGGGTGATAAGGTTTACTATGCAGCTAATTCACAATGGGCAAAGCTTGATGGCATTGGTCGGCTTTTGCCTGATACAAAATGGGAGCCCCTGGTGATTATGCAGTCACCCAAAAAATACAGGATGGAAGAACACATGGAGCAGCAACGTAAGATGGAAGAAATCAAACGAAAACGGGGTCTTAAATAAATACAGACCCACAAAAAGCCCGCAGTTAAAAATAACAGAACGGGCTTTTTGTTAAAAACGATTAAGTGCTTTTGGTTTTTTCAATGTATTGATTGACCAGCTGTTCTAAAATATTTAGGGGAACAGAACCGTTGTTTAAAACCGCACTGTGGAAGTCACGGATGTCATATTTGTCACCCAACTCTCGTTCTGCTTTAGCACGAAGCTCCAGGATTTTAGTCATGCCAACCTTGTATGCAGTGGCCTGTCCAGGGAGCACAAAATAACGCTCAATTTCTGAAACCACATCGGACTCTGCCATACCGGTGTTGGCTAACATATAGTTAATGGCACGTTCTCTGTTCCAGCGTTTGGCATGGATGCCCGTATCAACCACCAGTCGAACAGCCCGAAACAACTCTGCTTGCAAACGCCCGATGTTGTCATAAGGGTCAGGCAGCATGCCCATTTCATAGGCCACTCTTTCAGCATAAAGCGCCCAGCCCTCTGAGTAGGCGGTGAATGGCACCATTTTGCGAAAGAATGGCATGTCTTCCAGCTCCTGTTGGATGGCTAATTGATAATGGTGACCGGGTGTGCCTTCGTGATAAGCCAAGGTTTTCATACTATATTTCGGTGTGGCCTTGATGTCATATAAGTTGGCATAAAACACACCGGGTCTAGAGCCGTCCATCGCTGGGCGTTGGTAGTATGCACCTGGGGCGGTTTTTTCTTTAAACGCTGGAATCCTTTGAACATCAACTTCGGCCTCTGGAAAATCATGAAAATGGCTCGACATTTGACGCTCAATATCAACCAGCATGGTTTTGTAGTCATCCAATATTTGATCTCGACCCTCATCATTATCAGGGTAATAAAAACGAGGGTTGATCGCCATATTTTCAATACTCTGGGTAAACCCGTCACTGACATCCCAGCCTTCACTGACTAAAATGTTTAATATCTCAGTTTGTATGCGATCAACTTCTTGCAGACCGACATTGTGGATGTAATCTGGAGAATAATCTGTGGTGGTGAAGAATTTCAAGGCCAGCGCATAAAAGGCATCGCCATCTGGCAAGCTCCAAACACCATGGTTTTCACTGACTTTGTTGTCTAATTTTACGAAGTAATCTATCAAGCGCTGGTAAGCTGGATATACCGTATTCTCAATGGCTGACTTGGCAAGCGCCGCAATCTCATTTTGGTCACCTTCTTCCAGTTCTGCCTCATCCATTTTTTTAGCAAGCGCCTGAAACAAAATGTTTTCCTTTGCTGGCGTGTTTACAAAACCATTCATTTCTTCCAGCACTTTGGTAACCACGAACTGTGGTGGTAAGATGCCCAAACCTTCTCGGTGCCTTAAGCCCTCCAAAACTTGGTCGAACTTTATTCCAACTTTGGACAGCCGAGACACATAATCTTCGGCGTCGCCTTTATTTTCTATTTGATGCGTGCTTTCCATAAATGATGGAAAACCATTTTGAACACCGAAAAACTGGTTGACTGGATAGTTATGAAACCTAAATCGCTCACCCTCAACCACTGTGTTTAATAAAGACAGCATGACGTCTTTAGACATTTTATCAGTGGCATCTAAATCTTCATCTTGGTAAGAAAGCAGTGTTTTGTGTACTTCTTTGGCAAAAGCCATGGCTTCATCACCAGAAGCCAGGCTGGCGTCGTCCAGTTCAGCATTGTGACCCTCTATCCCAAACCGCTCCAAAACCCGTATTGAACTCAGGGTCTCTGGGCTCTTTAAAGCAAACTGTAAAGCCGTTTTCCCGAAGAACAGGTTAATGTCATAAGGTTTGAAGTACCAGACATGAACAAAAAAGGCCGATGCAATCAGTACAACCACCAGCAACAGCCCTGCTAAATACTTAAACAGTTTTTTCATGTTGTTGTCCTAATTATGATTCTGAGTTGATCATGCAATAAGCGTTGAGTTTATTGCCATCCAGGTCTCGAAAATAAGCGGCATAAAAACCGTTACCACGGTCTCCTGGTTTGCCCTCACAGCTACCGCCTTGCTTTATAGCGGTGTTATAAAGTGCCTGCACTTGTTCGGGAGAATCTGCAGAAATGGCTGCCATGTGTCCGTTTCCTGGTCTCGCCTCTTTACCATCATGAGGGTGTAGTATTGAAAACCCGGTTGACTCCATGTCTTTAGCCCAAACGATGTATCCGTGTTCTTCTGAACCAGCCATGATTCGTTTGACATTGATTTCATTAAACAGGCTGTCGTAAAATCTTGATGCAGCCTCTAAGTCATTGGTGCCTACGGTGATGTAACCTAACATGGTGAACTCCTCTAAAATCAATTATTGTGTGGCCTAGCTCGTTTATTGTCCAGTTTAAATTAATTGTGGAGATGAAAATATGAAAAAAGTCATGGCAAATGAAGCGCCCGCGCCAGTGGGTTTATATCCACATGCCAGACAGGTAGGCAAGCTGTTGTTCTTGTCTGGTGTCGGGCCTCGAAAAAAAGGTTCCAAAGACATCCCGGGCGTTAGTTTGGATGAAGGCGGTAACATCACTGCATATTGTATCGAAACCCAGTGTCGCAGCGTGTTTGAGAATGTGCGCCTTGTGTTAGAAGCGTCAGGTGCCAGCTGGGATGACCTGGTAGATGTGACGGTTTTTTTGACTAATATGGAAGAAGATTTTACTACCTATAACCGGGTATATGCTGAATATTTTGCCAGTAATCAGCCGTGTCGTACCACTGTAGAAATCAACAAATTACCCACACCGATAGCCATTGAGCTAAAATGTATAGCGGTCATCAATGAGAATACCAATGAGTGAAAGTAGCACCAAACCAGTCGCGCCTTTTAATTTTAAACAGTGGATTGACGAACACCGTGAGCTACTAAAGCCACCGGTTTGCAACAAACAGGTGTTTGAAGAAGGTGATTTTATTGTGATGGTGGTAGGGGGTCCTAACGGACGTCGCGATTATCATTACGACGAGGGTCCTGAGTTTTTTTATCAGCTTGAGGGGGAGATGTTGTTAAAAACACAACAGAATGGTTCAGTTGTGGACTATCCGATCAAGGCAGGTGAAGTTTTTCTGTTGCCCCCAAAAATGCCCCATTCACCAGTTCGTTTTGCTGATTCTGTTGGATTGGTTGTTGAGCGTAAGCGCCTGATTAATGAGAAGGATGGGTTGATGTGGTATTGTGAAAGCTGTAACCACAAACTGTATGAAGAATATTTCACTTTAGAAGACATCGAAAAAGATTTTTTCCCTGTTTTTGAACGGTTTTTTGCTGATGAGGAAGCGCGGACATGTGATCAGTGTGGTACGGTCATGCCGGATCAAAACAAACTGGACCTTTGATGTTCAAAATCGATATACACACCCATATATTACCCGAAAACTGGCCTAACTTACGCGAAAAGTATGGATATGGAGGCTTTGTACAACTCGAACACACAGGCTGTGGCTGCGCCAGAATGATGCAGGATGGGGCTCATTTCAGAGACATAGAGGCTAATTGTTGGGACCCTGGTGTAAGGATGTCAGAGTGTGATCAACATGGGGTTCATGTACAAGTGTTATCAACCGTGCCGGTGATGTTCTGCTATTGGGCAAAAGCCAAAGACACCTATGATTTAGCCCAATTTTTGAATGATGATATGGCACAAAAAGTTGTCCACAACCCCAAACGTCTGGTGGGTCTGGGCACGTTACCGATGCAAGCACCTGATCTTGCGGTTAAGGAATTGGAGCGTTGTGTTAATGAACTTGGCTTAGCAGGCGTGCAAATTGGTTCACATGTGAACGAATGGAACTTGAATGCACCAGAACTGTTCGAAGTGTTTGCAGCGGCGCAAGATTTAGGTGCAGCTGTTTTTGTGCACCCTTGGGACATGGTTGGTAAAAAACAAATGCAGCAATACTGGTTGCCCTGGTTGGTGGGCATGCCGGCAGAAACCTCCTTGGCCATTTGTTCTATGGTTTTTGGTGGTGTGTTGGAGCGTTTGCCCAAATTGCGCATTGCATTTGCCCATGGCGGTGGCGGTTTCCCTGCCAGCATTGGTCGCATTGAGCATGGTTTTCAGGTTCGGCCAGATTTAGTTGCTGTGCATAATCCACATAACCCGAGAAAATACCTCAAACAAATTTATTTAGACACCTTGGTGCATGAGCCAGGCGTGCTGGATTATATTGTTGATCTGATGGGGCCTGAACGTTTGGCTCTGGGTACAGACTATCCGTTTCCACTTGGTGAGCTCCAGCCGGGTAAGTTGATCGAGTCCATGCCCTATGCAGATGCTGTTAAACAACGCATGCTCTCAGGAACGGCTCTTGAGTGGCTTAACTTAAACCAACAACATTTCTTCTGAGTTGTTTGTGCGAATAAATCTTAAAAAAGCACCACAATCGATAGCTATAGTTTTAGATTTTTTCGGGTCGCAACCCAACCATTTTGATGCCGAAGCAGCGGCCGTTGAACCCATGCAAGCAGGTGGTTTTATTGGCAGCACGGTGCAAGGCGGTTCTTGTAATGTTGATGTAATTCGCATGAATCCACACTGTAATGGTACACACACTGAGAGTATTTCACACCTGACCAATGAACTGGTTGCGCCGCACGAAGCCATCCAACAACCATTAATGCTGGCTGAATTGATTACATTACAACCCAAACCGTTTTCAGATCAAGACGCTGAAAATTCGTATCAACCACCCAGCGAAACAGGCGATTTAATCTTGGGCGTTGAACAGTTTACAGCCGTAACAAAATCTTTACGCCCGCAGACAAAGTCTTTAATAATCAGGACGTTACCAAACGATATTTCTAAAAAAAACCGTCGCTATAACAACAATGACCAACCTGCGTATTTCAGCAATGAAGCCATTAGGTGGTTGGCTAAACACACACAGATAGAGCATTTGTTGGTTGATTTACCTTCTATTGACCGATTACACGATAATGGTTTGCTCAGTAATCATCGTTTGTTTTGGAACATTGAGCCTGGTTCGCATCGCTTGACCAAGTCGTGCTGGCCACATAAAACCATCACTGAAATGATTTATGTTCCCAACGAAATCAAAGATGGCAGTTATTTACTCAATTTACAAGTGCCGCGACTGAATCTGAATGCCGTGCCGAGTAATCCTGTTTTGTATTCTTTGTAGCCCTGACCTTGAGCAACAACACAAATTACCAACAAACCATATTTTTGACAACACTGGCTTTGGTGGCATTTGCGGCTAACTCAGTCCTATGTCGTGTTGCTTTGGTAGAGCGTTTGATGGATCCTGTCGGTTTTACCACGGTTCGACTGGGTTCGGGGGCTGTGGTTTTGTTGTTATTAATGATCTCGCGGTGGTATCGAAAAAACCACGTCTATCCGGTGCGGTTTAAATCAGCCAATATGCTGGGAACGTTGGCGTTGTTTGTCTATGCCATGTGTTTTTCGTTGGCCTACATACAATTGGAAACAGGTGCTGGTGCTTTGGTGCTTTTTGGGGCGGTACAATTAACATTAGCTGCATTGGCTTTTATCAATGGGAACAAACCAAAACAGATTGAGTTTCTGGGCGCAGCAATCGCCTTCACTGGTTTGATTTATTTATTGTCTCCGACGTGGGGCTCGCCGAGGGCACTTGGTTTTTTTCTGATGTTTTTAGCAGGTATGGCTTGGGCCGTATTTACCTGGGTTGGTAAAGGTTCAAAAAGTCCAACTCAAGACACCAGTCTGGCCTTTATTGGCTGTTTACCATTGCTACTTATAGTAAATATTTGGTGGCTTGAACCAGATAAATGGACTGTTTTGGGGGTGGTATTAGCCATTGCCTCTGGCGCAATAACATCGGCAATGGGCTACGCATTGTGGTATTCAGTGTTGCCTAAATTGTCAGCGATGCAAGCAGGCATCATCCAGTTGTTGGTTCCAATAATAGCGGCCATCGGTGGTGTTGTATTCATTGGTGAAGGTTTGACGCAACGCTTGGTGGTTGCAACATTGCTGGTAATTGGAGGAGTCTATTTGTCCATGATGAAAAAAAACAGCTGATATAAGTGGTCAGCTAAAAAGAGAAGGAAGCGTAAGCATGATGGTGGTTTTATAATTCTGCTTGAAAATCCGTGGCGAAAAGATAACAATAATTGTTTTAAATTTCGAGGGTAACAATGGAAGGACTATTCACCATAGAGAACTTACTGACCTTGGGGATGTTGATCATGCTTCAGGCAGTTTTGGGTTTTGATAACCTGTTGTACATCATCATTGAGTCACAAAGGGTTGAACCGGAGCGACAATCAAAACTAAGAAAATCAGGGATTTGGCTGGCTGTTTTATTTCGTCTGGTCCTGCTGTTCTTGTTGTTAAAAATTCTGTCTTACTTCACCGAACCCTTTTTCACATTGAGCTGGGAAGGCGTGGTAGAAGGTTCATTTAATTTGCGAGCAGTGGTGGTCCTACTCGGCGGTATTTTTATCATTTATACGGCAATGAAAGAAATCTGGCACATGATGTTGTTAGAAGAGAATATCGATCATCAGAAAAAACAAAAATCATCATTCGCCAAAGCGTTGATTCTGATTGTTACCATGAATGTGGTGTTTTCATTTGATTCAATTCTCAGTGCAATGGCATTGACTGATAACTATGTTGTGATGGCATCCGCCATTTTGATAGGTGCCTTACTGATGGTTTGGTTGGCTGATACTGTGGCTGAGTTCTTACAAAAAAACCGCATGTATGAAGTTTTGGGGCTATTTATTTTGTTTATCGTTGGTATCATGCTGCTGTCAGAAGCTGGTCACATCGCTCATTTGAAGTTCTTCGGGCATGAAATCACTCAGATGAGCAAAGCTACATTTTATTTTGTGATAGTGATACTGGTGATAACAGAAGTGGTTCAATCCAGATACATGAAAAAACTAACCAGTCTCAAAGCAAAACGTTTAGAAGCTCATTTGAATGACTGAAAAC
Organism: Marinicella sp.; assembly: GCA_028284365.1. Taxonomy (GTDB): domain Bacteria; phylum Pseudomonadota; class Gammaproteobacteria; order Xanthomonadales; family Marinicellaceae; genus Marinicella. Next base: position 37,938 of record JANQRW010000011.1, read on the forward strand.
TTGATGTTGGCCATTGCGGCCATTGGCATACTGGGTTCTTTGGCCCAGTGGGTGGTGTGGTGGTTGAAACTGCCTTCAATTCTGTTGTTATTACTGGGGGTTGTGCTTGGTAAACCAGTTACTGGTTTTTCAGAATCCACTTTTTGTTACTCAGTGGAGAATCGATGATTGGCTCGACCAGCGCAGGCAATGAGGGCATGGCGGTTTGCCTGAAAGGCAATAAGTCTTGATTAAATGCTGTCATGCGTGTACTCGGTTAGGCAGCCTACGAAGTAATGGCGATTTTGCGAAGCAAAGACACCGCCATGGACGGAGGTGCTTAGCGTGAACTTGGAGTGGAAGCTGCGCC
>JANQRW010000019.1 GCA_028284365.1 Marinicella sp.
TAGACGAAATGGCGTAATCCGAGCTTGGAGCGGAAGCGTACGACTGCAAGGATGCAGGAGGTAGAGTCGAGTTTGGAACGGAGACCGAAGACCCAAGAGCATTCCTTTTTGTGACGGTATTTCACTTGATCACTTATTCAAGTTAAAAATTCAATGATTGATCCTCGTTGATTCATGGCATCTTTGTAACCCAAATCGATCAATGCTGTGGTGTAGCTGGGCTCAAACAATAAGTAACTCGGCATACGCCAATCCTTACCCCAGCCACCAATCATCTTCAACAATTTTTGTACTGGTTTTGGAATGGCGTCAGCATGCGCTGCAGTGATTTCTCTGACATCAACGCTGGGTTTAATAATCAAGGTATCGATTTTCTTCAGGTGTGTTTGTGCTCTTTGTTGTTCGGAAATCAGTTCCAAAGTCTGGTTGATGCGATTCAAACGCGATAAATCAGCCATCATGGTATCCATAAAAATGGTGTCCAACATATAACCGCCTAACTCACCCATACTCGGATAAGCACCTGCTTCTTCGGGCACATTAATTGGGCTTTCATCGCGTGTCCCTACCACTAAAATCCGATCAGCACCTAGGTGAATTGCCGGAGACAATGGTGCTGTATTGCGCAAACCGCCATCACCATAATATTCATTACCTATCAGTTGTGCTGGAAATAAAAAAGGCAAAGCTGTTGAGGCCATGATGTGTTGTACTCCAATGTCTTCTTTTAAGCCAAGTCGGCGTGTTCGATGCCAGGGAATCACTGCATCGTTCGCCTGGTAAAAACATTTAGCAACTGCAGTATCATAGGATGAGGCAGCAATTGATAAGCCGATTAAATCACCATCATCAATGGCAGGCTGTAGCTGGTGAAGTTTCAGCTTACGTTTCAATAATTCTGCTAATGGCTGATTATCCAGTAAAGATTTAGGTGGTTTCACCCCCAAACGGCCAAAAAGAATCGAGCCCAAAATCCTGATCATGGTTTTAAAAATCTGCCGCGCATCTGTGCGATACACATCATCACAGTGAATGGTGCTCCAAAAGTGATTTAAACGCGCCACACCGTATTTTTGATTTTTGGCGTGCGATGCCATCACCACCGCATTGATCGCCCCAGCGGAGGTGCCATTGACTATAGGAAAATGAAAACCCTCTGGCATCAATTCCATAATCGCTTTAATCACACCAACTTGGTAAGCGCCACGCGCACCGCCCCCAGGTAACATCAATGCAGGTTTTGATTCATGTTCAAACATAGCAAGACATTATAAATGTTTTTTGATGACTGATTTGCTATAGTAATGATGGAAACTTAAAATTATTGGAACATAATGAAAAATACAGCATTTTTACTGTTGTTGATGGCTTCCATTAGCATGGTCAATGCCCAAACTGATATTAAATATCCTGTTGTTTCCGCCCAAGTCAGTTTTAAATCAGTCACCGAACTACCAGTTAAACAGTACGATCGCAAGGTTACTTATGGTGATGATCCACTACAATATGGTTTGTTGTGGCTACCACCTGAAAAAAGCAAACAACCATTTATTGTTATGATACATGGTGGGTGCTGGCTGAACGCCTTTAACGTGAACCACACTTTTGCAATGGCTACTGCCTTGGCACAACGAGGTTTTCCAGTTTGGTCACTTGAATACCGTCGAACAGGGGATGCCGGTGGTGGTTGGCCAGGCAGCTTTCAGGACATACAATTGGCTTTATCGAAGGTAGAACTACTCCATGAACATCAAGTTAATACCGATGAAATTATTTTGATCGGACACTCTGCTGGTGGTCATTTGGCTTTGTTGGCGGCATCTGAGTTAACAGACATTAAACTCAAAAAAACCATTGGTTTGGCTGCCATAACTGACATCAGTCGCTATGCTTTGGGCACCAACAGTTGTCAACAAGCAACGCCACAATTCATGGGCGGTATGCCACATGAAGTACCCACAGCCTATCAACAAGCCTCATTAATTTATCGCCAGTTGCCTGAATCAACGATTTTAATGCAAGGAGATCACGATGAAATCGTGCCAGTATTACAAGCACAGTTGGCTGATACCAAAACGGTAATGGTCGATGCAGCTGGACATTTTGATTGGATACATCCAGGAACGCCTGCATTCAAAGCATTGCTTAATCAGATAACTGGTTCGAATGATAACCTGAGTCAATAACACCAAACAGGGAATATATGGAAAACATGCTGATACAGAACATCGTCTTTTCATTGGTCATTCTAATCATTGCCAGTTTGATGGCAGAACCATTATCGAGGATGTTTCGTTTGCCGTTTGTGGCATTTCTGATCATAGTTGGGTTTATTGGTTCAGAATTAATAGTCATGCTGGGTTTTGATACAGGTATCCGAGCTGCCAATTTCAATAAAATGGTGTTTTATGTCTTTCTCCCCATCATTATTTTTGAATCTGCTTATCGCATCAACCGACAAGCACTAAAAGAAAATTTGTATGTGATTTTGATACTGGCCGGCCCAATTATGTTGATATCAGCAGGCATTGCTGCGCTGTTGCTTTATTGGGGCGTGGGTCATAAATCAGGTTTCCCGATATACACAGCTCTGGTGGCCGGCGCTTTATTGGTGGCGACCGATCCAATGGCTGTGGTCAGTCACCTCAAACGCATAAAAGCCCCTGAAGAAGTCACCACTTTGATCGAAGGGGAAAGTTTATTCAATGACGCCATTGCGGTGGTGTTATTTACCACCTTGTTAAGCTTGGCTTTAAACCATCAAACAACATCCGATGCAATGATTTCAGGTTGGGCCACTTTGGGTAGCTTTTTTAAGATTTTTTTTGGAGGCTTATTATTTGGTTTTATTTGTGGCTGCTTGGGTGCTTTTTTCAGCCACATCATTCAAACCCGCATCCTCGAAAATGTATTATTGGTTTCAGTGGCTTATGGCTCATTTTTAATTGCCGAAGATATTTTAAATGTTTCAGGCATGATGGCAGTACTTGCTTCTGGTTTGATCATGAATAATGCACATGAAAAGTTCATTCCAGCAGAGGATCGTGTGTTTGTGCATTATTGGTGGGAAGTCATCAGTTTTTTTGCCAATGCCATGATATTTATTTTGCTCGGTGTAACCATCACCACCAGCATGTTTACCGAACGCTGGTTGGCTATGTTGATTGCCATAGCTGCGGTCTTATTAACGCGCGCCATTGCAGTGTTTGGTTTGTTACCTGCTTTCAGCTTCAATATCAAAAATCCAGTTAATGAATCAACCAAGAAGATGTTATTTTGGGGCAGTACACGCGGTGCAGTGACTGTCGCTTTGGCATTGTCATTACCTGTTGAATTAGAAGCGTGGTGGACAATTCAATCCATGGCATTTGGTGTGGTTTTATTTACTTTGTTCATCCAAGCACCCACTGTACCCAGAATACTCTCCAAAACCCACCCTAAACACAACAAAAGCCACGTTAATTTAATCAAAATAAAATGAATCAGCCAAAGTAGTTAGCCACTTAAACACTGTAAGAGCCTGCGCGGCGCATCATCAAAGCTGCCGTTGCTCATAAAAACCACATTGTCATTTAATCTTAGGTCATTTTGCAAGCGCTGCAACAGGTTTTCTATCGAATCCAAAACCACAAACCGATCATTAAGCTGTTGTTTGATCTCGGCATCCCAACCCATACCAGGATAAATCATCACATAGGCTTGATCAGAACCAGACAATGCTTGCGGTAAGTCTGCGGCATGTGCTCCATCGCGCATGGAATTACTGCGCAGCTCTAACACAGCAATGGTGCGACCTTTACTTACTGCTTTTAAACCGGCTAATGTGGTTTCGATGGCGGTTGGGTGATGTGCAAAATCATCGTAAATTGAGATGCCTTTGACTTCACCAATCAATTCCATGCGACGTTTGACGTTCTGGAACTTCGCGATAGATTGGGCCGCAGCATCAATGCTTACACCAGCTTGCCTTGCGGCCAAAATTGCAGCCAAAGCATTGAGTTGGTTATGCTTTCCTGTGATGTTCCAATTTATCTCGGCCAAGACACCTGAATGGTCGTGGATGCTGAATTGCCTTGGGTTATTAGCATGGGTCTTGAGCCAATAAGCTGAATTATCATCAGTACCAAAACTAACCACCGGCGTCCAACAACCTTGCTTTAAAACAGCTTGTAGGTTCTTATCATCGCCGTTGACAATGATTTGACCATTTTGTGGGATGGTGCGCACTAAGTGATGGAATTGAGTTTTGATGGCCTCTAAATCTTTGAAAATATCAGCATGATCAAACTCCAGGTTATTCAAAACCACCACATCACTGTGATAGTGTACGAACTTTGAACGCTTATCGAAAAAAGCAGAATCATATTCATCCGCTTCAAGCACAAAAGCTTCGCTTTCTGTGACTCGGGCCGACTGTGGAAAATGCTGACAAACACCACCAATCAAAAACCCTGGGTTGATGTTGTTGTCTTCCAAAATCCAGGCCAACATCGATGAAGTGGTGGTTTTACCGTGAGTCCCGGCCACTGCAAATACTTTTTTGTATCGCAAGACTTGCTCACCCAACCACTGTGGCCCTGATGAATATTTGGTACTGTTCTCAAGCATATACTCGGTGGCAGCCATCCCACGAGTCATGACATTACCAACAATGACTTCATCTAAAGCTTCATTTTGTAATGGGCTGACATCATAACCTGAATGAATCTCGATACCCAATTGTGCCAGTTGGTCACTCATCGGCGGATATACATTCTGATCTGAGCCTGAAACTTGATGTCCCAAAGTTCTGGCAATGGCTGCAATGCCACCCATAAATGTTCCGCATATACCTAAAATATGAATTCTCATCTCAGCGATATCACCTTGTTTAAGGAATACTCTTGGGTCTTCGGTCTCTGATCCAGACCACAACGAGCATGTCTTACTACCTCGGACGAGCTACGGCATTCAAGCAAGACTTCGATCCTTGATCCGTTGAGGATTCTACCTCCCCCATCCATGGGGTCGTCTTGGCA
>JANQRW010000036.1 GCA_028284365.1 Marinicella sp.
GCTGAGCAGCTTGACCAGCATAAGCAATGAAAGCATGACGGTTTGCCTGAAAGGCAATAAGTCTTGCTTGAATGCCGTAGCTCGTCCGAGGTAGTAAGACATGCTCATTGTGGTCGCTTTCACTTTTGTCAGCAACAAAAGTGAATGAAGACCCAAGAGTATTCCTTGTTCATTAAAACAGATCAATATTAAATAACATATGATAAAAACTCTTGACCAACTACCAGCTGGAATACTGGATGTGAATGCCGAAGATTTGTATAGGTACGTGGAGAATCACACATTGGTTCACATCACTGGCCAAATCAAACGCCCTTTATTCATTTCAATCCTGCAGCATGGTGACGAAACCACTGGTTGGGATGCCATCAAAGCTTTGCTCAAGAACCATGAGGCACAACTTCCACGCAGTATCTACTTACTGTTTGGGAATGTAGAAGCAGCTTCCAAGAATTTGCGCCAACTGGATGGCCAACCCGATTTCAATCGATGCTGGCCCGGTTTGCACCGTCAGAAAAATACAATTGCCAAAAAAATGGCTTTTATCACTGATATGATGGCACAAATCAAACCTTTTGCCAGCATCGACATTCACAACAACTCAGGTCGCAATCCACACTATGCTGGCATCAATTCTTTGAATGGAGAATTTGTCAATCTAGCATCATTATTTTCAGAAACAATCATCCACTTCACCAGCCCCGATGGCATACAATCAGGTGCATTTGCCCAGTTCTGTCCCGCTGTGACTATTGAATGTGGCATGTCTGGCACGGCTGATGGCATTGAACAAACCCATACTTTTTTGGAAAACTTGATTCGACTGGCATCTCTAAAAGAAATTCCAGGCATTGCTGAACATCAACAAGTGCTGAATATATTCTCAACAGTTAAAATCAAGCCGGAAATCAGCATTGGTATCCAGGGTGAAACAAAAAAACAGGTTGATTTTTTGATCAATGACGATTTAGATTACCTGAACTTCCATATGATAGAAGCTGGTACAGTTTTTGGACAAACGGCCAACGATGCCATTCCTATGCCTTTTACTGTCACTGACCAAATTGGACACGACATAACTGAACGTTATTTTGAACAAACAGGCAACGAAGTCAGGCTTAAACAAAAAGTTGTGCCTGCTATGATTACACAAAGCATCCGAGCCATTAGGCTGGACTGTTTGTGCTATTTTATGCACCCGTTAAGCCATTAACAATAACCTCTTAAAATACAAAAATTATGAACTTATCACAAACTAAAGCCATCATTTCAGGTGGTGCATCCGGCCTTGGATTTGCTTGCGCTGAACACATCACCAAAAACGGCGGTCAAGTTACACTGATTGACATCAATCACCAAGCTGGTAGTGAAGCAATAGACAAACTGGGTGCAGACAAAACCATGTTTTTCAAAGCAGATGTCAGTAACGAAGCCGAGATTCAAGCAGCATGTGAAAATGCCATGGCTTTCTCTGATGGTTTAAATGTTGCTATTAATTGTGCTGGTGTTTTGGCTGGCGGACGTGTTTTAGGTCGTGAAGAGCCTATGCCATTGGTTCATTTCAACAAAGCCATCCAGGTCAATTTAGTGGGCAGCTTTAACCTGTCTAAAGCTGCTGCAAACTTGATGCAACATAATGAACCTGACACTGATGGCCAACGTGGCGTGATTATCAATACTGCTTCGGTGGCCGCATTTGAAGGCCAAATTGGGCAAGCTGCTTATTCTGCCAGTAAAGGGGGTATTGTAGGTATGACTTTACCAATGGCAAGAGAGCTGACCCGCTTTGGTATTCGTGTTATGACCATAGCACCTGGGGTGTTTTTAACCCCTATGGTCGCAGGTCTACCAGATGACATAAAAGCCGCACTGGGTGCTTCCGTTCCTTTTCCTTCACGTTTAGGCGAACCTTCAGAATTTGCTCGCATGGCAGGGCACATCATAGAAAACACTTACCTAAATGGCTCAACCATTAGGTTAGATGGTGCAGTCAGATTAAAGGCAAAATAAAAATCTTTTTATAACTGTATAAATAACCAGCCTGCAAGCTGGTTATTTTATTTACTGGTCTCTGTCGCTGATTCACCCAAACCCGGTCCTAACTCCCAGGCATCAGCATCTATGGTTTCTTTATAGGCATGCCAAGTTGCATGTCCAACCAGTGGTAGTAGGACAACAAAACCAAGATAGAAAGTAACAATCCCTATTAACACCAATGTCACTATGAGCATGCCCCAAAAAAACATGGCCAGCTTGTTCTTCAACACGGCGTTAATTGAAGTAATCACTGCGGTAACTGTATCTACTTTTCGATCCATCAGCATTGGAATTGAAAATGCGCCGACACAAAATATGATGGCAGCAAATATCGCGCCCACTAAAGTACCCACACCAAGAAATGTCACCCAATCTCCTGCCTGCATGGTCGTGGGAAAAAAGATATGCAACATACTGGCTGCTCTGGCCCACACCAAAAAGACAATCAAAAACATAAAGGAGAGCACCATCTCATTGCCCATATTTTTTTTACCTTCACGCAGACAACGAAGGAATTGTGGCTCAACTTGATTACTTATTTGGCGGCTCAATGAATACAGGCCAATGGCAATAATGGGCCCCAAAAAGAAAAAACCAGCAGTCATGGCAATTGCTAAGACGATGGAGTATGCCTGATAAGCTACATAGGTAATCAAAACACTGATTAAAGTCATGACCAAACCATAAGTCAAACTGATCCTTGGTACTTGAATTAAATCCGACCAACCTTTTTTCAACCACCTCAATGGTGCCCCTACAGACACTTTTCGACATGGCGCAACCATCGGTTGAACATATTGAGCTTCATCTTTATTTATCTTTGAGTTTGTGTCGTTGTTCGTTTCAGGCATACCAGAACTTCAATTAATCACGTATTTAAAGTAGCATAAAACTAAAACGATGACTCAAAAAAAATCAATGTGTTTGACTTGTATCAAACAAAACATTGAATTGAGTCACGCAAGAACACCAGTACCCGGATACATTTTTTCAGAAAAACTGGAGGTTAATTTAAAACGCACACTCAGCTAGACAGGTCATACAGACTAAAATGATTCCATAAACGAGGGAATTAGACCTAGACTGAATTCGAGACCGGAGGCTTTCTTAACCTCCATTTCTCAGATAGTCGAGGTTTTGATATCGACCAACGCCTCCTGGCTAGAGGTTATCAGCACCACTAAAGCCAGTTTATCAACCATAAAACACCCTTTAATGTGCCATTCGGCCTAATTTACGAAGCCTACTGTAGGCCAAAAGTCATGGCTTGATAAATGTTCTCTAGTGCGCTGAGGTATCAAGAGCATCACCTCAAGCTTCAGAAATAAAACATGTTGTGATTTAAAGCAGGTATTTTAATTCTTTTCACTATATAATCGCGCCCTTTTCAGCAAACCCCAAAACAAAATGATTTCGACAGCTAATATCACCATGCAGTTTGGCTCTAAGCCATTATTTGAAAACATTTCTATTAAGTTTGGTAACGGTAACCGTTACGGCCTGATCGGTGCCAACGGCTGCGGCAAATCAACCTTTATGAAAATCCTGACAGGACAGCAAGTACCCTCCTCAGGTCATGTCAGCTATGATCCAGACGAACGTATTGGTGTTCTTGGTCAAGATCAGTATGCTTTTGAAAACCATTCTGTAATAGACACGGTCATCATGGGACACAAAGAACTGTGGGAAATCAAAGCAGAACGAGACCGCATCTACGCATTACCGGAAATGTCGGATGAAGAAGGGATGATCGTGGGTGAATTAGAAAATACCTTTGCTGAAATGGATGGTTATTCAGCTGAGGCACGTGCTGGCGAATTGTTGTTGGGCTTAGAAATTCCTGAATCACAACACTTTGGACCTATGTCTGAAGTTGCACCTGGTTGGAAATTAAGGGTTTTGTTGGCCCAAGCATTATTCGCTGATCCAGATATTCTATTACTCGATGAGCCAACCAATAACTTAGACATTAATACCATTCGATGGTTGGAAGATACATTAAACGCCAGAAAATCGACCATGGTCATTATTTCTCACGATCGCCACTTCCTCAATTCAGTTTGTACGCACATGGCAGATTTAGATTATGGTGAGTTACGCATGTTCCCAGGTAACTATGATGAATACATGACTGCGGCCACACAGGCCAAAGAACGGTTATATGCAGAGAATGCCAAGAAAAAAGCACAAATTGCTGAGTTACAAAATTTTGTGTCCCGCTTTTCAGCCAATGCTTCAAAAGCCAAACAGGCCACTTCTCGACAAAAGCAATTGGATAAAATTCAGCTAGAACACATCAAACCCTCATCAAGAGTTAATCCATATATTGTATTCAAACAAGAGAAAAAACTATTCAGAAATGCCATTAATATCAAAGAATTAACTAAATCTTTTGATGAAAAAACTTTATTCAAAAACGTCGATCTGCTACTAGAAGTTGGAGAACGATTGGCTGTGATAGGTGCCAACGGTATCGGTAAAACCACTCTTTTGAATTGTATAACAGAAACCATACCTGCTGATTCAGGCGATATCAAATGGTCTGAAAATGTAGAAATCGCCTATTTCAAACAAGACAATATGGGCGAATTCAAACAAGACATCACAGCCTATCAGTGGATGGAACAATTTAAAAAACCAGAAGATGATGAGCAAGCCATACGTTCAGTCATGGGTCGTATGCTGTTTTCTAAAGAAGATTCCAATAAAAAAATCAGCGTCCTATCTGGTGGGGAAAAAGGTCGCTTGATGTTTGGTAAACTGATGCTAGAAAAACCCAATGTCATTATCATGGATGAGCCAACCAACCATTTGGATATGGAATCCATTGAGTCTTTGAACCTGGCCTTAGAGAACTATGATGGCACTTTGATCTTCGTTTCACACGATCGTCAGTTTGTATCTTCCATTGCGACCCGTGTTTTAGAAATCTTGCCAGATCAGGTGATTGATTTCAGAGGTACATACACTGAATATTTAGAACGACAAGGCATTAAACAAACTTCTTGAGTTTTATCCATGGAGAGTCCATGATTGGCTCGACCAGCGCACTTGTTTGGTGAGCGAAGCGAATCAGAAAGTGCAAGCCCGAGGTTGCAAGTTATGACCGCCGTGGTCGCTTTTAAATTTGTCAGGAACAAATTTAAATGAAGACCCAAGGAAATTCCTTATCATTTATGGGCGATAATGTTTGATTGAAAAACTGAGGAAACCATGGAAATAAAAGTTAATTACCTCGACAACCTGCGTTTAGAAGCCCTTTTTGATGATTTCAAAGTCACCTCTGACCAACCCATCAGATATAAGGGTGATGGTTCTGCGCCTGGACCATTTGATTACTTCCTGGCCTCATCGGCTTTATGTGCCGCCTATTTCGTTAAGGTTTACTGCAATGCCCGTGACATTCCTACTGATAACATCAGGTTATCGCAAAACAACATTGTTGATCCTGAAAATCGTTACCACCAAATATTTAAAATTCAAGTTGAACTGCCCGAGGATATTTCAGAAAAAAACCGTATCGGCATCTTACGTTCGATTGATCGCTGTACCGTAAAAAAAGTGGTACAAACCGGCCCTGAGTTTCAGGTTGAACTGGTTGACTCTTTAGCTGCCGATACTGAGGCCATGTTAATGGTTGATACAGATGAGACTAATAAAACATTTATCCTTGGCAAAGACTTACCCCTAGAGCAAACCATAGTCAATATGACTCAATTATTGGCTAAGCTTGGTATCAAAATAGAAGTTGCCTCATGGCGTAACATCGTACCTAATGTATGGTCACTGAACATCCGTGATGCCGCTTCACCCATGTGCTTCACCAATGGCAAAGGCAGCACCAAGGAATCAGCCTTGTGTTCTGCATTGGGTGAATACATTGAGCGTTTAAGTTGTAATTTTTTCTATAACGATCAATACTTTGGTCCTGAAATAGCAACCAGTGAATTTGTCCACTATCCCAATGAAAAGTGGTTTAAATTAACCGCTGATGACACCTTACCTGCTGGTATTTTGGATGAACACTGCCTGGATATTTATGATCGGGATAATGATTTGAAAGGGTCAAATTTAATTGATACCAACTCAGGTAACACAGAACGCGGCATTTGTTGTATCCCTTATGTCCGGCAGTCTGATGGTAAAACCGTCTATTTCCCTTCTAATTTGATTGAAAACGTATTCTTGAGTAATGGTATGAGTGCTGGTAACACCTTGCCTGAAGCTCAAGTCCAGTGTCTGTCAGAAATATTTGAACGAGCAATTAAGAAACAAATCATTGAAGAAGAAATTGTGCTGCCTGATGTACCAATGACAGTACTTGAACGATACCCCAGTATTTTAGCCGGAATCAAAGCGCTGGAAGCACAAGGGTTTCCACTGGTTATCAAAGATGCATCACTCGGTGGGCAGTTTCCAGTGATGTGTGTGACTTTAATGAACCCAAAGACTGGTGGGGTTTTTGCATCATTTGGTGCTCACCCCAGTTTTGAAATCGCATTGGAACGCAGCCTGACTGAATTGTTACAAGGGCGTAGTTTTGAAGGTTTAAATGATGTCCCCTTACCTACTTTCAATTCCTTGGCAGTACAAGAACCAGATAACTTTGTCGAACATTTCATTGATTCAACTGGGGTGATATCTTGGCGCTTTTTCAGCAACAAAAGCGATCATGAATTCATCCATTGGGATTTCAGTGGCACAACTCAAGAAGAGTGTGATTTTCTGATGCAGTTGTTGCATGATTTAGGACATGAGGTTTACCAAGCTGTTTTTGACCAATTGGGTGCCAACGCCTGTCGCATTCTGGTGCCGGGCTATTCAGAAGTTTATCCTGTTGAAGATTTAATTTGGGACAACACCAACAAGGCCTTGGATTACCGTGAAGACATATTAAACTTACATCGTTTGGATGATGCAGCCTTGACTAATTTGGTCAATCGTTTAACCGAAAGCCAACTGGATAACCACACCGAAATAGTTACCTTAATAGGGATTGAGTTTGATGAAAATACAGTTTGGGGCCAACTCACCATTCTGGAACTGAAAATATTAATCTATTTGGCTTTGGAGGAACATGAAGACGCTTTGGATTTGGTTGAAGAATTTCTGCAATACAACATCAACACCCGCGAGCGTAATTTATTCTATCAGGCCATGCAAGTTGTGCTCGAAATTACATTAGATGATAAGTTGGAACTGATTGATTTTGAATACAATTTAAATCGAATGTTTGGTAAAGCTGTGATGCAACGTGTGATTGGATCTGTTCACAAAACAGTCAGGTTCGATGGTTTAACTGCAACCAACATGGATTTGGACGGCTTGGATAAGCACCGAAGACTGTTAGATAGTTATCGTAAGATACACCAAGCCAGAAAGAAAAATACCACTGGCTGAAGTGCCATCATGATTCTTTCTTGTCTGTTTCACTTATAAATTAGTTTCTCAATAAACTTAGGATTAAACAGCTCCCACTCACCTTCTGCTTGTGCCAGACGATCCGCCAAGGCCCACATCACAGCAGGATGGTGACCATAGCCCATATGACTACAGACCACTTCGATGTTTTGAGTATATTCAGTTTCTTGCTCTAAACAGCATTGCCAAGCAGTGATGCCGTCAGACTTTGAATAAAATGAAGTGCTGGGTACTGGCGGTGGAGTTGGCATACTTTTGAGTAATTTAGGGCACATATCAGTTAGCTTATAACCACTGGTTTTTTCAAATATCCTGGTCGCGTGGTTAGCCCTTTGATTGTTACAAAATGGTGACCCCATACTGATGACTTGTCGCACCATTTCAGGATGTACTCGAGCCAGTTCGCGCGCATAGATCCCGCCCAAAGACCAGCCTATTACAGTCACCTTTTCACCATGCCATTGGTAAATATCAGTTAACCTTTTGATGATCGCTGGTCCACAACCGGTTAATGGATCACTGTGCCTACCCATATTGCGACCCAGCGACCAGCCATAAGGTTTGTAGTTGCGACTTTTCAAAAAAGTACGCAACAGTTTGGTTGAGAAATCTGAAGCCAAAAACCCAGGCAATACCAATACAGGATGACCATCACCTTTCGGTGTGGCCTGTAGCCAAGGAAAACTCAAAGCAAATGAACCCGCTTCAAAAAAGGTTCGGAACTCCAAGGCCAGTTTAAAAATTGAGGGGCTGTGTAAGTGTGAATTGAATGATGTTTGTGTGGTCATATATTATTTGTTTTCTTGTTCTTTTTCTTGGTGATCTTCCTGGGTCGTTTAGTTTTTTTTGATTTTGCCACCACTTTAACTTCAAGCTCATTAGCAGCTTCACGGATGTACCGTGTAAACAAGTCAACATCAGGCATCACGTTGGCTGCCACGGTTGGACTGATTGACAACATACCATTATAACTTAAAACCGGCATGATCATGCCCATACCATCAAACACCGGTGCCATACCCATATTAGCCAACATTTTATGACCATTCATGTACAGAGGAATCTGTGGTCCTGGCACATTTGTTATCACTAAATTAAAAAATGGTCGGTGGTAATTACTGACATTCATACGGGTGTACATACGAGTGGCGGCTGAACCCAAAGCAAAAGGAATAAACTCTGTGTAGTCAATCAATTGTTTGGCTCCAATGGCACCTTGGTAGGCTTTGCCTTGGACGGTATGCCGATGAATTTTTTTCAATTGTTTAATTGGGTCTGGTTCTGTCGTGGGCAATTGGATCAACATGGCAGAAACTTGATTACCCATGTCATCTTGTTCATTATCAGTCCGGGTCGATACCGGTACCATCGCCACCAATGATTTTTCTGGTAGTGCATCTTTTTCAAGCAAATACCTACGTAAAGCGCCGGTACAGATGGTTAAAACCACATCATTTAAAGTGGCTCCTTTAACCACGCTTCGCAAATCTTTCACCCGCTGCAAACTCAATAAAGCACTGTTCCACAACCGTTTTGAGCTGACAGGTTGATTTAAGATGCTGGGTGGTGCATTTAACACTGATCGTGGAATGTCTTTGGATTGTACCCTTGATAAGCGCCCCGCTTTCCAAGTTGATTTAGCCGTTTCGATAAGCAAACCAGGTAACTTAAAAGGTCGCTTAATAAAGTTCATGGTGCTGCGTCTGATGAGGGTTAAATCACCTGGTAGCGGTTCAACTTTCCTGACAGCTATGGGTGGTAATTTACGTGGTTTTGGTGTCACATCAAATAACAAACCCATGATCGCTGCACCCGATGCACCGTCTATAGCAGCATGATGAATTTTGCTGATGACGGCAACAGAATCTGGTGGCACTTGAGACACATTGTCCAACCCTTCAACAAAAACAAACTCCCACAACGGCCGATTCCGGTCCAGTTTTTGAGCAAATACACGTGAGGCCAATTTACGCAAGGCTCGCCAATCACCAGGTTTAGGTAATGCAGCATGTTGCAAATGCATGTCTATATCAAAATCAGGATCATCTACCCAATAAGGGTGGTCGATACTCAGCGGTACCTGAACCAACCTTTGAAATAATCGCGGTGCCATAGGTAAACGCTCTTGTAAAAAGGTTTTAAAGTCCTCAAAAGACAAGGATCCTTCGTAAACATTGACACCACCCACATGCATGGGTTGTGAATCTGTTTCCAAATATAAAAATGATGAGTCTAGACCACTGAGGGGTTGCATACTGTTATTTTCTAAAAAACAACATCATAGCAGAATTTACGCTAAACTATATCAATAGGAATAGATTCTGGAAAATCGAATGCAGAAGGTGCACGTCACAGTTAATTTTGAAAACAGTATAGATGCCGTTTTTGCAGCCATAACCGATCATCGCAGCTTCCTCTCAGGAGGCGGCCTTACCTGTCGTTTATTAAAGGAAGGTGAAACACACACGAACGGTACTGGTGCCATACGTAAAATTCGCACTAAAAAATACACCTTAGTCGAAAAAATAACGGCCTATAAGGAGAATAAAAGCTATGACTACCTCATCACGGAGGTTATACCTGCTGTTAATTTCACACACCATAACGGCTGGATTGAATTCACACAAACAGAAAGTCATGTTCGCGTTGACTGGCACTCACATTTCACCTTTAACACGCCCATCATTGGTCATGTGGTTGGTTTTATTGCAGGCAAACAAGTTAAAAAAATATTCTTACAACGGCTCAAATACATCCGTAAAAACCTAACCCAAACAACCACATGATTGTAAGATCCATCTGGGCTTTACTTGGTTTCATCAGTTTGTTTCTGGGCATTATTGGGGTATTTTTGCCACTGTTACCAACCACGCCATTTATTTTATTGGCCGCTGCCGCTTTTGCCAGGTCATCACCACGAATTCATAACTGGATAATAAACCATCCACGCTGGGGCGAAATAATCAGAAATTGGCAAGATGGCGGCCGCATCGATAAACGAAGTAAGGTCATTGCGCTAACTTTTATGGTTGCCATGCCACCCCTGAGTTACGTGTTGGGCGCACCTTTGTGGGCAATTGGCGCCCAAACAGTTGTTTTACTGGTGGTAGCTACTTTTATTCTTTCCCGGCCTTCTTAAAGATTCGTTTTCCCCCAACCCAAGTCTCCAAAACTTCAGTTTTCCATATGTCTTTAGGGTCGATAGTGAAAATATCCTGATCAACCACAATGAAATCAGCCTGTTTGCCTTCTTCTAAGGAACCACTGAAAGCATCAGCATGCGCAGCAAAGGCGGCATTGATGGTAAATGACTGCAAAGCTTGTTCAACTGACAAGGCCTCATCAACATACCAACCTCCTGCTGGTTGATTGTTATGATTTTGGCGTGTTACTGCCGCATGCAAGCCGTGAAACGGATTAATTAATTCAACCGGAAAATCTGAACCAGATGCCACCACCACACCAGCATCAAACAGCTTTTGCCAAGCATAAGCACCTTTGATACGCTCACTGCCTACCCGATCCTCTGCCATATTCATGTCCGAGGTGGCATGGGTGGGTTGCATTGATGCAATCAATCCATGTTGCTTGAATTTACTGATGTCCTGTAGGCGTAAAATTTGGGCATGTTCAACCCGGTGGCGTAGTTTTGAGGTTTTCATGTGGTTGCGGGTTAATAAATCAATGACTTCTGTATTACCACGATCACCAATGGCATGTACATTTGCTTGAAAATCTGCTTTGGTTAATTCATCCAACTTGGTTTTGATTTGTTCCGGCGTTTGTACATAAGCACCTCGCATCTCAGGTTTATCAGAATACGGTTCATGCAAAATCGCGCCATAACTACCCAAAGCACCATCGATCATCAATTTAACCGAACGCACCATGAAATGATTCTCGATATTCAAATGTCCTTTCTTAAATAACTTTTCATAATCAGCAGACCCGCTTGCCAGCATGGCATAAACACGAATCGGCAATTGCCTGTTACTGGCTAATTCAGTAAAAATATCATAACTGTCTTGTCCAATACCGGCATCATGCACGAATGTCAAACCAACCGCAGCCAAATCCTTCAGCGCCAAATTCATGGCTTTGCGCTTCATGTCACCAGAAATAACCGGCACATGTTTTTCAATTTTTGACATGGCGTTATCAATCAAAATACCTGTTGGTAACCCTTCAGCGTCTTTTAAAATCAAATCATCATTTTTAGCAGTTTCACGGTTAATACCAGCAATTTCCAATGCTTTGGAGTTAGCCCAGCCGGCATGGCCATCCACCCGTTCTAACCAAATTGGTTTGTCTTTTGAAATTTGATCCAAATCATAGCGATTTGGGAATGCCTTCCCATCCCACAGCACATGATTCCATCCCCGCCCCAAAATCCAAGGGTAGTCCACATGCTCTGTTGTGTATCGCTGAGTTTTCTGTAAAGTTTTCTTGAGAGAACTCAGCCCTTGAATGTTAACCAACTGCTGTGACAAGCCATAGTTCAGAATATGGCCATGGGCATCATGTAAACCTGGTAATACCACTTGCCCTTTACCATCAACCACAGTGGCACCTTTTAAATATTCAGGTTTTGCTGCCAACAACTTACCCGACTCCTGATCAAACAGCAATGAATCGAGTTGTTCCAGTTGTTGTCCATCATGGCTATAACCTTTGATGTTTGTGAGGTGTATAACTTCAGCTTTTAAACTGAAGTTAGTCACTAAAAGAATAAAGATGATGCCGCGCATAATTTCAATCAATTTCAATAGGTCAATGATTCTAACAGCTTACACAAGATGAATGACGACTGCAAGAATGCAGGAGGTAGCGTCGAGTCTGGAACAGAGACCGACGCCTATAGGGATATAGGTGTTAGAGTCGAGTCTGGAACAGAGACCGACGCCTATAGGGATATAGGTGTGCTGCAGGATAGCCAATGGCGTATTTGCGGTTTTTACCTAAGTAAAAGAAGCATAGACGAAATGGCGTAATCCGAGCTTGGAGCGGAAGCGTACGACTGCAAGGATGCAGGAG
>JANQRW010000041.1 GCA_028284365.1 Marinicella sp.
CCTTTGATTCAAATCGCTTTTATCGCTTAAAAGAGTAAGTCATGATAATAATTTATTTGAAAAAAATGAATTTCACTTGACCGAGCACAGAGTATCTACGATGCTTATAACCGCCTGAGTTCCATGAGTTACCCATCTGGTTTGACTTTGAATTATCAGTATGATGATTTGAATCAGGTGAAGAAGGTAACTACCATCATTGATGGCCAAGCTGAAACTGTGGTTGATCAGGTGTCCTATTTACCATTTGGTCCGATTGATGGTATCAACTTTGGTAATGGGCAAAACTACAGTGCCAATTACGATGATGGCTACCGTCTGATTGATTACAGTTATGGTGCTGATGTCACAGCGGTATATGCGTATGACAACAACCACAACATCACAACCATTACCCGTGAGCTATCAGCGAACAACGATGGTTTTTCCTATGACCATTTAGATCGATTGACCCATGATTCTGGTGAATTAACCACTTTCACTTATGACAGGTTGGGTAATCGCACCAGCCAACAACAAGGAACCAACCCAATTCTGAACTACACCATAGATTCAGCGAGTAACAAGCTGCTGAATGTGGGTGCGGTCAAGCCACGTGGTTATGATGCCAATGGCAATACCTTGTCGGCGCCTGATCTGGGAGATCATGTGTGGCTGTATAATCAGGCCAACCGCATGTCCCGTTTTGGAATCGGTAAAACTGTGGTGGGTGAGTATTTTCATAATGGTATAGGCCAACGGGTACATAAAAAAGTCAGTGGGATTGATCACTTGTTTATTTATGATGAACAGGGTCAGTTGGTGCATGAATCGGCCTATGTACCAGGTGAAATTCTTTGGGATCGGGAAACCATCTGGTTGGGTAGTCGCCCAGTGGCCCGGGTGGAGACCAAGTACATATCAGGTGTTTTCAGTTCACAAAACGTTTACTACATCCAGACTGATCACCTCAATACTCCACGTTGGATTACCGACGATGCGGGAACAAGGATTTGGTCATGGGAATCAGATGCCTTTGGCACCACCTTACCTGATGAAGATGTGGATGGCGATGGCACAGACTTTGTGTTCAACCTGCGCTTTCCTGGACAGTACTTTGATGTTGAATCGAAGTTACACTATAATTACTTCAGGGACTATGAACCGGGTATCGGCCGGTATGTGCAGAGTGATCCGATTGGGTTGGATGGGGGGATGAATACGTTTGGTTATGTTATGTTATCACCATTGATGTATTCAGATTCCAAAGGGCTACAAACTGAAAGTGAGTTTTTTTACTGCTGGGCAACAGGTTGTCCTGAAATTGATTTTTGCTCCAGATATCCTGATGCATGTAATCCTCCACAACCTGAAACATGTGAAGAAAAATGTGAAAAAGAGTCATATTTTTGGGAGTGTTCTGGCCACAGTATTGCTGTAGGCGGAATGATAACAATAGGTTGTGGAGCAGCTGGAGCCTATATAGGAGGTCCTGGTGGAGGCATGGCAGCTGTAAAATGGTGTACTAGGATAGGGAGCTTTGCAGGTGGGCAGGCTGCGAGGTACGCATGTGAGGAGTTTGAGAAAAAAGAGTGCCTGAAAAAGTGCTGTAAATAATATTTATTCTGAGCAACGCGAAGCTCAACATTTTGCCCTAATGTCTTGATGTGTTTTGAGGAAGGGGCAAACTTGTAATGCTTTTGTATTTGAGGTTGTTTCTTTGTGTTGAGATTTGTTGTTGGGCTTCGTGCCTCAGCACCAACCTTGTATATTAAGTCCATAAAGCCAAATACATCAATCAGATTAACTCTATTTATCCGAATGGCTTTATCATTGAGCAGGCATTATCGGGAAGGC
>JANQRW010000054.1 GCA_028284365.1 Marinicella sp.
CGCCATCTTCGCCCAGACCAGAAACGGTAACAGTTCATTCTTCCTGCAAGATGCCTTAAACACCACAGTAGCCCTGACCAATCAGGATGGTTCAGTACAAGTCAGATACAACTATGATGTGTGGGGATTAAGAAACAACCAAACTGGCTCAAGCGATCAACCTTTCGGCTTCACTGGATACCAACTTGATGAAACAGGTCTCTACTACGCCCAACAGCGCTACTATGACCCCACCACCGCAAGGTTCAACCGCGAAGACCCCCTGCAAGGTAACCCACAAACACCACCGAGTTTACATAGGTACTTGTACGCTTTTGCTAATCCAACGGTTTATATTGATCCTGATGGCAGGGAGTCGACTGGTTTGGGTGATGATTTTGGAAGGAGTTTAGGTATTGATGATGATTTTCTGCGAGAAATTAATTACCAATCAAGGATAAATTCTCCCTATATGTTTGAAAATATTGATCTTGAAAGTCTAGCGGAGCTTAGAAAGCTTGAACCTGATGCTGGCAACCCAAGTATTATTTTTGAAGGTGGTGATTATAAGGTCAGTAAAGCCAGAAAATTAACACCTGCTCAGGTAAGAAATAATGTTTTGCTCAGGAAACTTGGAATTCCAAGGAGGAAAGTTGCCGAAGCAGCACAAATGGCAGTGTGTGTTTATGAAGGAAGTTGTATGGGAGTTGATAATAACAGGAGGCTCACTGAAAAGGAGGTTAGTGCTTTAGGTATTGATAGTAGATTTTTAATTGACAAAAACTCTGGGTTTGAATCAGCAATATTTGAACACATTAGAACTAAAAATCTAACTTTCTCAATAGCAGGTACTGACCCAAAATCATTTGCAGATATAGTGACGGATGTTGCTCAAATGAGAGGATTAATTACTAAGCAGTACCGTCAAGCTGGTGAAATAGGTAAAAAACTGTCTTTCATAGCGGCACAAAAAGGTGTGGAACTCAGCGTTGTTGGACATTCTTTAGGAGGAGGTATAGCTGCATCCACGGCCATTAAAACAGGCAGGCCAGCCATAACCATCAATGCGGCAGGTTTACATGAAATTAACAAACAAGAAGTATTTTTGGAAGGTTCAGTGTTTGAAGTAGAAAATGATGAGTTAATTACAGCTTTTCATATTGATGGCGAGGTTTTAAGTTTTTTACAGGATAACTTTATATCAAGAGCTTTGTTTGTACCTCGTGCTGAAGGTCGGCGAATAGAAGTAGAACGTGGTGATAATTCTAACTTTTTATCGCAGCATGGTTCTAAAAAGTTCTGTGTATCTATGGGTGTGAATTGTGATTTTTAGAGGCCAGAACATGAAAATTTTAGTGATTGTATTGTGTTTATTGTTATTACAGGGCTGTTATAAAGATGAAGGTTACCAATTTGAAGGTAATCAAGTGTTTTTTGTTCAATGGATTCCCGGTGAAGATAAAAAACTACCCATAGTTGATGCTGATCCGGTTACGTTTGAGGTACTTGGTGATGATGGCTTACATTGGGCCAAAGACAAGAACAGGGCTTATTACCGAGGGATTCCACAGAATCATTTGTCGATTAAAACATTTAAGGCTTTAAGTTCTTTATATGCCACTGATGGTGAGAAAGTTGTTTGTGGTTTTGATCTTGTAGAAGGAGCTGATGCTGATTCATTTGTTCCTTTAATTGACAATGGTCATAAAAGTGGTTACGAGTATTCTAAGGATAAAGAAAATGCATATTCTTGTAAGGGCTATGGAGGAGTGCTTCGTCTTGATATAAGATCTACAAAATCTCTTAAAGCAATTCATAATAATTATTTACTGAGCCCACATGAAGTTTTTTGGGGGTCAAGTAGACTGCCTGAGGTTAATGCTAAAACCTTTAAAGCACTTAATCGAAATTATTCAACCGACGGTATCAACGTTTATTTCAGAAGTGAAATAATTAAAGGTGCAGATGCCATGTCTTTTGAGGTTGTTGATGGTTTCAGTGCCAAAGACAAAAACCACAGATATGAGTTTGAAAAAAGGATAGAGTAATTAACCATCGGTTCATTGGACAGTTGTTTTATTTAACGGCACTTACTTTGAACTCAGTATTTAACAATAGGAGATAACTGACTTATGGAATATTTTTCAATTTTTATAACTTACGGACTTGTGTTCATTGCATTGTTTGGTATTCCTATCAAACACATATTAGTACTTATTAAAGGTGATGAATATATTGCTGATACCTACGAAGAGCCAGAAAAATATAAAGAGTTGGCAATGAAACTAATTGGAAACTTCATATTTATCATATTAGTATTTTTGATATTTGGTTTTTTATTGAATAGTATGGGGTCAGGTAGTTTAAGTGGGGTATTGATGCTCCCATTTTTTGT
Organism: Marinicella sp.; assembly: GCA_028284365.1. Lineage (GTDB taxonomy): Bacteria > Pseudomonadota > Gammaproteobacteria > Xanthomonadales > Marinicellaceae > Marinicella. The sequence goes on from JANQRW010000054.1 coordinate 2,375, forward strand.
AATTTATATCGCAGTTATGATTACATACCAAAAAGAAATCAATCGCCTACCACTGAATAATGAAAATAAATGGTCTGAATAAATTCAGAAGAAATAGATTTAAGCGTAAATCATTGATAAAAATGTATCTTTGAGCATCGTTAATTCATGTGATGATAGTGTTAGGAGGATAAAGTAGTGAGTTCATTCCGTAAGTTTATACCTTTCGCGTTAGTTTCATTTTTGGTTTCTTGTACTTGGGACGATGGTTACCGTATCGAAGGAGGACGTGTAATATATGAAAAACCATGGAATGAGGGTTATGGGACAGTGATCGTTGATGTAAAAGCTGACCCTGCTACGTTTGAGGTGCTAGGCAATAATAATATGCTTTGGGCTAAAGATATGAACAGCGTTTTTTTTAAGGGAAGTCGATTAAGTTTTTTGAGCCCTAAGTCTTTTCAAATAATTAATGGTTTATATGCCAAAGATAATAAATCGGTCGCTTGTGGTTACGAATACATCAAAGAAGCGGATGTAAAATCATTCAAAGTTAAGGTATTTGGAGAATCAAGTTCAGAGTCGGAGGAGCTTGGAATAGATAGGAGTGCCATATATGAATGTAGTAATAATGGTTATATGTACAGGCCCAGTAACTCAGCTGAATATATTATTCCACTTGGCAATAATTATTATAAAGATAAAACCACAGTTTCATGGGGAAGTGCCTTTTTGCCCAAAGCAAATCCAATAACATTTCAGTTTTTGGGTTTTGATTACAGCACAGATGGGACAAATGTATACTATCTTTATCATTTGCTTCAGGACGTTGATCCCAAAACGTTAGATATACTAAGAAATGGAGATTACATAAATGATGGGGAAGTTGTTTATTACCATCAAGATTTAGTTGAGTTTGCTGATGCCAATAGTTTTAAAGCCTTAAATATGGGGTATGCCAAAGATGATACTTATGTTTTTTACCTTGGTAGAATTATAGAAGAAGCTGATGTAAGCACATTCAAAGTAACAGGGTTTGGGAAAGGTGAGGATAAAAATAATAGATTTGACGGCTGGGAAGTATTGATCGAGCCTAAGGTTGATCAAGTTGTAAACATTGGGAATGGCTACACATCAGATTCAAAGCATGTGTTTTTTAAAGGTGAACATTTAATTAATGCAAATCCAGACACATTTTTAAATTATGGCTTGGGTTTTGCAGCAGATAATCAAACAGTTTTTTACTTTGGAAAACCAATAAAAGGTATAAACTCCAAAAGCTTGAGGAAAATTGGAGGTGGATACATTGCTGATGATAAGAATGTTTTTTGGAGTGAGAAGGTAATTAAGGAAGCTGATGTTAATTCATTCCAATGGACAGATATTGGAAGAGGTTTTGATAAAAACTATAGCTATAAATATGGGAATGTTATTATTAACTCAAAATCTCATTTATTTAAAGATTATGGTAATGGTTATACCTCAAATAATAAACATGTTTATTACAGAGTAAAATTAATCGAAGAAGCGGATTCTGAGTCATTCAAATCTATCGGGTTAGGATATGCCACGGATGCAGATCATGTTTTTTATCTAGGTGAATTGGTCAGAGAGGCAAGTATAAAAAATTATGATTTTGTTGGTTCGTATTTTACCGACATCAATTATGTTTTTTATCAGGGGAAGTTATTAGAAGGTGTTGATTCAAAAACCTTTAAATCCTTAGGTTTATCATACGTGGGCGATAATAAGCATGTTTATTACAAAGGTAAGGTAGTTGAAAAAGCAGATCCTAACTCATTCCGACAAACTAGGTATAATGAGGGCAAGGATAAAAAACATGACTATTTTGAGCATAAAATTTTTATCAAACCAAATTTTCAAGCCATCAAAGCTCTGGGTGAAAATTTTGTGTCTGATGATAAATATGTTTTTTACGATGAGCTTTTAATAGATTCAGCAGACCCTCAATCGTTTCACATAAAGGGACATGGTTACGCAGTTGATAAAAACCATATCTATTATCACAATAAAAAAATAATGGGTGCTGATGTAAAAAGTTTTAAGAATTTAGGGGATGGATATATATTGGATGATAAACATGTGTTTTTTCAGGGTAATTTAATAGAAGAAGCAAACCCTAAGTTCTTTGTTAATTATAAATTGGGTTATGCAGCCGATAATAATTATATTTTCTTTCTAGGCGAAGTAATATCCAGAGCTAAACCAACAGTTTTGAATAATCTAAATGGAGGGTATTTTATTAGTGATAAACATACCTTCTTTAGAGGCAGTTTGGTTAAAAATGCTGATCCTAAGACCTTTAAGAACCTTGGCCAAGGTTATGGTGCTGATGAAAAGTATATTTATTTTCTTGGAGAAAGAATGTCGGGGTCAAGTTCACGTGGCCTAAAAAACCTTGGGGGTGGCTATATCGCAGATGAGAATTATGTTTATTTTCAGGGCGATAGCATACCCAATGCAGATGTGAGCTCGTTTCAAGTGACAGAATTTGGTCATGGCAAGGATATTAATAATAGTTATCGATTTTATTGGCTAAAGAAATGAAGTCTATGTGATAATTCTATCTAAGGTATTGAATTGAAAAATTACTTTAAAATGAATTGATTATGACTTTTATTTTCCTACCTCACACAAACAAATATGGTTTGTTCTTAACAGCTATACATATTTATTTTCGACATTTGTGTTTGCAAGCTTTGGTTTTGAGTGGCTGAAAGCCATTAATGATGCGGGGATGAGATTGGTGTGATGCTAAGGGAGCGGGTTTAAATTGATAGATTTATTAACATGGAGAAATGTTGGATGGTTAAGATTGTTTCAATTCTTTTATTTTTGTTTATTTCGTATAGCGGGCTTAGTCAGGAGGTGCCTGGCGGCCCTCCTTCTAAAGGAGAATTAATTGGTTATTGGAAAATGGTTGAGTGGCCTAATCCAGATGTACAAAAAATAAACCCATGGCCACTTCCTTACCAGTGGTTTGCTTTTTATAAAGATGGAAAAGTAATGTCTATGATGCAGACTGAGGATTTGGATGTGTCAAGTAAAGATTTAGAACTTGTATTTTCTTCCTTACCAACTAAAAACACACCCTTCTATGAACTTAAGGGTCAGTTTCTCACCATTAAAAACCCAGAAATAAAAGGGTATGTTGAACTATGGGGTGTTAATATTTTTACAAGAGATATGGGATCTGTTAAAGCAGGTGATCTGGTTATGAGTTTAGCTAACCATAAAACTGGAGAACCAGTTTATTATCGATTGCTCAGAAAAGTAGAATAACTCTGATAATCATATCTGCCTGTATTTTTAGTTGTGATGCTTTTATCTAGAAAATAAATTATGTTGTTGAATCAAATCACGTTCAAATTAACGGCAGTACTCTGGCTCTGTGAAGCAAACGAGAACTGTATTTTTTCAATTATTATCTGAGATATGTGGTTTATACTTTCTTCTCGGAAATAAGAAAACATGGATGATATAAATCAAGAGGATTAACAAACAACAGGTAAATTTTATCATTATTTTAATTGATGAAAAAATTTTAACTGCCTCAATAAAGCTGATATAAAACAGTACTGTATAATGACTCTTTAGCTTCATCATATGCTACTTGTAATTAGTTGGATTGTAGCAAAAGGATACTTGGTTAAAAATCGAGCTGATATTGGAATGCAGGAGAATATATGAGTGGTGAAAAAACATACAACAATGTCATGTTACTTGGTTTGAAACAGGATTTACCATTTGCTTTGGCGGCGTTTGTTATTTGGGGCGGTTGGGCTTTTTATGCAAATGTGCACGCGGGTAACTGGATAGCGATGGTTGCTGCTGTAGCTCAGGGTGCTTTCAGTTTGTTGATGACTTTTGTGATGGGGTATTTGACCAGTTACTTATATGCTTGTTTCACCCGTCCGGTATTTAAGTTGTTGTTACCTGCTTTTTTTATTTTGCTGTTGGCATGTTGTTTTCTTTCAATTTTACATTATTCAGTTGGAACACCGGCCATATTGAAGACGATTTCGCCCGCTTTGTTGGTCGGTTTTTTATTTTGTGGGTTTAAAACCATGCAGTTACACAGAGAGGATCATTCATGAGTGAGAGTCGAAGAAGGGCGTTAAAGGTCAGAGATAAAAAGTGGGTGAATAAGGTGGCTGAATATATCAGCCAAAAACGCATTACTCCCAACCAAATTTCAATCACCAGTGTATTCTTTGCGTTGTTAGCAGGTGCTTGTTTACTTCGGTTTGGCGTGAATCAGAATTTATGGCTGTTGGTAATGGCTGCTGTTTTTGTTCAGTTCAGGCTGTTGTGTAATTTGTTTGATGGTTTGGTGGCTGTTGAGGGTGGTAAAAGCACACCTTCTGGCGAGTTGTTTAATGATGTACCAGATCGTCTGGCTGATGTGATGATTATCGTACCATTGGGTTATGTTGTGAATGGTTTTGATTATGCCATTGAATTGGGGTGGTTAGTTGGTGTGTTAGCGGTAATGACGGCTTATGTGCGCACACTGGCTGTGAGTATGGGCTCGCCAACCAGCTATATTGGCCCAATGGCAAAACAGCATCGGATGGCATTGGTAACTTTCGGTTGCCTGCTGGCTGCGTTAGAGTTCTGGGTACGAGGCAGCTATCTGAGTTTTTATGTGGTGTTGTGGGTGTTATTGTTAGGAACGCTGATTACTGTCTATCGCCGCTTGCGTTTAGCGCATGCATATTTGGAGAAAAATCATGATTGATTTTGCTGCGCCTGTTGCTAAAACGATGGTATTGGTTTTATTGTTTTTGCTGGCTGCCCATGTCATTAGTTTTGTTCTGGCCAAGCTTGGTAAAATCACAAAACCAGAGGAGTTGTTATTACGCCTCAGGTCATGGTGGTGGATCATTGGCTTGTTGTTCTTATCGATTGTATCGGGTCATACTGCCAGCATTGTGTTGTTTGGTTTCATTAGCTTTTTGGCACTCAAAGAATTTTTATCTATCGTTCCAACCCGGCATTCTGATCGCCGGGTGATCTTCTGGGCTTATATGACGATTCCACTGCAGTATTACCTGGTCAGCATTAACTGGTATGGCATGTTTATTATCTTTATTCCGATTTATGCCTTTTTGGTGTTATCGGTGCGGATGGTGTTGACAGGTAAGAACAGCGGTTTCATTCATTCGGTTGGTGTATTGCATTGGGGTATGATGCTGACGGTTTACAGTGTCAGCCATGTGGCCTATTTGTTGGTCTTGCCACTTGGAGATGAAGTTGATAGCGGGTTTGGTTTGATGTTGTTTTTGATCATGATGACTCAAATGAATGATGTGTGTCAGTATCTTTTTGGTAAGTTGTTGGGGCGCCGTAAAATCATTCCTGCGGTGAGTCCCAATAAGACCTGGGCTGGTTTTTTAGGAGGATTGGCTTCGGTGACAATATTGGCAGCTTTTTTAGGCCCATTCCTTACGCCGATGGACCATAAGTATAGTATTATGGCAGGTTTTATCATTGGTGTTGCTGGTTTCTTTGGTGATGTGACTATTTCTTCAGTCAAGCGTGATCTACAAATTAAAGACAGCGGCCAGTTGCTGCCAGGTCATGGTGGTTTGTTAGATCGTATTGACAGTCTGATGTTTACTTCTCCCTTGTTTTTTCATTACATCCGATATTTTTATTCTTAATGATGAATCGTTTGCTACAACTGTTATTTTTTGCGCTGATTGTTAAACCATTGGTGCTGATTGTTTTGGGGTTGAATTTAAGAGGCAAAAAGAGGTTGCCGCTCAATGGTCCGGCGGTGATTGTTGCTAACCACAACAGCCACTTGGATACCATGGTTTTGATGAGCTTGTTTCCTTTGTTCAAGATGCATAAAGTCAGGCCGGTAGCCGCAGCTGATTATTTCCTGAAAAATCGGTTCATTACGTGGTTATCATTGAAAATAATCGGCATCATTCCACTTGATAGGGGTGGTAATGTAGATAAAAATACCATTTTCGATGAGTGTCATAAAGCACTTGATAATGATGAAATATTGATTCTGTTTCCGGAAGGGAGTCGGGGTCAGCCAGATAGAATGAGTTCATTAAAAAAAGGTGTTTACTATTTAATTAAAGACAGATGCGGTGTTGCAGTTACTCCGGTGGTGATGCATGGTTTGGGTTATGCTTTGCCAAAAGGGGAAGCTTTATTAGTGCCAGTAAATGTCGATGTAATCATTGGCCCAACCATTGATAAAACAACAAATGCAGATGAATTTATTGATAAGACTATGGATGCTTTTGATGAATTAAATGAGCACTGTATTACAAGAAATGCTTGATTGTAGGAACTGTATGTTTCCCTGGAAACATGATAAGTATTAAAATTGACTTCATGTTTGTCCCTAACAATAGATTAATTGTCTACATATGATTATAAAAACTGTACCATGCTGCTGAGTTTTTTCCAATAGCGCTTGCAAATAACAAAAAGGGCAGATTTAGCTTGTCCAGCCATTTTTGTATGTCTTATGCGGGGAAACAACTGCTTTTATTTTTGTTATACTGTTGTCCGATTAAAAAGAGCGGGACACTATGACAATAACAGTTGGCTTTTTAAAAGAGCGCAATGATGATGAAAAGCGGGTGGCACTGGTGCCGGAAACTGCGAAGAAAATTCTTGAATTAGGCTGGCAGGTTTTGTTTGAGCCTGATGCTGGTGAATCAGCTGGTTTTCCCAATTCAGCCTATCCTGAAATGTGCCAGATGGCCAAAAAGCGCAGTGATGTACTCAATGCAGCCGATATTTTGGTTGGGGTGGATGCTTTATCCAGTGAAGACATGGATGAGTTGAAACACAATTCAGTTGTTATCGGTATGGTTTCGCCTTACCAGGATCAAGCGCGTTTCAAACAAGCCGGTGAGAAAGGCGTGACTGTTTTTTCAATGGAGTTGATTCCGCGTACCACGCGTGCCCAGGCCATGGATGTTTTGTCTTCACAAGCTTCCGTTGCAGGCTACAAAGCTGTGCTTTTAGCGGCCAGCGAAGCACCAAGATTTTTCCCTATGTTAACCACCGCGGCCGGAACCATTAGGCCAGCTTCGGTTTTGGTTATTGGAGCGGGTGTGGCAGGTTTACAAGCGATGGCGACTGCCAGGCGCTTGGGTGCTAATGTTACAGGTTATGATGTGCGGCCGGAAACGGTAGAGCAGGTCAAGTCTTTAGGTGCTAAGTTCTTGGACTTGGGTGTAGAGGCGGTGGGTGAAGGTGGTTATGCCCGGGCTTTGACCGATGAAGAAAAACAAATCCAACAACAAAACCTGGCCAAGCACCTAACTTCAGTGGATGTGTTGATTACCACTGCGGCAGTACCAGGTAGACCAGCCCCTCGCATCATTACGGCCGACATGGTTAATGACATGAAAGCAGGCAGTGTGATAGTGGATTTAGGGGCAGAAGGAGGTGGTAACTGTGAACCGACCGAGGCCGGTGTAACTAAAGTGGTTAATAATGTTAAAGTGATTGGTCCCAAGAACTTATCTGCCACGGTGCCTTTACATGCCAGTGAAATGTATTCGCGTAATGTCTGGAATTTGTTGTCGTTGATGCATGCAGAAGGTGAGTTCAGCCTGGATTGGGAAGACGATATTTTAGCTGGTTGTGTGGTGACTAAAGAGGGTCGTGTGGTACATCCAGCGGTGGTAGGAGAAGACAAATGATTGACGGTTTTATTGCCTTGTATATTTTTGCTTTGGCGGCGATTTTGGGATTTGAAATTATTTCAAAGGTGCCGGTGGTGTTACACACGCCTTTAATGTCTGGTTCAAACTTTATTCATGGTATTGTGCTCGTGGGGGCGATGATTGCGCTTGGTCATGCCGATACCACTTTGGAAAAAGTGTTTGGTTTTATTGCTGTTTTCTTAGGTGCTGGAAATGCAGCTGGTGGCTATGTGGTGACAGAGCGAATGCTGGAAATGTTCAAGCCACGGGTGAAAAAAAATGAAGGCCAAGAACAAGAAGGAGGTCAATGATGGAAACGATTCAAGCATACTTGCCTACCTTGATTAAGGCATCTTATTTCTTAGCTGCCATTTTGTTTATTACTGGTTTACGCCGCATGAGTGCGCCAGGCACTGCGCGTGGTGGCATAGTGTGGGCTGGGATTGGCATGTTGATTGCTACAGTTGCCACCTTCTTGTTACCGGACATGCACAACATGGTGTTGATTATTGCAGCATTGGTTTCATCGACCCTATTGGCCTGGGTCAGTGGTAAAAAAGTGGCCATGACTGATATGCCACAAATGGTGGCACTGTATAACGGTATGGGCGGTGGCTCGGCGGCTTTCATTGGTGCGATGGCTTTGTTCAATGCTGTCGACCATATGGGTGGTTGTGCTTCAGGTACCATAGTTGATACCGCAACTTCGCACGATTGCTTATCTGGTGTGAGCATGATATTTGCGGTTGTGGGTGTGTTTATCGGTGCGATTTCACTGAGTGGTTCGTTGATTGCTTTTGGTAAGTTACAAGGCTGGATTGATAAACGTTATACCTTTCCAGGCCAACACTTTTTTAATGGCATAGTGGGTATTGGTACTTTGGGACTGGGTTTGTATCTGACTCAGGATTTGAATGCCAATTACATTTGGATATTTTTTGGCTTGTCATTATTACTGGGTATTCTGATGACCTTACCAATTGGTGGTGCTGATATGCCTGTGGTTATTTCACTGTATAACGCTTTCACTGGATTGGCGGTTTCATTCGAGGGTTTTGTGCTACAAAATGAAGCGATGATCATCGCTGGTATGTTGGTGGGTGCAGCGGGTACTTTATTGACTCAATTGATGGCCAAGGCCATGAACCGCTCCTTGGGTTCGGTGTTATTTGGCTCCATGGGAGGCTCTGGTGGTTCGGCCATCGAGGGTGAGATGAAAGAAATTGAAGCACAAGATGCTTCGATTCAAATGGCTTTTGCTGACCGGGTTATCGTGATTCCAGGTTACGGTATGGCAGTGGCGCAAGCACAGCATAAGCTCTGGGAAATGACTCAATTGTTGTTAGATCGGGGTGTGGATGTTAAATTTGCCATTCATCCGGTCGCAGGTCGCATGCCAGGTCACATGAATGTGCTGCTTGCTGAAGCGGGTGTGCCATATGACTTGATTGAAGACATGGAAGACATTAACTCACAGTTTTCACAAACCGATGTGGCGCTGGTGATTGGGGCCAATGATGTGGTGAATCCGGTGGCTAAAACCGATCCGGAAAGCCCGATTTATGGTATGCCAATTTTGAATGTGGATGAGGCTAAAAACTCCATCGTCATCAAACGGGGTAAAGGCACAGGTTTTGCTGGTATCCAAAATGCCTTGTTTTTTGCGGAAAATAACAAGATGCTTTATGGCGATGCCCAGGATGCGATTGCTCGACTGATTCAGGGTTTGAAGGCTTTGTAAAACAGGTAGAATAAATGATACATAACCGGCCTCAGCATTCAATTTACTGGGGCCTTTTTGTTTTCTTTAGTTTATGGGCTCAGCACCAAACAATGACAGTGATCTTAAAGTTGAAGTTGGCTTTAGCCCAAATTAAATTCAATTCTGAAAACGTGTTGGTTGTTTAAGTGCAAGTAATCTAAGGTGGCGTGGTTGTCATGGCAGAGTTGTCGACAGATGTGCAGGCCCAGTCCGGTGCCGCGGTTGTGGGTGGTAAAGAAGGGTTCAAACAGGTTTTTGATTTTTTCGGTAGTGAATGCCTCGCCGTTGTTTCTGAATTCAATGGTCTGATCGCGAACGATGATTTGTAGTTCGTTGTCGATGCCGTGTTTGATGGCATTGGTTGCCAGATTCCATACCACTTGTTTGAAGTGTTCTGGGTCAAATTCTATGGTGGTTCCTTTTGTAGCAATCAGTTGGATTTGTTTAGTTTCAGCCAGTCCTTGTTCAACCAATTGCTTTTTGGTGAAATTCAGGAAATCAACAATGAACAGTGTTTCGGGTTTTGCTGTTCTGCGTTTGGACATTTCTAAAATGTCTTCGATGATGTGGTTTGCCCTGCGTGTTTGGTTGACTATGATCTCGCTGATCTCTTTGTCTTGATTTTTTAAATCCGGTGATTCGACCAATAATTCAGCAGCAGTGCTGATGGCGGCCAATGGGTTTCTGATTTCATGGGCAATGGAACTGGATAGTTTACCCAGTGATGCTAAATTTAATTGTTGTGCCGCTTTTTTCAAATAACTGGAGTCTTCGATGAACAACACCCCAAAGTTCCTCTCTTCTGTCATTGATGCTTTACGTAAATACAAATCAGTGCCATTGGGCGTGTTGTAGACGATTCCTTCTTGGTTGCTTTCCAGGAAATCCAGTATCTCCGGTGGGAAAAAAACAATGTCATCATCATCCAGTAACTTTTTAGCAGATTGGTTGGCGTGTAATATGACATGATCATTTTGGTAGATGATGACGCCATTGGTTAGTTTTTCGATGATGACCTGGTTCATGTTTTCCAGGCCAGTTATGGTTTGGCGTTGGCTTTTATAGAGGTTCAGGGTGCTGGTGTAGGAGATGGATTGTCTTATGCCCAACAATGCAATGACAAAATAACCCAGTGCATGTAGCCATTTACTTGGGTCTGATACGATTTCTTGCTTTGAAAAATCAAACAGTTCAGGTAATAACCACAACAGTATTGTGGCCAGGGTGGGCGCCAGCAGAATGTTGAAAGGTTTTCGGTACAACATGGCTGCTGAACCTATGGCCAGAACCGGTAAAATAGCCACGCCTTGTGAAAAGCCATTGGTGGCAAAAGCCAGGAAGATTAATGCCACCAGATCTAAAAACAGGGTGAGTTTGCTGACCCTGATTACTTGCTCTTGTTGGCTGATGTAGGTGATGACCATGATGGCGATAGAAAGTATCAGGTAAATGTCAACAACACTGGTGGTGGCAGGGTGAAATTCGCTGGTGGGGTAGAAGTTGGTAACCCAGCTGTTATTGACCAACATAAAAAAGAACAAACTGGCAAACAACCTGAATAGGTTCAGATATCGGAGGTTTTTCTTTTCTAGCTGAAAAAGTTTTTCTAGGTCGTTGTTACGTATCATGGTACTGGCATGCAATCACTCTGGTACTTGAGAATAACTGAGGACGCTGCTTTTGATTTGTTTGGTCCAGTATTTCTGACCTTCTGTACCAATAACTTCAATTTTAAGACGCCTGTCAGTTCTGGGCCCGGAGAATGAAAACTTACAATAGTTGTGTTTGTTGACCAATGAGCCTTTGACCAGTCTGGGATTGTCCAAATCGCCACCAGATTTACTTGAGTGGGTGCCGGCAGTTAGGGGGGAGCAAGTCATTTCATACAATGGGTACGCGCCAGGACGTTCCGCTTTGAGCATTTCGCTGTGGTGTTTGTCACCACTGAGAAACATCACCCCTGTGACTTTGTTGTCATCTAGCCATTGAATGAATGGGTCGCGTTCATAACGGTATTTATCCCAGCCCTCATAAGCATGGTAGTCATTAAGCATTTGGCCCCCGCCAACGATAATCTTAAAAGGTGCAAAAGAACTCAATAGGCTGTCTTTAAGCCAGTTCAGTTGTTCCTGGCCGTAATAGACTTTATTGGGGCCATCAGGTGCATTCTCGTGTGACTTGTTGTAGCGGTTATCCAACATGAAAAACTCAATGTCGTTGTAGCTAACTCGAGTAAATACACCTTCTTTTTCAGGCATGCCATAGCTGGGGTTGGCCCAATAGTCTTTGAATAACTTGAGGGCTTGTTCCTTATATATGAATTCTGTGCCAGAGTTGTTGGGGCCGAAATCATGATCATCCCAGGTGGCATAGTTGGCAAATTTTTGATAGACCGGCTGCATGAACGGCTGGCTTCTGTCCCTCATGATGCGGTGCAATAGGTTTTGTTCTGCATCAAAATCCACTTCACGGTAATACCAATTGTCTCCAATCCAAAACATGGCAGCAGCATCTTCACTCGCAATTTGATTGAACATGGCTTCATGACCACTGCCATAGGGTGTGCCTGGGCGGTCATAAGCGCTTTCATTAATGAAATTACATGATCCAGCCAAGATTGAAAAATCAGGTGGGTCAAACCGCCATTGCCACAAGACCTGGGTGGTGAACTCGAATGGATCCTTTTGTTTGAGGGCTTTGCCGTTTATGCTGAATGTGTATTTGTAAGTGGTTCCTGGTTCGAGGTTGGTTAATTTAAACGTGTGGATGTTCCCTAAACCTTCATTTACACTGGCGCTTAAGGTGGATTTTTGTTTGGGTTTTCCTTGTTGCCAATAGGTTATGGTTAATTCGCCTTTTTCAGGTGATTGTGCCCAGATATTAGCGCCGCGAATGGCGATATGGCCTAACATGGGTCCTGCCACCAACTCTTTGGCTGTGGATAATTGAGAAACAAATAACAGTGTAAGTAAAATGGTGGTTTTCATGATTGTTAATTTCGAATGTCTGGGTGGAATATTGTTGTCGCTGTGTTTTCGTTTTATTTTTGATGATAAAGAAAATGGTCTGGGCTGTTCGATCGCTGTTCTCAGTGCACAATTTCGATAAACCTCACCCTTGGCGTTAAATGCTTGTATTTCTGTGCTGTAAGACATAAGTTGTTACCAGTTTTTAACGTAATCTTCACAAAAGACTTTTACCATACGCCCACATGTGAGAAAATACGAGACGGATTTTTTCAGAGAGGCTTTGAAAGCGCCATATTTATCAAACGTTCGTTTTAATCAGTCTGGACGTTCCTTTGCGTGCATAAAAGTCATTATGTTTATTTAAATAGGTTTTTGCAATGAGAAATATGAAACAAGTTAAATGGGTGGTTGCGATTTTGATGATCGCGGTTTTACCATGGGGTGTGACATTGGCTCAAGAAACGGCATCATCAATCAACGGTACCATTGTTGATTCAAATGGTAACGCTATTTCTGGTGCTACAGTAATCGTGACACATGAGCCTACAGGTCAAGTAAAAACTTTGACCACTAATGATGATGGTCGTTATTCTGCTCGTGGTTTGAGAACGGGTGGTCCTTACAACATCGAAGTCAGAAACAGCGGTTATTCTGATGCTGAAGAAGGCAATATTTTCATCAAACTGGGTGAAGACAGAGCCATTAATGCTGTATTGGTTGCTGATGCCATTAGCCTGGATACGGTAACAGCTGTTGGTGTTGCGGCACAGTCTGCTACTTTTAATCCTGATAATATGGGTGCAGGATCTAGTTTTTCTCAAGAGCAAATCACCAATTTACCTGCCACTGATCGTGATGTTCGTGATTTCATTCGTTTAGATTCTCGAGTAAACTTACGTGATTTCGAAAGTGGTATATCAGTATCAGGTGTTAACAATCGATTTAACAACTTTTCAGTTGACGGTGTAGGTGCAAGTGATCCTTTCGGCCTGGAACCAGGTGGATTTACTGGTTTGTCACAACCATTTTCACTGGATACCATTGCCGAGTTGAATGTTCAACTTTCTCCTTACGACGTCACACTATCGAACTTCACAGGTGCGAGCATCAATGCGGTTACAAAGAGTGGTACCAATGAGTTTTCAGGTCGTATTTCTCTTTACTATGGTGATGAAAGTTTAGCCAGAACCGATGATGATTTCAGCAATGAAGTCTATTCAATCAGTTTGGGTGGTCCGATTATTAAAGACAAATTGTTTTTCTTTGTGTCTTATGAAAATGAAGAAAGAACTCGGTTGGCTAATGAGTTGACATTAAGTCAATCTGGTTTAGATGATTTGGTGCGTATCCAAAACATTGCTTCTTCAGTTTGGAACTTTGATGCTGGTACTTTCAGAGCTCCTGCAAATCAAATTGCTGAAGAGGAATCATTACTGGTTAAGTTGGACTGGAATATCAATGATTTCCATCGAGCTTCTTTGCGTTATACTACCAATGAAGATCTAGACCCTAGTTTTCCTAACTATGGTGGTACTAACTCTTCATTCAGTTCTCATTGGTTTAATGATGATTTCGAAAACGACACATTGGCTTTGAATGTGTACAGTGACTGGACGCCTAAATTCTCTACTGAATTCAGGTACTCACAAAACACGTTTGACAAACAGCCTTTTTCTCAGAATGGTACACGCCTTCCTCAGATTGAAATCAGAGGTATTGGTGAGGAAAATGCAAGAACTCGCCTAGGTACTGAACGATTCAGACATGCTAATGTATTAAATGTTGAAGAAGAGCGTATCTATTTAGAAGGTAATTATTTCTTGGGTAACCATAACTTAACTTTCGGTGTAGAGAGAAAATCACAAGATAATGATAACTTGTTTGTGTTTGCATCATTAGGGCAGTATACATTCAATAATGTGGATGACTTTGAAGCTGGTTTTTACGACTTTTATCAATTACGAATTGGTTCCGATCCAGCAAACCCTTTTCCGGTGTCCAAATGGTCATGGAAACAAGATGGTTTTTTCATCCAGGATAATTGGACTGTTAATGACCGTTTAACTCTGCAGTATGGTTTCCGATATGATAAACCGAGTGCTGACTCACGTCCGCGTTTTAACCAATCATTTCAAGATGCGTTTGGTTTTGCGAATAACAGTGTGATCGATGAAGGTGAGTTCCAACCGCGTTTGGGTTTTAACTATGACATGTCTGATGAACTGTATATGCAATTACGAGGTGGTATTGGTATCTTTACTGGCCAAACACCTAACGTTTGGTTGTCTAATTCATTCACGAATACAGGCGGTGATGTTGCTGTTTTCCGTGATTTTGATAGCTTAGGCTTTTCTCCTGACCCAAATAATCAGCCTCGCCCAGGTGGTGATGGTGCTGCTACACAAGACGTGGATTCCTTGGATCCTAATTTTGAGTTGCCAACAGTATTGAAATCTAACATTGCTGTGGATGCTGAACTGCCATGGTTTGGTTTGATTGGTTCATTAGAGTTTGAGTACTCTAAGGTTCAAAATGCCATTCACTATCAACATTTGAACTTGGGTGAAAGAACCGGTACTTTAGATATTTTGGGTGGTCGTAATTCTTACTACTCAGACCCGCTTGATCCAAACAGTGATGAGCGTGCAAATCAAAATGATGACTTCAATGACGTGTTGTTTTTGACTAATACTGATAAAGGTGAAACCAAGCGCGCTACCATTAGTTTGGAGTTACCACAAACTGAACACTGGTATGCCAAAGCATCATATACTTATACTGATGCAACAGAAGTTTCGGCAGGAACCTCATCGCGTGCTATTTCAAACTGGAATAACACCCCAGCGATCAACCCTAATGAAGCTATTTTGGGGACATCGGCTTACGAGATTGAGAATGCATTTAATTTCTTTGTGAACTATGAAAACAATTTCTTTGGTGACACGTACACCAAATTTGGGTTGATTTTTATTTCACGTGACGGCGAACCGTTTTCATACAACTACAGCAATGATGTGAATGGTGATGGTATTCGTGATAATGATTTGTTCTATGTACCTAACCCTGGTGAATATGTATTGGTAAATGGTGACGATCCAGCTGCTTTTGAAACTTTCTTGAGTGAATCTGGATTGGATCAATATCGTGGTCAAATTGCGCCACGAAATGCATTTAAACCTAACAGAGTTAATCAATGGGACTTGAATGTGCAACAAGAACTTCCAACATGGGGTCGAGTTCGTGCCACCATGTACTTTAACATCAAGAATTTGGGTAACCTGTTAAACAGTGATTGGGGTCAGGTTCAACTGGGTAGCTTTGATGGTGTTAATATTGCTGACTTTGAAGGCGTAGATGATCAAGGTCGTGCTATTTTGGATTGGAATGGTAGAAATGTAGATGGTAATCTGTTTACCTCTAGATTCAATTCACAATGGCGTGCACAAGTTGGCTTCCGTTTAGATTGGTAATCAACTGAAGACAACATGTCTTTCAAAAGGGTGGCTTTTAAGTCACCCTTTTTTTATTAAAATAGCGGTAACAACAATAAGGATAAAAAGATGGGATTGTTTGATTTAATTTCGATTTTACTTTCACTGGCGGCTTTGTTTGCCTATTTCAATCATCGTTTTGTGGGTTTGCCTAATGGTATTGGAATCATGCTTATCGGCTTGCTGATGTCATTGGTGTTGATTGGTTTGAATAAACTGGGTTGGATTCATACCGATCAAATTGCTGGTGTTTTGGCACAAGTGGACTTTGATGAAACGGTTATGAATGGCATGTTGAGCTTTTTGCTTTTTGCCGGTGCTTTGCACGTTAATATCAATCGTTTGGCAGCAAAGAAAGACACCATAGCGATTCTTGCCACCATAGGGGTGGTGATGTCATCGATTATTATCAGTGTTGCCAGTTATTATATTTTTAAACTGTTTGGTATAGATATTCCCTACATATATTGTTTGATCTTTGGTGTTTTGATCTCGCCCACTGATCCGATAGCGGTGATGGGTATCCTGAAGAAAGTGGGTGCGCCAAAATCGATAGAAGTTAAAATTACTGGAGAGTCCTTATTCAATGATGGCGTGGTTGTGGTGTTATTCATAGCCGTTCTTGGGGTGGCGACCGGACAATCCGAAGCGACCTTTTCGAGTGTTGGTTTATTGTTTTTACAAGAAGCTGTTGGCGGTGCTATTTTTGGTGTCGCATTGGGATACGGTGGTTACTTGATGTTGAAATCAATTGATAATTACCAGGTCGAAGTGCTTATCACCATAGCCATGGTAACCGGAGGATATGCTTTGGCTCAGCATTTACACTTGTCAGGGCCAATTGCGATAGTGATTGCAGGTTTAATGACTGGTAACCAAGGCCGCATGTTAGCCATGAGTGATGTCACACGAGACCGTTTGGATAATTTCTGGGAGCTGGTTGATGAAGTGCTTAATGCGGTGTTGTTTTTATTAATTGGTGTGGAATTGTTATTGATTCATTTCTTACCAAGTTATTTATACAGTGCGTTATTGATTATCCCATTGGTTATTGTGTCACGTTTTATCAGCGTGGGTTTGCCTGTCACGTTGTTGAGGTTTAAAAACACTTATTCACCTCACGCCATAAAAATCCTGACCTGGGGTGGCCTGCGTGGTGGTATTTCAGTGGCTTTGGTGCTGTCGCTGCCCCCAGGGCCTTATCGTGAACCACTCATCGCAGCAACTTATGCAGTGGTGTTGTTCAGTATCTTGGTGCAAGGTTTGACCGTAGGAAAAGTAGCCGCACTGGCAAAAAAAGAACTGACTTGAATAAAATATTTAATGAATATCTATGATAATTCAGGTTCATATTGGTGTTGTGAGCCTTTGGGTGTGATTGGTTTCAAAAGGAATACTCTTGGGTCTTACTACCTCGGATGAGCTACGGCATTCAAGCAAGGCTTATTGCCTTTCAGGCAAACCGTCATGCTTTCATTGCTTATGCTGGTCAAGCTGCTCAGCAGCTTTCCCTGGTAATGAGGAAGAAACATGGCAAGTCATTTTTAACAGTTGCAATATGAAAAATATATAGTAGAATATGCCATCTTGATGATGCGGGGTGGAGCAGTCTGGCAGCTCGTCGGGCTCATAACCCGAAGGTCGTAGGTTCAAATCCTGCCCCCGCAACCAATTGATTGAACGCCAATTAAATGATCTTAATTGTCAGGCTCCTAGTGGAGCCTTTTTTGTTGCTGAATTTTATTGATTGGTGAGGCGACAAATGTCCTTGCCTAATATTTATATTTCATAGCAGCATGGGTACTATTTTTAATAGAGGTCCTGGCTTGACTCAGGGTTGTTTTAACTTTGATTCACTTGACATGTGAGCCAAACCAATACCTCTAGTGACTGAGTAAATGAAAGAAAAGCTGTTAACACAATTAGTTCAACCTGTGATAGAAGATCTGGGCTTTGGGCTCTGGGGTGTCGAGTATTTGCCACAAAAGAACAATACCATCTTAAGGGTTTATATCGACCATGAGAATGGGGTGGGGGTGGATGATTGTGCCCGTTGTAGTCACGAAATCTCAGGTTTGTTGGAAGTTGAAGACCCAATTAAAAGTGCCTATGTGTTAGAGGTTTCATCACCAGGTATGGATCGGGTTTTATTCAATGCGGAACAATTTGCATTATACATTGGTGAAAACGTACAAGTTAAACTGGCACAACCTGTTGATGGAGCCAGAAATATCAAAGGCACAATTAAGGCAGTAGATGATGGCCAAATTGTGGTTGCTAATGAAGTCAAAGACTATGGCTTCGAAATGAACAACGTTATGAAAGCAAGATTGAAACCAAGTTTTGGTGGAGTGAAAAAATGAGTAGAGAAATTCTTTATGTTGCTGAGGCTTTATCAAATGAAAAAGGTGTCAGCCGAGATGTGATTTTTGAGGCCATTGAGTTGGCACTGGCATCTGCCACTCGTAAAAAACACATGAAGGACATTGATGTTCGTGTTGATATAGATCGCACCACAGGTACTTATGACAGTTATCGTCGCTGGACGGTGGTTGAAGATGAAGAATTCGAATCAGAAGAACGTGAGCTGACTCTGGAGCAAGCGCAGAAAGAAGATCCAGAGCTTGAAATTGGTGATGTGATCGAAGAAGAAATGGAATCTGTTGAGTTTGGCCGAATTGCGGCACAAACAGCCAAACAAGTGATCCTGCAAAAAGTTCGTGAGGCCGAACGTGAGCAAGTGGTTGAAATGTTTGAAGACCGCATCGGTGAAGTACTTTCAGGCATTGTTAAGCGAGTAGAACGTGGACATGTTTTTATTGATGTAGGCAGCGGCATTGAAGCGATTGTGCCACGTGAGCATGGCATTCCGAGAGAAAAAGTGAAGCGTGGTGATCGCTTGAAAGGTTTGTTGATTGAAGTGAACCGATTGAATCGTGGTCCGATTTTGACTTTATCCAGAAAAAGCCCCGAGTTCATGATTGAGCTGTTCAAAGTTGAAGTGCCTGAAATTTCACAAGGGTTTCTTGAGATCAAAGGGGCGGCACGTGACCCAGGTCACCGTGCTAAGATTGCTGTGTTTTCTCATGACAGAAAACTTGATCCAATCGGTGCCTGTGTTGGTATGCGTGGTTCACGGGTGATGTCAGTGGCCAATGAGTTGGGTGGGGAACGTATTGATATCATTTTGTGGGATGAAAATACTGCACAATTCATGATCAATGCCATGTCACCTGCTGAAATTGAATCAATTGTGGTTGATGAAGAGAAAAACACCATTGATGTGGCTGTGAACGAAGCACAACTGTCACAAGCCATCGGGCGTGGTGGACAAAACGTGCGTTTGGCCAGTGAATTAACAGGTTGGGAGATCAATGTGTTAACCACAGCTCAGGCTGAAGAAAAGAACGAAGCAGAAGCCATGGAGTTTGTTAAGGAATATGAGGAAAAACTTGATGTGGATGAAGATATGGCAATCATGCTGGTCCAGGAAGGTTTCTCCTCCATTGAAGAAATTGCTTATGTGGATGAGTCAGAACTGTTAAATATTGAAGGTTTTGATGAAGATTTGGTTGAAGAGTTACGTGGCCGAGCACGAGATGCTTTACTCACGCAAATGATTGCAAAAGAAGAAAAATTAGAAAATAGAAAACCTGCAGATGACATGTTAGGTTTAGAACTGATGAATGATAAATTGGCCTATATCCTGGCGGATAAAGGCATCAGAACCAGAGATGATTTGGCCGATCTGGCCACTGATGAATTGTTAGAGTTGGTTGACATGGAAGAGTCCGAGGCTTCAGATTTAATCATGGAAGCCAGAAAACATTGGTTCGAGTAATAAATAACAGGAGGCAAATATGTCTGATGTAACAGTAAAACAATTAGCCGGTGTGCTTGGTATTTCTGCAGATAAGCTGATGGAACAATTAGCCAGTGCCGGTATACCAGCTAAGTCAGAAGATGACACCATCAGCAATGAGTCAAAAGTCAAGCTGTTGGAGTTCTTGCGTGGTTCACACGGCAAGGAAAAGAAGAGTTTGTCTCCACGTAAAAAAGTTGTTTTGAAAAGAAAATCAAAAGAAGTTTTGCGTGTGGCAAGTGGTGGCGCTGGAGTGGCTAAAACCAAAAGCATAAACATCGAAGTTAAAAAGAAAAAGAGCAACACAGGACCCAGTCAATCTGAAATGGAGGAGATTGAAAAAGAGCGTCGTGCAGCTCAAGAAGCTTTGGCGGCTCGAAAGGAACAGTTAGAAGCAGAAGACAAAGCCAAACAAGTGGCTGAAGAAGCTCGCATTGCGGCTGAAAAAGCTGAGCAGGAACGCATCGAAGCTGAGGCCAAAGCTCAGGCTGAGAAAGAACGTTTGGAATTGGAAAAAGAACAAGAAGAAATGCGCAAGGATGAAGAAGCGCAGAGTAAGTTTGAAGCTGAAATAGCCCAAACCAATAAACAGGAAGAAACCGAAGCCGAAGCAGTGGTTGAAGAAGTAGACGAAGAGGCCGAGAAGAAAAAACGTCATGATGAGCTGGTGAACCAACAGGTCCAGAAAGCCATCACAGACCGTGCCAACCGCAAGCGAAAAGAACAAGCTGAAAAGTCAGTTAGTGGTAGTAAAGGCAAACAAGACAACCACAGCAACACACGTTATGGCAGGAAACAATTACATGTTCAAGGTGGTAAGTCATACGGTCGTCAAGAGCGAAAAGCAGTGCGCCCGGTGTCTAACGCCAGCAGCGAGCATGGTTTCCAGAAGCCAGCGGCACCGGTTGTTAAAACTGTTGCTATTCCAGAAAATATCACGGTTTCAGATTTGGCTAAAGAACTTTCAATCAAGGCCTCAGACATCATTAAAGTTTTAATGAAAATGGGCATGATGGTGACCATTAACCAACCTTTGGATCAAGACACCGCAATATTAGTGGTGGAAGAATTGGGCCACATTGCTGAAGAAGCCGTGGTTCAAAGTAAAGCAGAGATTCTGAAAGAAGAGTCAATCAAAGAAATTGATGAAGAAAACGCCGAAGTCAGACCGCCTGTGGTTACTGTTATGGGCCATGTTGACCATGGTAAGACTTCACTTTTGGATTACATCAGAAACACCAAAGTAACTGATAAGGAAGCTGGAGGAATCACGCAGCACATTGGTGCCTATCATGTGACCACCGATAAAGGCGTTATTTCATTCATTGATACGCCAGGCCATGCCGCATTTACAGCAATGCGAGCACGTGGAGCACAAGTAACAGATATTGTTATTTTGGTTGTTGCTGCCAATGATGGTGTGATGCCACAAACTGAAGAAGGCATTCAACATGCCAAAGCGGCTGGTGTACCTGTTATTGTTGCTGTTAATAAAATTGACTTACCAGAAGCAAATGTAGATAAAGTGAAACAAGATTTAGCTGCACACGAAGTCGTTCCAGAAGATTGGGGCGGTGATGTACAGTTTATTGAAGTATCCGCACATACAGGCCAGGGAATTGATGAATTGTTAGACGCCATTTCATTGCAGGCTGAAGTGATGGAGCTGAAAGCAGTTGCTGATTCAACGGCGTCTGGTATTGTGGTTGAATCATCCTTAGATAAAGGCCGTGGCCCCGTTGCTACGGTGTTGGTTAAAAATGGTACTTTGAAGAAAGGCGATATGATTCTTTGTGGTGAGCAATTTGGCCGCATCAGAAGCTTGATTGATGAAAACGGCAAAGAAATCAAAGCAGCTGGCCCATCTATTCCAGCAGTGGTGTTGGGGTTATCGGGTGTGCCGATTGCTGGTGATGAGTTTTTGGTTGTCAAAAACAAGAAGCATGCCAGAGAAGCTGCGCAAGAACATCGTGAACAAGAGCGTGAAACACGCTTGAAGCGCCAACAAGCAGCTAAATTAGAAAACCTCATGTCACAAATGGGCAAGGAAGAAAAACTTAATGTTAATTTATTGGTTAAAGCCGATGTTCAAGGTTCAGTAGAAGCGTTGCGTGAATCTTTGGAAAGTATTTCTAACGATGATGTCGATGTTAAAGTGATTTCATCAGGTGTTGGTGGTATCACCAATGCCGATGCACAATTAGCAGCAGCATCCAGTGCCATCATCATTGGTTTCAACGTTCGTGCTGATAAAGCCGCCCGTGAATTTATCAAGGAAAGTGATCTGGATTTGCACTATTTCAGTATCATTTATGAGGCAATAGATCAGGTTAAACAATCGGTCACCGGTATCTTAGGTACTGAAATCAAAGAAGAAATCATCGGTGTTGCGGATGTGCGTGATGTGTTCAGGTCATCTAAGTTTGGTACCATCGCTGGGTGTTTGGTTGCTGAAGGTGTGGTTCGTCGTGATAACCCGATTCGTGTGTTGCGTGATAATGTGGTGATTTTTGAGGGCGAACTCGAGTCATTGCGTCGTCATAAAGACGATGTCAAGGAAGTCAAGTCTGGTACTGAATGTGGTATTGGTGTGAAACAGTACAAGGATGTTCAGCCTGGTGATCAGATTGAATGTTATGAGCGCACTGAAGTCCAAAGAACTTTGGATTGATCGAAACAGTATTCAGGATAAACCATGGGACACAGAGATTTTAAAAGAAGTGATCGGGTGGCAGCGCATTTACGCCGCACTCTGGCCACTGCCATTCATCAAAACTTACCAGATGAAGACACTTCTTTTATCACCATTTCAGATGTTGAAGTGACTCGTGATCTATCCGTTGCGACTGTGTATATCAACACACTTGACCCATCACAAGAAAAACTGGCCATCCAAACATTGAGTCTTAATGCCAAGCAATTACGCAAAGTTATGGCACAACAGCTCAATACCCGTAAAGTACCTGAATTGCGTTTCAAGTATGATGCATCATTGGAATACGGGCGTAAATTAGAACATTTGATCCAAAAAGCCCGCGCCACTGATCCAAACCTGACGGAAGAAGACAGCTAAAGGTTATTTTAATGGCGAATCACACGTCAGCCAAACGCAAATACCCAGATGTGCACGGTATTATTTTATTGAATAAGCCCAAAGGCATCACTTCAAACCTGGCATTACAAAAACTCAGACATTTAATCAAAGCCAAAAAAGCCGGACACACTGGTAATTTAGATCCCATGGCTACTGGCTTATTACCTTGTTGTTTTGGTGACGCAACCAAAGTAGCAAACTTATTGATTAATTCAGATAAAACCTATCAGGCCAGATGTGTTTTAGGTACCCAAACCGACACTGGTGATGCCACTGGTGAAGTGATTAAAACAGCGAAAAAAACGCAAGCCACTGAAGCTGAAATCAAACAAGCATGTTTGAAATTAACCGGAGAAATCGGACAAATTCCACCGATGTATTCAGCTTTACACTACAAAGGTCAAAGGCTCTATGATCTGGCACGGCAAGGTAAAATTGTAGAACGTGCACCCAGAAAAGTCACCATCCATGCATTCAAGTTAGTTAAAAACACAGTAGACTGTATTGATTTTGAAATCAAGGTTTCAAAAGGCACCTACATCAGAACTTTGCTGGAAGATTTTGCTGAAGCGTTAGGTACGGTGGCGCACATGTCTGCCTTGCACCGCACCCAAACCGGCATATTCAGCAGTGATGACATGCTGAATTTGGAACAAATTTCGGAATTAAATGACTTCAAAGAAGTGCTGATGCCGATGCAAGATGCGTTGGTCGAATACCCAAAACTGGATTTAACTCAACAACAAACTCAAGACCTGATTCACGGTAAAAGGGTTGAAATTAACCACGATTCAGAAACATATACCTTATATGACCATCAGGGGTATTTTATGGGTTTAGGAATCATTGAAAACAATTGCTTGCGGGTCAAGAACCTTTTTATGAAGTCATACCAACGCAGTTTAGAATTGAATAAATAGAGTCTAGATTCAAAAATTCTTCGATTTTATATGTATCAGGACACTCTGCGAAGATTTCGATTGAGCCAGGTGATTTTTTTTGCCGTTCGCTACTGCAGTGTTAAAATACCCTGTGCCTCATAAAGATTGCGACCATCACTTAAATCATTTATGTTGGTGCGCGTATCCTGGTAGCCAATTTGTGTTAAATTATTAACTTGAGTCGTTGCACGGATACGAATACCAAATTGATTGCCATACAATTTGTTGTGATTGATTTGGTTAGAACTGACCTCGCCACATGGCCAGCCAATTTCACCTCCTTAAAATATCCCACGGGAGTTAGATTGAAAGTATTTGTTGATTTGAACTGTGGGTTCAAATCAACAAGCAAAAAGCCTAAAAAACGTTGTTATTACTGGTTAATACCATTAGAATACGCCCCACATCTGAACTGTGCGACAGTCTGACGGCAGTTTGGTTTTATTAACGGGTCAATTAACATAAATCTGACCCCTTCGACGAGAGTAATTATGATTACAGTTGAACAAAGACGAGAAATTATCAAAGACTATAAAACTGGTGATAACGACACCGGTTCACCTGAAGTGCAAGTGGCTTTATTGACCGCTCGTATCAACAACTTGACAGAGCACTTCAAAACGCATAAGAAAGATAAACATTCAAGACGTGGTTTGATTAAGTTGATTAACCAGCGTCGTAAATTATTGGCTTACACCAAACGTAAAGACACTGAAAGATATCAAAATCTGATTAAGCGTCTTGGCCTACGCCGATAAGCCAGTTGAAAAAACCCGCATCAATGCGGGTTTTTTTTTAATTGTTATCTGACATCTGTTTCATAAATCGTTCAGTTGCAGAGCAATCAGGATGCGCCCAAGGGGGGGTGTCTGTAGGAAAGTAAGAAAATAACAGGCCAAATGGCCAGGAAAATATAAGTGAAAAAACAAGTTAAACAATTCCAATACGGTAATCACACCGTGACTTTAGAAACCGGACAAATTGCTCGCCAGGCTACAGGTGCAGTGAAAATCTCAATGGGTGATACCATGTTGTTGGTGACGGTGGTTGGTAAAAAAGAAGCCAATCCAGAACAAAGTT
Source organism: Marinicella sp. (assembly GCA_028284365.1). Lineage (GTDB taxonomy): Bacteria > Pseudomonadota > Gammaproteobacteria > Xanthomonadales > Marinicellaceae > Marinicella. The sequence goes on from JANQRW010000054.1 coordinate 27,262, forward strand.
TCTTCCCGTTAACAGTCAACTACCAAGAAAAATTCTATGCTGCTGGGGCCATTCCTGGTGGATTTTTCAAGCGTGAAGGCAGACCTACTGAAAAAGAGACCTTGATTTGTCGATTGATTGACCGACCTATCAGGCCATTGTTTCCCAATGGTTTTAAAAACGAAGTACAAGTGATTGCAACTGTGATGTCTTTCAGTAAAGAAATTGATTCTGATATTCCAGCGATGTTGGGTACTTCTGCGGCCTTGGCACTTTCAGGTATTCCATTCAATGGACCAATCGGCGCTGCCAGAGTGGGTTATGCCGATGGTGAGTACTTATTGAATCCATCTTTGGAAGCGCTAGAGACATCTAAGTTGGATTTGGTGGTTGCTGGTACCGATGAAGCTGTTTTGATGGTTGAGTCAGAAGCCGACTTACTCAGTGAAGAAGTGATGCTGGGTGCAGTTAATTATGGTCATGAACAAATGCAAGTGGCCATCGAGGCCATTAAAGAGTTTGCTGCTGAATGTGGTAAACCACGATGGGATTGGGAAGAAGAACAAGTTAATACAGAATTATTAAGCAGCATCAATGCTGAGTTTGGCGGCCAAATTGAAGCAGCCTTCGCCAATCAAGAAAAAGAACAACGTTATGCTGCCTTGAATGACATGCGTGCTGCTGTGATGGCACATTTTTGCCCAGAAGGTGAAGAAGCACCACAGCATGATGCCAAAGAAGTGTCTGCCTTGGTCAGCAAGTTAGAAAAAGAACATGTCCGTGGTAAGATCATTTCTGGTGCGCCGCGTATTGATGGTCGTGACCCAACCCAGGTTCGTCCAATCTCTGTTGAAGTGGGTATTTTGCCACGTGTACATGGTTCAGCGCTGTTTACCCGGGGTGAAACCCAAGCCATTGTTGCCACCACTTTAGGTACGGGTCGTGATGCACAATTGATTGATGGTATCGAGGGCGAAACCAAAGATGATTTTATGTTTCACTACAACTTCCCACCTTTCTGTGTGGGTGAAGCTGGATTCATGGGTGGTCCTAAACGTCGAGAAATTGGACATGGTCGACTGGCCAAACGTGGTTTGATGGCAGTGGTTCCATCTGAAGAAGATTTTCCATATGTGAAACGCGTGGTTTCTGAAATCACTGAATCTAATGGTTCTAGTTCAATGGCATCGGTTTGTGGTTCATCACTTTCGATGATGGATGCTGGTATTCCTTTGAAAGAACCAGTGGCTGGTATTGCCATGGGTTTGATTAAGGAAGGCGATGACTTTGCAGTTTTGTCGGATATCTTGGGTGATGAAGATCACTTGGGTGATATGGACTTTAAAGTGGCTGGTACTGAAGGTGCCATCACGGCATTGCAAATGGACATTAAAATTGAAGGCATCACACCTGAGATCATGGAGATTGCCTTGAAACAAGCCACAGCAGGGCGTCAGTTTATTTTGGGTGAAATGAACAAAGTCATTTCTACACCACGAAAAGAAATGTCAACTTACGCACCGCGTTTGGAAACCATTAAGGTTAATCCTGAGAAGATTCGTGACATCATTGGTAAAGGTGGTGCAACCATCCGTGCCCTGACAGAGGAAACCAACACCACCATTGATATCACTGATGATGGTGTGGTTACCATTGCTTCAATCAATCAGGAAGATGGTGATTTGGCCAAGAAGCGCATTGAAGACTTGACTGCTGAAGTTGAAGTTGGTGCTACTTACGAAGGTAAAGTGGTTAAGATCATGGACTTCGGTGCTTTTGTTAACTTGTTGCCTGGTCAAGACGGTATGGTGCATATTTCTGAAATTTGTCATGAGCGTGTTGCTAAAGTCACTGACAAGATGAAAGAAGGCGAAATTGTTAAGGTTAAAGTTCTGGAAGTTGATAAACAGGGTCGTGTGCGTTTATCGATGAAAGCGCTGGAGCCAAAGCCTGAAAAGAAAGAAGACTAAAATTTTCTTAACCTAATCAAAAAACCCGTCATAGTACGGGTTTTTTTGTACCTGAGGATCACGTATAAATCTTTGGGGTCTAGATAACTTGAGTACATGTTAACCCATGCTAAAATTATCTAGGCTCTTAAAAATATTATTTTAACAGGTCACGGACTAACAAAAAAAACATTGTTTATTGATATAATTAATATTTTTCAAACACACAAAACCATGGAAAATAATAGTATAGTTTTCACTCCTTTAAGAATTCTATTAATATCAACCATCATCATTTTTAATTTACTTGCGGTGTTTACTTTGTTGAATGCTGAAGCCAGCTGGGCTGAGTTTGTGGGGGTGTTATCGGTGGTCTTTATCATGTTGTTTGTGTTTGTGATATTGCTGGAGTGGACCTGGTTGCATCACCGCAGTAAGGGTACTGAAGAGGTTAAAATGAAATCGCAGTATCGTCTGGCTAAGCTTATATATATGGTGTTGTTTGTGACAGGGTTTGTTATCAGTTATGTGGTTTTAGCCTGATGATGATTAAAATTTGACAATTATTTTAAAAGACCAGGTATGAATTCGCTTAAACTTGGAGTGGTTGAAATTGAGGAGTTGACATGAAAAAGATTGTAATTTATTTAGCTTGTACACTGTTGGTTGCTTGTGCCACTACGCCAAGTGGTGATAAGCGTTTGATTTTAGTCAGCCCAGGCCAGATGAGCCAAATGGGTGCAACTGCGTTCAGTCAAATGAAGACCTCTCAAAAGATATCGAATAATGCACGTAAAAATAACTATGTGCAGTGTGTTACCTGGGCCATAATCAATGCTTTGCCTGTTGAACATCGTGATAGACAATGGGAGGTGGTGGTTTTTGAAGATAACTCTGCCAATGCGTTTGCACTACCAGGTGGTAAGATTGGTGTGCATACAGGCTTGTTAAATGTGGCAGCAACACCATCACAATTAGCAGCTGTGATTGGCCACGAGATTGCGCATGTATTGTGGCGACACGGTGCACAAAGGATGTCAGCGCAGATGCTGGCTCAGGCTGGTTTGCAGGTTGCTGATATTGTCAGCCAACAAAGAATGGAAGGTTCGGCTGGCCGCCAAACTTTAATGACAGCTTTGGGCTTGGGTGCTCAAGTGGGTGTGATGTTACCGTTTTCGCGCGATCATGAAAAAGAAGCTGATCGTTTTGGTTTACATTTCATGGCAGGTGCGGGCTTTGATCCAACTGAAAGCGTCAAATTGTGGCAGAACATGGACCGGGCTTCCAAAGGAAAACGACCACCTGAATTTTTATCAACTCACCCTGAACCTGCTAACAGAATAGCAAAACTACAAAAGTTTATGGGTAAAGCCATTTCTATTGAAAAAGAAGCAAAGGCTAAAGGTTTAAACCCACAGTGTTCATTGTAAAAGGGCACAAAAAAAAGAGGATGGTGGATTAATCTCCAGAATCATCCTTTTTTATGTCCACAATTTGTTGGCTTTGGATGCTGTGTAGTTGATCTAAAGTGCTGTGAATGATCGGTTCATTGAATTCCGAAGTTGTCCAAATGTTTTGGTGTTTGGTGAAATTTTCATCAGCGCTGTTGAGCATGTCAACAATGTTCACCTGGTTTTGAAAAGCTTGTCTGAAAAATTGCATATCAACCAACCTGTTTGTACCGTTTATGGCGGCATGAAGCTTTGGGTTTGATGCCATGAGCTGTGGATATAAACCATTGACCATTCGTTCAAGTAACTTGCGATGGGTTATGAACTCAAAAGTGGCTTTTGACAATGCTGAATCGTTGCTGCGTGATGGATTGTTGGCGATCAGCTTGCGATAGATTTCCTGTTGTAGGTTGTTTACCAGATGTAAAAATGCATCGTTTAAAGCGGTTTTAACCGTGTTCATTTCATCGAAATAAGCAAAGTCATTGGGGTTGTTGTTCAACTGTGCCAGCCAGTTTGTCCAGTTGCTTTGAATGACTGCGTTGATATCAACCTTGGCTGCGGTAAGGAATGTCAGTCGATTGGGTAATAAACCATAAGTACCACGATCCAAAGTTGTGTTGATCTGTTTGCCCACCAGTGGCAAGGGGCAAGCAGTATTTAGGACCTCTTCATTGTTTTCACCAAATAAATAAATGTGATTGTGCTCACTGAAGAATTGTTTGGTAAAAACATTATCACCTTGGTATTTGCCGGTTAGTTGTAATGCCAGTTGGCCAGCAAAATTTGCTATTTTATTGTTGTCCAAATGGGTTGGAGCCGTTTTTCTGTTTACCCATTGTACTTCCTGGTAACAGATTTCCAGTTTGCCCAAACCCAACTGCTCAGCCAGTTTGAGGTGATTGGGGAATAAATTAAGTAATTCACGGTTGGGTTCCAACTTGATGTAAGCACCACATGATTGAGTGACATCGCAGGGGCCAATTGATAATTCTTCAGGTACGTAATTGGTGGCTTGGTCGATGGATTTGAACAAATCTACATCGCTGTTAGCGCTCAGACGGGTGGCTTTGAACTGATTGACGTGGGTGATGATTTCTTGCTTGAGCAGTTCCCATTTATTCAACACGACTTGATATTGATTGGTCAAAGGGGTGCTGGTGTTGACACAATCAGCGTAATTAAATATTTCCATGCCACTGTCGAAGATTGGCTTTAATAAGTCTTCGGTTTGTTGCTCTGCCATCAGTGCGGGCCACCGATCATTGAACCAAGCGATGACCTCTGCAGCCATTGACCATTCTACCCAATTGCTGCGTGTTGATAGTTGTTGTTGGCAGCTGATGTCACCAGCGGCCTGGATAGCCAGGTTGTTGATGATTTGCACGGCTGGTAGCTCGATGGCTCGATTGATGCTGGCTGGGTTGTCAAGTCTGATTAAATTGCCAGCAAAGTCAGCACTTTTTGACCAAGTACTGCCCCAGTTGATGAAATCGGTGACACAACTATCAAATTGATTATCAGCAATCGGCACTGGTGGTTCGGGTCTTTGTTGGACGCTCAGATTCAAACATACTTCGAGGTTTTCCTGGATTTCTTGGCGCAGCGGATGAGAAAAATAAGCTTTCGGGTTTTGAATACCAGTGATGAAGCTGAATATGTCATTGTTTAAATTCTCATCAAAGTGATCAGGGTTTTTGAATTTGCTTGGTAAGGCTGTAAATATTTTATTCAACAGGTTATATAGTTTATTGTTGATTTGGTCAATTTCGTTTTGTTGTGCCTGCCAATTTATTGTGGTTTGTTCAAGTTCTGAAGCCAGGCTGATCTGTTGGTCTGCTGTGAGTAGTTGGGGACTGAGTTCAAGTAATTGGTAAATTTCTATCCAGTCATATGCCAACGCCAATAACTGTTGATTTCCACTGTGATACTGTTGGCGCATCAAGGCGATGGCGATGGGATCAAATTCAGCCACTTCTTCATTTAATTGACTGACTATATCTGCAGTGATTTCCTCCTCCTTGGTTACCAATGCCAAAACAGCAGCTATTGAATCTGTGTTTTCAGGGTCGTCATTATCAGTGACCGATATGTTCGTAACCCATGGATTCCAAAGCTTGATGTTCTCATGTTTCTCATTCAATAGATTTTGCCAGTGTGAGTTCAAACTAAGCCAGGTGTTGAATGTGGCTGAACTCACATGGGAGTGATCCAATGTGCGGAAACCATAGGTGGCAGGTATGTTGATTTGACGCCATCGATTCAAACTCATGCCATTGGTGTACTGAATCAAGCTTTGTGCCATCAAGGCATGGGTATTAATTTGGGTGAAATTAAGTGGTTCAGCAATTTCAGTTTCCAGAGCCTGTTGCCATTGTTGTTGTAGCTGTTCGGTTGAGGCAAAAGATCCACTTAACTGATGTGCCAGCTGTGTCAAGTAAACGGCTTTGGCCACACCGTATTCGCTGCGTAAATGTTTCGCAACCTGATCGGCGTTAGCAAAGCTTATCATTTCTCTTTCGGTTTCTTTCGCTTTGATGGGCATCATACTGGCCATCAAAAACATTCCATAAAGCATATATTTCATGGTTTCATTGTATCAAAATGTGGTCCACTGCAAACTCTGATTTTCGGTTCTTGTATGAATACTTATAAATTTAATCATCCTGGCATGATAACTGCTCTATTGGTAGCAAAAAGAAGCTAAAATAAGCACAGCATAGAATCAGCAGTACTGTTATGAAAAACCTTAAAATCATCACCACCGGTGGTACCATTGACAAATTGTATTTTGACGATTTGAGTGATTATCAGATTGGTAAACCCATCATTGGAGAGTTATTGAATACTTATCATGTAGGCTTTGATTTTGAGGTGGTGCCTTTACTGAAGAAAGATTCGATTTACATCACAGATGAAGATCGGGCACTGATTAAAAATGTGATCGAAAAATCAGAAGAGTCACATTTTCTGATCACGCATGGTACCGACACCATGGTTGATACCGCCAGATTTCTTAGTGGCATTGCTGATAAAACCATCGTCATGACTGGTGCTTTAACGCCAGCTAGATTTAATTCCACGGATGCTATATTTAATATTGGTTGTGCTGTGGCAGCGGTACAAACCCAGCCACAAGGTGTTTGGGTGATCATGAATGGCTTGGTTTGGGACCCTGAGCATGTACGTAAAAACCGCAAAGCCAATCGTTTTGAGGAAGTGTGATTATGGCTAATATCCTGCGAGTTCACCCAGAGAATCCCCAGCCAAGATCAATCAAGGCAGCCATTGATACGTTGAAAAATGGTGGCTTGATTATTTACCCAACTGATTCTGGTTATGCGATTGGTTGGAGCCTGGATAATTTAAAGGCACCCAAAGTGGTTGCACAAATCAAACAAATTGATGCCCAACATCATTTCACCATGATGTGCCAAAACATTTCACAAATGACGGACTTTGTTTTAGTGGACAATGTGGCTTTTCGACTGATTAAACAACACACACCTGGTGCTTACACTTTTATTATGCCAGCCACCAGACGTGTGCCCAAGAAATTACAACATCAAAAACGCAAGACCATTGGGGTGCGGATTGCAGATCATGCAGTGGTTGATGCATTGTTGGCACAGTTAGGTGAACCCATGATGACATCAACATTGGAATTTCCCGATATTGGTATGTATGAGCTGGATGTTGATGACATTGAGCTGCGGGTTGGTAATCGGGTCAATACCATCATTGATGCAGGTTATTGTGCACAAGAACCATCAACAGTGGTTGATTTATCGATGGGTGAGGTGGACATCATCAGACAGGGTAAAGGAGAGATTGATTTTGTCTGAACAAGACGTGCAAACAACACCAAAAGAAGTGGTCAAACAGGCTGAAATGCCGTTTGCTGTGGTTGAGGGTAAGCCATTCACTACCATGCCCACAGATTTGTATATTCCCCCAGATGCGCTGGAAGTCATCCTGGAGGCTTTCGAAGGTCCGTTGGATTTGTTGTTGTATTTGATTCGTCGGCAAAATTTGGATATTTTGAACATTCCAATTCATGACATCACCAAACAATATGTGGAATACATTGAATTGATGCACAAGATGAATTTTGAATTAGCCGCAGAATATTTGGTGATGGCAGCCATGTTGGCAGAGATTAAATCCAGGATGTTACTGCCCAAAACACATGATGATGAGGAATCTGAGGAAGACCCTAGGGCAGAACTCATCAGACGACTACAGGAATATGAACGCTTTAAGCAGGCTGCTGAAGACATTGATGATTTACCACGTGTGGGACGTGATGTATGGGTGGCACATGCTTATTTAGAAAAACAAACTGATCAAGAATCGATTGTTGACATCACCATTCAGGATTTGGTGATGGCATTTAAAGAAGTCATGATGCGAGCTGACCTGAAGGTTTCACATGCCATTGAACGTGAGGTGTTGAGCGTGCGTGATCGTATGACCATCGTACTGGATAGTTTGCTCAAAGCCAAAACTGTGAATTTTAAATCTCTATTTAATAGGGCCGAGGGTAGACAAGGCGCCTTGGTGACTTTTTTGGCGGTATTGGAGTTATTAAAAGCACATTCTATTGAATTGGTACAAAGTGCTCCATTTGCAGATATTTACTTGCAATCTAGTGGGGAAGAGGGTTAATTTATGGAATTAAAAGAAGTTAAAAATGTGGTAGAAGCCGCCCTGATGGCTTTTGATGAACCTATGAGTATGAAGTCTTTGGTGTCTTTGTTCCCAGATGAGGAAATCACTGCCAATGACATCAATCAAGTGCTTAACGAGTTGGAAGAAGATTACCAGGATCGCGGCGTTGAACTCAAAAAACTGTCCAAAGGTTATCGTTTACAAACCCGAGAATCAACTCAACCTTGGTTGAAAAACATGTGGGAGCAGAAGCCCAAAAAATTATCCAGAGCCTTATTGGAAACTCTGGCTTTGATAGCTTATCGTCAACCCATTACCCGTGGCGAAATTGAAGACATTCGTGGTGTTGCTGTTTCTAGTAAAATCATTCACTACATGATGGACAAAGAGTGGATTCGAATTTTAGGATACCGGGATGTGCCAGGTAAGCCTGCTATGTTGGGTACCACCAAAGAGTTTTTGAATTACTTTAACTTAAATTCTTTACAAGATTTACCCAGTCTGGCTGAAATAAAAGACATTGAAACGCTGGAACAAGAGTTACAATTCGACGAGCTGCAAGATACTGAGTCTCAACCTAGAGGTGTTGCTAAGGATGCTGTTGATGAGGCGAGGCCTGATGGAGACATTGATTCTGAGATCGAAGAACGACACGATGATTCTACACAACTAAATCAACAACAGTAAAAATGAAAAAAGAAGAAATTGAAGTCATCCCCACTGAAAGGATTCAAAAAACACTGGCTCGATGTGGTTTGGGCTCTCGAAGACAAATTGAAGCAGCCATAAAGCTGGGACAAATCAATATCAATCGCCAACCAGTGGTGCTGGGTCAAAAGTTGCAAGAAGGAGATAAAATCACTTGGAAGAATCGAGCATGGGTGGTCGAGGCAGAACATGTCATGCCACGGGTTTTGATGTATAACAAACCATTGGGTGAAGTCACCACTCGGCAAGATGAAAAAGGCCGTAAAACCGTGTTTGATTCATTGCCTCGAATTAAGGGTCAGAAATGGTTGAATATTGGTCGTTTGGACATCAACACCACTGGCTTGTTGTTATTCACCACTGATGGTGATTTTGCTAATCACATGATGCACCCCAGTGCCAACATTGATCGTGAGTATGCTTGTCGAGTGTTTGGTGAAGTGACGGCAGAAGTGATTGATAATTTACTCTCAGGTGTTGAATTAGAAGATGGTGTCGCTAAATTCTCTGATATACAAGCAGCGGGTGATGAAGACCGTGGTTCAAACAGTTGGTTCCATGTGGCTATAATGGAAGGGAAAAATCGAGAAGTCAGACGCCTTTGGGAATCACAAAACATCCAAGTGAATCGCCTCAAAAGAGTACGTTATGGCGGAGTGTTTTTACCTAAAAACTTGCGTAAAGGTCAAGTAAAAGAGTTAAATATCAAAGAGTTGGATATTCTGTTTAAGGACACCAGGTACGAGCCGCCAGTTTCAACATTGGTGGTTAAATCAATTAAAAAAGGACGGCGTTAAGGCAGTTGTAATCACCACTTAAAGGGTGGTTTCTTGCGCCAGTATTGAATCATTAGAAAGCCAGTGATGGCACCACCCAGATGAGCAATATGAGCGATCCCATCATTGCGGGGATTAATGCTGCTAAATAAAGCAATGCCCGCAAACAACATCACAAAATATTTAGCTTTCATTGGAATCGGTGGCAAGAGCAATTGGATGGTGTGATTCGGCCACATCATGCCATAGGCAACCAACAATCCATAAACGGCACCTGAAATGCCGATTGCTGGGGCATTGCTGAGTAGGGCATTGGCTATGCCTGATCCTATGATACAGACGATGATGAAGATGCTGTATCTTTTCTCGCCCCAGTAATGTTCGATTTGTGAACCGAACATCCAAATGGCAAAGCCATTCAGGAATAAATGCATCAAATTACCATGTAACAGTGCATAAGTCAGAAGTTGCCAAGGGTAGAAATAATCTGAGCCGATGGGAAACAGGGCAAAATAGCGTTGAATGAAATAACCACTGTTGGGACCTCCGAGCACTTGTTGTGCAATAAACATCACCACGATTGCTATCAACACATTGCGGGTGACAGGAGGAATGCGATTCAATGGATTATTACTTTGCATCAGGTGTGAAAAAGTCTATGAATTGAGCAGGTAATTTAAGGCCATCTTCAGCAATTTCAAGCTTGTATCGTGAAACACTTGCTGGACAAAACTGTTGTGCATGCTGTGGATTGAGGTATCTTGATAGGAACCCCATAGTCGGGTTGTGCCCCACTAATATCAAATGATCAACTGTATGATGTTTCATGATGGCATCGCACCATTCACTCGCTCTGGCATGATAAAACGTGGTGGCATGAGACAGTATGGCATGGTTTAATTTATTCTGTATGTGTTTGGCGGTGGTTAGGGTTCTTGTGGCATCAGAGGCGATGATTTGGGTACTGCCGTGGTTGATATTATCTTTAATGAATGTAGCACTTAATGAGGCTTGGTAAACGCCAAATTCTGAAAGTGGTCGGCTGTGGTCATCAGTTGTACCATAATTTGATTCTGCATGTCTGACTAAGAACAGCAGCATTATTGATAAGCCAAATTATGAGCTTTGTTCAGAAATTCGGCCTTTATTTGTGTTGCGGGTAAATTTTTATCTAACTGATTGATGTGTTCAGATAAAGCCAATAATTTCTCGGTGTTGTCTTGTTTCTTGGGTTCAAACAGCACTTTAGTGATGTTTGCATTGAATTGTTGTTGTTTGAAGAAGTATGTGTTTTGCTGCTGGCTAAAAAATTGATGAGCGGATATCTCCACTTTTTGATGTGAAATCAATTCATCATATATATCAATGGCTGACTGGGCAAATTCATCAATGGCAAGACTGACATTAGCTGTATCGATGTCGCATCCCAGCAGTACCAGTTGCTCATCATTTTTATTGGGTAATTTGAGTTGGTTTAGTAGGTGCTTGGCTAAGTTCCCTTGAAAAAAATTTTTACTGCGTTTGCCACCGGAACCAAAAGTACTGCCTTCAATCATGGTCTTTAATAACAGCAAATGATGTTCAGTCCAAAGTGTACAGGTTCCTGTGAGATTGATTATTCTTAAAGCCTCTAAATAGCTGGCTTTTTCGTTGGCACCTACCAAAGAATCTGGATTGAGGTTGTTTCTGGGCTCATTTTGTCTGAGGTCGTGACTGGCAGCAAAGAAACTTAAAATTGCTAAGCCGTTTGGGGTTAATTTGTCACTGAATCGTTCGGCACAGTAGATGATTCTGGTAAGCAAATCATTGATGTGGATTTCGTTGTGATAGCTTCTTGGGTGTTGGCTAAGGATGCCATTTCTCAGGGCCATTCTGGCATAAGCTATGGTCATCATCTGATTAAGTTGTTCTTGCCAGGTTTGATCCTTGAATATATCTGCTGACCAGCGTAGCCAGGGTTTGAGTTGATGGTGTTCAGCAGGTAGATGAGACAAGATCAGTTGAGCTTGTTCAAAACCATCTATTTTATTTTCTGTTTGGTCTATAGTATTGACCTCAGTCATTTGCTAATTATTGTTGGTATAAGTCCTTCAGTTTAACATAATGACGTGCTGAATATTCTAAGGAATCCCGTTGAGATTGTGACAAATCTTTAACTTTTTCAGCTGGATTTCCTACCCACAGCTCTCCTGATTTGATGATTTTACCCGGCGGTAAAACACTGCCAGCACCTAGCATACTGTGGTGTTCCATTTGTGCGTTATCCAAGATGGTTGAGCCCATGCCGACTAAACAATAATCACCAATGAGACAGGCATGCAAGATGGCTCCATGACCCACTGTAACACCTTCTCCTATGACTAAAGGACCACCGTCAGGGTTTAAGTCATTGCGATGGGTTACATGTAAAATACTGCCGTCTTGAATGTTACTGGCAGGCCCTATTCGAATGGAGTGAACGTCTCCACGAATAACCGTCATTGGCCAGACAGATGCATTTGCTCCCAACTGGACATCACCAATCACTACAGCGGCTGGATCCACATAGGCACTTTTATCAATTGTAGGGCTGGTGTTTTTAAAGGATCTGATATTCATTTTTTGTGACAATTATTAAGCAATGTCATGACAACATTGCGGTTTGAAAGTTGCAAAAAGCCCCACCCACAGGTGAGGCTTTTGTCATCGATCTAGAGTCAGTCTAATAAGTGTAACTGACATCGGTGGTAAAACCTTTGTCAGTAAATGAGACAGTCATGTCTTGAGTTTTCCAGTACAACATACTCATCGAAAGTTCTTTTTGAATGGCCAACTCTTGCTTTATTTTTTCTGGCATATTCGGCATTTCAGCAATCGCAAAGATTTGCTCCATCAGTTCTTTATAACCATCAACATTCATGTTGGCAGAGATGAGCACGGGATCACCTTCTTGGGTGACTTTTTTATCCAAAGAACCACCGCCTTCATGTCCCAGGGAAAATCCAACGGTGTCAGCAGAAACGGCTGCATACAAATTGGCAATGTCTATGGGGATGTCTTTGCCACTGATTAAGGGTACTGTATCAGCTAAAGTAATCAAAGAGCCGTCAGTTTTGATGTCCATGCCTTGCAATTGTGGCACCATCATTTGTGCCATCCCTAACAGTGCTTGGGTTTCATCTACAGCCAAAAAGACTTGGGTCTTCAAGCTTTCAATCATGTCTTTGGGTTGTGGATTTTCAGCTTCAACAGCAGCCATATTAAGTTTCAATTCATCCAGTGAAAAACTGAAGCCTTTGAAGTTTCCAACAAATGGTGGGATGGGTTGGCTCAATTTAGCTTGCATATCAGTCAGTTGATCATTGAACTGAGTGAAATGCTCACAAGCATAAGGTTCTGCAATTGCTGCATCTACATATTTACTGGCCAGGTTTTTAGCCGCTAATAAATCAAAACTCATGCCAAATGACATTGCGGCGTTGGGGTTACCTTTAGGAACACGTCCAGCCATAGTGGCCATATCGGTAGACAGTTCAGAGTCCATTTCCCAAACGAATGATGCCTGAATGGTGTCATCGGTCATTACTTTTTGACCAGCCACCATGCGTGGTGCATTGGCAAACATTGCAGATATTTCGGATTTACACGCAGCAGAGAGCATGTTGTCATCAATTTGCATGTAATTAACCAAAGCAGAATTATGTCGTTTTGGATTGATGAAATGATCAGCAATTTTTTGTACGTCAATCAGCAAGATGTCATCCATCACATAGTCATGAGTATTTTTAATGCCTTCGATCAAGGCTGGATTTTGTGCCAAGGTTTGTGCTGGTTTGTCAATGCCTAACAGTTGGTTAAACATTTGATCCTTAATCACCGATGGTGAGCCGCTGATTACCAAGTAATCATCATTGGTACTGATAAGGAAGGTGGCTTTGTCATTTTGTAGCTCTCTGATTTGTTGGCCGTTAACTTCTGATTTAGCAAACTTAACTTCAAACTCTTGTTCGATGTCGTTCAAAAGTACGTTTACTTGGTTGCCATCACTGAGTTTGATGCGTAACACTGGGAACAGGTCAACCATATAGATGGCGATTTGAGTTTCACCGATTTTAATACCAAGCTTATCGAAGGTATCATCAGTCATCCACTTATCAGCAAGTGATTTAATTTTGGCTTTAATGGTTGCATCTTCTGCATCAACCTCTTCGGTAATGACTTCCTCACCATTCTCATCGACAGTGGTAACATAGTTTGTACTTTCTTCATTCAATGCATTCTGTAAGATCACATCGAAATATTGTACGACGCTGTTCATATTTTTCTGCATAACTTCAACATAGCGAGCAGGGTATAGATCAGGATTGAGTCCGGAAGTCATAAGTAAAGGTGTGTCAGCAGGAATGTAGTTCAAAATGTCTGCTTGAGCACTGCTATCTTTCACTGCCGGTGGTGTGGTCGTTTCGGTTTTGTCTTTGTCTTCACCGCAACCGACCAACAAAGCAGTTATGGTTATCAACAACATGAGTTTTTTCATGATTTATTTCTCTCCAAGGATTTCTACAATTAATACGGTGCCGTCAATGTCTTTGACCCTGACGGTGGTGTCTACTGCTGCATCATCACCTTTAACTTTCCAGGTTGAATCATCAACATTGATTTTACCCACGCCATTGATGATGGGGTGGCTGAGTTGAAAAGTACGTCCGATATACTGATGACCTCGTTTGTTCAGGTTAGGTCTGGTACTGGTCTTATCGCGTTTAAGGTCATAAAAATACCAAGCGATCACAGACAGCACCGAAACAATAGAAAAAATCACCATTTGGGCGCCCCAGGTGATACCAAAAACCCACTGGATGATCGCCACCAAAAATGCTGCAAAACTAACCCACAGCAAATAATAGGAACCAACCAGCATCTCTATCACAAGTAAAAACACCGCAGCAGTGAGCCAATGCCAGGGTGTTAGTTCAAATAAAAAGCTCATAATCATGATTCACTCTTACCTTTCAAGTCTTTGGCCAATTCCGTGATACCTGCCAATGAGCCTAAGATATTGGTTGCTTCCATCGGTAAGATCATGGTTTTTTGATTGGTAGAAGCGGCAAATTTACCAAATTCATCTAAATATTTTTGTGCCACAAAATAGTTGATGGCATTGACGTCACCAGCAGCAATGGCTTTGGATACCATATGTGTTGCTTTGGCTTCAGCTTCAGCTTGGCGCTCTCTGGCTTCGGCCTCTCTGAAGGCGGCTTCTTTTAAACCTTCGGCTTCCAAAATAGCAGCTTGTTTTGAACCTTCTGCTTTCAGAATTTCAGACTGGCGCTTACCCTCGGCTTCTAATATTTCAGCACGTTTTTCTCGCTCAGCCTTCATTTGGCGGGCCATTGATGCGACTAAATCATGTGGTGGTTTAATGTCTTTGATCTCGATTCGAGTGACTTTCACACCCCATGGTGATGTGGCTTCATCCACCACGGCCAATAAACGATGGTTGATTTCATCACGTTTGGACAAGGACTCATCTAAATCCATGGCGCCTAAAACGGTCCGAATATTAGTCATGGTTAGATTCAAAATAGCATACTCTAAACGATTAACTTCATAGGCAGCTTTAACCGAGTCGAGTATTTGATAAAACACCACACCATCCACGGTAACCACCGCATTGTCACGTGTAATGACCTCTTGGGATGGTACATTGGCAACCTGTTCCATCATGTTTATTTTTCTGCCAATTCGTTCTACAAAAGGCACCTTTAGACCCAGTCCGGGTGGAAAGACCCTGCGAAATTCCCCAAAGCGTTCTACTGTGTATTCGAAACCTTGTGGTACGATGACAAAGACGCTTTTAAGAAATATGATGCCGAAAACACCCAATATGATATAAAAAATGGTGTCGTCCATATTTTCTCCTCCAATTGCTTAAACAATAATCATAGCATTATTATGGTGATAAATTCATGTGCCACAAGTGATATCAGATTTTTTAGGGGTATTACTGTCTCGCTTTGAATTACGAAATGCTGTTCACTAATTGTGCTTGGGTCAGTGGTTTGGCCAGTACCAAATCAAATCCCTGTTGTTGTAGTGCTTCACGTTTCTCTGCAGTTGGGTTGGCCGTCATTACAATCAACCGTTCAACTTGGGGTTTGATGATGTGATAAATTTCATTAACCTGCCCATCAGCTAAATTTAAATCTGAAATTAAAACATCGAACTGATGGTTTTGTAGTTGATTTTTAATGGTTGTAATTGAATCAGCAGTTTTAACCTGATGGCCTGCCTGTGTTAAGTAGTAATTAAAAAGATTCAGACAATCCCAATCATCATCAACCAGCAGTATATGTTGTGAGTTGAGGGGTTTGAAATAGTTGACAGAGAAGCGGAAATGACTGCCTTGAGTGTTACTTGAGTGCAAAATCAAGTCTGCCCCGACCTGTTCGGCTAGCATTTTAGATATGACTAAACCAATGCCATTGCCTTGGGAACGGCTTTTGTTTTCTCGACTCCAGGCAGTAAATAGTTTGCTTTGAAAGTGTTTACTCATACCACAACCAGTATCGATGGTATCAATATGTAATAAATCATCTTCAACAATGGATTTAATGGTGATGCTGCCTTGGTCGGTATACTTAATGGCATTGCTGATTAGGTTGGTAAAAATTTGACACCATTTGGTTTTGTTGGTGTTGATGACGATTTTTGGGTCAATTTGGTTAACCAATTGGAGATTTTTATTCTGGGCCTGAATTTTAAAGTCGTTGAATAAGTCATCAACCATTTCAGCCGGGTTCAACTTCATGCTGTATTGGGTGTTGTACTGTTGATCGTAATCAAGGGTTTGGGTGATGATTTGTTGTATTTTATCAATGTTTTTTTGAACCACATCAGTGGCTGTTTTTTGGTCAACAGCACCTTCGATTAACAGTTGGTTGTAGCCTTTTATCGCATTGATGGGATTGCCGATTTCATGGGATAAAGCTGAAATATAAAATGATTTGGCAGAATTGGCTTCCTTGAGTTCTTCATGGGCATCCTCAAGGGCAGCAAAAAGTGATTGTAATTTGAGTTTTTCAATGACTTCCTCATGCGCCATTTGTTGTTTGAATTGAACTTGTCTGTGCACCATGTCGATTGGTACCATAATGATATATTTTAGTTCCTTATCAAGCAGGAAGTGTACATCAAAAATTTTATCTCCATGGTTAAAGAAAGGTATCAGGAATTCGTCATTAAGGGTCTCAGCAGCCAATAAGGGCAAGTGATTCTGTATGGGGTCTTGATCGTGTTTTAGATTGAAATTTTCAGCGGCATTTTGATTGAAGTAAATGAGTTCATTATTGTTGTTGAGAATGATCAGGCACCAATCGGATGCTTGATAATGATCATATACCTGACCAATGATTCCAGCTGGAACTTTCACGTCAGGTTATGCGCAAGTGTTTTGAATCCAGTTTCAACGTTGTCACCGGTTTTGGCGCTGGTCCAAAAATGATGTTCAGACAGGTCAGTGATTTTTGTGGTGTATTCATCTTGCCATACAATATCATCAACCAAATCTGTTTTGTTAATAAAACAAACTGCTGGTAAATCTTTTAACTCAGGGGAGTCTGCAATGATTTGGTCAAGGGTATGGAGAGACTCGGGTTCAGTCGCATCCACCACATAAATGATGGCATGTGCGCCTCTGAGATAAGGTTTGTAATGATTTTCCTGTTCAAAACCGGCGATGTCCCAGATTACGAATTTGGTGGTTTCATCCATAATTTTTGTGGAAATTGCCACCCCTACTGTGGTTTGGTATTGTTCTGAGAAATGGTTTTTAACGTATCGATCTACCAGTGAGGTTTTACCTACTGCAAACCGACCAATCATACATATTTTTTTTGATATCATTCTATCACCTCAAACCATACCCCAATTTTAGACTTATCGATGTTTTCAGCAGTGGAACTGCATTCAACAACCTGAGTTAATATTGTGCTGTTATCTATGCCTTTTGTTAGAAGGTAAGTATGCACCAGTTTCATCCGCTTTTGGCTGAATTCGTTGCTTTCTTCGAGGGAACCCTGACAATCACTTTGTGCTGTTAGTTTAATTGTAACATCATTCTGCAATTGTTTGAGTTGTAAAAAGGCTTTACTGATTTTATTCAAATGTTGTGTGTGGGTTTCGTTAAGACTGTTTGGATTAATAATAGGCAATGGACTTGCATTGATATGAGCTTTTAAAGCAGCTGGTGTTACTACTTCTACTGCTCGTGTATTCACTTTTCCAAACACTTGTAGTTTCTGTTCCAGTTCTTGTAGTGTGCTTAGGGTGGTGAAACCAGTGATAATTAGTTCATCGTCGTTTTTGTTAAGTTCTAAGGTGCTTGGGATTGAGTTATTTTTCAGGAAGGAGTCCAAAGTAAGTGATGATTCGTATTTAACTTGATCTATAACTGCGGCAACACCTGGCTGATGTTTGAGGATATTCAATTGGTTGTTAAGGACATCTTGATCATGACTGGTTCCTTCAACTTTAACGACTTTATCTTGCACCGAAATTTGTAATTTGCCGTCATTAAGCAGGTTTTGTAAGCGTTTTTGAATGATTGAATCTTCCAATGATAGAAACGGTGTACTTTCCAGCTTAAGGTTATTGTTGATGGTATCTATTTCTGCCAAGGGGTCTTGTAAACCTGTGGCGATAAATTGATCATTTTCGAAACGGAGTTTGGTCAACACAAAACCAGGCGTTTTATTCAGCAGCCCAATAAGTTCTTGTCGGTTTTGGTGGTGTTGATAGGATGACCAAGCCCACCATAACAGCAATCCGCCCAAAATGATAAGCCAGGGCCAAAAGTTTATGCCCTTTTTCTCTTGTTCTTCATCAGATTGGGATTTGGTGAGCAGGAGCTTTTCTAATTCCGCATCCAATTCAGGGCTGTTGTTCCATAAGTGTTCGGACTCCAGTTCTTGATAAAACTCAATGTGAATGTCTTCTGAAGCAGCGAGCATCCGTTCACGTAACCTTTGAGTTGGCGCACCTTTGATTATGGCGGCGATTTTCGCTTTATTACCGGGAGTAATCCATAAGATGTCATCGTCAATTTCGGCTGCTGACAACCCCTCGCCATCAGCATTGACTGAGTCTTTGACAAAATCCTGAATAGCTGTGAGCATTGCTGACATGGCATCTTTGTCTTGTAGAAGGGCTTCTCCATGGCCCGCATATGCAACCAATAAGCCACTGTGATTATCAATCAAGAAGACTTGTTGAACTTGATATTCAATGGTGTTGTTGAATACAATTTCAGCAAATGGTATGCCCGTTCGGAATGCTTTCCAGCGCCACTTGAGTGCTTTGAATGAAAGCCCCATTTCGACAGCACGGTTAACATCTGAAACAAACCGTCGAATGGCAGCAGTAACTGATTTTCTTATCATTGGGCCAATGATTGGTAACAATGCATCTATAAATGTTTGCTTGTTTGCTTTGATGGCCCTGACATAGGATTTTGAATCAATTTTAGAAAACTTTTTTTGGAAATTGGGGTTTTGAGCAATGGTTAAGTCGGTGGCAGGATCCAAAACTTCACTTAACTTTTTGCTCAATGCTTCCTTGTCATCCAGCAGCTTTTGTAATGCTTGAATTTGAGCAATTTCTTCACTCAGCAATAATGCCTTGAGTTTTTCGCGATCATCGCTCATTATTGATTTACTCTGAAATTTGATCCGCCATTTTTCTTAATAATTCGGACAACTCGTTGCGATGAGTAAGGCGTTGGTCTAAATCATTCGACTTTTCTTGTAATTCACTGAGGATACTGGCTTCGGTTTCAATGATCCGGTTGTTTAGGCTGTCTTCAATGGTTTGCATCCGATCATTGTGGTCAGATTGTAGTTCATCCAGGTTTTTGTTACTGGTTGATTCCATCTTTTTCATGTTAGCACTGATTTGTTTATTCATGGCGTCTAATTGTTTTTTTAGAGCACTGAATTGGTTGCTAATCTCAGCTTCCATTTTGGCGAATTTTTGTTTAATGTTTTTGGTTTGTTCACCAAATAAAATATCTCTTATTTGATCAACTGAATCATTATTTTTCTCTGACATTTTAGTTTCGCTCCTGTCTGTATGTCTTGTCTTTACAATGGACTCTTGCTTGATTCTTAAACCAAGTTAACAAGTTTAAAAATCGATCTGTATATTGTTGAAAAATTTACTAATAACAGTGCATTAAGAGTACATTTTCCGCTTCAATCAGCTCATTTTCAACTCTTTTTCTTAATAGGCTGAATAAAGCAAAAGTTCTTATACTTTGATCAGCCGGTAACCTTTGTGGTATACGGAAACTAACTTCCAACCTGTAGAACCATCAAGCCCCAGTTTTTTACGCAATCGACTGATATGTGTATCAACTGTTCGTGTGGTGATTGATGAACTTTTGGTCCAGATAGTTTCAAGTAAGTAATCCCGTGAAATCAAACGATCATGGTTACTGAAAAAATAGTTGGCCAATTGAAATTCTTTGGCTGTTAATTTCACCGAATGATCATTGTAAGTGATGCTGCTTTCTTTGTGATTAAATGTGAATGGGTCAATAGAGACGATTTCGTTTTGTGATGTGTGATACCGGCGATGCAAAGCTTGTGATCTGGCAATCAATTCAGATTTTTTTATGGGTTTAACCAAATAATCATCAGCACCCTGATCTAAAGCGCGGACCAAATCATCTTCGTGATTCCGACTGGTAACAAAAATCACTGGTAGATCTTTGTGTTCGCTGGAGCGTACCCAATTCAAAACCTCAATTCCACTGATCACTGGTAAATTCCAGTCCAAAATCAAAAGGTCTGGTTGTTCGTAGGGGAGCTTTTCAATGAAGTCACGCCCATTACTGAAGGATTGACATGTGTGGCCTTTTTCAGCCAGCCAATGACTGACCAGTTCGGCTTGATCAGCATCATCCTCTAAAATAAAAATTTTCATCCATTTAATTCCTGAAAGTTACAATGGTTATAGTGATATTCTAACCCAGTTTAACAATTTTTAACAAATAACTGATTACCTTTGTTTTTTAGTGATTAATTAAATCAATGAATTTTTCTTTTATATTTGTTAATGGTGCCCTTACCATATGGTTAAAATTCAGCCTGGATTGGTAATAAACTGACTTCATATGGCTCATTGAGACAAAGCCTTGATATCCATGATAACTGCCCATGCCACTCATGCCAACACCGCCAAACGGTAAGTTTTTCTGAGCGAAATGAACCAGGGTTTCGTTGATGGACAATGAACCGGATTGTGTTCGTTCTCTGATGCGTTGAATGGTGTTATTGTTGTTGCTGAACAGATAAAGCGTCAATGGTTTATCACGCTGGTTAATGAAATCGATTGATGCGTCCAGATTTTCAGAGCTGATAATAGGCAGGATGGGCCCAAAAATTTCATTTTTCATGATGGGGTGAGACAATGGTGGATCCAAGACCAGAGTGGGCAGTATTTTTTGTCCCTTATCTGTTGCCCCTCCAATTACGTGTATTTTTTGATCTTCAATGCCGCCTAACAACTGGTTTAACCGTTGGTGGTGGTTTGGATTAACCACGCTGGTGTAATCTGGGTTATCTTGAGGTGAAGGGAAGGATGCTTGGATTTCCTTTTTAAGTGCTTGAACTAAATCGGCTTGGCGGCTTTTTTTAAGCAAAATGTAATCCGGTGCTAAACAGGTCTGCCCAGCATTGAACCACTTACCGCCAACAATACTTTTTGCAGCCTTTTTCAGTGAATAGTTATCGTCAATCAGTACTGGCGATTTGCCTCCCAGCTCTAAGGTAAGAGGAGTCAAATTTTCACTGGCATTATGCATGATAATTTTTCCAACCTGAGTTGAGCCTGTAAATAAAATATGATCAAGTGGCAGACAACTGAATTGATTGGCCACTTCAACGTCGCCCAGAACCACAAAAACCTCGTCTTCAGCAAACACTT
This sequence comes from Marinicella sp., assembly GCA_028284365.1. GTDB lineage: Bacteria > Pseudomonadota > Gammaproteobacteria > Xanthomonadales > Marinicellaceae > Marinicella. Next base: position 48,760 of record JANQRW010000054.1, read on the forward strand.
CGGCTAATAATGTTTTAGTAAGTTCAGCAGTTTTGGGTGTTATTTCAGAAGGTTTAATCATGACGCGGTTACCAGCGGATATGGCCGCAATCAATGGTCCAATAACCAGATTAAAAGGGTAATTCCAAGGGGCCATGATACCAACCACACCTTTTGGCTGTGGCGAAATCGAGCATTTTGATGGGTAGAATTTCCAGTCTGAGTGCCAAGTCTTTGGTCTGACCCATTGTTTCACATGTTTGATGGTGTATTTTATTTCATCCAGACAGACCATGATTTCAGCCAGCAAAGATTCATGTGTACTGCGGTGGCTGAAGTCCTGATTAATCGCCGTGATGATTTCATCTTGTTTTAATTTAATAACTTTTGCCAGTTTTTTTAATCGATCAATCCTCTGTTTAACTGTAAAAGATGGCAGTGATTGCATGGTTTTGATTTGAGTTTTCATATTCTGATTTACACCATAAGAGGTTTCGGCTTTGATCAGGCCAACGGCAGTTTGATTTTAATGATGGCGCCATGATCGTGATTTCTGGCCTCGATTGTACCACCATGTTCTTCGACAATTTTTTTAACAATGGCTAAACCCAAACCGGAACCACCTTGTTTGGTGGTTTCGTAGGGTTCGAATACATGCGCTATGATATCAGGGCTGAAACCACTGCCATAGTCTTTGATGGCTAACAGTAAATGGTCGTCAAAAACCTGTGTGGTAATTTGGATTTGGATGTCGCTTTGATTAGCACTTTCTTGGGTATTTTTAATGAGGTTAGTTAACAACTGAGTGATGCGTCCGCGATCTAATAGCAGCCTGGGTTCAGGTTCTGATAGTTGTGTATCAAACTGAATGCCTGGGTGCGAAAGGCTGTATAAATCGACAGTTTCGTTGATGAGTTGGTTTAAACCACCCAGTTCTTTTTTCAATTCAGGAGGCTTGGCGTAGTCTGAAAAGGCATTAACTAATGTTTTGAGATTTTCCACTTGGGCTACGATGGTTTGGGTGGCACGGTCTAAAACTTCATTTTCTTCCTGTCCAAGTTTGCCACTTAAACGCATGTGAATACGTTCGGCTGAAAGTTGAATGGGTGTCAGGGGATTTTTGACTTCATGTGCTAAGCGCCTAGCGACTTCACTCCAGGCTGCATCACGTTGTGCTTGATTGATAATGGTTTGATCGTCAAAAACAATCACATGACCACCACCTTCCATTTCAGCTTCACTGATTTGGCTGCCTCTAACCAGTAATACCCGCCGCAAAGAATCTTCAGCAATCAGCACTTCCTGTTGCCAGAAATTGGTTTTCTCTGCCACTTTTTGTTTGATTAAGTCAATCAATGGAAGAAGTGTTGGATTTTTCATCGCCAGATAGTCGATATTCTGGTTGATTAAACTGCGTTTTCCCAAGTGAAGAATCTTGTGTGTGGCCTCATTGCTTAAACGAATCAAAAAATCATTATCGATGCTTATAACACCACTGGTTAAATGTGACACAACACTTTCCAGATAAGCTTTTTGGTTTTCTGCTTCACTTTGTGCGCGATGAGCCAGCGCACTTGATGTGGCAATCTGGGTTGACATTGAATTGAATGATTTCACCAGCAAACCTAACTCATCATCGGTTTCAACTGGAATGACTTTACTGAAATTTCCTTTGGTGATGGCATCAGTGGCTTCTGATAACATTTTTATGGGCTCAACCAAACGTCTGGCAGATGAAAAGGCCCGCAACATGGCTAATAACACACTGATCAACAACACAATTGATAATATGATCATAAAAGTGTTCTTGAGTTGTTGCCGTTGGTAGTTCTGTTTGTCGTATTCGTGAAACTGCGTTTCAATATTGATGGCCAAATTTCGGTACTCCTCAGGAATCGAAAACAAGCCTTGCAAAATTCGGCTCTGGCCTAGGTTGATAGAGCGATTACTGCTGATGGGTAAAACCACCCTGACTTGCATGCCTTCACTTCCGGTAGGCTCAACACGGGCATAATTGCGGTTGTTACTGACTTCTCTGAGGGTGTTTTGTGGCAAATTAGGTGCAACAAATTTAAGTGGGTCAATTGAAGCTGAGGTTATTAACTGACCATCGGGGCTGTAAATGCCCAATGAGGTTGCCTTGGAATCTTCCAACAAACGGTTCAAATATATGCCTTGATTCAGCGGATCAATGTCAGATAATTGAGTGGCAATACTTTTGCCGGTGTTTAGATGGGTTACAGTTTGGGTGTCGAGGAAAATGTTACCAAGAGAAATCGCATCATTCAAGGCGTCATCAGTGGCCACATCAAACCAAGAATCAACGTATTGGTTAACCAACATGGTGGCAAACAAATACAGAATAATGACTGGTGGTAAGGACAAACCCGTAAACATCAAAACCATCCGTGTGGTGAGTTGAATGCCTGGTTCTTTTTGCCGGCGTTTTAAGATTAACCACACGATTCTTTGTGTGATGATCAAGATCAAAATAATAACAGCCAACACCGACGCCGCAAACAGCCAAATATAGATGCGATTGAATTGCTCGGCACCTTGGACGGCTGTTCCAACCAAATACAAAGCGGCCAACAAAGTGACTACCAACATCAGGATTGGGATGTTTTTGTTGAATACCAATGCTTTGATGTTCATTGTGATGAATCCTGTGCAACATCAATTTGAAATTGTTGCCAGTCTGAATTGAAATTCCAGTCTGGATCAAACACATTAGGCAACTGCATGATGGAAGGTAGAGCCTGCTTATCCAAAAATATCCTGGTTTCAAAATAATCAGCCAGGGGGGTTGATTTGAACTCAAAAATGATTTCTTCCCCAAGATATGTCATTAATTCCTCCAAACTCGCGAAACTCAATTTTTCATCAGTTCTGATGTTATGAAGTTGGTATAGGCTGTTGAGAGAAAAATAACGTACCTGATAAGTTTTAATGTTATTGGCTAAATTGTTATCAAACCACCAGTTCACTTCTTCATACAACTTCGTTTGCATCACAAAAGTGATGACGATGCCATTGTCGATGGCTTCGATGACTTTGTCAGAAATTGGTAATTCGTATATGGGTTTGATCAGTAAATTGCCATTTTTAACTTGTTGTTCGACGCGTAATAAATTTGCGGCACTGGTAATTGCAGTGAAAAGAACAAACAGCAAAGCAATTAAAGTTTTTCTGATCATGATTTTCGGCTTAATAAACAATAATAAAAGCCATCCATGTTGTCAGTTCCGGTGATGATTTGTTGGCCGTGCTCACAAACTTCGGCAGCGTCAATTTGAATGTCAATTTCTTCAAAGTTATCATTAGTTCTGAGAAATTTCTTAATTTGGCGTTCATTTTCAGAACGAAATACAGAACAAGTAACATACAGCATCTGACCGCCAACTTTTAATAATTGTGCGATTTGCTGAAGGATTTGTTGTTGTAATTGAGTCAATTGTTGTAAGTGTTCTGGTTGTCTAAGCAATTTAATATCGGGGTTGCGCCTGGCCACACCAGCAGCACTGCATGGCACATCCAACAATATTTTGTCATACTTTGGTGTTTGAAACCAAGCATTTGGCTCGGTGGCATCGCCCACCATAATTCTGGAGGCGGTTAAGTTAAGTCTTTTGAGGTTTTCTTCAACCAGTCTTAAACGGAGTGGTTCTTTTTCAAGAATATCTAACTCAATCTCGCTGCTAAGCTCTAACAAATGACAACTTTTCCCGCCTGGGGCTGCACAGGCGTCCAGTATTTTTTCACCAGTTTGAGGTTGGAGTATAGTGGCGGCATATTGAGCGGCAGCGTCTTGTACTGAGTACTGACCACCTTTGAGCTCCTGACTACCAGATGCATGTTGATTATTTAATAACCATGCGGTTTTGATTTGGGTGTGCTGAGTGCCATCCATGGTTATGTTTGGATTTCTGCTGCGAATCCAAAGCGGTGGTTTTTGGTTGTTGGCTGCAATGATTTGTTGCCAGTGCTTTGGCCAATCTTTTTTCAGCAAATCAATCCACCATTGTTGGTGGTTGTATAGATTTTCTTCATTCTCGGTACTAAAGGTTTGGTCGCTGATGGTCAGCTTTAAAACTTTATTAATTAAACCGGTTGCCCAATGTTTGTTTAACTTTTTGGCGGCTTTGATGGATTCATTGACAATGGCGTGATCAGGTGTGTCTAAGAATAGTTTTTGGGCCACACCCAAAGTTAATAATTCTGCTACGATTATATCTTTGACGGGTTTGGAAGTGAATTTTTGCCACCGTGCAGATGAATTTTGGTGGTTTCTGAGGGTTTGATAACAGAGGTTTTGAATCCAGGCTTTGTCCTGCTGTTCGGTGGTTTTTGGTAAAACGTTTTGTAGTGCTTGTTTCAAGTGTTGTTGTTTGTGTACCACTTGATACATAACTTGGGCAGCCCAATAGCGGGTGTTCAATCGTTGGCTCATGCCTTATGCCAATCTGTTTTGGCGGCCATGAATGCTGCAATTGACATGCGTTTTTTACCTGCTTTTTGTACTTCAGTTAGGCTCAGTTGATCAACTCCACATTGCAGAATGAGCTCGGATTTGTTTGCTTTGATAATCTGACCTGGTGAAACAGCTTCAGGTAATTCCTGTGTAATAACTTCGGCTGCCCAGATTTTGAGTTCATCCCCATTTATTTTAGTCTGGGTGCCAGGCCAGGGGTTAAAGGCTCGAATTTGTCGCTCAATTTGTGCTGCTGGTTGATTCCAGTCAACTTGTGATTCAGCCTTTTCGAGCTTATGTGCGTAAACAGCAAATTCATCATCTTGTTGTTTGGCTTCGGGTAGGGAGTCAGAAACCAACTCTTGTACGCATGCGACAATGGCTTCACCTCCCATCATACTCAAACGATCATGAAGGGTCTGTCCTGTATCATCAGGCCGAATATCAGTTGGATACATATGAAAAACAGGGCCGGTGTCCAAGCTTGCTTCCATTTGCATGATGGTGATTCCTGTTTGTTCATCGCCAGCGAGGATGGCTCGATGTATGGGTGCCGCACCTCGCCATCTGGGCAATAATGAGGCATGAATGTTCCAGCAACCGTGTTTGGGTAAATCCAAAATATTTTGTGGAATGATCAAGCCATAGGCCACTACCACCATCAAGTCTGCATTCAAACCACTGATCAACGCTTCAATTTCATCTGTGCGAAGGCTGGTCGGTTGATAGACAGGGATGCCATGTTTTTCTGCTTCAAGCTTGACTGCAGTTTTTTGCTTTTGTTGACCACGGCCTTTACGCCGGTCTGGTTGAGTAAAAACAGCTTTTACATTAAAGCCAGCCGCCACAAGGTCTGCCAAGGGAGGAACGGAAAAGTCAGGGGTGCCACAAAAAACGATATCCAATTATATACTCCTTTAAATGTCTTCCAAAGGTAATGAAATCTGTGAAGGCTTGATACTGCCTTTGTCATGAAAAATTCGCTTGTACTCAGCACGAGAAACTGAAACATAACGCTCGTTGCCACCAATTTGGATTTGGGCACCAGATTTTATGGCTTTGCCCTCATCGTCAATGCGTACGACCATGGTGGCTTTTTTGCCAGTGTGACATATCGTTTTCAATTCACGCAGTTCATCGGCCCATGCTAACAGGTATTGACTGCCTTCAAATAACTCGCCCTGGAAATCAGTCCTTAAGCCATAAGCCAAAACAGGGATGTCCATTTTGTCAACAATTTCGGTTAGCTGATACACTTGAGCCTTGCTTAAAAACTGCACTTCATCAACCAACACGCAGTCCACAGGGTCATGTTTGCTGACGAGCTCATAGATATTTTCGGTTTGGTTAAATACGATTGAGGGTGATTCAATACCTATCCTCGATTTAACCAAGCCACGACCAAAGCGATCATCAATGGATGATGAGAGAATCAATGTTTGCATACCACGTTCTCGATAATTATGACTGGACTGCAGCAAATGTGTGGTTTTACCAGCATTCATTGCGGAATAGTAGAAATACAATTTGGCCATGAAGGTATGCTAGAGGTTTCTGCTCGATTTTGTGATTTGGGTCAGGTTCACTGAAAAATGACAACTTATGGTGTTAATCTTTTAAGTTAATAACTGGTTATAGGCATAGAAAGGAATACTCTTGGGTCTTCATTCACTTTTGTTCCTGACAAAAGTGAAAGCGACCACAGCGAGCATGTCTTACTACCTCGGGCTTGCACTTTCTGATTCGCTATTGCTCACCAACCAAGTGCACCGGTCAAGCTGCTCAGCAGCTTTCCAATGTCATTTTTCTGATGTGTTTGACGTGTCACATCAATCAAGCAAGGTTCTCGTTTATTTAAAAGCCGAACATTTTAACAGAATCCATCATTCATGTGAGCAGAACCCATAATCCATCTTGATAAGGAGAACATCGGTGAGAATGAAGACATGCGTAAACTTGCAAAAGGCATTGTCAAAATGGCACAGAAAAATCAACTTGAAGCGGTGGCTGAATGTTATTCTCGTGCTAAACTAACAGACATAGCCATAAGGTTGGGTGTGGACTATTTGCAAGGGTTTTATCTGGGCAAACCTCAACCCCATGTGTTTGTAAATGCCACTTTAGTAAAAGCGAAAAGCTGTTGATTGGTTTTTCAGCATTGGTTTTCTTCATTTGATATTTCTTAATTTAGCAAAAGCATAATTAAAAACACTTTTGTTGATTTAAAGTGTGTGCATAATATTTGTATGAAAAATCAATGTATCCAGGTCTTTGTCAGCTGTGAATCATGGCAACAGGCAAAATCCATGGTTGATTCTCTATTGAATGGCCAAATAATTGCTTGTGCACAAATCGTGACAGGGGTGGAATCTTTTTATCGTTGGCGAGGTCAAATCGAACAAGCCAATGAGGTGTTGTTGATTTTAAAAACCACCCAAATACATTTTAAGGCCATAGAAACTCGCCTAAAAGCTTTACACAGTTACGAAACGCCAGAAATTTTAGCTGTCCCAATTGTGGATGGTGCCAACGATTACTTAAAGTGGATTGATGAACAAGTCTGAATACAAATTGAATTTCCTCACCTTAGCTTTGCTGATGTGCCTGATCCAACTGATGACATGGAGCTTCGCTGATGCAGCCATGACCAACCCGCCACCACCGGATGAGGCAATGGATGTATCTTATCGCGTTATCAATGATCAACTGATCAGTGTGGATTTTGGCTTGATAGAAGATGTTTATCTTTATAAGCACGCTTTCAGCTTTCAGGGTGAGGACCTAACGGTTGAACAAAATTTATTAAGTGTCCCGAAGGGCAAGGAAAAGGAAGATCCAGCCTTCGGTTTGGTAGAAGTCTATTACGGTTCACTGAGCATTGATGTCCCAGTAAGTTCAGTTGAGGCAGCACCTAAACTAACAGTTAAGTATCAGGGCTGTGTCGAGAACTTTATTTGTTACCCGCCACAAAGAAAGGTGTTTGACTTAAGTGGACAAATGGCTGCCAGTACCTCTGTATATACACAACAAACCAAAGGGATTTTGGCAGGTGGTGGCTTAGGTAATACCAGCAATGGCGGTGGTTTTTTTGGCAGCGATCAACAATTATTACCGGTTGATCAGGCTTTTCAGTTTGAAACCATCGCTCTGGATGCCAATCAATTGATGGCTCGTTTCACTATGGCGCCTAATATATACTTGTACAAGGATCAGGTGAAATTCAGTACATTTACTGGTGGCGTTGAATTAGGTAAGCCTGAATTTCCACAAGCTCAGTTAAAAGATGATCCTGAATTTGGGTTGGTGGATGTTTATTATGACATTGCTGAAATTGTAATACCAATTCGTCGGACAGAAGCTGGTGTTGTAACCATGGATATTGAGGCTGCTTTTCAAGGTTGTGAGGATGGTAAAGTCTGCTACCCACCCACAGCGCAGTTGGTAACAGTTGATTTGCCTGAAGCAGATACCCTTGCTCAAGGACAGGCAACCAGCGTAACTGAATCAGTTGCTACAGGTAAGCAAGACAATGAAATATTATCAGAACAAGGCATCATCACCAAAGGCATTGGTGATGATCCATTGTGGTGGACTTTATTGAAATTTTTTGGTTTTGGTTTGTTGTTGTCATTGACTCCCTGCGTGTTTCCAATGATACCTATATTGTCTGGTTTAATTGTTGGACAAAAAGACCCTTCAACAGCCAAAGCATTCAGCTTATCCCTGATTTATGTATTGGCGATGGCGCTCACTTATACTGTTGTAGGTATCTTGGCTGGTTTAGCAGGTACAAATTTACAAGCTTTGTTCCAAACACCTTGGATTATTATCAGTTTTAGTGTTGTATTTGTGCTGCTGGCCTTATCAATGTTTGGCTTTTATGATTTGCAATTACCCGCCAGCTGGCAAAATAAGCTATCCAATATTTCCAATCGCCAAAAAAGTGGTTCCTGGATTGGTGTGGCAATTATGGGCTTGTTATCAGCATTGATTGTAGGGCCGTGTGTAGCACCACCTTTAGCTGCAGCTGTGATTTACATTTCATCGGCCGATGGTGGTCCAGTGGTTGGTGGTTTGGCTTTATTTGCCATGTCTATGGGCATGGGTGTACCTTTGATTGCAATTGGAACTTCTGCTGGTAAGTGGATGCCGAATTCTGGTGGCTGGATGAATGTTGTTAAATCATTCTTTGGTGTATTACTCATTGGGATGGCCATTTGGTTTTTGTCACGTATCATGCCAGAAAATATCATTTTAATGATGTGGGGCTTGTTGTTGGTAGCAACAGCAGTGATGTGGCATCAACATGCCAAGTCTAACGGCTTATCAGGTTGGGTGATGTCGATGTTTGATGCCATTAAAATCATCTTACTTGTGGTTGGTATCGCACAACTGATTGGTGCGATGGCTGGGAATAGTGATCCATTGCGACCGCTGAAGGGTGCTTTTGGTGGCGGTACTGCATTGGTAGAACAGAAGGTCAAATTTACTCAAATAAAATCTTTGGCTGATTTGGAACAACACATAGCGCAGAGTACAAAACCAGTGTTTTTAGATTTTTATGCCGATTGGTGTATTGAATGCAAACGCATGGAGCGCACCACTTTTAAGGATAAGGATGTCATCGCTTTAAGCCAGCAAATGACGGTTTTAAAAGCAGACGTCACAGCCAATGATGAAGTGGATGCTGCACTGATGAAACATTTTAACATCGTTGGACCACCAGCCAGTTTGTTCTTTGCTGCTGACGGTACACCTTTGGTGCCGCACAATTTCTTTGGGTATAAGTCCGCAACTGACTTAAAACAAACGTTTGAAAAAATACTAAATTGAGCTAATTGATAGACATTCGGTGCCAATTGATGCACAATCGCAGCACTTAGAAGCGAAATTTGATTTTTTCAATGCGTGAAATTGCCATCATAAATGGTCCAAACTTAAACCTTTTAGGCGTCAGGGAACCCGAAGTTTATGGTACAGAAACATTAACAGACATCAACCGAAAATTAACTGCTTTGGCAGCTGATTTGAAATTGTGTTTAAGATTTAAACAATCCAATGCTGAACATGAACTGGTGGATTACATTCACCAATGTTTTCATGATCAAATTTCAGGCATCATTATTAATCCGGCAGCGTTTACACACACCAGTGTGGCGATTCGCGATGCTTTATTGGGAACACAAATTCCATTCATCGAAGTGCATCTTTCCAATGTTCATTCTCGTGAAGCTTTCAGATCAGAGTCTTGGCTTTCCGATGTGGCCATTGGCACCATTACTGGTTTGGGCTCGGCAGGCTACGAAATGGCGCTTAGGTATTGGACTTTAGAACAATAACCAAAACAACACAAACACAGGATTTATCAGTGGACATCAGAAAAATAAAAAAACTCATTGAACTGCTAGAACAATCATCCTTAACTGAGATGGAAATCACCGAAGGTGAAGAGACGGTTAAATTATCAAGAACTTCGCAGGTTGCACCTGTATCAGCACCTGCAACACATATTGTGCCAGCTGCAGTACCAGCAGCACCGGCGGCATCAACGCCGCCTGCCACCAGTGAGCCAGTAACAGACGAGCCATCAGGGTTATTGGTGCGCAGCCCAATGGTGGGCACATTTTATGCATCACCTTCACCTGATGCAGAACCTTTTGTTAAAGTGGGACAGAGTGTCAATGTCGGTGATACCTTGTGTATGGTTGAGGCGATGAAAATGTTTAATCAGATTGAATCTGAGCACAAAGGAAAAATAAAACGTATTTTGGTTGAAAATGGGCAACCAGTTGAGTTTGATGAACCTTTGTTTGAGATTGAGTAAGCAAAGTTATGTTCAGTAAAATTGTTATTGCCAACCGCGGCGAAATTGCTTTGCGTATTTTGCGCGCTTGTCAAACCATGGGCGTTAAAACTGTTGCTGTGCACTCGACCATTGATCGGAATCAAAAGCATGTAGGCATGGCCGATGAATCAGTCTGTATTGGACCACCTTCTTCATTAGAGTCCTACCTGGATATTCCTAAAATCATTGCGGCTGCTGAAGTCACCGATGCCGAAGCAATACACCCCGGTTATGGCTTTTTGGCAGAAAATGCAGAATTTGCTGAGAGCATTGAGGAATCGGGTTTTAAATTCATAGGTCCCAGAGCAGACACCATCCGTTTGATGGGCGATAAAGTGGCTGCAATTGAAGCCATGAAATCAGCAGGTGTACCCTGTGTGCCTGGATCTGATGGACCATTGAATAATGATGCGGAAAGAAATTTAGGCATTGCTAAAAAAATTGGTTATCCCATCATAGTTAAGGCTGCTGCTGGTGGCGGTGGGCGTGGTATGCGAGTGGTGCATACCGAAGCTGCTTTGAACAACGCCATCATCACCACCAAAACGGAAGCCAAAGCCGCCTTTGGTGATGACACAGTTTACATGGAAAAATACTTGGAAAACCCACGTCACGTCGAAATTCAAGTGCTTTCAGATATGCATGGTCACGCCATACATTTGGGTGAACGAGATTGTTCTATGCAACGCCGACATCAGAAAGTGGTTGAGGAAGCGCCGGCTCCCGGTTTGACTGAGCAAAAACGTCAGGAAATTGGTGATGTTTGTGTGGAAGCTTGTAAACGCATCGGATATGAAGGTGCGGGTACTTTTGAATTTTTGTACGATAGTGGGCGTTTTTATTTCATTGAAATGAACACAAGGATTCAAGTTGAGCATCCTGTCACTGAATTAATAACAGGTGTGGATTTGATCAAACAACAGTTGTTAATAGCCAGTGGCGAGCCTCTGACAATTCAGCAGTCAGACATCAAGCTGACTGGACACGCCATTGAATGTCGAATCAATGCTGAAGACCCAGATACTTTTATGCCTTCACCAGGTACTATCGATATTTTTCATGCACCAGGTGGTCCGGGAGTTAGGGTTGATTCACATGTTTATGATGGTTATAAAGTTCCTCCAAATTACGACTCAATGATTGGTAAAATCATTACTTACGGAGAGGATCGGATCACAGCGATCCGTCGAATGCGTCTGGCTTTATCTGAAACAGTGGTTTCAGGCATAAAGACCAACAAGTCATTGCAGCTAAGGATAATGAATGACCATGGTTTTGTTGAAGGTTCTAAGAACATTCACTACCTTGAAAAGCGATTGAACGAGAACAAGTGAGCACGCTCTTGGGGCTGTGGCAACTGTTTCTGTTTAATGTGGATGGTCTATTCGATTCAGCTTACAAAGCTGTGTTGCGGTTTTAATAAAAAATGCCTTTCTATGAACTGACAGTCCAAGTGGTTCAGGTTGAGGTTGAGCTGATTGATGAACAATTGCAGAGAGCTGGTGCAGTTGGAGTGACTTATGTCGATGCCCAAGATAACCCGATTTACGAGCCCAAACCAGGTGAAATATTGCTTTGGCATCAAATCAAATTGATTGGTTTATTTGAGAGTAAAGCACAATTGGATCATGCCAGCAAAATGCTGCAAAAAACCCATCCTCAATTGAATCAACAACATACCCAGCTTAAAGATCAAGTGTGGGAGCGTGTTTGGATGGATCATTTCAAACCCATGCAATTTGGGCACAAAAGCTGGGTCATTCCAGATGGTTATGAGGTGGTGGATCCGGATGCACACAACTTAATTTTGGACCCTGGGTTGGCCTTTGGCACAGGTACCCATGCCACCACTTCATTGTGTTTACAATGGCTGGATGCCAATGATGTGTGTGATAAACAATTGGTCGATTTTGGATGTGGTTCAGGGGTTCTGGCAGTCATGGCTTTGTTGCAAGGTGCCAAGCAGGTGATCTGTGTTGATATTGATGAACAGGCCATACAAGCCACCAGACAAAATGCTGAGAAAAATGGCGTTTTGGGTGGAATCAAAATAGTGGAGCCTGAAAATGTGAGCAGCATCAATAATCAGGATGGTATTTTAGCTAACATATTGGCTGAACCCTTAATGATGTTTTGTGATGATTTTCACGGCATGTTGAGGAATGATGGCTTTATTGTATTGAGTGGCATATTGAAAGAACAAAAAAATATGATTTGTGATAAATATCGTACTCGTTTTGTTGACATTAGGACAGAAATTGAACATGATTGGTTGCGTGTGAGCGCAATCAAACGTTGTTGACTATACTTGGAAGGCAACAACAGTTCTAAAATAGAGGGCTGCAAATCAGTTTGGCAGAGAAGCTTGGTTGGTGACCAGGTCGGCTGTTTTTGCTCTGGGATGTGATGGATCTACACCTGTGTGAGCCCATCAGAGATCATAGCCTAAGGTATTTGGATACGTTCGCTACAGACACTTTGTTTGAAACAATGGCGAGTGAAAACTCAGGGGTATTTCATTCGGTTTATTGCCCTATTTGAATAAACATTGATGTATGGTTTTTGTGTTTAAACAGTTAATCAGAGAGTAATTTGTATACCCAATGTAGAGGATGCGGTGAAGTTTTTGTGATCGAAGTCGAGCACTTAACTCACGCGCGCGGTCAAGTGCGATGTAACTTATGTGGTACCGTTTTTGATGGTATGGAAACCTTGAGTGCAACCAAGCCACATGAGGATGAGGATTTACTGTTGCATGACTTTGATAATGCCCCCCCTTTGTTGACACAAGCTTATCATGGCATGCAAGTTGATTTGGTTGAAGATGATCTTGAGGCCGAATTGGATGGAATCATTGCCGATGCCAGAATGGAAGAAGAACTGGAGGACTTACCAAGTTTTGTAGCTCGAGATGATTCAATTGATGCACCATTTGTGGCTGAAAAAAAGGTTAAACAAGAACAAACAGCTTCAAATTGGTTGTGGTCAGGTTTGGCGGTTGTTATGCTTATTGGTCTGTTATGGCAAGCCAAAGCAGCCATCAACAAAGGTCAGTTAAAACTACCTGAACACCCCATCAGTCAACAGGTATGTGAATACATCAGTTGTGCCAAAGTCATTGATGAAGTGGATTTGAATTCGATTTCTTTGGTATCACGTAACATCCGGCCACATCCAGGCCGGGATGAAGCTTTGATTATTTCTGCCAGTATGATCAATGCCAATGAAAACAACCAAAAATTTCCTGCCTTAGAAATCAAACTTTCAGACCTGAATGGCAAAATCGTCGCCATGCGCCGTTTTGTGGCTGATGAATATGTGCCAGCCGATGTGTTGCGTGCTGGATTCTTACCGAATACTTTGATTCCAATTAACTTAGAGATCGTCAGCCCTGGTGATGATGCGGTGGCTTTTGAAATAGGTTTTGTACAACCATGAGTCACAACAGCCACAACCAAAAAGCCATGACTCGTGAGTCAGTGCGCGTATACCTTGAATCACTTAATGGCCACAGCACCAATCGACTCTATGATCTGGTCATTGAAGAAACTGAAAAAGGCATGATTCGAGAAGTCCTCAAATGGTGTAAAGGCAACCGTTCCAAAGCTGCTGAAACTTTGGGCATCACCCGCACCACCTTACGCAACAAAATGCGCAAGTTGAAAATTTCTGGTTGAATACCAAGACCTATCTGAAAACCTAAATTCAGCCCCAAGTTTTTCGGAATGTTATAAAAATCAATTATGGAGAGCCGATGATCGGTTCAACCAGCGCAGGCAATGAGCGCATGGCGGTTTACCTGAAAGGTAAGAAGCCCTGCTTGAATGCCGTGGCGCGTGCTCTTGGAGTGGAAGCTGCGCCATTATGGAATGGGCGATGGGCCGTGAGCGAAGGTCCAAGAGCATTTCTTAAGTTAATTTGTGGTATTTCTTTGATTCGATATGAATCGCCTTGGGTAATCCCTGAACTTCTTAATTCATGAATACAACTTTGTCTGTTCTTAGGTTAATGCCAAATTGGTGTGAAATCTTGGTTCAGGTCGATTTTGAAAGGGTTATCTGGGCCTGGGTTTCAACAATATTACCAAACTTAACTTTCAACTGTCTGTTAAATTGGATCCCCGGGTCAAGCCCGAGGATGACAATAAGCAGCGCAGCCCGGGAGTGAAGATGTGTGACTCAAGAACATTCTCATCGAATTTCTGGTTGGTCATGTAAAGCATGATCAGAAGAAATTGGACAAAAACTAAAGCCATGTTCGATGTGGTCGTTTTCACTTTTAGTAGAAAAGTGAATGAAGACCCAAGAACATTCTATTATAATGTCGCCTCCTTGAGCACATTAAAGCAATCATGGCACAAAATCGTGTACCCATCAGGCGCGTTCTTATCAGCGTTTCTGATAAAACCAACATTGAAATGTTGGCCTCAGGTTTATCTCGTTTAGGGGTAGAAATCTTATCCACCGGCGGTACTGCAAAAATACTGGAAAATGCCGATCTTATCGTTACTGAAATTTCTGAATACACTGAATTTCCTGAAATGATGGATGGGCGCATCAAAACCTTGCACCCGCGCGTACATGGCGCATTATTGGGTAGAAACGGTGTGGATGACGAAGTCATGAGCCAACACGGCATTGAGGGTATTGATTTGTTAGTGGTGAACTTGTATCCGTTTGAGTCAACCATTAAACAAGCTGATGTTACTTTGGAGCAAGCGATCGAGAACATTGATATTGGTGGCCCTGCTATGATTAGGGCAGCGGCTAAGAACCATGATCGTGTAACCGTTTTAGTTAACCCTGATGATTATGAGGAGATGCTGGATGAGTTGTCAACCTACGGTGGTATCTCACATGCCAACCGCCATATCCTGGCGGCCAAAGCCTTCGCTCATACAGCACGATACGATGGTTTGATTGCTAATTATTTGAGTGCGATTAATGACACTGAGGAAAAAACGGATTTTCCTAAATACTTGACCAGACAATTCAAACACCGTTCAGAGCTTAGATACGGTGAAAACCCACACCAAAAAGCTGCCTTTTATACCGAACAAAATCCGCCATCTGGAACCATTGGTCATGCTTGGCAGATTCAAGGCAAAGCGCTGTCTTACAACAACATTGCGGATGCCGATGCAGCATTGTCTTGTGTCAAAGAATTCAATGAGGCACCGGCTTGCGTGATTGTTAAACATGCCAACCCTTGTGGGGTGGCTTTGGAGTCTGATTTGACTTTGGCTTACTTAAAAGCCTTTGCCACTGATCCGACCTCAGCCTTTGGTGGTGTTTTGGCTTTTAATGGCGAAGTCACTGGTAAAACCGCTGAAACCATTTTAGAAAAACAATTTGCGGAAGTTATTGTTGCACCGGATTATGACAAAGCGGCTTTGAAGATTTTTGCCACGAAAAAGAATTTGCGTGTGATCTGTTGCGGTGAATTACCAAAAAGCAACGATCCATGGATGATGTATAAGCGTGTCAGTGGCGGCTTGTTGGTACAAGATGCCGATGTCGAAATGATTGATGTTAAAGATGCACAAGTGGTGAGCAAAAGAGAACCAACGAAGACCGAATTGGTGGATATGGCTTTTGCTTGGAAAGTGGGTAAATGGGTTAAATCCAATGCCATTGTCTATGCCAAAGATGCTCAAACCATCGGCGTAGGCGCTGGGCAAATGAGTCGTGTGGTATCAGCCAGAATTGCGTCAATCAAAGCTGATGATGCTGACTTGAGAGTTCCTGGTTCGGTGATGGCGTCAGATGCTTTTTTTCCGTTCCGTGATGGCATTGATGCGGCGGCACAAGCAGGTATTACAGCAGTCATTCAGCCAGGTGGTTCAATTCGTGATGAAGAGGTGATTCAAGCAGCTAATGAACATGATATGGCCATGATTTTTACTGGTATGCGTCATTTCTATCACTGAACATAAGAGGCAGTTAGAGTCATATGATGAACAGAGTTTTAGTTATTGGGTCAGGTGGTAGAGAACATGCTTTGGCATGGCGTTTATCGCAATCAAGTACAGTTGAAAAAACTTTTGTGGCACCAGGTAATGCGGGTACTGCATTGGAATCTGCCATTGAAAATGTGGGTTTAGATACCACTGATTTTCCACAAGTGATTGAATTTTGTCAGGAAAAAGACATTGCCTTGGTAGTGGTAGGCCCTGAACAACCGTTGGTTGATGGCATGGTAGATACATTAGCAGAAGCTGGCATAGCCTGTTTTGGCCCATCGGCTCAAGCGGCGCAATTAGAGGGTTCAAAAGCCTTTGCCAAAGATTTCTTACAACGGCACAACATACCGACAGCCACCTATGGTGAATTCACAGATGTGGTTGCTGCACATGATTACTTAACCAAACAATCCTTTCCAATAGTGATCAAAGCCGACGGGTTGGCTGCGGGAAAAGGCGTGGTGATTGCAGAAGATCTAGCACAAGCAAAAGACACTGTTGAGGACATGTTGGAGGCCAATAAGTTTGGTGATGCTGGTAGTCGCATCATTATCGAAGAGTTTTTAGTGGGTGAAGAAGCATCATACATCGTGGTTGCTGATGGGAAAAACTTCATCCCTATGGCCACCTCACAAGATCACAAAGCCAGAGACAATGGTGATGTTGGTCCCAACACAGGTGGTATGGGTGCTTACTCACCAGCACCAGTGGTGACACCAGTGATTGACCAGCAGGTGGCTGAAAAAGTGATTCAAGCCACTCTGGATGGTATGGCTAAAGATGGTATGCCGTTCACAGGTTTTCTGTATGCCGGTTTGATGATTGATGCTCGGGGCCAAGCCAAGGTGTTGGAATTCAATGTCCGTTTTGGTGATCCTGAGACCCAACCAATCATGACCCGGCTGCAGAGTAACTTGGATGAATTGTGTTTAGCTGCGATCAACGGCAAGCTTGATACTATGGTTTGTAAATGGGATAAGCGCTATGCACTGGGCGTGGTGATGGCTGAAAAAGGTTACCCGTTCAGCTACGCCAAAGGCAACCCAATTCAAGGTTTGGACACCATCGATGGTGAGGTTAAAGTTTTTCATGCGGGTACTGCGAACCAAGGCGATGAAACAGTCACCAGTGGCGGTCGTGTGTTGTGCGTTTGTGCTTTGGCTGATGAACTGCAAGCGGCGCAAAAAAAAGCGTATCAGGCAGTAAAAAAAATCAGTTGGGGCAGCGAATATTACCGCACTGATATTGGTTTTAAAGCACTGTAGTTTGGGCCACTATTTTGTCTGAAAAACCGGTTAAGTTTTATCCGCCTATTGAAGAGCGTTTGAACATTGGTTCGCATGCCTTGGGTATGTTGTTGGCCATTGTTGGACTGGTGGTACTGATCGCAAAAGGAATGTCTGCAAGCAGCTGGGTGCCGATTCTGGCTTATGCTGTTTATGGCATCAGTATGGTGTTGTTATTCGCGGCATCAACATGTTACCACTCGACCAAAGTACCAGCCATAAGAAGCCGTATGCGGGTTTTGGATCATGCTGCGATTTATGTGCTGATTGCAGGTACTTACACACCATTGATGTTATTGGTGATGCCAGGTGGGCTTGGTTATGGCATCCTGATCACTGCATGGACAATGGCTTTAGTGGGTATTGTCATCAAGATTTTTTATACGGGTCGTTTTGAGGTACTCTCTACCATACTCTATATCGCCATGGGTTGGGCGATAGTCTTCGCGATTAAACCATTGGCGACGAATTTAACAACAGCAGCTTTGGGCTGGTTGCTTTTTGGTGGCGTGGCTTACACCATTGGGGCCATGCTCTACGCGATTAAAAAGATTCCATTTAATCACGCGATATTTCATGTTTTTGTGTTGGTTGGCAGTATTTGTCATTTTATTACCATTTACCAATACATTTAGTTAATCACCTCGCATTTAACGTTTAGTTGTTCTAGTCTAATAAGCATCTCTTTGGTGGTGAAACATTGATTATTTTCATCGATGATTAATGCTTGCTTAATACCTAATTGGTTGGCAATTTTTGGCCAATCATCACCTGCCACCACCAAAGCAGTGGCAGCCGCATCAGCAAGGACTCCATTTTTTGCAATCACTGTGACTGATACCACGTGCTCAACCGGCAAACCAGTCTCAGGATGAATGATGTGAGCGTAGCGCTTGCCATCAAATTCCTTGTAGCGTTGGTAATTACCGGAAGTGAATATGGCTTCTGAGTTATTGACTGGAATTTCAGCCAGCATAGACCAATCTTTGGGTGATTGGATGGCCACGCGCCAAGGCTGACCACTTTTCTCACCAACGCTGCGGATGTCTCCGCCGGCGTTGATGATGGCATTATTGATGTTGTGGTTGGCTAATATTTCAATGGCTTGGTCAACGGCATAACCTTTGGCGATGCCACCAAAATCCAGCCACATATTTGGGTTACTGCTGCTGAGGATGGTGCCATCAAGGATTAAATCATCGACAGTTACGTTTTGAGCAATTTGCTCCTTGATTTGTGTCGTCGTTGGTGGTGGTGTCAGCAGTGGGTATTCATCGCTGTGAAAGCCCCATAAATGAATCAATTCTCCTATGGCAGGGTTGAACAGGTGACTTGATTGTTGTGCCAAATCAATGGTGATTTTTATGAACTGTGCTTCTGCTGGATCTAAAGCAATCGTTTCACCATTGCGCAGTTTCTGATTAATGACATTGAGTCGTCCAGGTTTCCAGGCATGCCAGTGATGGTGCATTTGATTAAAATTTATGCTGATGTCATCTACCGCCTCATTGATCTCTGTTTTGTTGTTGTGCCAAATGCTGATTTCGACCAGAGTGCCAAAAACAAACATTTGGTGTTTGGTTGGTTTTTTGTCAGTACAGGATGTCAGCATGAACATGATTGTCATCAATATTTTAGCTTGGTTAAATCTTTCAGACATGACTGTTAATTTTGACTAGAGTTTCTGTATTTTTTTATTCAACTGTTTTGGTTTTTATTTTTTGCAGGGTTTGATACAAGTGGCTCAGATTCTTGTGTTTCAATTCCTGGTTATCACTGTAACGTGTATTGAGGTAGAGGTTAACAAAATGATTGACTTGAGTCTTGGTATCTGGAAATTTTTTAATGAAACCTGATGCAAACACTTCGATACCTTGTTGGTGTTGTTGATAAAGGTTAGGGTATTTTTTGGCTAATTGGGCGAAGTTCAAATACAGTTTTTGTAAGGAGTGATAACGTTTCCTTTTGATCCACCACAGTGGAATCAAGATCAATAAAGCAGTTACGAACAAAATCCCAATCATCATCAAGGCCAAGGATTTGCCATCACGGTGTTCAATGCCAATGGCTCTGAACAAGGCCTGTTGTTTACTGACATTAAATTCCCGCACCCACCGATTCCACTGATAGCGATATTTATCCATTGACTCACGGGCATTTTTTAGCCATTCAAAGTCAAATGCATTGCGTTTTTCTGCCATGATTTCTCGTGCACCTTGTTCAACACGTTCTGGAGCTACCATTGATGTGGGATCAACCCTTTGCCAATATCCAACACCATCATGTTGGATATAGACCTCAGCCCAGGCATGGGCATCAGATTGTTTAACCAATAGGTATTCGCCATTATCAACACCGCCTTGATAACCTGTAACTACTCGGGCAGGAATGCCAGCCATGCGCATCATGATGACAAAAGATGAGGCGTAATGCTCACAAAAACCACGCTTGGTACCAAATAAAAACTCGTCAATCACTTCATTTTCTAATGGCGGAGGCGTGAAAGAGTAATAAAATTCATCTTGGTTAAACCAGTTCAAGGCACGATTAATGATGGCCAAATCATTTTTTGCTTCAGCTTTCCAGTTTTGCATCATCGCGAGAGTTTGTTGGTTCTGACCTGAGGGATATGCCAATAACAAATCAAGGTCAGGTTCTGAGACGGGTTGGTGAAAGCGGCCTAACAGCAGAGATTTGAGTTTATAGTGTTTCAACTGGTTGATGGCGGTCGGAGAATACAACAATGAATCAGGTAGCAGAAATGCTTTCTCTGGTGCAGCAATCACATAATCCAGGCCGAACATATACTTTTGGCCAGTGTTTTCTAATTCTATTTGGTATTCAATGGCAGCATCAGCCTGGTATTGTCTGATGGTTTGTCTGACGTTGTTGTGTTTTTTCCTGCTCCACATTCGGCCATCAAAGTTCCATAAAACTGGTCCGCGCCAATAAAGTTGGTTGTTCGGTGGTATATATCCATCTTCAAAGGTGACCCTGAATGCTGGCGAATCATCCATGAATAACTCAACGATTGAGCCAGGGCTCATGGTGTCACTGATTCCAGTTTTGCCTTCACCAAAAATATCTGGAGAGCCCCAAATCGGAGCACCCAAACGTGGAAAAACCAAAAAGAATAAAGTAGCAAATGGTATGGCCAATACCAAGGACGAAGCGGTTGATTTCAGTTGTTGAAAATCAAACCATTTGTTGGTTTTTTCAAAGTTGAGCATTGCTAATGCGTGGGTGCTTACAAAAGCAGATGCCAACAAATAGAAGACCAGTAATAAATCTTGGGAATACAAAAATCGAGTCATGGTCACAAAGAAACACAACATCACCACCAACAAAGCATCACGCATGAGATAGGTTTCTAACAGTTTCAGCACGGTCATGGTGATTAATATCGTCACACTGATTTCTCTGGATAAACCAAGGCCTTGGGTGTAAACAATCAATAATAAAGTGAGGATCGCAATCATCATCAACACAATGTTGTAGGCTTTTTTGATGTGATTTAATTGTGCATAAAAACGGTAACTGACCACTACAATAGTCATGGGTAAGAACCACCAGGGCAGTCGATACAACTGCGGTAAGACTGCCCACAAAACGGCACAAGTAATCCAGAATAATTGTTTGGTACTTAATTGTGATTTGATTCTGGCTATGTCCCACCTCCTTGATGGTCTGTGGATTGGTACAAGGCCAATGCTTTCAAACATTGGTGCTTATGTGCATCTCCGGTTCCCATGCCTGAATCGAAGCCGGGTAATAAAATCTGGTAATTGGCGCCTTGTTGTTCTGCTGCTATAACCCATGCTGTCATGCGTGATAGTTTGGCTTCGGTGTTGTTCAAGTTCATTTGTGTGAAATCAAACAATAAATGCTGTCCTTGGATTTGGTGAAATTCTTTGACCCATGTTTGGTCGCTTTGTGCTGTTTTTTTCCAGGCGATGTCGCGAATTGGGTCACCTTGTTGGTAGGCTCGGATGCTGCTGAGTTCTTCTCCTTTGACCAGCGTGCTTTTTTCACCGTCTTCTCCACCGTGATGAGGGAAATTCGGGCAGGGGGTTTCAGGTTTGGGGTAAACCAATACCTGAGCATTCGGTGTGCAGTACACCCAGCAAGTAAAAAGGCCCAAAGGATATCGAGTTAAAAACTTAAGCCTGTCAACAGCTTGCCAACCACGGTGTTGGCTTTGAGTTAGTGCTCTGAATTGACTGGCTTCTTGGGTGATGTTAGTGACATCTGTGCTCAAATCATTCTCACTGCGAATTTGCCATTTGTCATGATCTGCACCCAATTGAATCTGTAAGGTGATGTCCTCACCAAGAAACACAGGCTCTGCATTGACATGTTCCAAACGCAGGTTTCTGATGTTAAAAAAAGTTTGGTACAAAACGACCTGTGCCAGACCAAATAACAGAAACACCAACATCAGACTCATGTTGTTATTAAAGTTTAGACCAGCCAACATCATTAAAAACCAAATCACTGCAAAAAACAAACCAGCTTTACTGGGTAACACATAGATGCGCCTCCAATCAAAAATAACTGGTAGGTTTTCTGTGCCGCGACGGTTAAAAAATTGGCTGAGTTTCTGTTTAAATAACTGGCGTATCATTGAGTATGTGGTTAATCAAATCGCCAGCAAATTGACCTTCATGGGTAACCAAACGGTGCCTGCTAACCGGATAGAAAGCACTTTGTATGTCCGCTGGAGTGATGAAATTGCGTTCAGCTATTAGGGCATAACTTTGAGCTAACTTGAACAGAGACAAACCGGCTCGTGGTGATAAGCCGTGCTGAATGTCACTGTGGGTTCGGGTTTTATTGATTAAAATTTGTAAGTAGTCAAGCACTTCATCGCTGGCATGAATTTGGCTGGCCTGTTGTTGCCACACTTGCAGTTGTTCTGGTGAACTGATCTTGGTTACAGGTTGTTTCATTTGATTGATGTAAGTGGCACCATATAACTTCCTTTCACTCTCTTGATCAGGATAACCTAATGAAAGGCTGACTAAAAAACGATCCAATTGTGATTGTGGAAGTGCATAGGTGCCAGCTTCATCGATTGGGTTTTGGGTGGCCATCACAAAAAACACATCATCAAGTGAATAGGTCTGACCATCCATACTGACTTGATTTTCAGCCATTGCTTCCAGCAGTGCACTTTGGGTTTTTGGTGTGGCGCGATTCAGTTCATCAGCCAATAAAAACTGGGTGAAGATCGGCCCTTTGTGATAACTGAAAGTTTGGCTGGGTGCATCATAAATACTGACACCCAATACATCACTGGGCATCATGTCTGAAGTGAGTTGGATGCGCTTGTAATCCATACCGAAAACTTGAGCTATGGTCGTTGCTAATGTGGTTTTTCCCAAACCTGGTAAGTCTTCAAGTAATACATGACCTCCAGCAATAATGGCAGCAATGACGGTTTTTATTGCTTGGTGTTTATCGAGAATTTTTTGTCCAACCGCATCGATGACTTGATTGATGGTGTCGGTTTCATTTTGTGTTGCTGAAAAGGTGTTAACGTTATTATTGGTCATGGTAATTAACGGAATCCAGTTGGCAGTTTATCTTAGTTAAAAACGTACAGACTATATTAACATTGTCTTAAGTGGTATTTCTGTGAAATTTTTCTATGAATAAATATTTGTGATAACAAGTCCAGTCTATATTTTTAATAAACATTGATCTCGGAATAAACTTTACACTTGATCTTTTCAAGATTTACAGTAATGTAGATATATTAGCACAGCTTTAGCTAAGGGTTTCTACTCGAATTAAATTGGTGGTGCCAGAAAAGCCAAAGGGCACGCCCGCAGTAATAACAAATTGATCTCCACTTTGAGCCATGTTATTGTCAATGATAACCCTGTTTGCAATTTCAACCATCTCATCGGTGCTGGTGGCATCATTACTTAATACTGGGTTGATGCCCCATGAAACAGATAATTGCTGGCATGATTTAATGGATGGTGAAATAGCGATTACGTCGGTATGAATGCGATTTCTTGCAACCCGTAAAGCAGTTGCGCCGGAACTGGAAAAACAACACATCACTTCTGCCGCCAAAGTTCTTGCAATGTGGCAGGCTGCTGATGAAACCGCATCTGGTGTGTTTTTTTCAGCTTTAAACTTTCGTTCTATCATACGCTTGCGGTAATCATTGTCGGCTTCAACGGTGGTGGCGATGCTGTCCATGGTTTTAACGGCTTGGATCGGAAACTTCCCAGTAGCAGTTTCAGCCGATAACATCACACCATCGGTACCATCAAAAATGGCATTAGCAACATCATTCGCCTCAGCTCTGGTTGGTATTGCCTGATCAATCATTGATTCCAGCATTTGTGTGGCAGTGATCACAGGCTTACCTTTCTGACGGGCTTTTCTGATCAGGCGTTTTTGTAACATGGGCACTTTCTCGGCGGATAGTTCTACACCTAAATCACCACGCGCCACCATGATGCCATCGGCTTCACCAAGTATTTCCTTGTAATTACGAACCGCACCTGGTTTTTCAATTTTAGCCATCAGCTTGGCATTGGAATCATTCAATCCCAAATGGTGCCTTGCCAACAACAAATCATTCTTATTACGTACGAAACTTAACGCCACCCAATCAACATCTAACTGGGCACCTATGGCTATGTCAGCAATGTCTTTCTCAGTTACCGCAGCGATACTTAAATCGGCGTCAGGCACATTGATGCCTTTATTGTTGCTTAAAAATCCACCACGTTCAACCTCGGTATGAATAATCTGGTCTTTGATTTCTTTCACCCTTAAAACCAGTTTGCCATCATCGAGTAATAAGGCATCACCTTGTGAAATGTCTTCATGTAATTCAGCATGACTGATTCCTACACCGTGCTGATCTCCTGCAAATTTCTTGTCAGAATGCAAAGCAAAGGCTTGGCCTTCCTTTAGGGTAATTGGGCCATTGGTAAATGTTCCAACGCGAATTTTTGGACCTTGTAAATCCTGTAATATCCCAACGATTTTTCCAAGCTTGGTGGCTGTTGTTCGTATGTTATCTACATTGCGGTGGTGATCTGCAGCAGTGCCATGAGAAAAATTCAAACGAAAGACATTCACCCCAGCTTTTATTAATGCCTCAATCTGTTCAGGTGATTGACTGGCAGGACCCATGGTTGCAACAATTTTGGTTTTTCGTTTCATAACATTTGATTTTTTGGGTAGTGGTTATGATAAACATTCTTGATGAATATTTCATGTAGGAATTGTTATAATATTATGCTTGTACTTTTCAGGTAATGTTATGGCTTTGATTAATTGTCCAGCTTGTCGCACCAAAATATCCTCAGTGGCGAAAGTATGTCCAAAATGTGGTTACAGCAAGGACCCCCAGGCTCAAGCAGACCCCGAACAAGTCAAACTATTTCAACGTCGTATGTTTCGTGACCGCATGTATAAATTACGCATGTTCAGTTATGTCGCCATGACCATAACCATGATTGGTGCCTTGCCGATGCTATGGGATTACATCAAAGGTGTGGAGTCAGGTGAGCCCGTGGTGTTATTAAGTCATTGGGGCATCTACGCCATTGCACTGGGTTTTTTCTTGTACGTGGTTATCCGCTTTTTTATGGTGATAACTAGACGAAATTATCATGCTAACTTGCCTGTTGAGGATTGAGGAGCTGGACCAGCGATAGTTGTTTCGCACGCACTATCGCCCATTCCATAATGGCGCAGCTTCCACTCCAAGTTCACGCTAAGCACCTCCACTTCATGGTCTGCCTAACCAAGCGCACGCGCCACGGCATTCAAGCAAGGCTTCTTACCTTTCAGGTAACCGCCATGCGCTCATTGCCTGCACGGGCTACGGCATTCAAGCAGGGCTTCTTACCTTTCAGGTAAACCGCCATGCGCTCATTGCCTGCACGCGCCACGGCATTCAAGCAGGGCTTCTTACCTTTCAGGTAAACCGCCATGC
>JANQRW010000057.1 GCA_028284365.1 Marinicella sp.
ATAAAGTAACTGTTATTGCTGTTAATTTAATGGCTTTTTTAAAGTAACCAGAAATTGATAAAGCCAGCCTTTTCTTTTGATTTTCGTTCATCTATGAACTCTCCCTTTGTTGATAATGATTTGCATCATATTATTCCAATGTACTTATTTCAACATTTCTTTTTTCGTTTTTAAGCCAATAATCCAGTTCATATATTTGGCTGATTTTATCGCCATATTCGTCTAAAAAAATTGTGTTGTAAACAGCCAATCCTTTCTTTGACCACTCAAGACAGTGATGCCAAAAATTAACATAGCTTTCAACTTTTCCAGCTCTTAAATCTTTCTGAGCAAAATACAAGCCCTCGTAATTGATAAGTTTAAAATAGAAAATAATAAACAGAGTTTGAACTTCATCATACTTCGCTGAAAGCAGACTCCAGAAAACAGCACGCCAAACCCTTCCATTACCATCTTTGAAAGGATGAATGGCATAAAACTGATGTGTACCAATCAACAGTCGATCTAAAAGGTCTACGGATTGGTCATTTAAAAAGACTAAAAAATCGTTGAGCAAGTCTTCTACCATTGAGTGATGACAAACCTGGTAAGCATAAGGTTTGGTTTTTTTGTTTCCCACCCAAAACACTTTGTTTCTCAGTCCTTGCTTGTTTTTGACCTTAACAAGGTCAGCATTGATATTTTTTAAATGTTTAAGCGTCACCGGTTCTGTGATCAACGATTTAGCTGCTATCATTTGGTTTGATTGTCTGGCAATGACCGGAATTAAATTGTTTTTTGATTTCTTGCCGCTCATATGGTCGATAAATTGACCAAGCTCTATATCGATAGACTTGCCCCTTATGTTGTTGCCTCCAGCTAAATAACGAGCAAAAAAATAAATAATAGAATTGGGGGCAGTTTCGTCTTTTTTGGGCACAAGAAAAGAACCATCAAATTTATTAAAAGCTCCTCTCACACGATTCATTCGATAAGGAATGAATTGACTGCCAGAATTGTCACCTACATTAATCATACCGCATAATTATCATCTTTAATTTCAGAAAAATCCAAACAAAAATAAATCTAGATTAGTAACCTAATCTTTAAATCTGGATTTATAGATCGGATTTATGAGCAACATAATTATCTTATAGTCCTCTAGGTCGTGCTGGAAAAAGCACTCTGCCCTATCGCTGCTATAATTTTCATAAAAGGCAAGACATCCCCTATAAATACTATACAAACGACATAATAAATAGGTCTTTCGATGCCTCCAAGCTACTCGGTGATGACCTGGTGTCTCTAAACCCTAATAGCGAGGTTGAGGTCGATGATGAAGACAACATCATTTTTGATTTTGGGGGTTACTTGGATAATAGGGTAGTGGATGTGGCTAGATGCATGATCACGTTGTTTTACTGATTATGTACCAATCTAAAGCAGAGTTAAAGTTGATAGTAAAAGCGGTCAACTCTCTGCCTGGTTTTTATTCACAGAATAAAAGAAGGAGGCTAAAGATTCTAAATATGATCTTTAACATATTTAATTTCCTGGCAAAATACAAGTACTTAAACAGAAAAGAGGATTCAATATGAAAAAGTTTTTACTCGTATACCGTGGCGCCGTCCAACCTGAGGATGGCCAAAAGCA
This sequence comes from Marinicella sp., assembly GCA_028284365.1. Classification (GTDB taxonomy): domain Bacteria; phylum Pseudomonadota; class Gammaproteobacteria; order Xanthomonadales; family Marinicellaceae; genus Marinicella. The sequence continues at coordinate 1,633 of JANQRW010000057.1, forward strand.
CATGGCAGCTTGGATGAGTTGGGTACATGGTATGGGTGAAGCCATGATAGATCCTGGTACGCCAGTTTACCCTTCCCAAACCATCAGTTCATCAGCAATTACAGAAACAAAATCTGACAACCCGATTTGTGGTGTCAGTATCATCGAAGCTGAAGATCAGATCGCTGCATTCAATCTGATCAAACCCTGCCCGCATTTATCCATCGGTGGCACCATCGAGGTTACTGAAGCCATAGACTGCCCCATGACTTAATTGGAGTTATCAATGAATACGCTCAATGAAATCAGTATACAGTTTTCACAATACCAGCCAGCTTTGTTGTCGCTAAGTTTTTTGTGCCTGATGGTTCTGCTACAGAATTTGTTAACAGCTCCTTTGGCATTCTTGAAAAAAGAACAATCACCAGGCATGCCATTAAACGGCGATCATTCCTTATTTAGTTTCAGGGTACTACGCACCCATGCTAATTCCGTGGAGAGCCTTGGGCCTTTTGGCTTGGTGGTTATCATTGGCATACTTGTCCAAGCCAACATCACCTTGGTTAATTGGTTGGCGGTTATTCATGTCGTCTTAAGGTTGGGTTTTTGGGTGGTTTATTACAGCGGTAAAGGCAAAGTTGCTGGCGGACCAAGAACCATATGTTTCGTTGGCGGTTTAATAAGCAATTTTATACTTGTGATTGCGGTGATAATTAAATTACTCTAAGAAATACCAAGCCCCGCTCCATGGAAAGCTTTCAAGCAGTTTCCATGGAGCTCAGCGAATCAGAGTCTTTTGAGAATGAAAGAAAACAAACAAGACTCCTTAATCACAACTGTCAATTAAATTGGTTTCTTGTCATTTGACCAATAAAAACAGGCTTATATTCTAAAATTTCAAACTCCCGAACCTCTGCCATCTCTTGCCACATCATGGCATAACCTTTGGTGCGTTTAAAGAAACCAACCCGGCGTTTAAACTTTTCACCCTCAGCTTCAGTGGCAGGACGCAACTTACCCAGTTTTACCAATAACCGCATCGCAGGTGGTTTTTTAAACTGACCTTTTAGTACAGACTTTAGCCAAAACCATTTGCCGTCATTAACAGCCATAATGGTGGCATATTCGCAGCTGTTTGTATTTTGGGGAATGTTTTTGGTGAATTTCTGGAAGAACCAACCATGGTTTTCATCATTAAGTACGACACTTCCAATGGGTGATACATGCGGCACACCAGCCTCGTTTACAGTTGCTACAGAACAAAAAACTGCACCTGAGAACAAGGGTTTAACCTTTTCTTTGAATAATTTTTTATCAACTTTCATGTAAATCTCCTGATCAAAACATACCTTGAGGTATGCTGGACAATAATGTAACATACCTCAAGGTATGTCGCAATAAAATATTTGAGATCATTGCTTAATTCCGAATCATCAAAAGAAATAATTAAAAGTGAGCTGATTTAGACTGTAAATGCAGCTTAATACATGGTTTTATATCTTTTTATTTTGATCTGTTAATCAAGTAAACACCTCTGTTAGGTAAAGTTTATGAAAGAATCGAATGACAGTCAGTTGGCCTGGCTTAAACTAGGCATCCAAACCTTGGACACCATAGGATGGCGCGGATTAAAAATCAAAGAATTGTGCCAGCAGTTAAAAGTTACCAAAGGCAGTTTTTACCATTGGTTTAAGTCTAAACGTGATTTTGAAATGCAAGTGCTCAATTATTGGAAACAAAGATTTACCCAAGGATTCATTGAACAAGCTGAACATGGAACCAACAGTCGTGAAAAGCTCTCACTGCTGGGACGACAGTGTATTGATGGTGCAATTAATGGCAATCGCCTCGAGTTCGAAATCAATGCCTGGTCATTTCAGGATGATGAGGTCAAAGCATTTGTATTCAGCGTGTATGAACAGCGTTACCGATACTTGGAAAAACTCTTGACTGATATTTACTCAAACCCGACTGATGTAAAAAAGCACAGCCTGATACTCTATTCACTGGTGATTGGCGTAGACCTTTTCTATCGTCAATTAAGCCAACAAGAACTGGAATTGATCTTCAGCGACTATTTAATATGAGGGATTGCGTGAACAACATCATAAAAATCATTGATAATTTTTCTAACCATTTTAAAAAACTACAGAAAAAAAACAAATTCGAGCGTGTCTGATTTATTTTCAGATCTCAACAATGATCCACTAGAGCTTATCCAGGATGTTTATTTACTCAGGGGCTTCACTGACTACCATAAGTTAAGCACTGACATCGAATCCGTAATTAAACAAGCACCTTTCCGCTTTATGTACACACCTGGTGGTAAGCGCCTGAATATTTCGATGTCCAACTGCGGCGATTTAGGCTGGATCAGCGAAACAAGCGGTTATCATTACGTCAAGCACGATCCTACCTCTCACCGTCCCTGGCCAGGCATGCCAGCAAAGTTTCGACTGTTGGCCAAACAAGCTGCTGCGATAACCGGCTTCAATAATTTCAGCCCAAATGCCTGCTTGATCAATCATTACCAACAAGGCCAACAACTGGCCGCGCACCAAGACAAAAATGAACCTGATTTAACCCAACCCATTGTTTCAGTGTCACTGGGCATGAGTGCGCGTTTTCAAATATACGGTGACACCAGGCACAACAAACCGCAAGAGATAGAGTTGTATGATGGCGATGTGCTCATTTGGGGTCGCAGCGCGCGATTGATTTATCACGGCGTAAAAACCAACTGTGCCATTCCTCATCCTGAACTTGGTTTACACCGCATTAATTTAACCTTCAGAAAAGTTTAAAGAAGGAAAGCTGTTAGACCCTCATTCACGATTTATCAGCTCAAAAAGATCTGTGATTTAGTCCACATCTGTACGATATTTGTTAAACCAGGCCAAAATGTGATCCACCTTAGCCAATAAGCGCGAGGGCCTACCTGCAATCCCGTGCGAAGAACCAGGAATGCGCACCATCACACTGTCCACACCTAACAGCTGTAAGGCCTGATAGTATTGCTCAGTTTCAGAAATCGGTGTCCGACGATCACTTTCGCCAGTGATTAACATGGTCGGGGTCTTTACATTACCAACCAAAGACAATGGTGATCGCTGCCAGTAATGTTCCAAATGATCCCAAGGCATACCAGGAAATTGGTGAAGTATTTGACCAATTGAAGAATCAGCTGTCAAGGTTTTACTGACCCAGTTGATGACCGGTTTGGCCGCCACCGCAGCTTTGAAGCGATCGGTCAAACCAATCGCATAGGCTGTGGCTATACCACCTGCTGAGCCACCAGTGATGAACAGGTTGTTTTCATCAACAAAGCCTTTCTCAATCATGGCATCAATGCCAGACATATGATCAGCAAAATCATCTGGACTTGAATATTTGTGATGTAACAACATGGCGAACTCAGTGCCATATCCAGTTGAACCACGGTGGTTATCATAAAAAACCACATAACCAGCACTGGCCATTTGTTGTAGTTCTGCAGAAAAATAAGGGCCATATGAAAGCCACGGTCCACCATGAATTTCGATGATCAAAGGGTACTTTTTATTGGGGTCAAAGTCAGGTGGCGTGATGTACCAACCTTGAATCTCTTGTTGGTCTAAAGATGAGTTATAAATAATTTCATGTACTTCACCTAACTGTTTATGAGCCAATAAATCATCATTAACTGCTGTTAAAGTTCGGCTTTTCCTGCTTTTAAAAACGGCCAAATCGGCTGGCCTGTGTGCTGAACCTTTGGTGTAGGCAATCACTTGATCATCGCTGATGGTATAACTGCCACTGACATATGGCCGCCCATTGGAGGTGCCACTGATGCCCTGGACTTTGGGGGTGATTTTACCATTCGTTGAAACCTCAGCAACCTGCCTTATGGCACGCTCATCATAGCCAATGTGTAACGATTTATTGCTACCTGCCCAAGCAAAATTGTCAATACTCTGATCCAGTTGTTCAGTTAAAACTTTGGGTTCAGAACCATCACTGTTGGCCACCACCAGGGTCGATTTAATGTATGAAAACTTTAAGTTTGGGGTTTTAATGTAAGCAATTTTTCGGTTATCCGGTGAATAGGCTGGGTGCCTTTCTGCACCAGCTTGATCGGTGATTTGCGACAATTTACCCTGCAAATCAATGCGATAAATATCACTCTCATTGGTTTGCCTTTCCCAACCCGTATTTCTGTTGGCGGAAAATAAAATGTATTGAGAATCTTTTGACCAAGATAAAGAGCCTCGGTGCTGAAAATCACCCGATGTAAGCTGACGCTCAGTACCACCAGTAGCTGGAATCACAAAAACATGGCTGAAAGTGGTTGGCACAATGCCACTGCCATCTCTTTGGTACCTGATGGAATCAATCACAATCGCCGGTTTAGACCATTCGGCTCCTTTAGGCTTTGTTCTTTTCTTGACCAGTTTTGTTTTTTTGGCAGGCACTTGCATGGTAAATGCAATGTATTTACCATCTGGTGACCAGGTCAGAGATGAAGGCGCTTTCCTTAAATCGCTGATCAATGCCGTCTGACCAGTATCCATCCACCTGATGTATATCTGACGCGAACCAGTGTCAGACGAGACATACGCTATGCGATCACCAGTTGGAGACCAGCGCGCCGATGAATAACTCTTCTTCCCTGATAACAAAGGCCGATTATTCTGACCATCTATATCCACGATCCATAAATTTGACTTGGTCTTGTCGGTCATCACATCATTGCTGTTTAAACGGTAAATCACTTGTTTACCATCTGGCGAAATACGCGGATCACTGACGTATTCCAAATCAAACACGTCCATACCCTGAAAATATTTAGGGTTATCTATTGACTCCGATTGTTGCTCTTTGGCCATTGATACTGAGATGAGTAACATCAAGCTAAATGCAGACAACCATGTTTTGCGGCGGGGGTTTTTCATAATTACTCCTTCGATTAAAGGTAAGTTATATTCCAGATGTCAATTTGTTTGGGCTGTATTTCCAAGGCAATGATATACCAAAACTCACTGAATCAATAGGGTCGCTGAGTATTTTGGTTGATGAAATTAAATTTGGCCCACAGCTACACACCAATAAAAAAAGAATACTCTTGGGTCTTCCTTTTGTTCTACTAATTGAAAAACAGCAACAGTGGTGATGAGTTTGGTGGTGGAAAAAACACGAAATATGGTCTCACCATTTATCGGCTTGTTATACTCGATTGATGCATCACCCAAAAAAGTTTTATATATGACATCGCCTTTTTGAATCACCGCGGAAAGCTGCTGAGCAGCTTGACCAGCATAAGCAATGAAAGCATGACGGTTTGCCTGAAAGGCAATAAGTCTTGCTTGAATGCCGTAGCTCGTCCGAGG
>JANQRW010000064.1 GCA_028284365.1 Marinicella sp.
AGCCAGTGGCTCACTGAAACGGTAATAACCATCAGCCAAAATAACATCAAAACCACCACCAGCATAGACCAGGTCAGCTCCGTTACCCATGGTGATAAAATCCTGATTACCAGTACCATAGGCGACATCATTCCCCTCATCTGCCACAATCCAATCGCCTTGATCAGATGTGTTAGTGGCATTGATATCCTCACCTTCTTCACCAGCTATGATCAAGTCATCGCCAACCCCAGTATTAATCAAGTCAACATCAGGGCCACCGATCACAGTATCTTTATCATTTGGTCCGTTAACAGGATTATTAAACCCGACACCTGCCAGGATGTAGTCATTGCCTTCCTCACCGTAAATTGTGTCATTTCCAGAAGCAGTTGATGCTCGGTCAGAAAAACCATCATCACTACCGAGCAAAACGACATCATCGCCTCCCTGAAAATCAGAGACCACATCATACAAATTGCCAGCATCATAAAAATCATTGCCGTTTGAACCTTGCGTGTAGTTATCATACGTGCCAACTGCAGCAGTATCTTCCGGTGCAAAGGTATCAATAGGCGGTAAAGGATCATTACTGTTTTCCAAATCAATGCCCAAATCACCGCTACTAAAACCATTGATCACCACCATACCTGTGGTATCTGTTGAGTCAATAACAACCAATTGGTTTCCTTGGAATGTGCTGATTAACTGATATCTGAAACGACCGTCTGTACTATCCCAAACATTACCACCAATTCGATCCCCGCCTATTAAAACTTCTCCGTTAAGCTGAACTGAACCTTGGCCATCGGAATCGTAAATGATGTCTCTGCCATCATCGACAACATAAGAGTCAACGCCTGCGCCACCTGAGAGAAAATCATCGCCTAAGCCACCATCGAAAGAATCTGACCCATCAAGACCGTACAAGCTGTCTTTATAATCACCACCGGTTAATGCATCTGAAGCACTTGAGCCAAATTCTATTTTTCTGAAATCGGACAGAGGAAGAATGTTGTTATCAACTTCCAATTCTATGCCAGATGTTAAGTCCTTGAATTGCACGGGATCAACAAATGTCGATGAGGTTAATGAGCCGCCATATAAAACATCCTGAGCATCAAACAGCAATCGTGCTTTGGTCATGAGTCCTTTATCTGCCCAGTATTGATTAGAAGCAGTCAAATTGACAGTTACACCGTTGTCGACAGTGAATGGAGACAGGCCTTGTAATGACTTTTGTGAAACCTGATCACCGCCTTGTGCCTGAATAACTAAATCATCTACTCTTGCAATATTGGCAGGTATGCTTTGGTTTTGAGGGCCGGGAGCGCCAAAGAGCTCTCTGGCTTGTTCTTTAAAATTGGTAGAAAAGCTGACATTAGGGAATTGGCTGATATCCACATTGAGGGTTGTTTGGTTAGGAACACCTTCTGCGGCACTTTTGATCAAATTGAGTGTATCTGTTCCGCCGTATAATAAACCGGGTTGAAAGGCTTCTTCAGCAATTTGATCATCTACAGCAGTAGCAACTGAACTATCACAACGACCAGATAACATACATATTTCAAAGAAAATACGGCCATTCTCTGCCAATTCACCTAATTCTTCTATAGATAAGAAAGCTGCTCCAGCATCAAAAACAGATTCAGTAACACCATGGTTATATGCATGTTGTGCATAAATCACGTTTCTCCAGTCATCTAAATTGTCAACTGTGGCACTCTGAGAATTGATACCGATTAACCTGTATGTTTGATCAACTTGCAACCCTCCATTGTCGCTGTCAAAAGAAGAAAACAACAAAGTACCTGCCCAGGCAGCGTTCTGACCACCTGTGTTGGAATCACTGTTAATAGTATCATTTGGAACAAAATCGAAGAGTACTTCCCCAATTCCAGTTGCATCATTATCTGCTAACTCTTCTATTGTCTGAAGACGCCAATCATTAATCAACGGATTTTCTAAATCCCCATATATTTTTCGAGCAATTCTGTTTGATGCTTCCTGTATCTCTGAAATGCTAGTTACGCTTTGAAAATCACTGAAACGTCTTTGCCAGTGTAGCTCTCCTTGTTTATTCGTATACTCTCTAATTAAAGTAGAAAATACACCAAGATCAGAATTGGTTTGAGTGGCACCTTGTGCCCATATTCTGACGGGAAGAACATCAGGGTCTGCATCAGGTCGGCCATTTCCATCATCTGTACTCAGTATTGTCGCCAATGTTGAATAAAAGGCATGGTGAGTTCCAGGCTCCCAGTCAGTTGTCGGCCCTTGATTAAAAGCGTCGGTAAGTTGTTGCTGTTGAGCAAGTGTAAAGGTGTATGATCCCATAATTGATTCTCCTTGAATGATCTTTTATGTTGGTTCTTTAATAATTATTTGCCTGATTGCGGGGTCCAATTTTTTAAAAAGAACTTTTATGTCATTGGCATATTTGGCATTAAAACTGTGGACTGTTAATGAAATATCATGTGTTAGCATCCAATGTGCACTACAAGATGCATATTTATATTCTAGGTTATATAAATCACTAAACACGTCGTCAATGGTGTCATTTTCATCTAAATAACAATGAACTCCAGGGGGGTGGCCTGACGCATCAGTAATGTCACGAATAAAAGCAACAATACTTCGTGGATTTGACGTTTTGAAATATATATCAAGGCCTGAACTATTATCTGATTTGTAAAAAGTATAATCTTTTAAGTTTCCAAAAATTGGAGATATGAATGGCGACATATTACTCTTTAAGATTATTTTGAATCCTTCGCGTATAGCACCATCGTTGAAGTCTGAACTATTCCTCCAAACTGATTCCTTATCATCTCCCAATAACACACCTAAATTGAGGGTGTATTCTTTCGTAGTAGATCCATCTTCTGATTTTCTTGTAAGTGAATATCCTTTTCCTCCTGCGGTACATGGGTATTTGAGTGAGTATCCAGCAAATTCGCTGATTTCAAACTGGTTAATTCTCGGTGGGGTTCCACATTCACTGAAATCTGATATCAGGTTTTCTCGAACTGTATCCGTTTTCTTTTCCCTGTTCATGTGAAACTCTATAGTGTCAATCAATGATGGATCATTATTATTTTCATCCTGAATTGGGAGTGGGTTCAAATGAGAAGGATCTATCGACTTATTTTCAAAAGATTTAGCAATAGCTATCAATGCAACTATTAAAATGAGAAAAATTGCTGCTGATTGCTTGGTCATTTATTTTTGAGGGCATTATCCATATGTGATTAATAGTATAACATTTGACATTATTTTTTGATTACATAGAAGTTTATTTGATGTTAATTATCCTAAGACAAGCACCAAATATTCAAATCATAAAAACCTACAAGAATAATAATTTCAGAAATCTTTGATTGTTAATGATTCATGATTATTAAAGTTAATCCGATTCGAATAACTGATTACAGTCTTCACATCGAATATTCAAATTAGGTTTTCCATATACTTTTGTATCACAACTGTAGCAAATATAGCGTTGTCTTGTTTTCTTTTTGGCAGCTTGTTCAATGATGAAGTCCTCTGGCATCAACTCAGAAAATGAAGATTCTTGCTGTTTTATTTCGTATGGAATTAATTTTTCCTCATCGAAATCCTTGATTTCAGGGTTATTTGCCAGAAAAGCTATGACTGCAGGTTTGTTGTCTTCTGGCTTTTGGGGGTCTGCAATAATTGGTTCAAATAATCGAGGTAGTGATTTCCTATCAATCCACTGTAGTTGAAATTTCTTTTTTTTCTCTAACTTTTCAAAAGCAGATAGGAACCTTCCTCCTTTAATGATGTAGTCAGACATATGCTGACCTGTTATTTTTCCACCAGGCTCACCTGTTGAGGAAGGCATGAGTCCTATTTCAATCATTTTGTTGGCCCACTCTTTGTTGTGGTAATAAGTACGCCCCGGGTTTCCGAAGCAATGTTGCCAACAATGTACCATCTCATGAACAAGAGTTTGCATGACTTCAATCAATCGTGCATTGGCAATGTATGAAGGATTAATTGCAATTTCATGACATTTGACACCCTTTAAATTGCCCCATCTTTCAGGAGCAAAATAACCCATAACGCCTTTTTGTCTTTGAACAGTAAATATTACTTTAACCAGATGTGAACCAAACAACTCTTTATTGAAGTGCTCATAGGCTGTTTGTAATGATTCGTATAGTTCTGACGTTGGGTGCATTGACCAATTAGATTCCTATTCACGTGTATATTAATTGTACAACAAATTTAAATGTACACAACAAACTCAAAATTATTTTATTTTGTACACTACAAAAATCAGAAACGTAAATTTAAATCAGAAATTGGGAAGAAAATTCGTGTCATTTTGTAGTGTACACTACAAAATCGACCTTTTTTTTCTAAGTATATGGTGATTTGCGTTTTTGAAGCGGCAAAAAACCAAGAATTTGGTGACTTGCCTATTTCACAAATTTAATTCAAAAATACTTAGGAGTCAAGATGAGTAAACTCAAAATTTTAACAGCTGCAAGAATAAGAGCATTCAACGAGGTACCAAAACTATCAAGAAACGAAAGAATCGCCTTACTCACTCAAGATAAAGAAACTAGAAGAATAATCGGCTCGCTGAAAACGCCTGAAAATAAAGTTGGTTATTTATTGCAAAGAGCCTATTTTCAAGCCAAAGGCATGTTCTTTGAAACTAAAAAATTTAGACCTAAAGACAAACGAGAAGCAGAAAGGATGCTTGGATTAAAAGAACCATGTGACCTCTTTAAATATTCCAACAATAACGCTCACTACCACAGAAAAATGATTATGCAGTCTCTTGGCTGGAAACCGTTCGAAGATTCAGAAATCGACTCTTTGAAGGCACACGCCCTGCTACAAGTTGATAAACAAAAATCCAGTGAAGACACACTGTTTTCTTTGTTGGATTTTTGCTGGAGAAACAAAACAGAAATTCCTGGTTATCATAAGCTTGCTAACATGGTGAGTGATGCCTTTATCAGGTACGAAACCATGATGCTCGAAAACATTGATAAGCATATTACATTGGAGCAAAAAAATGCATTAAAAAATTTACTTAATAACTCTGAAGTAACTGGTAAATTTTCAGAGATAAAAAAAATTGATCAAAGTGAGACCCAGAAAAAACTTAACCGCAATGCAGAAATACTAAAGCTGTTCAGAGATGCCTTTTTAACTATCAAACCACTTCTTGACGAACTTAATTTGACTCCAGAGGCTATCAAGCATTTTTCAGATTGGATTTATAAGTCTGATATATCCCAAATCAAACGATTGAAAAATAATTCAGAGTTACATCTGCGAATGGCAGCATTTGTTCAAGATCAATTCTTTCTAAGACAAGACTATTCAGTAGATGCATTCTTGAAAATCATGCGGAATGTAATAAACAAAGCAAATGGTTTCGAGCGCAAGCAAAAGGAAAAAAATGAATCAAAAAATGATTTAGCTGGCCAGTCAGTTATACAGTCTGCAAAAAGTGCCAATGCAATTTTAAAACTGATCATCGAAATTTCTCATGATGTGAGCATTTCTCTGGCCGAGAAAAATGAAAAAGTTATTCAGTTAGCAGAATCATATTTTGACGCATTGAATCCAGAGTTAGAAATACATTTGAATCAAATGGAAACAAGCATCAATGACAGTAAGCTTAAACTAAATTATCATCAATTTTTGTTTTCAAAGTCAGATTCCATACAGAAATCTTTGTCGCCATTCATTCGAAATCTATTATTTGATGAAAAAAATTCATATCAACCACTCATTGATGCAATTAAAGATTTTTCGAAAAATGGCAAGCTGCCTGATCAACAAATATGCGATGGACTCCTTTCAGAAAAAGAATATCAACTGACTTTTTGTGATGGTGATATACCAGAAATAACCAGGTACAAAATAATCCTATTCACTCACATTGAGAAGGCAATACGTAACAGGAGCCTAACTCTGAAGTTTTCGTACAGATATCGTTCAAACCAGTCATACATGATCTCCGATCAGCAGTGGAACTCGAAAAAACAAGAACTGTTGGCAGCAGCAAGACTGAACGAATACATGGATGGTGAGAAACTACTCAAAGCAATGGGTGAGACTTTAACCAAAACTTATGAACGAGTTAATAAGAACTACCTTTCAGGCACAAATAATTTTCTTAAAGTTGATCAAAATGGAAACTGGAGATTGATAAAGTCAGAGGCTGATTTTGACTCATCAAAATACATCCCCGGTTTATTGAGCAATTCAAAATTCAAACTATTATATGAAGTACTCTCTGAAGTTGATTCATACACAAACTTTTCCCATGAGTTCAAGCACAGATCAAATAAACACAGCAATAAGTCAATTGATACCAAGCTAATTTATGCAACATTAATGAGCTTAGGCACAAATTTGGGACATACCAATATGGCTAAAGCGTCGAAGGCGATTTCCAGCAAAAACCTAATTGATACAGATAAGTTATGGTTCTCAAATAAAAACATCACCAAAGCCAATGAATGCATTGTTAAATACATTCAAAGCTTACCCCTCCCTACTCTTTTTAATGACAAAAATGGAGTCTTACACACCAGTAGTGACGGCAAAAAGGTGATTGTTGCAGTGAATTCATTATTGGCTAATTACTCGTATAAATACTATGGGAAAGAGCAAGGTATTAGCGTCAATAGTTTTATAGATGAAAAACAAACTTTTTTTCATGTTAATGTCTTAACTTCATCAGATCGTGAAGCTCCATATATGATGGATGGGATTGTTAAAACCAAAGCATCTTTGTTCAGAGAAGGAGAATTTGACCACATACATTCTACTGACTCCCATGGATATACCGAGGCCATATTTGCAGGGCTGCATTTCCTTGATGTTTCTTTTGCTCCAAGAATAGCCAAACTTCATAAGCAGACAATCTATGCATATGAGGCTAAATCTTTACAAAAAAACTCAAAGAATCCAATCGCACCCAAAACAGCTATTAACAAAAAGCTTATATTAAAAAATTGGGATGAAATATTGAGACTAATGGCAACCATCAAGTTGGGACACTGCTCTGCTTCACAGCTATTCAAAATACTGGCATCAAGTACCAAAGACAATGAGCTTTATAGAGCCATCAAAGAATTCGGTCGCTTGATAAAATCTAAGTTCATTTTGGACTATATTGATAATGAGGAATTGAGAAAATCAATTCAAAAGCAATTAAATCGTGTTGAACTGGGTCAGAAACTTTCTGAGGCTGTATTTTTTGCGCGAAAAGGCCGCTTACATGTTGGCACACCCACAGAGATGCGACAAGCAATGAACTGTAAAACCTTACTGAAAAACGTCATCATCTTTTGGAACTATTTATTCTTATCAGACTATTACAAAAGTTTAACGAACAAAGAAGAAAAAAAGTTTGTGCTAGAATCAATAAGTAAAGGTTCAGTCATTTCCTGGCGCCATATCAATATGCATGGCCTGTATGATTTTGATCAAAAGTATTCCAAATCATTTAAAGCAACTTTAAAGGAAATGATGAAGATTAAAATAGATCTTTAGTGAGGGGGTTAATTTACAAATTCTTCAAAGTGGCAAATTTTCATTTGTCACTTTGAAAAAATAATAAATCTCTTCAAATTTAATTTATTACAGTGGTTGATTTTGAAAAGTTTATGCGTGCTTGCGTCACTATTTGTAATTCAATGTTTTAGTGCTTGAATCTTACGAAATTGAACTACAGAATAATAAAGAGAAATAGTAAAATTGATATATAGTGGTGAAAAAAATGCTGGTTACTCAAGACATTGAAATAGTGAAATTATTCGTGGAACACTTAAAGGAGTCATTAAATTTAGATATTAAAATTGACTCAATTCCTGAAGAATCAAACTCAAGTGATATTGATGCAATTGCGGGCCCCTACGCAATTGAACATACCAGTATTGACACCATCAAGAACCAAAGAAGAGACAACAATTGGTTTTCTCAAAGTATTGAAGGATTAGAGTCATATTTCAAAGATAAACTAGATTATCGTTTATGGATTCAAATTGAATATGATGGTATAAAAAAAGGCCAAACTTGGAAGAAAAATAGAGAGTTGATTATGCGATGGATTCAAAATGAGTCGCATAATTTGAGTTATGGAAAAAACTTGGTGGTTCAGATTGAAGGATTAGATTTCACACTCAGAGTCAACAAGATTCCAAAAGAAGAATTGGGTACTGGTGTTGTATTCGTTAGAGTTATTTCAGAAGATTTTGATCCTCAAAATGAAATTCCTTATAGGTTAAAACTACTGATCGATACCAAATTAAATAAGCTAGGAAAGTATTCTAATCACATCAAAATTCTATTGATAGAAAACAGTGATCTTGCATTGATGAATTCTCAGTTAATGATGGATGTTATAAATAAAGCAATAAATGAATGCTTGCCAACTGAAATTGATGAGCTATGGTATGCAGATTCTTCCAGTTACCCAGTTGTTAAGTTCTCATGCGTATTAACTCAGTAAATTAAATGTTTGACAAAACTATCGAAAACACTCACCCAACTTATGCTTTTGCAAGGGACTCTAAGGTGCAGTAGTCCCAACTTGATCTGACAGGTTCACCTGGTTTAGACCAAGAATGTGTCAGTGGTGGTTTGGTTCATTTTGTTTAAGTTATCATAATGTAATTTACCCTAAATGGTCCACATAGTGCTGACGGGATACAATCATGACAAATAAAATACCAAAAAACCAACATTGGGTTCCTCAGTTCTATTTAAGCCATTTCGGAACAGAGGAATCGATCAAAACGAAGAAACCAAAAGTATGGGTTTGGGATAATACTCAGCAATCATCTCTACCAGCCCCATTGTCAGTTAGGAATATTTGTGGCCAACGCTATTTGTATTCTCCAGAGGATCCAGACGGAATAAGAAATCCAGATATCGAAAACATGTTTGGGAAAATAGAAAATGTGGCAGCTAAAACCTGGCCTCATTTGATGTCTGGGAATTTGGATCTGAATGACCCAGTAATTCGTAAATTCATTGCCGAGTTTATTTCTATTCTACACCTGCGTAATGTGCATATTTATAGAGCAGTTGATAATATCATTGAACTAAGAGATAAGCTCTATGGGAAACCAAGTGAAGAGTTTCTTAACACACGAATTGAAACTGATCCAGACCCCACCCACTCCGGAAGGTTTTTTATAAATACTATGCTTCGAAACATTGATACTTTCACGAAAAAAATTTCTCAAAAACGCTTGATGGTTTTAGCATCATCAGATGCTGAATTTTTCACCTGTGATAGACCAGTCGTGTTTTCTCATAAAAAAACACTTAATCCCAAAAGTGAAATTTATTTTCCATTAAGCCCAAATTATGTTCTAGTTTCAATAGGAGATGGAGACCAGCCAAAAAATTACATGGGAAACTGTCCAATCGAGCTTGTTTCGAATATCAATCAATTATTGGAATTGCAATCATTAAGATTTGTTATTTCAGCTAAACCTCGAAGCGAGTATTTGCCCAGTATAATAGATGAGGATTAGTGAGTTATAAGCAAATTCATTTGGATCAAGCCACGCTCATTCGTATTCAATACAGGATATACGCATCAACTAGTGGAAATAACAAAAACAATAAGAACAAAACATTTAATATCAATAACATGAAGAAGTTTCATTGGATTTGGGCACCCAATTTAGTAATTCACCCAATTATTTCCTTCTTTAATTATCTGATGGGTGAAGAATTGGTATTAGGTAACCCAGCTCAAATCGCTAAAAAAGACTGTAGGCATTTCATCACTGAATCACAGATTAAAGAGCCAAAGCGATTAACTGAAGATCAATGGCAATTTGTATTGGACACAGCTATTTTGATGGCGGATGAAAATCCATTGTATGAACGTAACTTATTTATCATTGCTTCATTGAAAGTTTTATTCCTGAGAATTTCAGAGTTATCTGAGCGCAAAGAATGGTCTCCTGAAATGTCCCATTTTTGGGAAGATTCGACAAAAAACTGGTGGCTTCGTGTATATGGGAAGGGTCGCAAAATAAGAGATGTGACTGTACCACCAGACTTTCTACAATATTTAAAAAGATATCGAAAGTCCAGAAACCTGTCTCCCCTACCCGATAGCAACGATAAATTAGCACTGATTGAGAAAGTACGTGGTACCGGCGGAATGTCATCCAGGCACTTAAGAAGACTGGTACAAGATACCTTTGACCAATCTTATAAGGCCATGAGCAAAGCTGTGAGCCCCAATGAAGCCCGAAAACTTAAAGAAGCGACAACTCACTGGTTGAGACACACAGGAGCCAGCATGGAAATTGAACGTGGGCGCGCCCTTAAAGATTTATCAGAAGATCTAGGTCATGCCAGTATGGCCACTACAGATACAGTGTATGTACAAACTGAAAATAAAGTCAGAGCTGAAAGCGGCAAAACAAGAAAAGTTACAGAATAAACCTTTGAATAACATATACTTATGTCGAGTCAATTTCAAAAAGCTATAGAATATTGTCCATCACCCAAAGCTCAAGACATTCAAGGTGAGACAACCAGGGTCAGAAGTTTTCTTCGTCAGAAGTTGAATAGCAATCAGACAAACACATAAAAGTGACCCCTTCATTTTCATGGTACTCATCATGGTGTACGCCAAGAGTACTTTGTTCAGTAGCCTGTACAAAAGAAGCTGGACCAGTGAAAAATGGAAACCCACCATGATTTTCATCACAATACTGCACAGCGGCTTGAGCAGCCATCAAGAAATGATCAACCTCACCACATGTTTTGGCCAACTCATGAGTGGCTGGTATGGCGTATATCGAACACTCTTCTCGTAACAATTCGTCTTCCATTTCAACGTTCTCAGGTAATGTTGAAACATCAACCAGGTTCTTATTGGCACCATCATACAGGTTCCAATAATCAAATATTGTAGCTGCTTCTAAATGAATGGGACCGGCCGACGATCCACAAACCCGGCTGCCACCATCTCCACTTTGATGTGGTAGTTGATGAGCCTGGACTGAAGACATTGCCAAAATTGGGATCAATATTTTTTTCATCATAATTCTTGCACACATTGAACGAGTCTGCATTATCACAAACTCAATTCAAATGTGTAAAGTTAGCAGAGGTGATTTGTGCGGTAAATTTATTTTTACCACAGTTTTTTGCTCATTAAAGGGGTTTGAAGTCCAATTTGCAGAAAATGTACGCTAAGAAGATTAAACCATTTACTTCATCAAATCATAAAGATTTAGGAAGTCTGTAATGTGCGTTTTATCATCATCAGTCAATGTCAAATCAGAGTAATATTGGCTTCCTTGGAATCTAATGGTAGATAGTTTTGCTTCAGACAAAGCTTTCATATACTTAATTTGTTCTGAGCCGGCATTTAAAGTAATCCACTCCCAAACATTTCCTGATGAATTATCTCTATTAAAATCATAATTTGGGGATTGATACCGGAAGTCATCAGCTGCAAGCTTGAATGAATCTACAAAGAGCCAATCATCGCCATAATACATGATCTCCACCCTTAATGCTGGGACACCATTAGTTACTAATAACGACAATCCAAAATTCTTTTCTAGGCCTGAGCCTACACGTTTTGTTTTGTATACATCATCCATGTGATCATACTCGATATGATTGTTTACAAGAATCTCCACCATTCTGTGATCGCCACCAACTTTAGAAACAAAAGATTTAATCAACTCATACATCTCTTGCTGAACTTTTTGTCCATTACTTAATTCGAGAGTCCGGATACCATATACATTTTCTTTTTTGACTATTTGAATGTCAGAGCCTGGATATAACGGCTCGGGGCTGAATGATTTTATTGATTGATATTCTTCAAGAGGCATCATTTCAGCGGCTGTACCGTATTTGCCAAATTGGTCATTGGTAATAAATATAAACTTATCTCCATTTTCCATAGTCACATTAAAATACTGATACGTGAAACTACCAGATTTTTTGGTCATGTATGGTTCAGAAGACTCAAAGTAACCCTTCATTTCTTTGTATTTTTTGTATGGCGCAGGATCTAAACAAGCAATCATGTCATCTTTTTTACAAAGACTACGGTAGTGTTTTCGATCACCAAGTCTGTCAAAATTAATCATGACAAATTGTTCTTTTTCACCAGGTTCATAGCTTGATTCATCATTTAAATCAGACGCCTGTGAATTAATACTTATTTGGAATAAAACAAAGAGGAAAATTACTCTAGGAAAAAATAGTCCACTGCAAAAATTTATAAATATTGGATTGGCAGGTAGTTTTGAAAATTTCATGCTTTATTCTCCATAATTATTTTTTTTGACACTCGAGGTAGTATCGTTGGATTGATCCAGGGTTTTGAATCGGGATTTAAAGTTCAAAAGTAAAACTCGCTATGCAGATAATACTTTGTTTCCAAAGCTTCTCAGATCGCCAGTTGGGCTAACATACCGATATAAAGTTTGTCTGCTGATTCCTAGATCATTACACAACTCATTGACGCTGGTCTCTCTCGATTTCATTGCAGCTTGAGCCAATCGCACCTGGTGTTTATTCAGCTGGAACTTTCTACCACCTTTACGCCCTCTAGCACGAGCTGCAGCCAAGCCGGCAAGCGTTCGTTCTCTGATCAGTTCACTTTCAAATTCAGCCAGAGCCGCAAAAATACCAAAGACCAGTTTGCCACTGGCCGTGGTGGTGTCGATATCGACTCCTTGTCCACTTAAAACCTTTAAACCAATACCTCGATCAGTTAAATCTTTAACTGTGTCAATCAGGTGTTTGAGGCTCCTGCCCAACCGGTCAAGCTTCCAGATCACCAACAAATCACCCTCTCTTAGAGCTTTTAGACAGGCCTCAAGACCAGGCCTGTCCTTGCCTCTTCCTGAAGTGTGGTCTGTGTATATATTTGCTGGATCAACACCGTGTTCGATTAATGCATCTGTTTGTAGATCCACAACTTGTGAACCATCTGACTTTGAAACCCGTGCGTACCCTATTTTCATCACCTCACCTCATTAAACTAATTATTCAAACCCATCCTCAAAAATGATGTCACTGATTAAGGGATCGCTGAATGGTACACCTGCAGGGGGATACTCAAAAGCATCCGTCAGCCCGTCTCCATCAGAATCAGGGTTATTAATCAAAGTACCCAGGATTCGTTCCTGGCCATCGATCAGACCATCACTGTCAGTATCAACATTGGGAAAGACATAGCCCAATTTGGTTGAGTTGGCTGGAGCAGGATTGTTGACCGGTAAATTGACCAATGTGTGATTGAAATTGACATCATCTACGACACGATAGAGTATTTCAGTATTTGCAGGTATGCAGCCTGGTTCTAAATTACAAATGGGGAAAATGTACCCTTCTATTCCATCGTAGAAGTAACCATCTGCCTTAAATGTTTCAATTTCAGCAGCACTGACAGCATAGGTATCGTTGCGGTTTTGTGTGTTGGTAACCGATTGATTCATTCTTCGCAAGGGCACCATGTTTTTCAAATTAACGAATGGATTGTTATTCGTTGTGAATACATAAAATGCCGCCCTCGGACTTGGGAATGTTTGTTGGGTACCATACCAAAACTCTGTGAATTCGCTTACAAGAGGTGCATTGGTATCAGGTAAGTACTCAACTGCTTGAGCAAGTAAAAAAGCCAGGGAAACCTGTGGAAATGGGGTATAAACTGTATTTTGCGCATCTGTTGAATGATTGACAAACATAGGAGTTAACCGGGTTTTCATTTGCTCCCCATTTGACTTCCCTAAAACCGTTTCAAGTGCCAATCGGGCATCAGGCAAGCCAAAACCAAAAAAGTCGCTTTGGCCTTGAGCACTTTGGCTTCTTGATGATGAGAAGTTTAAAACGTTTTTAATTCCGACTAGATCGAACGGGTCACTCGTTCCATTCGGCAGAAGTGGATGTGTTGATCGAATCAACTGCATAATTGCGGCAACTTGTGGTGAAGACATGGATGTTCCTGTACATAAACCATAACCATCATTGGGTACACCATCCATATCATCAGTGCAAGACGTATCACCTAACAGATGGTTATGACGCCCTCCTTGGTAAAATGTTGAATACATTGAGCGAGCCTGAGATATAGTGTCTGTCTTTTCGTTGCCATCAGGAAAGCTACGGTTTGAACCACACTCATCTCCATTTATGTAAGGACAATTGCTATTAGGGCCATTTGCTGTATAGTCACCATTCAAAGGAGACTCGTTCCAGTAATTTCCATTATCGTGCAATCCACCAACTGCAACAGTTCTGGGATCTGAAGCTGGCAATTGTAAAACAGATCGACTATTACCATTTGCTCCAACAATCAAAACATTTTGTTCAGTTGCGTGTTCGATAGCTAAACATAGCGGGTAATCCGAATTGTTCACACAGTAGTCACTTTCCAAGAACCTTCTTCCACCACTGTAGTTTGTAACTCCCATACCTATGTTAGTCAAATATGACAACCCTGCTCCGATTTTTTGCTCAAATGCTGCAAGCTCCGGTGAACCTGGAAACAATGACGGTATGGTCCACCAATACTCGTCAATTGGTTGGTTTTGATATCTACACTTATCATGAAAAAAGAACTTAACAATTGACAGTCCACAGTTTTTACAAATGCCATCCACGTTACCATTTTTAGCACTCATTAAAGCCGGCCATATGTGTTCCATGACCCAGGAATGTGGGCACGGCCATGTCATCATCTACGCCATCCGCTAAGTCACATCCCTCATTGACAGGAAGCCCATTGGTTGGCGTTGGCTGCGCTGAATCAACATTAAAATCACCTTCTCCGATGTCATACTGATAAAAGGCGTCTAAAAGGTTGCCCCCTGTATAGTTTCCAAGATCATCAAAAGCCCTTAAATCCGGGTGATCAGTTTGTACACCAACATCAAGAGAGCCTATGTATCCTGATCCTTCAGATAATTCCCAAGCAGAAATGACATTGAGGTCAGTCAAATGACTGTTGACACCAAATTTTTGATGCGTCGATCGAACTTTTGTTGGTGAGACTTCATTAGCGTCTTCTGGGCTTCTCAAAGGTACTATTGCAGGGTCTCCATCAATCACAAACACTTTATCGATGTATTGATCTGCTGCCAAAGTGGCACGAGTAGACTCTACATCAGTGCCTTCTGGGTAAGTCAACACTATGTATCGGTATAACTTGGAGTAACTCCAGTCTGGGTTATTGTTAATGACATTCAAAAAGTGGCCAGTCGCCCTTAATTCGATCAATGTTTGAACTTCTTCTGGTGGTGCGCTGATAAAAGCTGAGATCAGTGGTGCTGGTGGTGCAGGCGATATCAGTGATTCAGCCATAACTTCATCAGCTGTAGGAGCATTGGGGTCTGAAGAAAGTAAAACGTGATAAACGTTGGCATTAACATTAAACCCGATGACAACCAGGCTCATTAACATCAAAGATTTGCTCTTCTTGCAATAAACGATATATCCCATACATAAGAACGCCAAAACAAGCAACATTGTTCCCCACGTGCTCAAAATTGGCACTGCTACTGATGAACTTCCACCAAGCACATTGAAGGTAATTGGGTCGCCGAATTGTTCGGTTATGATGTTAGGATTATTGGGATCAACTGGTAGAACACCTGTTATAAAAAAAGTAATAGTGTACTCACCCTCTGGCAATGAACCAATGTTATAAAAATAATACTCTGGTGTTGGGATGACTGTACACGGCTCAAAAAAAGAGCCAAGAAAAATGAAATCAATATTATTTCCATCAATATCTACTTGGTTACTTAAACCTTCTTCATTTATACCTGGTATCAAACATGTTTGATTTAAATCTACGCCAGGCATGATTTCAGTGTCTTCATAAATCAGTTCAGGCTCAACTATGATAACTGGGGAAAAGATATCATCTCCAGCAAATGTAACCATTGATAAGAAAAGCATTGATATCAGTGTGATCTTTTTCATATTTTCTCCTTCAACTCCTAATGTTTCATTAACGACCGTTTGTCACACACGCAGAAAGTGTAACATAAAAATACTAAATACTGTCACATAAACAGCTCCATAAACTATGTTTGTCAAACGGATATAATGTGCACTCTATGAGATAATAATAAAACAATGGCATTTGATTTTTTAACAAAACAGCAGAAAGACCAGTATGGAACTTTTTCTGGTGAGCCAAATGAGATTCAATTAACAAGATTTTTTCACCTAGATGAAACTGATTTAGAGTTGGTTCTACAAAGACGTGGAGCGCATAACAGACTGGGATTTGCCATCCTTCTCACATCAGCAAGATTCTTGGGCACATTTGTTAACGATGTAATTAGAGATGTGCCTTCAAATGTTCATGTGTATTTGAGTAAACAATTATCAATTTCGGATATTAGTAATCTAGCCGAGTATTCAAAAAGAGGTACGACTCGTAGAGAACACATGGTGCAAATCCGAAAGTTTTATGGGTATAAGGAATTTAAGGATGCAGCAAGTTGGTTAAAGCTTTGCAAATTATTGTTCACACGTGCCTGGTTAAGTAATGAGAGGCATGGGCTATTATTCGATTTTTCAACTGCATGGTTAATACAGAACAAGGTTATATTGCCGGGTGTGACAACATTAGTAAAGCTAATCACAGATATAAAAGTTCGATGTGAAAAAAGGTTGTGGAAAAAGCTTTCAGCAATGCCAAATAAATCAGAGCAAAAGGAATTAATTACTTTATTTGAATTAGTGCCAAATACTCGAATTTCCAATTTTGACTATTATAGAAAAGGCCCTGTTACTGTTAGTAGTGTTGCTTTCAATAAAGCCATAGAGCGTTACCTATACTTCAAGTCTTTCAACGTTGAGAGTTATGATTTTTCAAAAATACCACCAGTGCGCTTCAAGACTTTAGCAAGGCACGCAGGGTTAATCAGTATGTACAAGATCATGAGAATGCCTAATGACAGAAAAATTGCCATTCTTGTTGCTTATGTTGCATTATTTGTTGTGAACTCTCTTGATGATGCGCTCGATGTTTTTGATTTATTAATGGCAGATATCAACAGGCAATCCAAATTAATAGGAATTAAGAAGAGGCTAAGAACTTTGAAGGATTTGGACAAATCAGCATTGTATTTAGCATCTGTATGCGTTCAATTGCTTGAAGACTATACCGATAGTAAATCATTAGCACGAATGGTCGGGACTAAACCAGCAAAAAAACGACTCAAAATTGCCATTGATACAATTAATGAGGTGGCAAGGCCACAAAATCATAACTACCATGATGAAGTGGTTGAACAGTATTCAAGAATTAGAACCATATTGTCCAATTTTTTAAATCACATCTATTTCCATCACACACCAATTGGTGAATCAGTTACTGATGCCTTGGCTTATTTGAAAATGATTTGGCCAGAAAATAAGCATTTTCTTATTGATGCGCCAACTGAAATTATTGATAAAACTTGGAGTCGCTTGGTATACGATGAAAATGACCGAATAAAAAAGCAGGGGTATGTTTTATGTTTATTGAGCAAGGCTCAAGATGCTTTGAGAAGGCGTGATATCTATTTGAATTTATCAGACCGATGGTCTGATCCTAGAGCAAAACTATTGCAGGGTGAACAATGGTTAAGTAATCGTGCTGCAATTTGTAGTTCACTTGGCCATCCTATCAATCCAGAAGAAGCAATCAAGGATCTTACCGTGCAACTTGATAACAGTTATCGCAAGGTAGCCACTAACTTTGACAAAAATAAAGCTGTCCAAATAGACCGTTCTGGAAAGCAACCATCACTGACAATAACAAATTTAGATAAATTGGATGAGCCTGAAAGCTTAGTAAAATTAAAAAATCGAGTTTTTGAACTCATTCCCAAAGTCGATATCACGGAGCTTTTGCTGGAAGTACATCAACTAACTGGTTTTGCAAACCAATTCACTCACATCAGTGAATCTAAATCCAGAGCTGATAATTTGCATATCAGTATATGTGCAGTTTTGATGGCTGAAGCGTGTAATGTTGGACATGGCCCGATAGAAAACCCAAATAAACTTGAATTAACAGAACACAGACTAGACTGGGTTAAACAAAACTATCTTAGAGCTGAAACAATAACAGCAGCCAATTCATTATTAGTAGATTATCAAACTAAACTTTGGCTGCCAAACAAATGGGGTGGTGGAGAAGTTGCATCAGCTGATGGACTTCGTTTTGTAGTCCCAGTGAAAACTATTCATGCTGGACCAAACAAAAAATATTTTGGTGGGAATTGGGGACTGACTTGGTACAATTTTATGTCTGACCAATACGCAGGTTTTTTTGGTGTTGTAATTCCAGGCACCATTCGAGATTCAATTTATCTTCTTCAAGGGTTGCTTGAGCAAGAAACCAGTTTACAACCAAAAGAGATCATGACTGATACGACTGGAACCAGTCTATTTAGTGTTTGGTTTATTTTGGTTATTGGGTTATCAGTTTTCACCAAGAATGGCAGATGCAGGTGAGTGTAAGTTTTGGAGAATTGACAAAGAAGCTTGCTATGGTGCTTTGGATGATTTAGCACGTGGCCAGATTAAAATAGAAAAGGCTATTGCTGGATGGGATGACATGCTTAGAACCGCTGGTTCTTTGAAACTAGGAATGGTTTCAGCTCCAGAGTTAATCAAATCACTACTAAAAAGTGAAAAACCATCAAGCCTAACTCAGGGCATCATAGAAATTGGAAAAATTAATGCCACTATGTATTTATTGTCGTATATTGATGATGAAGATTATAGACGCAGAATCCTAACTCAATTGAATCGAGGGGAAAGCAGAAATGGTCTAGCAAGAAGCATTTGTCATGGAAAACGCGGTGAAATTAGGCAACGATACCAAGAAGGCCAAGAAGATCAGCTAGGTTCTTTAGGGTTGGTGCTGAATGCTGTTGTGTTGTGGAATACCATATATATGCAAGAAGCCATTGAGTACTTGCGAAATAATTCTGACATAGAAATTAGAGATGAAGACATAGCCAGAATGTCACCCTTGATAAATGATCATATTAATATGCTAGGGCATTATTCATTTAATTTGTCTGAGGAGATACTTGATGGAGAATTAAGAAATTTAAATATTTTAGACGATAATGAATTACTAGAACCTTAGCGTACATTTTCTGCAAATTGGACTTCAAACCCCTTAAACTGAACGTTTTACAAATTTTTAAACCTTCTCAGGGTTCAATGCGAGTAACTCAGTATCATCGCTGCACATGAAAACCAAGGAGTGTTAAGTTTTCAATTTAAGACGATCAAGATAAAAACCGATGCGACTTTTATCCTCCTGGGGAATCCGTTTATTGTTCAGCATGAATGTGCAGCTTTTTATTACTTGCTTGATTCTTGGTTGTTTGGGAATAGTTGATAATGACAGATAACGATCCAATGACCTGGTTCTCAGCCTGCCATCATCAACGTTGATTTTCCAGGCTCCACTTTGATCTGCAAATTCAACTCGGTTGCTTGATGTGTTCTTTGCCCAACTATCCAGGCACATGTTCATGCAATCCACGATGATTTTGCAGGTATACAATGCATCAAATGCATTGTGCTGTTTTAAATAGTAATCAAATTGATTGATGGCGTTCACTTCTGATGAATTATCAAGACTTTCATCTGGCGTGCACAAAGACCAAACTGAATATTCACCGGCTAATATGATTTGCCTGTTTATGTGGCTGTATCTGACCAATTTCTGACACATCGTAACTTCAATCGTGAGCGGAATTTTTTCATCTGGATGGATGTCTTGCGTCATCAAAGCTTGAACTTGTTCGTCATAGATTGCGGACAACAACCGCTTCTTATCCTGCCCTTCAATCGCTTTGTTGGAGTACACAAGCTTTGCTTCCTTGTCAGTCACAAACACATGATAGGGCTTGGTTCCAAACAGATTACTGAAACTGATGGGCTGCATCTCCAGCAGAGCATAGAGTTCTTTGTGTTTTTCAATTTTTTTGTTGAGCAATAGATTGTTGTTGGCTGCAGCTTTTTTCTGATGGTAATGGATTAAAAAGAGCACCAGCAAGGCACACAATAAAACAGACAGAATCAAAAGTGTTTGATAATTCTTTTTTTCCAGCCGAGTGATATCAAGTTGTGATTGAACATAGTTTAATCGATTGTTATCCAGAGCCTGCTGGTATTGTTTAATTTTAAAATCCTGATTGATTCTGTTGTTAATTTCCTCAAGTTTCAGTTCATGGTGTTGTTTGTGCCATTCAAACGCCCTCAAGTGATTACCTGAATCATATTCGAGTTTTGACAACAACAACAAAAGGTCTGCTTTGTGCTCATAAGTCTGGTGCAATTCAAATTGAGACAGGGCTTTTTCTGCATTTTTTTTGGCAGTATGTAGGTTGTTAAAATGAAAGTCAACCAAAGCATTGTAATAATACAAGTCGCCATAATTGGTGTTGTTTTTCGGAAACGCTGTGTTCAATTTGTGCAGCACTGTCCTGGCTGATTCATGGCTGTTGATGTCAATCAAAAGCCCAACCAGGATGAGAAGGCTGTTGTAGATTTTCTGTTCATTTTTTAATTTTGAAATGTGCTTGTTAAAACTTCTCAGGTATGAACCACCCATCTCATCCTTACCCCATTTATTGTATGCGGCTGCAAGGTATGAATACAGGTGAATCAAATGAAAACGGTTGATTGTGTTTGTGACACTGTCTTGATTGAGCAGTATTTTTTCTGCTTCTTTATAGTGCTCCACAGCAGTTTCATAATCTTCTGTGTGGTAGTAAAGCAATCCTAAGTTGGTTATGGTAGTTCTGATCAGTTTAGGATTGCCCAATTGCCGCTTGAGGGTTAAACTCTCTAGCAAATAATCAATCGACTTTGGGTAATCTTTTTCCTTCATGAAGATCAGACCAATGTCATTGTATGATTTAGCCAACCTGAGGTTGGACTGGAGTTCTGTGGCAATGTTCAATGCGTCTTCATAATAGTTTTTGGCCTCAGTGTACCTCTTTTTAACCCTGAAATAATGGCCTTGCTTTCTTAAAATTTCGTACCTGATGTCTGGCGTTGCATACATTTGAGAAAGTTTAAGGAGTGTTTCATAAGCTTTTTCATGGTCTCCTTGATGAGTTTCGATATCAAAAAGTATAAGCTGGGACCAACGATATTTATCTGAATCTTCGGGGAAATTTTCTGCATGGCTTAGGCAATATTCTTCAGCTTCCTTGATTTTTCCTTCAATGAATAAATTTCTGCACTCATCAGCATCAGCAGCCACCCAATTTGATATCAACAGCAATAAAAGAGATACCGTCCATGTGATTGTGTCAGTTGAGTGATGTATTGATGTGTTTTTTCTCATGTATTTGGAGAGGTTACCATGTTATTAAGCAGCCTGCAGGATCAATTGCACGATGCCCATTGTATACTTTTCAGCACAGAAAATGTCAGGCAGGTTATTGTCAGTAATCTGAAAGGGTTAACCTACTCAACTGTATACATGCGACTCATTTGCTCATTGAGGGACGTTATTAAAAAACGCCCCTCAATATGATATGCCTCACCATGAGGTATGTGCTCAATTATCAGTAGATTCAATGAGAATGAGACACAACACAAACCATGGCTTATCCCTCAATTTCTGGGTCAGTGATTTTACTGATCACAGCCCGCTCATAAGCGGGTACATTGTACTGATTTCTAAGTTCACCAATTTCCCGGATCAACCGTTCATTCAAAATTACCGAACCACCACCGACAGTTGGGGGACTTACTGTGTTCCAGACATCCAGGACCTCGTCATAGGCGCCATAATCTGTTTCAAAGCGATATTTACATACAGGCGACCCTACGAACGGAAGCCAGCCATCATTATTACCATAGTCATCATTCACAGCAAGCTGACAGCTCTCTTCATCTGCAAAAGGACCCACATAATTGTACTGGTAGCTAATAGTCATGCCATAACTGCTGGTTTCACTGAACTGGGTGTAAAAATATCCGCCACAGGTGGCACAACCGAACTGGGCTGCATTGGCGTCCACTGTGATCAAGCCGGCCAGTGCAAGCACTGAAAATGAAAGGGGTTTTAAGTTAAAGTTTTTCATGGTTAATTTTTCCTCTGTTAAAGTTATAAGTTGACGTGTGTTCCAACGAACCCTAAGTTAACAAATTACAACTGAAGTTTAATCCAGAATTGGGGTAAAAACAGGGTAGAATTAATGAAAATTTAACCCTGATACAGCTCTGAGGTAACTACCATTAGAGAAAAGGACTTCAATACCTCTTTAAGGTTATGGGGTTTTACCCCGATTCCAGTTTATTCGAAACAGGATTGGATCCGTGAAGGCTGGTGGTTGTTGAAACCACCTTGTGTCTGTTGGTTTTTTCAAACATGTCTGAGTGCGCGATAAGCTGTGTCGAAACCAGTCTATAAAAACCTGCCTCTCTTAAAGCAATGAAACCTAATTAAAATGTTCAATAAGTGCTGTTGGCATATTTTTTCTCCCCGGCATTAATTTCAACACGCATGCGGTTTTGCAACGGCGGCAAAGTGCAAGTCGAATAAGCAGTGAATGAGCAAGGTGGGTTGTAAGCCTTATTAAAATCAATACGAACTTCACCAGTTTCATTAACCTTACCATCAGTGTAAAGAAAACGGCCTGGGCCATAAGTGGTTTTACCGTTGGTCTTATCACCAAAGATCATGTAATAGGAATCATCTGAATCTAAGGCATCAAGACGATAAGCCTCACCATCAATACTGAATTCCAGGCGGCGGCCTGGTGACTCCTGGTTAGTTAAAATCCCCAAAACGTTAACTGTTGGAATGATTTTAGCTGGTTCATAAGGAATGAATTTAGCATCAATTCTGTATTTAGCGTCTTCTGGAAAATACTCCAGGCCCAAAAATTCAGTTCGGGTTCTGGCTTGTGAGTCCTTGATGCGAACACCCATTTTATCACGTTCAACCACGTAAAATTGAAAAGTATCAATGGTGAACACAGTCGCACCTTCTTCACTGGTATCAGCATTTATTTGAATTGTATCAGTAACAGACTCACCATTGGCTTTGATGGCAGAAGATTCATTTGGCACAAAACTCAAGCTTTTATCGCGGTTTAAAATGATGCTACCGAAATAGTCAGGACCATGTGAAAGTTGAATCATGTTGTCACTGGCCGCGCCTATAGAGTTTTCACCTATGTGTAACCATTCCAGTCCCACTAAACTCAGCCAACCGTGTGGTTGTTGTAAGCGTTCCAAACGGCTTTCTTTCCAAATTTCATATTCAGATTTATCGTTGGATGGCGCTGTTTCAGCTGCCAATACTTGGAAGCTTATTAAAATGAGAAAAGTATTCAATAATTTCATGGGTATCAAATTGTAGCTAGTTATATTTAATGTTAAGACCTTTCAGGTCAAATTCAAGTTAAAACACTGGAGCGCATCAATTAATTGCTCATACTAAATGAGTGATTTTGAAACAGTGATGAGTTTTCGAACCATGAAAATCAAGATCAAAACTTTTCATAGTTATATCTTCAATATGGTATTTTTCTTTTAATTCAAGATTTAAAGAGAACTTTCTAAAGTTGTTTGAAAAGTAAAGAACTCCTTGCTTTTTCAACAGCTTCATACAGCCATGTATCAGCTTACTGTGATCTTTTTGTACGTTCCAGTCATTATCTCGGGAATGTGAATTTGAGAATGTAGGCGGATCAGCAACAATGATATCAAACATTTCACTGGTTCTGGCTAGAAACTTCAGCACATCAGCACGGATAAATTGATGCTGTGCTTGCCGTAAGCCATTAAGAGCAAAGTTTTCTTCAGCCCATTTAAGATAGGTTTTAGATGTGTCAACACTGCTTACTGCCCTCGCTCCACCTTGAGCCGCCGCTACAGAAATGGTACCAGTGTAGCTGAATAAGTTAAGTACCCGTTTACCTTTGGCTAAAGCTTCTATGTGATTCCTTAACCAACGATGATCTAAAAATAATCCAGTATCAAGGTACTGTTCCAAATCAATTAAATACTTTCTGCCATGTTCATGAATAACAAAACGATCTTCCTGTTCGTTGAGCTTGTTGTATTGCTGCTTATTTTTCTGTTTTTGTCTGGTTTTAAGGTGAATTTTTTCAATCTTTGGCTGTATCACTGATTGCACAGCCAGTAAAACATGGTTCAGGTGTAATGCCGCTTTTTTCGTGTCTATGCTTTTGGGTGCCTGATATTCTTGTATATGAATGTGATTCTGGTAGCGATCAATCACAACCGAGTATTCAGGGATGTCTGCATCATATAAACGATATGCTTCAATAGCATGCTTATCCAGCCAGCGTTGTAATTGATTTTGGTTCTTTTTTAAACGATTGGCTAACATTTGAGCACCAGCTGGTAACGCAAATAATTGTCCAGCAGGCGTTTCTAATTGGTTTTCACGATTAACTTCAAACAACCGCAGCTGAATTGGTATGGCTCCATTAAGTAAAACATAAGAATGGGTGGCACGATAACCCAGTAACCAGGCTTTGGCATCGTCAGGTGTCAGAATGGCTGCTTTGGCATCAACGACCTTTGAGGATAACCAATCCTTCAATTGAATCCAGCTGGACAAATAATTCTTTTGTAAACGCACACCATAAGGTGGATTACAGACAACTAAATTATTTCTGGGTGGAATACGAAATTTATCCAAGGTTTGGTATTGGAAACTGATGCGCTTGGTATGGGGTATTTTTTCTAAGTTTTTATTGGCCTGATTGACAGAAGTTTTATGATGGTCAGCACCAATGATTTGCCCTTTAAACGCAGCCTGTCCTGTTATTGCCCTTTGCTCTGCATCGATCACCATCTTCGCCCAAACATTGGCATCGAAACCATACCAGGAAAACAGGGCATGGCTTTTCAGCTTGACATTTGGTGCTATATCACACGCCATTTGCCATCCTTCTGTTAACAACGTACCGGACCCACACATGGGGTCAATCAGGTTATGGTTTTGTTGAGCCAATTTCGGCCAACCTGCTCTGATTAATATGGCGGCAGCGAGATTTTCTTTCAATGGTGCTAAGGTATTGGTGCCACGATAACCACGCTGGTGTAGGCTTTGTCCAGTGATGTCCTGATAAATGTCCAATTGTTTGTGTTTTAACCTAGCATACACACTTAAATGACCATCAGAACTCACCACCTTAGGTCTAAATCCATAAACTTCGTTGAATTGATCAACAATGGCATCCTTAGTGACTTGTGAAGCAAAGTGGCTGTTGTTCAGCTCTTTGTTGGTGCCGTTGAACTTTATAGATAATGTTTTCGGTATTTCATGACACAGTGGTGACCACTGAATTGTAGCAATGGCACTGTAAAGTTCCTTCTTGTTAGCACATTGAGTTGTACCAATTTTAAGGTAAATTCGGTTGGCCAGCCTTGACCACATGACAACCTTAAGCCACACTTG
Source organism: Marinicella sp. (assembly GCA_028284365.1). Taxonomy (GTDB): domain Bacteria; phylum Pseudomonadota; class Gammaproteobacteria; order Xanthomonadales; family Marinicellaceae; genus Marinicella. The sequence goes on from JANQRW010000064.1 coordinate 25,460, forward strand.
CTTTTCTGCAATGGCATGAACTCCAGCCAGACCCTCAGCAGCTTCATAAGCACCAAACTGGATCAACTCATCTTTAAGTAATAACTCAATATGCTTAGGACAACTAACAAAGCCATTGATTAATTCTGATTCATTTTTGGGTTCAGTCATTGTGAATGTGAACTTGAATGGTGTTGGCCATACCAGTTACTTTTTTGCGTGCCCCATTAAGTGAGTTAGCTGTGGCCAGACAGACACCTAAACGCCTTTTTCCATTAATTTCTGGTTTACCAAACAATCTGACTTGAGTCCCTTTCTGCATCAATGCTTCATCAACACCATTGAAAGTTGGATTGGAACCCACGCCCTCGCCGATGATGACATGGGAAGCTGAAGGGCCATTTTGTTGAATGGTTGGTATCGGCAAACCCAAAATGGCTCTGACATGCAAAGCAAACTGGCTCAAGTCCTGCGATATCATGGTAACCATACCTGTATCATGTGGCCTGGGTGATACTTCAGAAAAAATAACCTCATCACCACGGACAAACAGTTCAACGCCAAACAAGCCATAACCACCTAATGCTCCAGTAATTTTCCTGGCTATTTCTTTGGCTTTGGCTAAAGAAACATCAGTCATGGCTTGGGGCTGCCAAGACTCATGGTAGTCTCCATCTTCTTGTCTGTGACCAATTGGTTCGCAGTATGATGTGCCATCATTGTGCCTGATGGTCAATAAGGTGATTTCATAATCAAACTTTACAAAACCTTCAACAATCACCCGCCCTGCCCCAGTACGCCCTCCGCTTTGTGAATACTGCCAGGCGGCCTCTATGTCAGCTGATTGTTTGATGGTTGATTGGCCTTTGCCTGATGAACTCATCACTGGTTTAACGACACAAGGTATGCCTACAGTTTCAACTGCGTTGACAAAAGCAGCATAGTCATCAACGAACTCATAAGTACTGGTATTGATGCCCAGTTCTTCTGCTGCCAAGCGTCTGATGCCTTCTCGATCCATGGTTAATTTAGCTGCGTTAGCTGTTGGAACCACATGTAATCCTTGTCGTTCTAACTCAACCAGAACATCTGTGGCAATGGCTTCAATCTCTGGCACCACCAAATCGGGTTGATGGGATTGAATGGTGTCTTTCAATGCCTGGCTGTTTGTCATGTCAATGGTTATTGACTCATCCGCTACTTGCATGGCTGGTGCATTCGCATAACGATCGACTGCTATGACATAAACACCTAATCTTTGTGCTTCTATTACTACTTCCTTACCAAGTTCTCCAGAGCCCAATAGCATGAGTTTTATAGGGTGATTGCGAATTGGGTTAAATAGTTGTTCCATGTACTTTTGAGCGTGGTATTTAAAGTGCGAATTATAGCACCAATGTCAGCCAAATTAAGGAAAGAAACCTTTGGCTTGTATCATGGTCAAAGCATAAACTGGTGTACTGTCCTAAACTTGACGGTTTCCCTTCGGGCGAACCGGGAAACAGCCCTCTGCTACGTTCTCATCCTTGAAAAGGACATGCCATTCCCTGCGGATGACGCCTTGCATAGGATAGGACTGTTTCACGATTCGTTTATTGCCCGGTCAAGTTTAGGACAGTACACTAAATTAACTTGAATCTGGTAATAGAAATCACTTCAAGTTATCATAACGTCAAATATACAAACAGAGGTTTATATGAAAAAATCTATCATTGCTTTACTGTTCACACTGATGACAGTGACCGTAATGGCCGAAAACACTTTAGTCAAAATGCAAACGTCCGAAGGTGATGTTTATTTAGAACTGTACAATGACAAAGCACCTTTGTCGGTGGCTAATTTCTTAAACTATGCCAAAGAAGGTTTTTATGATGGCACCATATTTCATCGAGTAATCAGTACTTTCATGATTCAAGGTGGTGGCTTTACTGAAGATTTAGAGAGAAAACCCACTAAAGACCCCATCAAAAACGAAGCCAACAATGGCTTGAAAAACTTGCGGGGTACGATTGCCATGGCCAGATTGCCTGACCCACACTCAGCCACATCTCAATTTTTTATCAATGTACAAGACAATGCAGCATTGAATTTTACGGGTGAACAAAACACCAACACTTGGGGTTATGCAGTTTTTGGGGAAGTTGTCAAAGGGATGGATGTGGTTGATGAAATAAGGTTCACTGCCACCGCTGGTAAAATGCCTTTCAGAAAGGATGTGCCAGTTAAAAACATAGTGATAGAATCTATTTCTGTGGTGGATAAAGTACCACAAGACGGTAAAGCTGCGGCTTCATGAGTACTTACTTTATTTCTGACTTACATTTATGCGATCAACAACCTCTAACCACTAAAAGATTCATAACGTTTTGTCAGACCGAAGCCCGTCAAGCACGGGCTTTGTACATTTTGGGGGATTTTTTTGAGTATTGGTTGGGTGATGATGTTATTGACAAAACTGCTCAAATCGTACAGAAGGAACTCACTCAATTACATCAAGCAGGCATTAAGCTATATTTCATGGCGGGTAATCGCGATTTTTTACTGGGGCCTGAATATGCTGAAAGTTGTGGCATGAACTTATTGTCTGAACCAGCCACGATTGAATTGGGAGGCGAGCGAGTATTACTGGTACATGGCGACGCTGAATGCACTGATGATAAAGCTTATCAAGAGACCCGTAGCCTTTTTCGCAATCCTGAATGGCAACAACAATTTCTTGCTATGCCCATTCCGCAACGCATAGAGTTTGCACAAAAAGCACGCCAACAGAGTAAACAGCACACACAGCAAGCCAATGCCAATAAAGATGAAATCATGGATGTGAATCTAAAGGCCGTTGATGACTTGTTTATAAAATATCAAGTCAAAACCATAATCCATGGTCACACCCACAGACCTGCCATTCATCAGCATGGTGAATGTAAACGCATTGTTTTGGGTGATTGGCACCACCAAACCAGTTATCTGAAATTTGTCGAAACTCAATTTCAATTAGTTGGCAATTAACGCAACATTAGAGAAACCAGTGACCAGTTCTCCAATTAATGTTGATTGGGTTTAATCTTAATTCATGATAAAATCACGCTTTGCATATTTGATAGAGATTGAGAATGACCGTATTTAATCAGTTACTTCAATTAAGAAACACCAAAGGGCATGTCATCACACATGGGTTAAAGGATGAAGACATTAATAGATTCATTGAAAGTGATCCAGATTTGGTGAAAGCCATAGAGCTTGCCAGTCATGAATTCGAGAAGGTAAAAACAGATTACCCACAAATTATTGATTTGGATGAAGCTGATCAGTTGGAATTCATTCATGCTGATTACATTAACTTTTATGCGGCCGATGCAGTTAATCCATACGTTGCATTAGCAGGTAAAGGGCCTTGGATAGTGACTTTGAAAGGTTCGGTACTACATGACAGCGGTGGCTATGGCATGTTAGGTGCAGGACATGGTGCTGACCATGTTTTGGAAACCATGGCCAAACCCCACGTTATGGCTAACATCATGACTCCGAGTTATTACCAAAAACGCCTATCTGATTTGTTGAAAAAAGAAATTGGTCAAGGCCGGGATACCTGTCCTTTCAGTAAATTCATATGTATGAATTCAGGATCAGAAGCCGTTACAGTGGCTTCAAGAATATCTGATGTAAATGCTAAAAAACAAACAGGCATGAATGGTGAACATTATGGTAAAACGATTAAAATCATGGCCCTGGAGGGTGCTTTTCATGGCAGAACTGACCGCCCAGCACAGTATTCTGATTCATCTCTGAAATCATATAAGAAAAACCTGGCTTCATTCCAAGGCCGCAATAATCTGATTACAGTACCTATAAATGATATTGAAGCCTTAAAACAAGCTTTTGATGATGCTGCCAATAACAACGAATTTATTGAGTCATTTTTTATGGAGCCGGTGATGGGTGAAGGTAATCCTGGCATGGGGATTACACCGGAATTTTATGCCACTGCCAGAGAATTAACGGAAGAAAATGGTACCCTGTTCCTGGTTGATTCAATTCAAGCAGGTTTGCGTGCACAAGGTTGTTTATCTATTTGTGATTACCCTGGTTTTGAAAACTTACCAGCACCAGATATGGAAACCTATTCTAAAGCACTCAATGCAGGTCACTATCCTTTATCAGTTTTGGCTTTGAATGAAAAAGCAGCTTCACTTTATGTGGTTGGTATTTATGGCAACACCATGACTGCCAATCCTAAAGCATTGGATGTGGCTTATACCGTGCTTACTGGTTTGTCTGCCCAAACGAGACAAAATATTCGGGACAAAGGTGAATTGTTTGTCACTAAACTGAAAGAGTTGCAAGAGCGCATGAATGGTGAAATCACCAACGTACAAGGTACTGGTTTGCTGTTTTCTTGTGAATTGGCTCCAGAGTATAAGGCTTATGGCAAAGACAGCATTGAAGAGTATCTACGATATAACGGTTTAGGTGTGATTCATGGTGGTGAAAACTCACTCCGCTTTACTCCCCATTTTAATATCACTGATGCTGAGGTTGACTTGTTGATTGAAGGGGTTGAAAATGCATTAGTCAATGGCCCCAAGGCCAATTCATTGGATAAAGCCAGTTAATACTGTCTTATTAAGTTAATGTGTGAAAGCCGCATTTGTTGCGGCTTTTTTTAAGGAGTTTTTATGCAAACTTTCGCAATTAAAAAATTACTCAACGCTCAAGTTCAAACTGGCACAGCAGTAGAAATCAAAGGCTGGATCAGAACAACGCGTGATTCCAAAGGAGGCTTTTCTTTCCTGGTGGTTCACGATGGTTCCTGCTTTGACGGTATTCAGGTTGTGGCTAATAATGAATTAAAAAATTACGAATCTGAAGTACTCAAATTATTCACTGGTTGTTCTGTGGTTGTGCAAGGTGAATTGGTTAAATCAGGTGGAAAAGGACAAAACGTAGAAATCCACGCCAATTCTGTTGAAATTCTGGGTTGGGTTGAAAATCCTGACACCTACCCGGTTCAACCTAAACGTCATACTATGGAATTTTTGCGCGAAGTGGCACATTTGCGTCCGCGAACCAATACATTCAGTGCCATGTTACGCGTCAGAAACACAATGGCCCAAGCAGTACACCAATATTTCAATGAAAACGGTTACTTTTGGTTACATACTCCGATCATCACAGCCAGTGACTGTGAGGGCGCGGGCGATTTATTCCGTGTTTCAACTCTGGATATGATGAATTTGCCTAAAGATGATAAGGGTGGTGTAGATTATAGCCAGGATTTCTTTGGTAAAGAAGCTTACTTGACGGTTTCTGGTCAGCTCAATGCAGAAACTTATGCATGTGCCCTCAGTAAGGTTTATACTTTTGGCCCTACTTTCAGGGCTGAAAATTCACACACCCAAAGACATTTAGCAGAATTCTGGATGATTGAACCTGAAGTTGCTTTTGCTGATTTAAACGATGCAGCAAAATTGGCTGAGGATTTTCTGAAATATTTGGTACAAAAAGTATTGGAAAATAATTTGGATGACATGAAATTTTTCAATAGTTTTGTTGATAAAACAGCCATTCAACGATTAGAAAAATTATGTAAAGAAAGCTTTGAAAGGGTTAATTACGCTGATGCACTTAAAGTGTTGGAAGCTTCAGGTAAATCCTTTGAATATCCGGTTGAGTGGGGTTTAGACTTGCAGACCGAACACGAGCGTTTTTTAACTGAAGAACACTTTAAAAAGCCAATTGTAGTGATGAACTACCCAGAAGAAATCAAACCTTTTTACATGCGTCTTAATGATGATGGCAAGACCGTGGCAGCAATGGATGTTCTGGTTCCAGGTGTGGGTGAAATCATGGGTGGTTCACAGCGTGAAGAGCGTCTTGATTATTTGTTAAATCGTATGAAACACCATAATTTAGACGAAGCCGAATACAAATGGTACACAGACTTACGCCGTTACGGTACCGTGCCACATGCTGGTTTTGGTGCTGGGTTTGAACGTTTGGTTAGCTATGTCACAGGATTATCTAATGTACGCGATGTGATTCCATTTCCCAGAACACCAGGTACAGCAAAGTTTTAAAAGGAATGTCTTTGGGTCTTACGCTTCCGCTCCAAGCTCACGCAGCACACCTATATCCCTATAGGCGTCGGTCTC
>JANQRW010000081.1 GCA_028284365.1 Marinicella sp.
CAAACTCAAGTTCGAAGCCGTCAGCAAGATGTCTGAGGCCAATCGCAGCACCATTCAATCAGTCATCGATGGCATGATTCTCAAACAAACTTCTGATCAGTTGGGAGCAAATAGATAATTGAAAACAAACATAATTAAAGGAATATAAAGTGGCCAAAACAACCGTTGCCCAACTCGAAACAAAATTAGAAGCATTAAAAGAAAAGCTCGATAGCACCATTGACACAGTTGATGAGCTCAACACAGTTTACCAAGAACATGGCGAAACAGATTTTAATAGAGTCATGGATGACATCAATGAGTTCAAGAAAGCTCACAATGAAATATTCAAGGAGCGTGAAGATAAGGAAACTGGCGAAAAGAAATGGTGTATGTATGACACTTTCATTGAAGCTGAGCATGAAATCAATGCCAAACTTAAACATTTTAAAGAACTAGAAACCAAGACAGAATTGCTTACGAAAAATGCTGAGAAATTAACTCAAGCCATCACAGAAAAGTCAACTTTTACGACTTATGAAACGCAAGCTAAGAACTATGAAAATGATGCCAAAAACTATGGTCGATATGCATTTGCAGCTGCGCTGTTAATACCTATCACTTTGTTTGCATTCCAAATATGGATTGACCCACCTGAAAACTTAGTGGTGCTCTTTTTACAAAGAATATCAATTATCACGCCATTAATCATCGCCTATTTTTCGACCAACAAAACCAAAAACATCTACCTTAAACTAGCAGCTGAATATCGATTTAAGGCCAGCCTAGCAGAATCCATTATGGGGTATAGAAAACTCCACAAATTATCTTATGACGATGATGAATACATCACCCTGTTCAAAGAGCTTTCACAACAACTAGCGAGAAATCCATCAGACCAAATTAGATCGTTTTTCAAGAACCATGATCAATCATATAGTGAAGAAAATTCAAATGAACAGACTATCAAAGTGGTTAGAGGAAACGAGAATTGAAACTGGATGGCCTCAGAACACTGTGTAGCAGTATGGCCAGACAAGACATTGGTCGCTATAAATTCAGGTATCAGGTTAACCAATTGGAATTTGAATGCATCTTTTTTAGAGACCTCGAACCTTTTGAACTGATTATGGGCTGTTTAAGTCATGACAATATAACTCTACTGTTCAAGGTTGAACTTGAGTTCGAAGTCATACCATTTATCAAGTGCAAAAAAACACTGTCTAAGCTGATTGAAGCGTTAAAAACATCTGGCCATAGTCAGGATAAATTCAGCGTGGCTGCTTTCTTGAAAGAGTTTAACAGCCACATACCTCAACGGGCACAACCCAGGAATGCAGCCACACCTAGCGATGTGATCAGGTACTATCCTGATATTGAAGAATCTTTGAAAATTCATTTTCGTGGCTGGCTAGATAACACCATTCGAAATGGTAACGTTACTCCCTTTAACCTTGATAAAACCAGGCGACTTTTAGGGCAGGAAGTCTATGAGTTTTGCAGGCGACATAACATCAGCTCTAAATGGACTTATGATGAAAGCAGAGCTGTCAATTTTTATCATCCGCAAGATAGATAGATTTATCAAAAAAGGCTCAACAACAAGCGGTTATTGAGCCTTGATGTAAATTTCAACCAGAAATATTGATTGATATGTCATAATTTGATGTCGATGATCCAGTGGGATGAGACACATCATTACGCTTAATCGAGCGTATTTCACACCTGATCTTTTGATCATTTTTTTTCGATAACGCCTCAGAAATAGTGTCCTCTATTTCCTTTATCGAAAGCTCATTAAATTTATCGCTAAACCAAGACATTTACAATTCCACAATTAGTAAGGCAAATCAATGCCGTTTTCACTTAACACTTTCTCATAGTGTGACAACAAATCACTGATTTTTTCTTGCAAAATACTCAAACCAGTTTTCACGGAAGATAGCTCTCCATTATCAACATCTTCTTGTATTTCAATCAAATCATCTAGCATAATTTTCAAGGTATCGCCCTGGACTAAAAGACCGGGGTAGTTTCTTGACAAAACTTTTGCCACCACTGCATTACTAGTTTCATCTAATATTTCCATCTTTTCCATGCATTACTCCAAATTATTTTTTATTCTGTGGGCGAAATGTTACATAAGGCTTATCTTTTAGAATCTCACCTTTAAACACATCCTGGTTTCCGGGAATACCTTCTCTTACATTTTTACTTCCTGGGAGAGATTGAGATAAGCTACGTCTAGTCTCGCTATTAGCATTAATCACATAATCATAATCAGAATTAGAACGAAGGGTTTTATTAGGGTTTACTCGACTGCCCACTATCGTTATTTCTTGACCAGAGCGATCAGCAGCATTTTGAATTCGTTTTATTTCCTGTGGAGACAACTTGTCTAATGTTGCACCACCACCTATATCAACTTTGACTTTGCTGTCAATAATGGCAATAGTTACAGTTGTAGCTGCTGCCAATACCTCGCCATTAGCTAACTCGCTACCACCAACAATAGCACCCTTCACGATTTCACCAGCACCTAAGCCATTAACAACAGCTTCACCATCAATCAAGCCACCTGTAGCATCAGTAATCTGTTGGCCAGCTAATGATGTCGTTTGATTAATATATTCATCTGGGTTTCTAGCAATCTCACTGAATCCTTCTTTCAAAAATTCACCAAATGACAAATCATTATTTTGGTTATCATTCTTGGCTATTTCCTGTTGGCTATTGGTATCAGATACATCACCTGGAGTGCTGATACTGATAGGTCTACCAGCTGGGCTACCACTGCCATTTTCAACCACCACTTTGTGAATGACATTTCCATCATCGTCAACAATTTCATTTTCACCATCTTCAAGACAATCAACTGAGTCATCCAACTTACAAGTCGCATAACCAGTCGGATCAGTTCCAGATAATGGGTTGTTCTGAATGTACGAGTAAGGATTGATGGCTTGGCTGGTCGTACCCTGAATAAACGGATCCACAGACAGGAACCGCCCATTATTAAAATCATACATTCGGCCATTCATATGAATCAGCTCGAAGTTATCAATGTGCTCATGACCGGTAAAGCCGCGCTTGGTGATGTCTGTTAAGTTGCTGGCGTTTTGATCTTCTTCAAAGTTCAATGCCGGTGCTGGCTGGTTTGCATCATCTAGCATCACCGACCAGTCCCCATTTCGAGGTTTACCGAATGCATCATAACCTTTCGTCGCAACAATTGCACCATCCTCATCCAAAATCTGCGTGGTCGAGCCCAATCGATCCTTTTGCATAAACGCTTTGGTGAAGCGCAGATAAGGCGCTTTGCGCGTAACAGTGAGGTAATCAGTGGGGTGGATCTTAACGATGTTTTCATTGGTGGCATCGTTGCGGATAAACTCAAAGTCAGCACCGCCATAGTAGGTAGTTTCTATGTTTTGAATGTTATTCTGATCCAACGATACCTCTTGTCGCAGATAACGTTGGTTATCTGTGCCATAACGGAAGCTGACCTTGTTTTCGATCGAATCTTTGTTGATGTAAGTTAATAACTGATGTGCATCATAATGGTAGCTGTTAAGCAGCGAACCATTGATGTGATCGCTCTTGCGATTACCCACCTGATCATACTGGTAGGTCTTGGTGCCGCCGTTGTTGATTAAGGTCGATGAGCTGATGGCGTTGGGTCTGATCCCATTGGTCGGGTAGCTTTGCTGTGAAGCGTAA
>JANQRW010000089.1 GCA_028284365.1 Marinicella sp.
CGACCACGGCGAGCATGACTTACAACTTCGGGCTTGCTCTTTCTGATTCGCTTCGCTCACCAACCAAGAGCGCCGGTCGAGCCAATCATGGGCTCTCCAGTGAAAACCGCTTCATTATCGGTTCGTATAAATTGAGGCCGACTGTATTGATTAACAGTTTTGTCAATAATACGGATTAGATGACCACTGTTTTTGGTGTGTATGGCACGCAAGAACAAGTTAAATCGCGAACCGTGATCAATGATGGCAAGTATTTGGAGTTTTTTACCGGTTAAATCTTGTTTGCCAGTCATATCTACCCCCCAGGTGCGGTTGGTATTAACAGGCCAGGGTTTTCTATTTTTGATATTTCTTTTTTCGAAAGTTATTTGGTATTGATATTTTTTGATGACATTGTTCACCCATGTTTTAGAGACGGTTTCTTTGTGACCGAACTGGCGATTGAATGAAGCGGCCAAGACTCGGCATCCTGCATTTGGCATCCTTGCTTTGAATGAAATAATTGTACGGATCACCCAATCTGGCTTTTTATGGTATCTGTTGGGAAGTGGCTTTTTTATGGTTCGATAAGTTCTATATACAGGTTTACTCTTAAAGTTGGAAAAGTAATAGAGATATATCAAATACAAAAATGACATTGAAATTGGTATAAGAACGAAAAAAGAGAGTAACATGTGATCCCCTGCCAAAATGCCCCAAAAAATATACTCATTAAGTATAGCTAATCAAGGACAGGCTCCCCGATATGATGAGCGTGTAAGCATATTTCTATAAGGTGCCTGTCCGTTAGTTCGATCCGTTCCTTCTCTTTAGTCCTTTTCGTTTTTAAAGATCGATGACAGTGGTGGATTTAACTTGTTTCAAGACAACCACACTGCTGTCTATTTTTACCCAAGGTAGTTTTGCAAAGTTCTGCAAAAAAGCATGGTAGGCATCAATGTCTTTCACCAGAACTTTCATTTGGTAATCTACTTTGCCAGCAATATGAAAACACTCAAGTACTTCGGGCATCTGAGTGATTTTATCTTCAAACTGTTTGATTGAGTCAGGCGAATAATCCGGCATGCTTACATTGCATAAAACCACTTGGCTCTTACCGACCTTTTTGTGATTAATCAGGGCGGTGTATCCAGTAATGATTCCACATTTTTCTAGTCTTTTGATTCTTTCAAAAACAGGCGAGGTTGTGAGGTTCAGTTCTTTGGCCAGGCTGTTAATCGTTTGCTTACCATTGTTTTGTAGTAGCTTTAGGATGGTTTTATCAGTTTTATCTAGCATATTTTCCTTTTTTCTAACATTAAATGTATCAAAAAAGCACAATATGCTTATTTTAATATTTTTTGTGGAAGTATGTTGATGTTTTTTCATATGAAAAGAATAATATGCTTTATTGGTTTTGAAAAAAAGCATATTGGGTCAGTTGTGACTGTTGTTGAAAACCATTGAGTGCCTGATGTTAAATACAAAAGGGTAAGCGGTAGGTTATTTTGATAGGTAGTTGTTCAATATTTTAATTTCACAAAATTAAACTAAAATGAAAATTTATATTTCGGCAGATATGGAAGGTATTGCTGGTGTGGTAACCGATCAGCAATTGAATCCTGATGGTTTTGAATATGAAAGGTTTCGCCACTTCATGACAGCGGAAGTTAATGCCTGTATAGATGCAGCAAAGAAAGTTGGTGTCAGTGAAATACTTGTTAGTGATTCACATGGTAATGGTCAAAATATCTTGTTAGAAAAACTGCCTGATGAGGTGATGCTGGTTAGATCCTGGCCTCGTGTTTTAGGTATGATGGAAGGTATTGACAGTTCATATGATGGTGTTGTATTCCTCGGTTATCATACTGGTGCCGACTGTAAACAAGGTGTAAGAGCACACACCATGTCCAGTAGCAGCATCACTTCTGTTAAAATCAACAATGTGGTGATGTCAGAAGCTGGTATTAATGCCCTTATTGCAGGTCATTTCGGTGTGCCTGTGATATTGGTAACTGGCGATGACATAACGGTTCATGAAACAAAACAGATGCTCGGGAATATCGAAGGTGCTGTGGTTAAATGGGCCTACAGCTATCACTCTGCAAAAAACCTCACACCAGATACGGCCTGTAAGTTGGTGGCTGATAAAACAAAAGCTGCGATAAAAAGAATCAACACATTTGAACCCTATACGCTTAAAGGGCCTTTGGTATTAGATTTAAGCCTTAAGAATTATCGGCCTGTTGAGCTGTTGCAGTATTATCCGGGTGTTGAACGGATCAGTGCACATACCATTCGTTTGATCGCAGATGACATCATTGAAATTTCAAAGTTTCTTGGTTTTATCATGGAATACAACATCTCACTGGAGCCATAACCTGATTGAAATGATGAATAAAAAAGTGATTGTAGCCACTGATAATTTATTGCACAGCAGTTATGCCAAAACCGCTCATGGGCTTATCAGGGGAACTGACCGTTTTGATGTTTTGGCCGTGATAGATGCCAAAAATGCAGGTACTGATGCAGGTGAAGTGATGGATGGTAAACACCGAGGGATTCCAGTGATTGCATCGATTGTAGATGCGATTAATCAATTTGGGCGTATCGATTATTTGATCATTGGTGTTGCTAACAAGGGTGGTACATTATCAGACTCTTTGGTGGCGTTGATCAAACAGGCCATTACCCACAAGATTGGTATCATCAATGGCTTGCATACTTTACTCAATGAACTGGATGATGTGGCCAATATGGCCAAGGCTTATGATGTGGAATTGATAGATATCCGCCAACCCAGACCGGTTAAAGAACTGCACTTCTGGACGGGTGAAATTTTTGATGTTAATGTGCCAATCATTGCCATCCTTGGTTTAGACTGTGCCATTGGCAAGCGCACAACCTCAGGGTTGATGCTTGAAGCGTGTCAGGCCGAAGGGATTCGCGCAGAAATGATTTACACGGGCCAAACAGGATGGATGCAAGGAAGCAAACATGGTTTTATTTTTGACTCAACTGTCAATGACTTTGTTTCAGGCGAACTAGAACATGCGATTGTCAATTGTTGGAAAAAAGAAAAACCAGATGTGATATTTATCGAAGGTCAGTCAAGTCTGAGGAATCCAGGCGGGCCTTGTGGTTTGGAAATGCTTTTTTCCGGAAATGCCAAACAAGTTGTCATACTGCATGCACCTAACAGGCGATATTTTGGTGATGAACCTAAATGGGGAGAAATACCATCGCTGGAGTCGGAGATACAAATCATTGAAAAATTGGGCTCAAAAGTAATTGGTGTGGCTTTAAATGTTCAGGGGCTCACAGACAAAGAATTGAAAACCACACAGGCGGAACTGGAAAATACCTTGAACATTCCTGTTGTTGCTCCAACAAAAGAAGGTGTTCACAGATTGGTCTCGGCCATTGTATTAAAGCCATCTATATGAGAATTAAACAGATATCGGTTTTTTCAAAGAATCTTGCCCTTACCAGGCCTTATCGCATTGCTTATAAAACAGTTCACAGTGTAGAAAATGTTTTTCTGTTGATTACTTTGGAAAACGGCATCATTGGTATTGGTGCAGCCAACCCCTCAAAAGAAGTTGTTGGAGAAACACCGTTACAAACATTGGAAAACTGCCAGTCTGAATATTTTCAATCTCTGCTTGGCAAAGACATCAGAAACTTCAGACACATTATTCATGGTATCTCAACCAGGTTTCCAACTTGTCCTGGAACACAAGCCATCTGGGACATTGCTTTACACGATGCCTTTGCGAAATACTTAAAATTACCAGTGGTAGAAATTTATGGACGACACATCAAATCATTGCCAACCTCAGTAACCATAGGAATCATGGGGGTGGAAGAAACATTGGACCTGGCCAAAGAATATAAAGGCATGGGGTTTAACATACTCAAAGTGAAAACAGGTCAGGCGGTCGATGTTGATATAGAGCGGGTGAGAAAAATCCATGAAAAATTCAATGATGTGGTGATCAGAGTGGATGCGAATCAAGGGTATTCCCGTCAAGACTTATTACAATTCACGGCAGCTATAGAGGGTCATGATGTCGAATTGATAGAACAACCTGTACCCGTTGGAAAAGAACAGGAGTTAGTTGGACTGGGCCAACAAATATGTAAAACCTTGGTGGCTGATGAAAGTGTAAAAACCAGTGTTGATGCCATTCACTATGCTCATTCTCCACATCTTTTTGGTATCTATAACATCAAGCTGATGAAATGTGGCGGTTTGTTGGGAGCATTTGAAATTGCTACCATCGCTAAAGCAGCTCGAATAGATTTGTTTTGGGGGTGTAACGATGAAAGTGTTGTCAGTATAACGGCAGCACTTCATGCAGCATTTGCTTGTCCTCATACCAAGTATATTGATCTGGATGGTAGTTTTGATTTGGCTGATGATTTAGTCAAAGGTGGGTTTATACTGAACCAAGGTAAGCTCAGCATTGGTTCGAAACCTGGGTTTGGTTTGGAGCTTGACTGAACATGCTTTGAGGTAATCAAGCGTCATCAAAAACTGGCTTGAGGTATAAGGAATGCTCTTGGGTTCTCTGGGACAGGCACTATTGAAAAAGGAATATTCTTGGGTCTTCGGTCTCTGTTCCGGACTCGACTCTATCTCCTGCATCCTTGCAGTCGTACGCTTCCGCTCCAAGCTCAGATTACGCCATTTCGTCTATGCTTCTTTTACTTAGGTAAAAACCGCAAATACGCCATTGGCTATCCTGCAGCACACCTATA
>JANQRW010000013.1 GCA_028284365.1 Marinicella sp.
AGTGCACGCATGAGAGCATTCAAGCAAGACTTATTGCCTTTCAGGCAAACCGTCATGCTTTCATTGCTTATGCTGGTCAAGCTGCTCAGCAGCTTTCCAACGATAACAGGGTGGCATGATCGCCTCCCTGTTATGCAGTGATATTAACATGTCGCCCTTAGTGGGGTTGGTTGGAAGTAAATTCAAGTTGATTATCGCCTAATTCAACCTGGATTAGGCTGCCGGGTGGAAAGTTTCCTGCCAACAGTTTTGATGCCAGGGGATTTTCCAACTCATCTTGAATGGCACGTTTAAGTGGTCTGGCGCCATAAACAGGATCAAAGCCAACATTGCCCAGGAAATCTAATGCTTGTTGACTGATGGTCAATGTTAAATCACGGCTGGCCAAGCGTTTTTGTACTTTTTTGATTTGAATTTTGGCAATCAGCCTGATGTGTTCTTGTTTCAGTGGGTGGAACACCACAATATCATCGACTCGATTGATGAATTCAGGCCTGAAATGGCCACCGACCACAGTCATAACTGCATCTTTGATGTCTTTATAAGGCTCATTGATTTTTTCTTGAATCAAATCAGAACCTAAATTTGATGTCATGATGATGACCGTGTTTTTGAAATCAACTGTCCGCCCCTGCCCATCGGTCAGGCGGCCATCATCAAGGACTTGTAACAAAATATTGAACACATCTGGATGAGCTTTCTCCACCTCATCCAGCAGGATCAGAGAATAGGGTTTGCGCCTAACCGCTTCGGTTAAATAGCCACCTTCGTCATAGCCGACGTAGCCAGGAGGTGCACCAATCAAGCGCGCAACCGAATGTTTCTCCATGAATTCAGACATGTCCAAACGGATGATGGAATCTTCGGTATCAAACATAAATTCTGCAAGTGCTTTACACAGTTCAGTTTTTCCTACTCCAGTTGGGCCAAGAAACATGAATGAACCAATTGGACGGTTTGGATCTGCCAAACCCGAACGAGATCTTCGAATCGCATCAGCCACAGAAGTTACAGCCTCCTCTTGTCCAATTAAACGCTTATGAATAGCTGCTTCCATTTGCAGTAGTTTTTCTTTTTCACCTTCCATCATTTTAGTTACTGGAATACCGGTCCACATCGAGACAATTTCAGCAATTTCTGCTTCAGTGACTTTGTTACGAAGTAATTTAAACTGGCTCATGTCTACCTCAGTGGCTTGGTTGATCTGTTTTTCCAGTTCCGGGATTTTACCGTACTGCAACTCTGACATCTTGGCCAAGTCCCCTTGCCTTTGTGCCACTTCAAAAGCCGCTTTGGCATCTTCCAGTTCTTCTTTTAAGTGAGTGGTGCCTTGCACTGCTGCTTTTTCGCTGTTCCAGATTTCTTCAAGGTCTGAATATTCGCGTTCCAGTGTTTCAATGTTTGTTTCCAGTTCAGCTTTGCGTTTTTGAGAAGCTTTGTCTTTTTCTCGCAGCAGGCTCTCGCGTTCCATTTTCAACTGGATCAATTTACGGTCAAGCTTATCCAGTTTGTCAGGTTTGGAATCAATTTCCATGCGAATACGAGATGCTGCTTCATCCATCAGGTCAATGGCTTTATCCGGTAGGTTACGGTCGGTAATATAACGGTGTGATAAAGTGGCAGCGGCGATGATGGCCGGATCAGTAATCTCAACGGCATGGTGTACTTCGTAACGCTCATTCAACCCACGCAGAATCGCTATGGTGTCTTCAACTGATGGTTCATCAACCACCACTTTCTGAAAGCGACGTTCCAGTGCTTTGTCTTTCTCAATATGTGAACGGTATTCATCCAAAGTGGTGGCGCCGATACAGTGTAATTCTCCACGTGCCAGAGCAGGTTTGAGCATGTTACCTGCATCCATAGCACCTTCAGCAGCACCGGCACCAACCATGGTGTGAAGCTCGTCAATGAATAATATAACCTGACCTTCTTGCTTACTTAAATCGTTCAACAATGATTTCAACCGTTCCTCAAATTCACCGCGGTATTTAGCACCAGCAATCAAGGCACCTAAATCCAAAGACAACAACTTTTTGCCTTTGACACCTTCTGGTACTTCATTGTTAACGATGCGTTGGGCCAAACCTTCAACTATGGCGGTTTTACCCACACCCGGTTCGCCAATAATAACTGGGTTGTTTTTGGTGCGGCGTTGCAGGATTTGTATGGTGCGTCTGATTTCAGCATCACGACCAATGATGGGATCCATTTTGGATTGTGCGGCTCTGGCTGTCAGGTCTACGGTGTATTTTTCCAGGGCTTGACGGTTTTCTTCTGCCCCGGCATCGTCGACGGTGCCATCACCACGAATTTCATCAATGGTTTGTTCTAATGAGTCGCGTTGTGCGCCAGCTTTTTTCAGTAGTTGGGCAGTGGTGTCATTGGAATCCATCAGGGCCAAAGCGAATAGTTCACTGGCAATGTATTGATCATTGCGCTTTTGAGCCAGTTTGTCAGCCAGGTTTAAGACCTTAATCAGGTTGTTGGAAAGGTTAACCTGCCCGGTGTTATTAGCGATAACTGGCATCATTTCAATGGTTTCGTTCACACTTTTTCTCAGTTGTGAAACATTGACTCCAGATTTCATCAACACGTGTTTGATGGAAGAATTTTCCTGATCCAACAAGGCCGCCAGAACATGTGCCGATTCAATCATGTTGTGATCTTTGCCGACCGCGATTGATTGAGCTTCGTTGATGGCTTGTTGGAAATTGGTGGTTAATTTATTAAAGTTCATGATTTCCAATTAAATTTTTTCAATTGGCGTTTAAGTGGGGCTTAATCAGTGATTTTTCAATTACACCCACTCATTGAACAATTACTGATGATTCCAGTCATCTAAATCCTCAGCGTTGTTGGGTGACAGTCCAATGATGTCGCCCTCAATGTGAACACCCAAACCTAAAACAGTTCTGTTGGCGTAGTTGAAATAGGCAACCACCTGATTGATCTCAAGTATCTCACCGTCTTTCCAGCCTGATTGGCGCATAGCATCAATCATGGCTTGTTCCATGGTTGATGCTGAAACCGTTAAAGATTTGGCATAATCCAACGCAGCTTGGTGTTGGGTGTCCAATAAAGCATGTTTTCTGCTGTTCAACTCCTCTTTGATTGCATCGCTTCTGACTGTGTCATTCATTAAACGGCTCATACCTGTGAAGTGATGGTCAACACAATAGTGGCATCCATTGAGCAGGCTGACATAAACCCCAATACACTCAAGAAACCATTTATCAATTTTGTTTTTTGGATGGTGCAAAGTGTATTTGTACAAAGTCATGTGCCCTTGCATCGTATGTGGCCTGAGTGAATGAGCTAACATGATGTTATCTACATTATCATTTGGTCCCTTGACCTGATTGTATAGTTTTAATAGGTCATCGGTGGCATCTTTGTATTCAATCGTTTTTATCCAGGTCATAAGCGTTCTTGTATATGAAGTTGTAAAACAGACAGTATAAAGGAATACCCTTGGCTCTTTTTTATTTTTTGGTTATGCTGGGTACTTAGGCGGGCTCGACATAGGGCTTGTCGAATAGGGCCGTTAGGGTAATCAAAGCCTTCGCGATGGAAGGATAGGGGTGAGTTTGGAATTCAAGATCGAGACCATGATCTGCAGTTTTCCAATTAAGCAGTAATAGATTAGGACTTCGGCTCAAGACAGGCGCAGCTTTCACTCCAAGTTCACGCTAAACACCTGCGTCCATGGAGGTGTCATTGCTTCGCAACCAAGAGTAGGCGCTCTTAGGCGAACCACCATCACTGTGTAGCATGCCCAACCAAGTGCACGCATGACAGCATTCAAGCAAGACTTATTGCCTTTCAGGCAAACCGTCATGCTTTCATTGCTTATGCTGGTCAAGCTGCTCAGCAGCTTTCC
>JANQRW010000023.1 GCA_028284365.1 Marinicella sp.
TCCCGACAAATTTGAAAGCGACCACGGCGAGCATGATTTATAAACTCGGGCTTGCTCTTTCTGATTCGCTTCGCTCACGGCTTATCGAACATTACATCAAGGCTTCTTGCCTTCGGCAAATCGCCATGATTTCATGTTCTGCCTAACCAAGAGCGCCAGTTGAGCCAATCATCGGCTCTCCAATGTGTAGGAATGATGTTATTAATCTCAATGGTTTTAGAGTTTTTGACCCAGTAAAGTCCCTTGTTTTATGGCACGTTTTGCATCCAGTTCTGCAGCTAAATCAGCACCGCCGATGATGTGGTAGTTTTCAGCTTCTTCTCGGTGAAGTTCTTTGTTTGAGATTTGGCCAGCGCAGATGATCACGTGATCTACATCCAATACTTGTGGTTTTTCTTTGACTCTGATGTGTAAGCCAGCATCATCTATTTTGTCGTAACTGACACCGGTAATGGTTTTGACGCCCTTTTTCTTTAAGCTTAAGCGGTGAATCCAGCCTGTTGTTTTGCCAAGACCTTTGCCTGGTTTGGTGGTTTTTCTTTGTAGCATATAGATTTCTCTGGCTGATTTTTCATCATGTGCTTTAATTAAACCACCTGGGGATTCAATGCGCTGATCAATGCCCCATTCGGCGCAGAAATCTGCAATGCTTTGTGCCTCATCTGGATTTTCTACCGATAAATATTCGCTGACATCAAACCCGATGCCGCCAGCACCGATAACAGCTATTTTTTTACCAGCTTGTTTACGCCCGCTGAGTAAATCGTGATAGAGAATGACTTTTTCGTGATCTATACCTTCAATGCCTGGCACTCTGGGAGTTACGCCTGTTGCAATCACCACTTCGTCAAATTGGCTTAACTCAGATTCGCTGGGTTTGTGGTTGAGTTTAAGGTTAATGTCATGCTTATTCAAAAGGTGTGTGAAGTAGTTGATGGTGTGTACAAATTCTTCTTTACCAGGAATGGCTGCTGCTAAATTAAACTGTCCACCGATTTTATTGGCAGCTTCAAACAGCGTCACTTGATGTCCCCGTTCTGCCAAAGTGGTTGAGCAAGATAAGCCAGCCATGCCAGCGCCAACCACAGCAATATTTTTCATTTTGCTGATGGGTTGCTTAACAAATTCAGTTTCGTGGCAAGCGGCTGGGTTAACCAGACAGCTGGCGCGTTTGTTCTGGAATACATGATCCAAACAGGCTTGGTTGCAGCCGATACAGATGTTGATGTCTTGTTCCTGACCTGCTTGGGATTTTTTAACCAAGTCTGGATCTGCCAGAAATGGTCTGGCCATAGAGACCATATCAGCTTTACCTGAAGCAATGATGTCTTCAGCTACTTGGGGGTGGTTTATGCGGTTGGTGGTTACTAAGGGTACACTGACTTCTTTTTTGATTAACTCGGTAACCCATGCGAAACCAGCTCTTGGCACCATGGTGGCTATTGTAGGCACACGTGCTTCATGCCAACCTATGCCAGTATTAATGATACTGACACCAGCTTTTTCCAGATCTTTGGCCAATCGTATCACTTCATCGATTGAGGAGCCATTATTCACCAACTCCAGCATTGATAAACGAAAAATAATGATGAAATCTTCACCTACAGCTTTTCTGGTTTGTTTAACAATTTCCAAAGCAAAGCGAGTTCTGTTTTCGTAGCTACCACCCCATTGGTCATCGCGGTCATTGGTTCGTGGCGAGATGAATTGGTTGATCAGATAACCTTCTGATCCCATTATCTCAATGCCATCGTAATTGGCTTTTTGTGATAAGCGGGCACAATTTACAAAGTCATGTATTTGTTTGCGAATTTTTTTATCTGTCAGTTTTTTGGGTTTAAATGGTGTGATTGGTGATTGTTTATCTGTTGCAGATACATTAAATGGGTGATAACCATAACGACCTGAGTGTAAAATTTGCATACAAATCAAACTGCCTTCTTGGTGTACAGCAGCGGTCACTAATTTGTGCCTTTTGACTTGGAAGCCATATTTTAAAAAGCCAGAGAAAGGACCCACCCAGCCTGAAACATTTGGTGCAATACCGCCTGTGACCATGATACCAGTTTGACCAGCGGCACGTTGTCTGAAGTATTCCGCCAATTTAGGGTAGTTTTTGGCGCGGTCTTCCAGTCCAGTGTGCATAGAGCCCATCAAAACACGGTTTTTGATGGTTTTATTGCCGACTCTCAGGGGCTCAAACAAGTTTGGGTAATTGGTTGTTGTCATTGATTAATTCTGTTGTGCTGTGCTTGTTGTCAAAGTGGCCATTAAGCTGACCAGTGCTTTTCTGGCTTGTTGCCAACGCATTTGTTCCCAAAATGGTTGTGTTGTATCCAAAGTTGATTGGCCACGTAAATGCTTTATTCTAAACAATTTGTCCTTATGTTTGGGTAAATATTTCAAACGATTGTTTGAATACAGGTCTATACACAACTTTGGTTCACACAATAAGGTCAAATCAATATCAGCGTCAATACAGGCCTGATAACGCTGGTGAATGTCACCAACGCATTCAGCAGCTTTCATACCCAAATCATCACTGATGGTAACACCTTGGTAATTTTGTTGTTTGCGTAGGATTCCTTGATGCCAGCGTGTTGAGTAACCAGCAGGTAGGTCACACACATTGTTATAAATCACGTGTGAGAGCATCATGGCATCCAGGCATCCTGTGGGAATTAATTCGGTGAAAGGAACCATGTCTTGTTGCCATAGTTCATTTTCAGGACGTTTATCAACAGGCAGTTCAAAATGTGAGTCGGCTTGCACTGTACCATGGCCAGGGTAATGTTTGGCGGTGGTTTTCATACCAGCAGACTGCATGGCGCGACAATAGATCTCAGCCATCGCGGTGACATCATCAGCATTATTGGCAAAGGCACGGTCACCAATCACATCGGAACCATTGTCAATGTCCAACACCGGGGCAAAGCTTAAATCAACCCCAATACTCAGCAATTCACTGGCCATTAACCAGCCGTGTAAGTGGCACAGTGCTTTGGCGGTATCAGTGTTCTGCTTTAAAGTTTTTCCAATCAAACCCAGTGGAGGCAGTTGCGTGAAAGGCAAGCCAAATCGAATCACCCGCCCACCTTCCTGATCCACTGCCAGAATAAAATCATTGCCTTTGAGTGCCCGAATGTGATTAATAAGACGCTTTAGTTGATAATAATCTTTGAAATTTCTTTTGAAAAAAATGACCCCACAGCTGAGTGGGTGGTTAATGTTAACAATGTCTTGTTCAGTGAGTTCGAATCCTTCGATTCCAGTCATAATATAGGCCATGGAGTCATTATAGCTTAAAAACAAAAAAACGCTGCATGTTGAAATAAAATCATCAACTTGCTCAAAACTTCATAACAGTATGGGATTAGGTATTTGTCGTTTAAATGATGATGGTTTGAATCAAGTGAACTTTTCAAGTTGTTTTGGGATTGATTGAAAATTTTTTATAGAACTATAGGCTGCTTTGCTATAAGGTGTCATGTGATTTTTATCACAAAAAGGTCGTATTTTTTGTGACAAAATGATTATTCTGGTTTATTCAGAAAACATAAATTAAAAATATTAACTAAAAATAGTAATTAAAAAGAGAGGAGTAAGTTCAATATGAACAAAATTAAAAGATATACCATGCCAGCCATGGTTTCACTTGCAGCCAGCTTAACCACGTCAGCTTTTGCACAGCAAGAGGCTGAGTTATTTGAAGATGTGGTGGCACCAAGTAAGATGATCGTTCAAGACAGTCAGTTGGATACATTTAACGCCCAGCCTCATCCATTGGCAAAAAACATCATCATTAAATACAATTCAATCAACAAATCTACCTCTGTCAATGAGGCTAAAAGTAAAACAGCAGCATTGAGCAAAAAACTGGGTGTTCCCATGTCCTTCAAAAGAATGATGTCTGGCGATGCTGAAGTCGTAACGGTTCATTTGAGTAACAAATCATCAGCCGCCGACTTACAAGCCATTGTAGAAAATATCAATGATCAAGCTGATGTTGAGTACGCTGAAATAGATGCCTGGATGGTGGCATACCGAACACCTAATGACAGCCGATATAATGAACAATGGCATTATGCTAATTCGGTTGGGGGCATGAATTTACCAGCAGCGTGGGATGAAACCACAGGCTCTACAGCAGTTACCGTTGCGGTGTTGGATACTGGTTACCGGCCTCATCCAGATTTGGCAGGTAATGTAGTGGGTCAATATGACATGATTTCCAGTACTTCAGTTTCCAATGATGGCAATGGCCGAGATTCCAATGCTCAGGATCCCGGTGATTGGGTAACAGCTAACCAGTGTGGTAATAACAATGATGCAGCTGACAGTTCATGGCATGGTACTCATGTCGCTGGAACAGTCGCCGCAGTATCTGACAACAACACAGGTGTGGCTGGTGTGGCCTGGAATGTGAACCTGGTACCTGTGCGGGTATTAGGTACCTGCGGTGGCTCATTGTCTGATATAGCTGATGGTATCCGTTGGGCTGCTGGTTTATCGGTCAGTGGCACACCCAATAATCCCAATCCGGCAGATGTAATTAATATGAGTTTGGGTTCTTCTACACCGTCATCTTGTTCAAGTACTTACAGCAGCGCCATCAATGCAGCTGTTAATGCGGGTGCCACGGTAGTGGTTGCAGCTGGTAATGACAATTCAAGTTCAGGTTATCCACCAGGTAATTGTCCTAATGTGATTTCTGTGGCAGCAGGTGCCAGAGATGGTTCCAGGGCATATTACTCTAATTTTGGTTCGTCAATTGATATAACGGCTCCTGGTGGTGATTTGTGTGACCCAACCAGCAATGCTAAACCAACTTCTGTAACAGATTGTCGAGGTAACACCACACGGGCTTCTGATATGGTTTTGTCAACCCATAACAGCGGCACAACAACACCAGGCAGTGACAACTATGATTGGTTACAAGGCACCTCAATGGCTGCCCCACATGTGGCTGGTTTAGCAGCCTTGATCAAGTCAGTTGATGGTTCATTGACACCAGCACAAGTGGAACAAACCATCAAAAACAGCGCCGATTCGTTTGCTAATGTTGGTGACCACCAATGTACCACTTCTATTTGTGGTGCCGGTTATGCCAATGCGGCAGCAGCCATCGATTCGTTGACAGGAACCCCACCTAATCCAGGCGACACCGTTTTGTCTAATGGTGTAGCTAAGACTGGGTTGTCTGGTTCGCAAGGTAATCAGAAGCGCTATACTTTGGTGGTGCCCGCCGGTGCCACAGGTTTGAGTTTCAATTTGTCAGGCGGCAGTGGTGATGCTGATTTATATGTGAAGTTTGGATCTGCGCCAGGCACTGGATCAGGGACCTATGATTGTCGATCCTGGGCTACAGGCAATAACGAGACTTGTAGCGTCAGTAATATACAAGCAGGTACCTATCATGTCTTGGTTAATGCTTATGCTGCTTACTCAGGGGCCAGTTTAACCGGTAGTTACACAGAGCCTTCTACCGGAGGCGGCCAAACATTCTTCCAAAACACCACCAATGTTAATATTCCAGACAATAACTCTACAGGGATTACCAGTGACATCAATGTGACACGCACAGGTAATGCGGGAACAGTAGAGGTCAAGTTTGAAATCGTTCATACTTACAGAGGTGATTTAGAGGTGTTCTTAGAAACCCCAAGTGGTTTATCAGCTACTTTGCGCAGCAGATCAGGCGGTGGTGCGGATAATTTGAGTATGACTGTTTCGGTCAATGCTTCAAGTGAAAATAATGCCAATGGTATCTGGAAACTTCGAGTGAAAGATCGTGCTGGTCAGGATGTTGGGTACATCGATTCATGGAGTATTGAGTTTCAATAAATTTATATTGAATTGAAGGATAAAAGGGCACATTTTGTGCCCTTTTTTGTGGCTGATTACTTTGTCTTAGCATTAACGCCAGAATATCGTTAATCTAAACTACCGTCATCCTCGGGCTTGACCCGGGGATCCATTGCATAATACATTTAGGATGAAAGCACCAGCAGTCTATGTCTTAGCCAATAAAGAACGTGGCACCCTATACATTGGTGTCACCAGTGATTTAAATAAACGCATTTACCAACATCGCATCGATGTATGGTTCTACCGCTTCATTTAGAAAGCTTGGTGAAAGCCCTAAAATGGAAGATGGTAGATATATGAGCAAAAGTCGAGAAGGGGTTTACTCCATAACAGAAACTGGTGAAATACTAACTCCAGTTTAATTTACCTGAAAAAGTTTTCGGTGTTGCATAACCTGAAACAAATACCAACGATTCCATCCACCAAACAACAGCCGTTTTTTAGTTATTAACACGTTAATAGCTATTGACATTCTTTTTTTTGTATGTACAATATGTTGTACAGTACGTTTTATTGTACTTTTGGGATGATTAGGCACCCCTGAGGGGCAAGTGGTAATCATCAGTTATTATGGATGCTTGGGCACCCCTGAGGGGCAAGTGACAAGCGGATAAAGAGAGAAATACGATGGAAGCTATAACAGCATCTAATTTTAGAAGCTCATTGGCATCTTTCCTTGATAAAGTAACCAATGATCACGAGCCAGTTATGGTAACTCGTGGTGATAAACAAAAAGCGGCAGTGGTTATAAGCAAAGAAGATTACGAATCTCTTCAGGAGACGCTATACCTTTTTAGCTCAAGATCAAATGCTGATAGATTGTTTAGTGCTTTTTCACAGATTGATTCCGGTGAAGCGATTGAGCGAGAATTAATTAATGAAAATACAGAAACTGATGTGGGCCCATGAAGCATGGGAAGATTACGAATACTGGCAGAAGAAAGATAAAGTTATTTTAAAACGCATAAACAAGCTGATCAAATCAGTTATGAGGGAGCCATTTACAGGGGTTGGTAAGCCTGAAAAACTAAAGTACATCGAAGGTGCTTGGTCGAGAAGAATAGATATCACTCACCGTTTGGTTTACAAAGTAATTGATGATACCTTGTTCATCGCCCAGTGCAGGTACCATTACGAGTAATTGCTTGCTCCATAATCAATTGTTTCACGAACCTCGTTATGGAGCTTTTAATTAAAAGAATGCTCTTGGGCCTTCGGTCTCTGTTCCAAACTCGACTCTACCTCCTGCATCCTTGCAGTCGTTATTCACTTTTGTTCCTGACAAAAGTGAAAGTGACCACAGAGATCATGGTTTTTAACCTCGTGCTCTTCGCTTCTGATTGGCCTACATGGATGTAGGTCTGTCGCGTGAATTTGGAACGTAAGCGGCCGCTTTGCTCACGGCTAATCGAGTATTACATCAAGGCTTCTTGCCTGCGGCAAACCACCATGATTTCATACTCTGCCTAACCAGCTCGGCGGGTCAAGCTGCTCAGCAGCTTTTTCAAGCTATCATTCAATGGCTTCGATCATAAAATGGATCCCCGGGACAAGCCCGAGGATGACAGGAAAAAACAATAGTTTGGGGGTGCAGACAATTGCAAAGCTCAAACAACTAACTGATTGTGTATGAAAGTTACGCTCAGACCCACGTTCACAAATGTGGTGATGACCACAGTTGTCTTATAGATATTCTTGTGCTGTCACCTTGATCTTTTCTATCATCGCATTCAAGCCATTACTTCGGGTTGATGAAAGGTGAGATGACAGGCCGATTCGTTCAATAAATTCGGGTTCAGTCTCAATGATTTTTTGTGGGGTTTGGCCTGAGTAAATGGTCATCACTAAATGGATCAGTCCAGACACAATGGCAGCATCAGAACTGGCTTGAAAACTCAAAAGCCCATCTTGGTGGTCATGAACCAGCCACACTTGTGATTGACAACCGTGCAGGATGTTTTCATCGACTTTTAGCGAATCATCCATGGGCTCGAGTTGTTTGCCCAGGTCGATGATGTATTGGTATTTTTCCAGCCAATCATCAAACATATCAAAAGTTTCAATGATCTCTAATTGTTCGTCTCGCAACTCATCATTCATGACTTCATACTCCAACGGGTACCTTCAGGTGAGTCTTCGATGGTTACGCCCAGTGCATCCAGTTCATCACGAATGGCATCGGACTTGGCCCAGTCTTTTTCAGCGCGTGCTTGTTTTCGGGCGGCAATCAACTGTTCAACCTGTTCCTTGATGTCTTCTCCACCAGCTTGTTTTTGTGCGAACCACTCGTTGGGTTTGGTTTGTAAGACACCTAAAAGTGCAGCGCTGTTTAGCAGGGTGCTTTTAAGTTGTACTTTCAAGTGATTACTTTCAGCATTGGACAAAGATTTCGCCAGTTGATTGATTCTGGCGAAGGCTTTTGGCGTGTTGATGTCATCATCTAGTGCGTTTAAAACTTCATCATCAACAGGTGCCAAAACATCATGTTCCAGATCAGCAACATCACGTAAAGTGCTGTAAATCCGATCAATGGTTTTTTCGGCTTGGGCTACGGTTTCGGGTGTCCAGTCTACTGACTGTCGATAGTGGGCTGATAACAACACCCAGCGAGTCACTTCGCCGCCAGTTTCGGCCAGCACTTCTCGAATCAACTGGATATTACCTAAAGATTTGGACATTTTCTGATCGCTCATGGTGATGAAGCCGTTATGCACCCAATAATTAGCAAAATTCCGGGTGTCATTGGCGCAGCAACTTTGTGCCACCTCGTTCTCATGGTGCGGAAAAATGAGGTCTTTACCACCACAATGAATATCGATGGTTTCAGCCAAATGTTTAGCAGCCATGGCAGAACACTCGATGTGCCAACCCGGTCGACCACGTCCCCAGGGGCTATCCCAGCCAGGTAAAGATGCGTCAGATGGTTTCCATAATACGAAGTCACCAGGGTTTCTTTTGTAACTGGCCACTTCCACGCGTGCGCCGGCAAGCATGCCATCTAATGAGCGATTAGATAATTCACCATAGTTTTTATAAGTGGTCACATCAAACAATACATGACCTTCAGCAGCATAGGCATGGCCTTTGCCAATCAGGGTTTCAATCATGGTTATCATTTCAGCCAGATGATCGGTGGCATGAGGTTCGATATCAGGCATCATCACACCCAATGCTTTTAAGTCTTCGTTATATGCTTGCGCGTATTTGGTAGAAATTTCTTTGATATCACAGTTCAACTCTTTGGCCGAATTATTGATTTTGTCATCAATATCAGTGATGTTGCGGGCAAATACCACATGAGTGTAATGATGGCGCAATAAACGATTCAAGACATCAAAAACCACAGCTGGTCGCGCATTTCCAATGTGGGCATAGTTATAAACTGTTGGCCCGCACAAATACATGGTCACCCGTTTTGGGTCTATGGGTACAAACTGTTCTTTTTTTCCGCTGAGGGTGTTATGCAGGTACAAAGCCATGGTGTTATGAACTCTATTTTGTTATTGGTTATTGATATTGGGCCTATTTTAAGTGAATCAAAGCAAATAACTACTAAATATTCTTATCTGAGATGATTATTTATGACAAGCCATTGTTATCTAGTGATGAATTGACGATAATGACAGCCCGCTGTGGCGCGTGGTGTAATTCTGATAATTTTTCATCGTTTATGGATCATAATTCAACCTCAAAACTTCTAAAGCCCTTAACCATCGAACTTAAACCTCATGAATCTGTTTTGATGCGTTTGGGTGCATCTGTTGAAAAAGCCTCTGATGTGGTCACTTATCATGGGTTAGATGCGATGATGCCTTTGCTTGAGTTAGCCAGCAGTCGGTCATATGTTGAATATTGGTGTGATAATTCAACAGTTAGCAATGGCTCAAAGAATGGTTCTGAACATATACATTATGCACATTCTGGACAACATTTAGTGTTGTATTTCGATTGGGACGACGCACCGATTTTTGAGGTAACTACTGATGTGTATCAACAGGCCTATCAATACAGTCGGGAATTGGGTTTTGGACATTTATTGCGTACCTGGAATTATCTGAATGACATTCACGGCCAAGAAAAAGGCATGGAAAGGTATCAGGCGTTTTGTGTTGCCAGGCATGAAGTTATGGAATCATTGGGACAGTTAGACAAACCGAATCCTGCCGCAACTGCCATTGGTGGTCATAACGGGCGTAATTGCTTTGTGTTTTTGTTCAGTAAACAACACGGCCAGGTGATAGAGAATAAGCGTCAAATATCAGCTTGGGAATACCCTAAAAAATACTCACCCAAACAGCCACGATTTTCCAGAGCCATGCGTTATGGTGATTTATTGATGTGCAGTGGCACAGCGAGTGTGGTAGGACATGAAACCATTCATTTGGAAAACCTGGAAGCACAACTGGAAGAATGTTTAACCAATATTCAGGCTTTATTGGATACAAGCCAGATTACCGTGAAGTTGAAGACCGGTTTGTTTCGTTTCTATTTAAGGGATGTCAGCATGGTTGAGCAAGTTGTGGCCTTTTTAAAACAGCGAGATATTGAATTTTTTGTGATCTTGGAAGGTGATATTTGTCGTGAGAACCTACTAATTGAATGCGAAGCGGTATTCCAAAAAAAGTAAAAAGAGGTTAAACTTAATGGCTTAGGGTATGTGTAAGTGGTTGTTGGTTCGAATTAACTATTTGGATAACCATCAACATTCAAAGTGAGGAAAAATATGTCTGACGCATTTGATGATGCAACATTTGATGAATTGTATTTAAGTGAACGTTTTCAAAACTCGAGTTTTTTTAAACTCAATGTAGAGTCTCTGAATCGCTTTCTTTCGATGTGTCACCGGCGCAAGTTCCCCAACAAAACCACCATCATACGACCAGGTGATTTAGCCAATACGCTTTATTACATTGTCAGTGGTTCGGTAACCATTTCATATGAAAATGATGAAGGTAAAGAATTAGTTTTGGCCTACTTAAATAAGGGCGACTTCATTGGAGAGATGGGTCTGTTCATGAAGACCGAGCGTCGTGAAGTAATGGTCAAATCTAAAGAAAAAACTGAAGTGGCAGAAATTGGCTATTTGCGCTTGGGTCAATTATTTGAAACAGAGCTCAAAGATGATGCCAAACACATCCTGTATGCCATTGGTACTCAATTAACTCACCGATTGTTACAGACTTCACGTAAAGTTCATCGTTTGGCATTTTTAGATGTGACTGGTAGGATTGCGAGAACCTTAATCGATTTGTGCAAAGAGCCCAATGCCTTATCACATCCAGATGGTACTCAAATTAAGATATCACGACAGGAAATATCACGCATTGTGGGTTGTTCCAGAGAAATGGCTGGCCGTGTACTTAAAGACCTTCAAGAACAAGGTAATCTGGCTGTTAAAGGTCACACCATCGTGGTGTTACATGACAGGGAAGATAAGCCATCAATCAGTTAAACTGAAAGTAAGCTATTAAATGAAAAAGCCTGAAGGTTAATTCAGGCTTTTTTGTGGTCGGTTAAAAAATGTTTTGAGGCATTAACTGATTGTTGCAGCTGGGTATTTGTGCCTGAAAAAAGGAAATATGTCACTCCATGGCTTTGTATACAATCACTCAGTTTTTTTTGCTTTATATAAACCTGGTTTAATCATTTCGGCAGTGATATTTGATTCTGCTGGTTTCTTATCAACCGATTTCTTATCGGCCGGTTTTTTATCAACTGGTTTTTTATCAACTGGTTTTTTATCAATCGGTTTTTTATCAACCGGTTTTTTATCAACTGGTTTTTTATCAACTGGTTTTTTATCAATCGGTTTTTTATCAACCGGTTTTTTATCAATCGGTTTTTTATCAATCGGTTTTTTATCAATCGGTTTTTTATCAATCGGTTTTTTATCAATCGGTTTTTTATCAATCGGT
>JANQRW010000025.1 GCA_028284365.1 Marinicella sp.
AGGAATACTGTTGGGTCTTCATTCATTTTTGTTCCCGACAAAAATGAAAACGACCACGGCCAGTATAGCTGGTAACCTCGGGCTTACCCTCTCTGATTCGGCTTTGCCTCACCAACCGAGTGCGCCGGTCGAACTGATCATCAGTTCTCCGTAGGTGGTACCATCTTACTCAAAAAACAGTTTAGGGTAAAACATGAAATAATATTTCATTGATGTGGTTGAAAGAAAGAGGGGCTGAAATATTTCTGAGCAATAAACCCTGAACTAATTTCTGCGATTAAATGACCTGTGTGTTTTTGTTGAAAGCACAACGAGGAAAACAATTAATATGATCAGCCCCATGATGCTTGTCGTAGGAACCTGGGCAGGAACCAAACCAAATAAAAAACTGGCGCTGTTATTACTTTTATCAGGATCAGTATCAAACTGGCTACTTAATGACCAGCTGATTGTTAATTCCCCAGATGTTATGTTCACTGTATAAAAACCAGCGCATTCAATGCTTTCGCCCACATCTAGGCTAGGAACTTCCACAAAAAAACCAAACCTGGCTGGGTCGAATGGACTGGGTTCACTGATGGCAACTGCGAAGCCACATCTAGGGTCATCATTGTCATCAGGTAAAAAATCAATCGCTGGTCCACCTTCGACCAGAGGAATTGGGCTTGATATCGCTGTAATTGGTACACCAGCTATTCCTTCAGCAGCAATATCTGGGCCATTGTTGGTTATGGTTACTGTGTATGTCCCTTGTTGACCACCCTGAACGCCATTTTCGATGCCATTGATTTGCATTGAAAGGGCTAGGTCAGCCACACCTGCATGGATTTGAAATGAAATGAGCGAGCTTAAAAAGATGATGAGAGGTGCTTTCATTTTTTCACCAGTTCACTCAAATCCGTTGATAAATATCACGTCAGGACGTGCCCTGAAATTAGATACTACTGGTGATAAATCATCAATCACTTTTGCATTGTTGGCATTGGCTGTTGTACCAATAGGGGCTCCATCAACCACAACATTTGGGTTCGAAAAATACAATCTTCTGGCGGTGGTTGGGTTGGATGTCGTATTGAATATGGACATGATCGATTTGAATCGTGAACTTCTGAAGCCAAAGGCATCTGGATAATTGTTGTTGATGACGGCGTTTTCAAAAGCTGCACCGGATTCACCAAGGACATGGTTTGCACCTAAATTGTGCCCCAGTTCATGGGTGAATGTGTCATCCCATATGGCGCAAAACTCTGTTGTTATTGAGTAGGCTGAACTGTTAAAAGCAGGACCAACATTACAACCAGGTACAGGAACTTCATCACTGCAGGTTGGATAGGTTTGGACGTATGCCACGCCACATGCGCTGAAAAGTGTAAAATTATTGCCAACAACAGCGACCACCACATCAGCTCCCACTAAGTTTCTAGTTATTTGCACAGTGGTGTCATTTTTTAGGTTTCTTAAATCTTGAAATTCTCCATCAACTCCCGAGTATTGAAAACCAATGTATTGAGCTGTGTGAAATCGGGTGATTCTGGTGTTCATTTGGCTGTTTGTAAATGCTTCATTGGCATGGTTTGTTGCAAACATCATCAAGGTGTCGATATCAGCCGTGTCGTCAGGGTCAGCAGGGTTGCCTCCTGCTTCGACCCTGGCTTCCTCAGTCCATAAAATGAGTACATCTATGTTGGTGGTGTTTGAATTTCTTGTTTCATTTATATCATAGGCCGTTTTGTTAAATGATTTGATTGTTCCGATGCTGGTTTGGTTATCGGAAAAGGGCTCACCCTCTTTAACCATGTTTTCGTCAAGGCCAATGGTGTCTGTTGGCGGAAAGAAATTTAAATTAAATTCATCCATCATGTAAGTTGTATTATCTGAAGCCAAGTAAATTCCGTAACGTGTGTCATTACTGGTTATCAGACCCATCAGTTGCCCCCTGTTAAAAGTAAGCAGCACATCGTATTTATCTGAACTTCCAGACCATTTATAACTTATTTCGTTTATAGGCGTGCCTGTTGGAATCCAAAACGGAGGGGTACCAGGCGGATGTTCTTCTTCATCATAATATTCATACCCCTCTCGCGGATAAAAACTGTTTTTTTGAATGGTGACTACATCTTCATTCGGTAATGAAAAAGTTATGGCAGGAGGTCCATCTTGTAAATCACCAAGATTGAGCGAAACCTCATATGAATTTAAAATCGTGGGTGGTGGTGATGCTGTTCCAGACGGTTCAATCGATACAAAAAAATCGATCGAGAGGGCCTTAAATGCATGGGCTAAAAAAACAATGGTAACTGCTATTTTCAATTGATTTCTCCTTGCTTTCTTTATTTTTTATCTTACATTATATTTGTTCAATTTTGATTAAATAACAACCAAAATTACCTGATTCGAAGGGAAGCTGCTCAATGGCTTTCGGGTGAAATGAAACATTTTTTCATACCAAGGTTGTTTTATATAAAGTAGAATCGGAGTTTCTGGACAGTATCTTTTAATGATAATCACTCCAGATGAGAAATAAGACTAAATAATTGAATATGAAAGAAAAAATCTCAATTTTATTTATCTGTATGGGCAATATTTGTCGATCGCCATCGGCTGAAGCTGTATTTACGCAAATGGTTAAGGAAGCTGGTTTAGAGCAAGAATTTGTTATAGATTCAGCCGGGACTCATTCATATCACATTGGATCAAAACCTGACCAAAGATCGATTCGAGCAGCAAAAAAGCGTGGCATTGAGATGCAACATTTACGCGCTCGACAAGTGGTGATTGAAGATTATGAGCGATTTGATTATTTGATCACCATGGATGAGCTTAACCGCGAAAACTTGGCTGCGATGTTTCATGGACAGGATCAAAGTAAAGTTCATTCTATGATGTCTTTTGTTGAAAACAAGGCATACGATGAGGTGCCAGATCCCTATTATGGTACCGACGATGGTTTTGAATTGGTGTTGGATTTGTTAACAGATGCGAATATGGGTTTGCTTAGATATTTAAGAAAGTCATAAAGTGAGTATAATGGCGCGCTTGATAGAAACTTGAGCAGAGTAGTGGAATTCGAACTGAAAAAAACCGATGGTGTGGCCAGACGTGGCGAACTGACTTTTGAACGTGGCACGGTACAGACCCCTTGTTTTATGCCTGTGGGTACTTATGGTACTGTTAAAGCCATGTCGCCAGAGGAAATCAAAGGCATCGGGGCGGAAATTGTTTTGGGTAATACTTTTCACCTGATGTCGCGTCCTGGCACCGATGTCATTGAGGCCCATGGTGATTTGCACGATTTTATGGCTTGGGATAAGCCAATCCTAACAGATTCCGGTGGCTTTCAAGTTTTTTCATTGGCCAAGCGACGCAAAATTACTGAAGAAGGTGTGACCTTTGCTTCACCCGTAGATGGTTCCCGGGTTTTTATGGGGCCTGAAGAGTCAATGGAAGTGCAACGTAAATTAGGCTCTGATGTCGTTATGATTTTTGATGAGTGTACACCATATCCGGCAACACATGAAGAGGCCAGAGTTTCTATGGAGTTGTCTTTGCGTTGGGCTAAACGCTCGAAACAAGCCTTTGCTGATAACCCTAATGCTTTATTTGGTATCGTACAAGGAGGGATGTATGATGATTTAAGACAGATTTCTGTCAAAGGTTTAAGTGAGCTTGATTTCCATGGCTATGCCATTGGTGGGTTATCAGTGGGAGAACCCAAAGACTTACGTGAACAGGTGTTGAAAACCACCATGCCGCTGTTACCAGAAAACAAGCCGCGTTACCTGATGGGTGTGGGTAAACCAGAGGACATCTTAGAAGCTGTGTTATTAGGTGTTGATATGTTTGATTGTGTGATGCCAACGAGAAATGCTCGTAACGGTTATTTATTCACCTGGGATGGTGTGATCAAGATTCGCAATGCCAAGCATGAACATGACACCACGCCATTGGATTCAGAATGTGGTTGTTACACCTGCCAAAACTTCTCCAAGTCATACTTACGGCACTTGGACAAATGTGGTGAAATGTTGGGTTCAAGGTTAAACACCATCCACAACTTATATTTTTACCAGGAATTCATGCAGCAGATTCGTGAGGCCATTGAGCGAGATTCTTTGCAAGAGTTTGCCGAGAATTACTATGCCAGAGTTAATAAGAACCAAACCAAAAGTGTTGTTCAATAAATTTAACTGGTGACTTGTTAAAAGCTAAAAGGCTTAATTTAAAGGCTTTTAAGCAATTTTTGTCTTTGAAAGCTATAAATGCATGGCTTTTATACAATTTCTTTATGTTGGGCTTTAAAATCGCATTTAAGTGATTTTGTTACAAATCTGAACCTGTTTTTATGTTACAATTTCGTGCTTGTTATTATGAAGCAGTGACTTTGATTTATGGCTGAAAATTCAAGCGATATCATTAAGATAAATATCGAAGATGAAATGCAAAAATCATACCTCGATTATTCGATGAGTGTGATTGTTGGCAGGGCACTGCCAGATGTCAGGGATGGCCTGAAACCGGTGCATCGCCGGGTTTTATATGCCATGAATGTACTGGGTGTTAGTTGGAATAAAGCACACAAGAAATCAGCCCGTGTGGTTGGTGATGTGATTGGTAAGTATCACCCGCATGGTGATACTGCTGTTTATGACACCATTGTCAGAATGGCACAGCCTTTCTCAATGCGGTATATGCTGGTTGATGGTCAGGGTAACTTTGGTTCAGTCGATGGTGATTCACCCGCAGCCATGCGTTATACCGAGGTTCGAATGGCAAAAATCTCACATGAGATGATGGCTGACATTGATAAGGACACGGTTGATTTTATTCCCAATTATGATGAAACCGATACTGAGCCAGAAGTGCTGCCAACGCGAGTGCCTGCCTTATTGGTTAATGGTTCATCTGGTATTGCCGTGGGTATGGCAACGAATATCCCTCCACATAACTTGTCAGAAGTGATCAATGCAACCATAGAACTGATCAAAAACCCACAAGCTGACCTGGATGACTTGATGGTGCATTTACCTGGTCCGGATTTTCCAACAGCTGCATTTATCAATGGTGCTGAAGGTATCAAGGAAGCCTATGAAACGGGTCGCGGCAAAGTGTATATGCGTGCCAGGACTGAGATTGAAACCGATGAAGCATCTGGTAAACAAACCATTGTGGTCACAGAAATCCCTTATCAGGTTAATAAAGCACGCCTGATTGAAAAAGTGGCCGAGTTGGTTAAGTTAAAGAAAATTGAAGGCATGACTGCCATCAGGGATGAATCTGATAAAGACGGTATGCGTATTGTGTTTGAATTGCGCCGTGGCGAAGTGGCCGAAGTGCTGTTAAACCAATTGTTTAAGTTAACCCAATTGCAAACCGTATTTGGTATTAATATGGTGGCCTTAATCAACGGTCAACCCAGAACTTTGGGGTTGATTGACATCCTGACTGAATTCGTTAAACACCGCCGTGAAGTGGTGGTGCGCAGAACCATATTTGAGCTGCGCAAAGCCCGTGATCGTGCCCATGTGTTAGAAGGTTTGGCGGTTGCTTTGGCGAACATAGAAGAAGTCATTGAGTTAATCAAAAAATCTAAGAACCCTGCTGAAGCCAAAGAAAAATTATTAGCTAAAAAGTGGAACTCTTCTTTAATCACTGCATTGTTGGATAATGATGCGCACTTGTGTCGTCCAGAAGGCTTGGATGAGCAATATGGCTTTTTTGATGATGGTTATCAATTGTCACCAGTCCAGGCAAAAGCTATTCTGGATTTACAGTTACACCGTTTAACTGGCTTAGAACAAGATAAGATTACCGATGAATTCAAGGAAATCATCGGCCACATCAAAGAATATTTGGAGGTCCTGACTAACCCAGATCGTTTAATTCAAGTTGTTACTGAAGAGCTTGAAGAAATCAGGAATAACTTTGGTGATGAGCGTCGTACAGTGATCATGAATCGTCAGCGCCATTTGACTATGGAAGATCTGATCATTGAAGAAGACGTGGTGGTAACTTTGTCACATGAAGGCTATGCCAAGATGCAACAGGTAGATGTTTATCGTGCACAGACCCGTGGTGGCAAAGGCAAGTCTGCCACAGCAATGAAAAATGAAGACTTCATTGAACAATTGTGGATTGCTAATACCCATGATACTTTGTTATGTTTCAGCAATCAGGGGCAGGTCTATTGGTTAAAAGTTTATGAGTTGCCAATGGCCTCTCGTACTGCTCGTGGTAAACCGCTGGTTAATCTTTTGCCACTGGATAAAGATGAAAAAATCACTGCAATATTACCAGTACGTGATTACGATGAGGATAAGTTTGTTTTCTTCGCTACTGCAAAAGGCGTGGTTAAGAAAACACCACTGTCAAATTTCTCGAGACCACGAGCCAATGGCATCATCGGTTTGGGGCTGTTGGATGGTGATCACTTGGTGAATGTTGAGCTTACAAATGGTTCACAGGATGTATTCCTGTTTTCAAGTTCGGGCAAATGTATTCGTTTTGATGAGAATGATGTGCGCTCTATGGGCAGGACAGCGCGTGGTGTTCGTGGTATCACCCTCAAAGATAACCACAAGGTGGTTTCTATGTTTGTTGCTGAAGAAGGCAATGTGCTGGTTTGTACAGAAAATGGTTTTGGTAAACAAACTAAATTAGAGGAATTTTCTAAGATCAGGCGTTCAGGTCAAGGTGTGATAGCAATTCAGACCAGTGAGAGAAATGGTGCTGTGGTAGGTGCTTGTCAGGTGTTGCCAGAGGATCAAATTATGTTGATCAGTGATGGTGGGACTTTGGTAAGAACCGCAGTAGATGGTATCTCAACAGTTGGCCGCAATACCCAAGGCGTCACTTTGATTCGCTTGGCAGATAAAGAAAGTTTGGTTGGTATTGCTAAGGTCATCAACTTAGATGATGGTGAAACAGCTGGTGAAGGTGATACTGAGTCATGAATCGTAAATTATTAGTGGCAGGTAATTGGAAGATGCATGGTTCTTTGACTTTTGTCAGAGAAATGATGGCTGATTTTAATACAATGTTGCCAGTTGGAATAAATTATGATGTAGCGGTTTTTCCGGTGTACATACATTTATATGAAGTTATCAATAAAAAACCCGAACAGGTCATGTGTGGTGCTCAAAACCTGAGTGAATATGATGATGGTGCTGTTACTGGTGAAGTCAGTGGTGGCATGTTATCTGATTTGGGTTGTGATATGGTTTTGGTTGGGCATTCAGAACGTCGCATTAAAAACAATGAAGACAATACCGAAGTGGCAAAAAAGTTTGCTCAGGCATTGAAGTATGGTTTGCAGCCGATCTTGTGCGTGGGTGAATCTGCTGTACAGCGCCAAAGTGAACAAACATTCACTGCGGTCTGGGCACAAATTCAAGCAGTCATTGATGAAGTGGGTATTGAAAAACTGGGGCGCGGAATCATTGCCTATGAGCCTGTTTGGGCCATTGGAACAGGAGAAACGGCGACCTCTGAACAAGCTCAAGAAGTTCATCAATTTATCCGTTCTCAATTGGCGTTAAATGATGATACAATAGCGCGCCGCATCCGCATCCTCTACGGAGGAAGTTGTAAAGGTTCTAATGCATACGAACTTTTTTCGATGCCAGATGTTGATGGAGGATTGATTGGAGGTGCTTCATTAACAGCCCAAGATTTTATGGCAATTTGTCAACAAGCAGACATTTTGTCGCAAGGAGTATAATTAAATGACTGAAATAAACTTTTTGAACATCATTCAAGTGTTGGTTGCCATTGCTTTGATTGGTTTTATTTTGATTCAACGTGGACCTGGTGCTACTGCTGGTTCAGCTTTTGGTGGCGGCGCCTCGGGTACTGTATTTGGTGCCAAAGGTTCAGGTTCATTTTTGACCAAAAGTACGGCTATTTTGGCCACTTTATTTTTCATTATCACTATGTTGATTGCGATTGATGCAAGTGAAACTTTTTCATCGGTTGATGCTGCCAGTGGTGAACAGGATCTAGGCGTGTTTGGCACTTTGGAAGATGTTGACAGTGGGCCTTCAGTTACACCGGTTGGTGGTACTGATGAAGTTACCTCAAATGAAGCCTTGAATGACGTGCTTAATACAGCCGAAGAACAAGTTGCTGAGACAGTTGATGCAGTTGAAGCGGCTGGTGAACAGGTAGAACAAGCAGCTGAAAAGACTGCCGAAGAAATTAAAAAAGCCACTGAGTCAGAAGATTCAGATGGTAATAACTAATAATAAATACTGAGTTAATTAATCCTGGCAATCATCGTTGGTTGTTATGATTAGAAATATGTGCCGAAGTGGTGGAATTGGTAGACACGCTATCTTGAGGGGGTAGTGGCCTTCGGTCGTGCCGGTTCAAGTCCGGCCTTCGGCACCAACTAAATAGAGTTTATAGAGCAAACAGGGGTTTGGCTAAATGATAGCTTCTTACTTTCCAATATTATTGTTCTTAGCAGTATCTACCGGTTTAGGTATTGCTTTGATGTCTCTGGGATTACTGTTCGGTACCCGCAAAACCAATGACGAAAAAATTTCAGCTTACGAATGTGGCTTTGAGGCTTTTGATGATGCCCATATGAAATTTGATGTCAGATTTTATTTGGTCGCCATACTGTTTATTATCTTTGATTTGGAAATTGCATTCTTATTTCCGTGGTCAGTGGTGCTAGATGAGTTGGGTGGCTTTGGTTTGGTGTCGATGTTTATATTTTTATTCTTGCTGGTCATAGGTTTTATCTATGAGTGGAAGAAAGGAGCATTGGAATGGGAGTAGTTGATAACATCATTCAGCCAGTTGAGGATCAAGGCTTTGAGAACAAAGGGTTTGTGACAACCACGGTTGATGCTTTACTTAATGGTGCCAGGACTGGTTCGTTGTGGCCAATGACATTCGGTTTGGCCTGCTGTGCAGTGGAAATGATGCAAGCAGGTGCTTCACGTTATGATTTAGATCGTTTTGGCGTGATATTTAGACCATCTCCAAGGCAGTCTGATGTGATGATTGTGGCTGGTACGCTGGTCAATAAAATGGCTCCAGCACTGCGTAAAGTTTATGATCAAATGCCTGAACCCAAGTATGTTATTTCAATGGGTTCCTGTGCCAATGGTGGTGGTTACTACCATTATTCTTATTCGGTGGTTCGTGGTTGTGACAAAGTGGTACCGGTTGATGTGTATGTACCCGGTTGTCCTCCAACAGCAGAAGCGTTGATTTATGGTATTTTGCAATTACAGAAGAAAATCAAACGCACCAATACAATTTCCAGAACATCATGAGTAATTTCAAATATCAAATCAGTAAAGACCTTTCGGATAAACTAACTGATGTCGACATCATTGAATCAGATAATGGAGTTACCTGTGTAATTCCTTTGGAATCATGGGTAGAAACGGCCAAACTGCTCAGAGATGATGAAGTCTTTCAATTTGAGCAATGTGTCGATGTGTGTGGTGTTGATTACTTCACATACGGCGAAGCCGAATGGCAAACTGACGGTGTTTCATCAACTGGTTTCAGTCGTGGCGTTAAAGCCAAAGGTCCTGGTCGATTTTCATGGTATGAACGCCGTGAAGAAGAGATGACCAATCGATTTGCAGTTGTTGCTCAGCTACTGTCTATTAAACTAAATCACCGTTTGACAATTAAATGTTTTGCACCGGATGAAGGCATGTTAATGGTACCGTCATTGATTGATGTTTGGCCAAGTGTGAATTGGTTTGAACGAGAAGCATTTGATTTATTTGGTATTATTTTTAAGGGACATCCAGACTTGCGCAGAATTTTGACCGATTACGGTTTTATTGGATACCCATTCAGGAAAGACTTTCCACTCATTGGCAATGTTGAAGTTGCTTATGACGAAGAGCAACAGCGTGTGGTCTATCAACCCGTTTCAATTGAACCACGTGTGCTGGTGCCCAAAACCATTCGTCGTGATTCCAGATATGTTGAAAATATGAATGATCAGGAGGCTTCATAATGCCTGAAATTAAAAATTACACCATGAACTTTGGACCGCAGCATCCGGCTGCCCATGGTGTGCTTCGTTTGATTTTAGAATTGGACGGAGAGGTGGTTGAACATGCTGACCCACATGTGGGTTTGTTACATCGAGGCACAGAAAAACTGGCTGAATCAAAGCCATTTAACCAATCGATTGGCTACATGGATCGTTTGGATTATGTGTCTATGATGTGTAATGAGCATGCTTATGTTCGTGCCATTGAACAGTTATTGGGCATAGAAGCACCTATCAGGGCGCAATATATCCGTACTATGTTTGATGAAATTACCCGGGTCAGAAATCACTTGATGTGGATTGGTACGCATGGATTGGACTTGGGGGCCATGGCCTTGTTCTTATATGCTTTTCGTGAGCGCGAACATTGTATGGACATGTATGAAGCCGTTTCTGGTGCCAGAATGCACGCCACTTATTACCGGCCAGGTGGTGTTTACCGTGATTTACCCGATCGCATGCCTCAATATGAAGAAAGTAAATGGACTAAGGGCAAAAATCTGGAATATGTTAATGAATGGCGTCAAGGCTCTTTGTTGGATTTTATTGATGCTTTTGCAGATGATTTTCCTAATAAAATCAATGAGTACCGGACTTTACTTCAAGACAATCGTATATGGAAACAAAGGACAGTAGGTATTGGTGTGGTTTCACCAGAACAGGCCAAAGCCTGGGGTTTTACTGGTCCTATGCTGCGTGGCAGTGGAGTGGCTTGGGACTTGCGCAAAAAGCAAACCTATGCAGCCTACGATAAAGTAGACTTTGATGTGCCAGTTGGCGTCAATGGTGATTGTTATGATCGCTACTTGGTGCGTATGGAAGAAATGGTGCAATCAACCCGCATCATTAAACAATGTGTCGAATGGCTGAGGAACAACCCTGGCCCTGTGATGGTTGATGATTATAAAGTAGCACCACCGAATCGTGAAATGATGAAAGAAGACATGGAGTCCATGATTCATCACTTTAAATTATTCACTGAAGGTTATACCGTTCCTGCTGGTGAGGTTTATACCGCAGTTGAGGCACCCAAAGGTGAGTTTGGCGTTTATATGATATCTGATGATTCAAATAAACCATTTAGATTAAAACTCCGGGCACCAGGATTTGCACACCTATCGGCCATGAATGATATGGTTAAAGGCCACATGTTGGCTGATGTGGTGGCAGTGATTGGAACGATGGATATTGTATTTGGGGAGATCGATAGATAATGTATCAAGTCAATCCACAACAAACTGACAAAGCACTGGCAATGACCTTGCTGACTGAGAAAACACGTAATACCATTGATCAATGGTTGACCAAGTATCCCCATGACCAAAGACGTTCGGCAGTTATCGGTGCATTACATGCTGCACAAGATCAGAATCAAGGTTGGTTAAGTGAAGAAATCATGAAAGCAGTCGCTGAGTATTTGGAAATTCCACCAGTTTGGGTCTATGAAGCCGCCA
Source organism: Marinicella sp. (assembly GCA_028284365.1). Taxonomy (GTDB): domain Bacteria; phylum Pseudomonadota; class Gammaproteobacteria; order Xanthomonadales; family Marinicellaceae; genus Marinicella. The sequence goes on from JANQRW010000025.1 coordinate 11,482, forward strand.
GTTTTTATTCGATGTTCTTTACTTCTCCAGTGGGAAAAAACAAAGTGGCGATTTGTACCAATATTTCTTGTATGCTCAGAGGAGCGGATAAGGTGGTCAAATATGCTGAGTCTAAATTAGGTATTAAACTAGGAGAAACCACTGCTGATGGCCAGATCACACTGATTAAAGAAGAAGAATGTGTTGCTGCTTGTGTCGGTGCTCCAATGATGATCATCAATGGCCATTATCATGAAAATCTGACCGAAGAAAAAATTGATGAATTGTTAGGAGGGTTGGCGTAATGGCTGTACATAACGTGTGTTTAAACCCGGACAAAGATCATTCTTTACAGAGCTATTTAGAGAAAGGTGGTTATCAAGCCTGGAAAAAGATTCTGGCTGAAAAAACTGATCAGAATGAAATCATTGATACCGTAAAAGCATCAGCTTTACGGGGTCGAGGCGGTGCAGGTTTTCCAACCGGTTTGAAGTGGAGTTTCATGCCGAAGGATGCACCTGGGCAGAAATATGTCTTGTGTAACTCAGATGAATCAGAGCCAGGCACATGTCATGATCGCGATATTCTGCGCTATAACCCACATGCAGTAATTGAAGGTATGGCCATTGGTGGTTATGCGATGGGAGCAACTATTGGTTACAACTATTTACGCGGAGAGTTTCACCATGAACCTTTTGAAAATTTTGAAGCAGCATTGAAAGAAGCTTACGCTGCGGGTTTACTGGGCAGAAACATCGGTGATTCTGGGATTGATTTTGATTTGTATGGCGTACATGGAGCAGGTGCTTATATTTGTGGTGAAGAAACGGCATTGATGGAATCTTTAGAAGGTAAAAAAGGGCAACCACGTTTTAAACCACCATTTCCTGCTAACTTTGGTATCTATGGTAAACCAACCACCATCAATAACACTGAATCTTTTGCTTCAGTGCCAGCCATCATGCGTAAAGGTGCAGAGTGGTTCTTAGAGCTGGGTAAACCGAATAACGGTGGCGTTAAAATATTTTCTGTTTCCGGCCATGTTAATAAACCAGGTAACTACGAAATTCCTTTAGGTACGCCATTCAGTGATTTACTTGAAATGGCTGGTGGTGTGTTAGGTGGTAAAAAACTCAAAGCAGTGATACCGGGTGGATCTTCAATGAAAGTACTGCCTGCCGAGGTAATGATGGGTCTGACTATGGATTTTGATGCCATTGGGCAGGCTGGTTCTGGTTTAGGTTCTGGTGCAGTGATTGTCATGGCTGAAGGGACTTGTATGGTTGAAGTGTGCCAACGTTTATCACGTTTTTATTACATGGAATCGTGTGGACAGTGTACGCCGTGTCGAGAAGGGACTGGTTGGATGTACCGGGTACTGACTCGTATTTTGGATGGTAAGGGAGAGTCTCAAGACATTGACATGTTAAAGCAAGCAGCAGGACAAATCGAAGGGCATACCATTTGTGCTTTTGGTGAAGCAGCTGCCTGGCCAGTTCAAGGCATATTGAAATACTATTGGGATGAGTTTGAATATTTTGTGGAACACAAAAAATCAATGAATGAGAGGTTAACTTCATGACCGAAACCACCAATAAAGTGGCAGATAATGCGGTCACCATCGAAATTGATGGTCAAGCCGTTCAGGCCGAAAAAGGTAGCATGATAATAGAAGCTGCGGATAAACAAGGTATCAAAATACCACGCTTCTGTTACCACAAAAAATTATCGATTGCTGCTAACTGCCGCATGTGTATGGTTGATGTTGAAAAAGCACCTAAGCCATTGCCTGCCTGCGCCACTCCAGTAATGGATGGTATGAAAGTATATACCAAGTCGAAACGTGCCACTGAGGCACAGCGTAATGTCATGGAGTTCTTGTTAATCAATCACCCACTTGATTGCCCTATATGTGACCAAGGTGGTGAATGTGAGTTACAAGACGTGTCAATGGGCTATGGACGTGATGTTTCGCGTTATGTTGATTCTAAACGCGTGGTCAAAGATGAAAATTTAGGGTCTTTAATTGCTACTGACATGACACGTTGTATTTTGTGTACGCGCTGTGTCAGATTTTTGAATGAAGTGGCTGGTACTGATGAGTTAGGTGGCATGGGTCGGGGCGATCGCACCAACATCAGTACAGCAGTGGGCAATTCGGTGAAATCTGAAATGTCTGGTAATGTGATCGATTTGTGCCCAGTTGGTGCTTTAACCAATAAACCTTTTAGGTATAAGGCCCGGGCTTGGGAATTGATGGCAACATCTGGTGTTTCAATGCATGACGGTGTTGGTTCAAATTTGTTTTATCACACACGTAATGGCGATATTTTAAGAACTGTACCACAAGATAATGAGGCCATTAATGAAGCCTGGTTGGCTGATCGTGACAGGTATGGTATTCATGGTTTGAAAGAGCAAAGTGATCGTGTCACTGAGCCTATGATCAAAGAAAATGGACAGTGGCGTGAATTATCATGGGAAGATGCGCTAGCCACTTTGGTTGATCAACTGAAAAAATACGATGGTGAGGATGTGGCTTTATACACATCAAATTATGCCACCACAGAGGAATATTATTTATTAAAGCAGTTGTTTAACCAATTGGGTAGTAAGCAACATGAGCATCGCATTGATGTAACAGATTTTTCTGCTGTAGATCGTTTGCCAAGGGTTGATGTGAAACTGGCCGATGTCAGTAAAGAGCAAAAAGTGGTCATTGTTGGTGGGCACATTCGTCATGAGCAGCCTATATTGAACCACAAGATCAGACAAGCTTGGTTGGCAGGTGCTGAAGTGTCTTCATTTGGACCAAAAACATTCGAGCAAACCTATGATTTGGTACATGATTTTGTGGGTAACCAAGTCAGCTGGGTTAAACAATTTGCCTCATTAGCCAAAAGTGTGGCAGAAATCAAGAAAGAATTTCCAAGTGGTGAGTTGGGTGAGTGGGTCAAGGCTCAAAGTACTGATGAAGACATCAATCATTTGGCCAAACAATTATTAAAAGACAGTACGAATGCCTTGTTTGTTATAGGTCATATCAGCCAATCACATCCGCAAGCAGCTGTAATCAAGGCTTTAACAGCTTGGTTGGCACAGGTCACAGCTGGAAAAGTGAATGAAATTGTGGCTGGTGCGAATTACTCAGGTGCGTGTTTGGCGGGTTTACATGCTGATGCGGACATTAAGCACAATGAGCATCGTTTGAATGTGGTTTATCAAGCAGAGCTACAAGATTTTGCAGACCAAGCATCAATAAAAAACACCTTAACTAACAGTGATTTTTCAGTTGTTTTTAATGCTTACTGTGATGATTCTTTGAGATCTAGAGTGGATTTGATTTTACCAATTGCCTTACTGCCTGAGATCACAGGATCAGTGATGAATAATTATGGTGATCGACAAATATCCACAGTGGCACAAAAGTCTCCAGAGGCGACTAAACCAGGCTGGAGAGTGCTGCGTGTTCTGGGTGATTTGTTGGGTTTCAATGGTTTTGAATACAATGACATCAATGAAGTGATGGCCAAAACCGAAAAAATGAACTGGTCAGATTCGGTGATACCACAGGATACTGTGGTTGCGGACATTAAAGTAAAAGGTTTGGCTTTGTATCCGCATCGCAGTATTTATGATACCGATTGTTTAACTCGTCGATCAGCCCCATTGCAGAACAGTCCATTAGCCAGTTCAGATACAGTTTATGTGAATGAAAAAGATTTATTATCGATTGGTTTTTCGGCTGGTGATTTGGTTTCGGTCGAACAAGAAGGTCGTTTCTCGGAGTTAACTTTAGCTGTTTCTGATGAAATACCTGAAGGTTCTGCTATGGTTCATCTGGGCCGTGACTCAACCTTAAGTTTGGACAGTTCAAACTTCAATGTCAGTATCATTGGAGCGCAGTCATGATTGAAACCTTGAAATTTCTGATATTTGATAACCTGGTTTATATCCTCGCGATTGTTTTAGGTGTGATTCTGACAGTTGCGTACCTGACTTATTTTGAACGCAAAGTGATTGCTTTTATGCACGTACGAATGGGCCCCAATCGTGTGGGTCCGCGCGGTTTGCTTCAACCCTTTGCAGATGTGCTGAAACTACTGACTAAAGAAATTATTTTTCCAAAAAATGCCAACAAGTTTCTGTTTTTAATTGCACCAATCATTACTTTAGCCACCGCCTTTGCAGCTTGGGCAGTGGTACCATTTGATGATGGTTGGGTGCTGGCAGACATCAATGCCGGCCTGGTTTATGTGCTTGCCATGACTTCTTTGGGTGTTTACGGTGTGATTATTGCAGGTTGGGCTTCGAATTCCAAATATGCACTATTGGGTGCACTTCGTTCAGCAGCACAAATCGTATCTTATGAAATTGCCATGGGTTTTGCGCTGGTTGGTGTTTTGGTTGCAGCGGGTACTTTGAATCTTTCTGACATTGTGCGTGCTCAGGAAGGTGGTGTTATTAACTGGTATTTATGGCCACTGTTACCTTTATTTGTTATTTACTACATTTCAGGTGTGGCTGAAACCAACCGTGCGCCATTTGATGTGGCTGAAGGTGAATCTGAAATTGTGGCGGGTTTTCATGTTGAATATTCTGGGGCTGCCTTTGCGCTGTTTTTCTTAGGTGAATATGCTAATATGATCATCATATCGGCCTTGACCGCCATCATGTTCTTAGGCGGGTGGTATTCACCATTCACCGGTGACAGTTGGATTGCTCAGCCGAGTATCTTTTGGTTTTTAGCCAAAACATCTATTTTCTTGTATGCCTATTTTTGGTTCAGGGCTTCATTACCGCGTTATCGTTATGACCAAATCATGCGTTTAGGTTGGAAAGTGTTTATTCCAATCACCATCGTGTGGATCATGGTGGTTGCTGTGATGAAGGTATACCATGTTGGCCCTTGGTGGAATTGATTGTTTAGAGAATTAAAATGACCAAAGTATTCAAATATTTAAAAAGTTTAACTCTGAATGAGATCAGAAAGGGCTTGTTACTGACCCAAAAGTATTTCTTTAAAAGAAAATTCACGGTGCGGTACCCAGAAGAAAAAACCCCGAAATCATCACGTTTTAGAGGTTTGCATGCATTGCGACGTTACCCCAATGGTGAAGAACGATGTATTGCTTGCAAGTTGTGCGAAGCTGTTTGTCCCGCGGCAGCGATTACCATTGACTCTGATGTGCGTGAAGATGGTTCCAGAAGAACCACCAAATATGAAATTGATTTATTCAAGTGTATTTATTGTGGTTTTTGTGAAGAATCATGTCCAGTTGATTCAATTGTTGAAACCGATATTCACGAATATCACTTTGAGTCAAAAGGCAAAAATGTCATGACCAAAGAACAGTTATTAGCCGTTGGTGATATGTACGAAGAACAAATTGCCAAAACCAAACAACAAGATGCGAAGTACAGATAATGATTATTAGTCCTGAGTTATTTCAACAAATCATTTTTTATTTGTTTGCCACTTTCACCATAGGTTCTGCCATGGCTGTGGTCACGGTAAAAAATACCATTTATTCAGCCTTATTCTTGGTTTTATGTTTCTTTAACACAGCGGTGCTGTGGTTGCTGATTGAAGCGGAGTTTTTGGCCATCACCTTGGTGTTGGTTTATGTGGGGGCAGTGATGGTGTTGTTCCTGTTCGTAGTGATGATGCTTGATGTCAAGCAAGTCAAAGCTTCTCAGCTAAAACAATCTTATACCAAAGCTGCATTATTGATTGCGGCGGCGATGTTGGTGCAATTGATGATTTTATTTGCTTACAAATTAAGCGACCAAATCCCCAGCAACGAATTAGTCAGGCAAGAACAAGGTTACAGCAATGTGGCTGAAGTTGGTGCAACCTTATTTACCCAATATGTTTACCCATTTGAAATTGCTGCAGTGATTTTATTGGTTGCGATAGTTGCAGCCATTATGTTGACCATGCGTAAAAGAGAAGGTAACAAACAGATAGATGCATCGAAACAAATTAACATCAATCCGGCAGAGCGTTTGCGAGTGGTTTCAATGAAAGCAGAGAAAGCCACGACCCAAGCTCAAAATGAAGAGGAAGAATCATGACGTTACAACATTATTTGATTGTTTCAGCCATTTTATTTGTCATCAGTATGGCTGGCATATTTGTGAATCGCAGAAACGTTTTAGTGGTTCTGATGTCGATTGAATTGATGCTGCTGGCCGTTAATACCAATTTAATTGCGTTCTCAAAATACCTGGATGATGTACAAGGTCAGGTATTCGTATTTTTTATTCTTACTGTAGCTGCTGCTGAGGCTGCTATTGGTTTGGCCATCTTGGTGGTGCTGTTCAGGAATAAGAAAACCCTTGAAACAAAAGAAATCAACGAGTTGGAAGGGTAATCATGGATATGAAAACAACTTTAATGGTCATTGCTTTTGCACCATTGGCAGCCGCCGCTATAGCTGGCTTGTTTGGAAGACAAATTGGTCGCATCGGGGCACATACGATTACCATCGGTGCAGTGGCGCTTTCTTGTGTGTTGTCAGTTCGGGTGTTGTTACAGTTTATTAATGGTGAAACCGCAGCGTTTAACGAGAATTTATATACCTGGATGGTGACTGGTGACTTATCCATGCATGTGGGCTTTATGGTGGATTCATTAACAGCCATTATGATGACAGTGGTTACGTTTGTTTCCTTGATGGTACATATTTACACCATTGGTTACATGAGTGAAGATCCAGGTTATCAACGTTTTTTCAGTTATATATCACTTTTTACCTTTGCCATGTTGATGTTGGTCATGGCCAATAACTTTATGCAGCTGTTCTTCGGTTGGGAAGCAGTTGGTTTGGTGTCTTATTTGCTCATTGGGTTTTGGTATAAAAAAGAAACTGCTATATTCGCTAATATGAAAGCTTTCTTGGTCAACCGTGTGGGTGATTTTGGATTCTTATTGGGTATTGGTGCGGTTTTGATGACTTTCGGCACCTTAGATTACGTTGAGGTGTTTAACCAAGCACCACAAATGACAGATAAAACCATTAAAATCATTGGTGACAATGAATGGTCTGTGATGACAGTGATTTGTATTTGTTTGTTTATTGGCGCCATGGGTAAGTCTGCCCAAGCCCCATTGCATGTTTGGTTGCCTGATTCGATGGAAGGCCCAACGCCGATTTCAGCTTTAATTCACGCGGCGACCATGGTAACGGCTGGTATCTTTATGGTTTCCAGAATGTCACCATTGTTTGAAATGTCTGATACAGCTTTGAGTTTTGTTATGCTGATTGGTGCTTTTACTGCCTTCTTTATGGGCTTGATTGGTATTGTTCAAAATGACATCAAGCGTGTGATTGCTTACTCCACCTTATCACAATTAGGTTATATGACTGTGGCATTGGGCGTTTCAGCTTATTCAGCCGCTATATTCCACTTGATGACCCACGCATTCTTTAAAGCCTTGTTGTTCTTAGGTGCTGGTTCTGTGATTATTGCCATGCACCACAAGCAAGACATGCAAGAAATGGGTGGTTTGAAAAAATACATGCCCATCACTTTCATTACCGCGTGGGTAGGTACCTTGGCTTTGGTTGGTTTTCCAGGGTTATCTGGTTACTTCTCTAAAGATGCCATTATTGTGGCCACCGGTCTTTCAGATCGTTGGGGTTCTGATGTTGCATATATAGCTGTGTTATTAGGTGTTTTTGTAACCTCTTTATATAGTTTTAGGCTGTTGTATCTGACCTTCCATGGTAAAGAACGTATGGATCAACACACCAAGGAACATTTACATGAATCGCCGTGGGTGGTAACCATGCCTCTGATTCTGCTGGCCATACCATCGATATTTATTGGTTGGTTAACCATCGAGCCGTTATTATTTGGTGGCTTTATGAATGATGCCATTCATGTCAACCCAACCAATGATGTGGTGAAAGAGATAGGTTTATATCATTTTGATGGTGCGGCTGGGTTTGCCTTACATGGTTTTGTTGGATTGCCGTTTTATCTGATGCTGGCAGGTTTTGGAGTTGCTACGTACATTTACATGAGAAACAGGTCATTGGCTGGCAAAATCAAAAAACAACTTGCTCCAGTTCATAGAATTCTGGATAACAAATATGGTTTTGATGCATTCAACCAAAAGTACATTGCTGGTGGCAGTGTTAAATTAGGCGAGGTTTTGTGGAAATGGTCAGATGCTAAATTGATTGATGGCTGGATCGTCAATGGCAGTGCCAAACTTGTTAACAAGGTCTCTGCATTAATCAGGTCAGTCCAATCCGGTTATGTCTTCCATTATGCTTTGGTGATGGTGGTCAGCGTTATTGTTTTCATCGGTCTTTACATTTTTAAATAGGCAGAAAATATGTTATTTGAAGGTTCAATTTTAAGTGTACTTATTTGGCTGCCTATTCTGGGCGGTTTGGCCTTGTTACCATTGGGGCAGGGGCGTGCAGGATTGGTGAAAATGCTGTCACTGATCATCACTTTGCTGACATTTGTCATCAGTATTCCATTATGGACAAATTTTGATGTTGGTACGGCACAACTGCAATTTGTAGAACAAACTTTATGGGTGGAAGCCTTTAATATCTATTACCATTTAGGTGTGGATGGTATCGCATTACCACTGGTGGTATTAACCACATTTGTTACGGTATTGATTGTGCTTTCTGCGTGGCAAGTGATTAAGGTCAACGTGCATCAATACATGGCGGCCTTCTTGATACTTGAGGGCATGATGATTGGTGTGTTTACAGCCCAAGATGCTTTGTTGTTCTATATATTCTTCGAGGCCATGCTGATTCCAATGTTTGTGATCATTGGTATTTGGGGTGGGCCAAATCGAGTTTATGCCACCATAAAATTCTTTTTGTACACCTTTTTAGGGTCGGTGTTCATGTTGATTGGACTGATTTATCTATACATGAAAGCAGGTAGCTGGAATTTAACTGATCTGGCTATGGAACCATTATCTTTACAAGAACAGAGTTGGTTGTTTTTCGCCTTCCTGGCTGCATTTGCAGTAAAAATACCGATGTTTCCCGTACATACCTGGTTGCCTGATGCGCATGTTGAAGCGCCTACAGGAGGTTCAGTGGTGCTGGCAGCCATCATGTTGAAAATTGGTGGTTATGGTTTCTTGAGGTTTTCTTTGCCAATTACGCCAAATGCGAGTTCAGAGTTTACGTGGCTGTTAATCACCTTATCGCTGATTGCTGTGGTTTATATTGGTTTGGTGGCTATGGTTCAAAAAGACATGAAGAAGTTGATTGCTTATTCATCCATTTCACACATGGGTTTCGTGACGCTGGGTTTGTTTTTGGTGTTCATGCTCATCAAAAATGGTGGTAACAGCCAATTGGCGGTTGAAGGAGCCATGGTACAAATGATTTCTCATGGTTTCATATCTGCTGCCATGTTCCTCTGTGTGGGCGTACTTTATGATCGCTTGCATTCTAGAATGATTAAAGATTACGGTGGGGTGGTGAACACCATGCCTTGGTTTGGGGCCTTCTTTGTGTTCTTTGCCATGGCTAATTCAGGATTACCTGGAACCTCAGGGTTTGTCGGTGAGTTCATGGTTATTTTAGCCAGTTTCCAAGCCAATTTTTGGATCGCCTTTTTGGCTGCCATTACCTTAATAGTGGGTGCGGCCTATTCATTGTGGATGGTGAAACGCGTGGTGTTTGGCGCCATCACCAATGACTCAGTGACATCTTTGAAAGATGTAAGCAGTCGTGAATTTTTCATATTGGCGGTGTTGGCCTTTATGGTGTTGTTAGTGGGCGTTTGGCCTGAGCCGTTGATTGAAGTGATGAGTGCTTCAGTTCGACAAGTCATTGAATACGTATCTGTCAGTAAGGTGATATAAATGTTTGGTTGGTCAGAATTAGTCCCGGCATTACCGGAAATTTTAGTTCTAAGTATGGCTTGTGTTGTCCTGCTTGTGGGTTTATTTACTGATAAAAGCAAAGGTGGTTTTATTGTTTTTTTATCAGTTATTACTATGATATTTGCTGCCATCTTGACTTTAAAAGATCATGTGGCTGGTGTTGAGTTCACCAGAGATGTTGTTTTTAATGGCACCTTCGTACGCGATGAATTTGCTGATATGCTGAAAGTGGTGGTCTATTTACTGATGATTTCAGTATTTTTCTATGCCAAACAGTATTTAAGACAACACAATAATTTACAAGGCGAATATTTTGCTTTATTGTTGTTTGCCACTTTAGGTATTATGGTCATGATCAGTGGCTATAACTTTATTGCTTTGTACTTAGGTTTAGAGTTATTGGCTCTGAGTTCTTATGCCTTGGTTGCTTATAACCGCAGAGACATCAACAGTAACGAGGCAGCCATGAAGTATTTTATTCTGGGCGCACTGGCATCAGGTATGTTGCTTTATGGAATGTCCCTAATATACGGTGCTGTAGGTACTTTGCAAATCAATGAAATCTCACAAGCAATCGCTGGTCAAAACAATGATATGTTTTTGCTCTTAGGCTTGATTTTTGTGATTGTGGGGATTGGTTTTAAACTGGGCGCAGCTCCATTTCATATGTGGGTTCCCGATGTTTATGAGGGTGCGCCAACTGCAACCACATTGTTCATAGCATCAGCACCAAAGATAGCCGCCTTTGCATTGGCTGTGCGCATTTTAGGTCAGTCATTGGACGTTTTGATGATACATTGGCAATCGATGTTAGCAACTTTAGCCATTGTTTCAATCATCGTTGGTAACTTATTTGCACTACAACAAACCAATCTGAAAAGACTGTTTGCTTATTCTACGATTTCACACATTGGCTTTATGTTGCTGGGTCTGGTTGGGGGTGCTGATGGTATTGCCGCATCCATGTTTTACATCATTGTATATACCATTATGGCTGTAGGTGGTTTTGGGATGATTGTATTGTTGTCCAATAAAGGTATGGAAGCAGATCAAATCGCAGATTTTAAAGGTTTGAATCAACGCAATGGCTGGTATGCATTTTTAATGCTGTTATTGGTTGCTTCAATGGCTGGATTTCCACCATTGATTGGTTTCTTCTCCAAACTGTATGTACTGAAAGCCGTGATTGATCAAGGTTATATTTTATTAGCTGCTGTGGCTGTTATTTTTGCAGTGATTGGTGCATTCTATTACTTGAGAATTATCAAGGTGATGTATTTTGAAGAATCGGAAACCGATCAGGCCATTGATGCCAGTTTTGATGTGAAAACAGTTTTGAGTATCAATGCTCTGGCACAATTGGGTTTGCTGGTGTTATTACCAGTGTTGTTTCAATATTGCATCATGGTCACAAGTTCGCTGTAAATCATGACAGAATCAAAACCACAAGTTGGGTTAATCATGGGGTCTCAATCAGATTGGGCCACCATGGAAGCGTGTGCTGAGTTATTGCAACAACTTGATGTACCATTTGAGACAGAGGTGGTTTCAGCCCATCGCACTCCTGATAAAATGTTCAGCTATGCAGAATCAGCAGCAGATCGAGGCATCAAAGTAATCATCGCCGCTGCTGGAGGCGCAGCACATTTACCTGGTATGGTTGCAGCCAAGACTCACTTACCAGTCATTGGGGTTCCAATTCAATCAAAAGTACTTAATGGTATTGACTCGTTGTTGTCAATTGCACAAATGCCGGCTGGGGTGCCTGTACTGACCATGAGCATTGGCTTGGCTGGAGCAAAGAATGCCGCATTATCTGCGGCATCAATCTTATCCATTCAAGACGACACCATTGCAGCCAACCTCAAAGCTTTTCGTGACAACCAAACCAAAGCTGTATTAAACAACTCAAAACCAAATTAATTTATGAATCCCAGAATTGGCATACTTGGTGCTGGACAATTAGCTCGAATGTTGGCTTTATCAGGTTATCCATTGGGGTTTGAGTTTGTGTTTTATGACCCGACACCAGATGCTTGTGCTGGTCAAGTGGGTGAACTGATGACAGCAGAATACCACAATGAAGTGGCTTTAGAAGAATTTTGCCAAAAAGTCGATATTGTGACTTTAGATTTTGAGAATGTACCGGTCGATACACTGAAGTTTGTACAAAAGAAAAAACCGGTCTTTCCAAGTCCAGAGGTTTTGGAGATTGCTCAAGACAGGCTGTTGGAAAAGCAATTTTGTCACAAATACGGTATTCCTACTACGGACTTTGAAACAATTAATAGCCAGTCAGAATTAAAATTTGGGGCAAAGAAATTTGATTACGATGCAATATTGAAAACCAGACGGTTAGGCTATGATGGGAAAGGACAGTACCGCATCAGCCAAGCGTCTGACATCAACCAGATTCCTGATAATTTGTTTGAACAAGATTTAATACTGGAAAAAAGAATTGCGTTTAAACGTGAGGTTTCAGTTATCGTGGCTCGAAATGGATTGGGTGATTTAAAAACCTGGCCTTTGTGTGAGAATAAACACAAAGATGGTATTTTGACCACAACCATTGTACCTGCAAAAGCATCGGAGCTTGATGAACTTACCATTGATTACGCCAGACAATTGGCAGTTGCGCTGAATTATGTGGGTGTGTTGGTGGTGGAGTTTTTCCAAACGGATGATGCTGTGTATGTCAATGAAATGGCACCACGGGTCCATAATTCTGGACATTGGAGCATTGAAGGAGCTTTCACCTCACAATTTGAAAACCACCTGAGGGGAGGGTTGAACTTGCCACTTGGTTCAACCAAAATGGAAGGTATGGCAGCGATGCTGAATTGGATTGGAGCTTTTCCAGATAATATACTCCACCTTAACGAAGAACAATTGTATTGGCATGTTTATGGCAAAGAACCAAGGCCAGGACGCAAGATTGGTCACTCCACTTTATTGGCTGCGACACCACAGGAATTGCATGATAAAATTGTTGCGTTAGTAAAAAAATTAGGTGTTCAGCTTTAGCTAAAAACAAATTAAAAATCTGAACGATTCAGATCATTGTTTTTATAATTATCATGGCCATTTGCGTACTTGGAATCAATCACAAAACTGCTGAACTCGATATCAGAGAGCGGTTTTCTATTCCTGAAACAGAATATCAACTTAATCTGAAATCTCTTAAAAAGAATGAATTAATTGATTCAGCGGTGGTGATCAGTACTTGTAACCGCACCGAATACTACCTTTCAGTGAAGTCAATCGACTCATTCAATAAAAAGGCCAGTAAAATTTTAGGGTTTCCGCCACAAGCTGATTATGTTTACACCAAAATCGGTCATGCTTGTGCGGCTCACTTATTTGCTGTAACTGCAGGGATTGATTCGCAGGTGTTGGGTGAAACTCAAATTCAGGGGCAGGTCAAACGTGCTTTTGATGAAGCTTCAAAGTTAAGCCTTAATGGTGAAATCAATAAGCTGTTTCAGATGGCATTCAAAACCGCAAAATTGATACGCTCAGACACAGAAATCGGACGCAACCCTGTTTCTGTTGCACATTGTGCAGTCCAGCTTGGGCGCCAAATTTTTGGATCTTTAAGTCAACAAGAAATATTGATTATTGGTGCAGGTGAGACTGCAGAATTATTGATACGCTACTTGGTTAATCATGATGCTAAAGACATAGTTATAGCGAATCGCACATTTGCAAATGCCAAAAAGTTAGCCAATGTGTTCAAGGCACGAAGCGTTGAGTTATCGAGCGTTGAAACGCACTTAGCGGACTATGATTTGATATTCACGGCGACTGCTTCGAAAGAATATTTGGTAACATATCAAGCCACTAAGAAAGCATTGAAACAGCGTAAGTTCAAGCCAATGGTGATGATAGATTTATCAGTACCACGAGACATCGATGAAGAAATCAAACAATTGGATGATGTTTTTCTGTATGCAGTTGATGATTTACAAAAAGTCATTACTGAAAACATGCAGCGCAGGGAGAGTACTGTTGAAGAGGCGACACGTATCATAGAAGCCGAAGCAGAATTATTAGACCAGTGGGTTAAAAGCCAACAACATCATAATTTACTGAAACAATATCAACAAAAGGTAGATGCCGTTAAGCAAGATGTGTTGTCGCGCCAAATCAATGCCACCATGTCTGATGAAGAAACCAAAAAACTGAATACCATAGCACATCAAGTGAGTAAGAAACTTTCGCATGATAACATCAGTGGTATCCGGAAAATCATTGAATCCGGTAATGAAGAGCACATTAAGCTTATTGCTGAGTTGTTTAATTTGGACTTAAATACTGATAAATAAATAATGACACCTGAAATTGAAATTAAATTGGATCATGCGCAAGACCGGTACGATGAAATTGGCTTGTTGTTGTCAGACCCTGATGTGATGGCCGATCAAAACAGGTTCCGTGATTTATCCAAAGAATATGCACAAATAGAACCACTGGTGTTGAACTTCAGATCTTATAAAGCTGCTCAAGAAGACTTGGCGGAAGCTCAGGAGATGTTGGAAGATGAAGAAATGGTAGAATTGGCTAAAGAAACCATTGCTGAATCTGAAAAAGTCATTGCGCAGTTGGATGCTGAACTCAAGATATTGCTGATTCCTAAAGACCCTAATGATGACAGCAACATTTATCTGGAGGTCAGGGCTGGTACAGGCGGCGATGAAGCGGCTATCTTTGCTGGTGATTTATTTCGTATGTATACGCGTTATGCAGAAAAACAGCATTGGAAAGTTAATGTCATCAGTGTTAACGAAGGAGAGCATGGGGGTTATAAAGAAATCATTGCTTTGGTTGAGGGGAATGGCGCATTCTCTAAGTTTAAGTTTGAATCAGGGACACACCGAGTACAAAGGGTGCCAGAAACGGAATCGCAGGGCAGGGTTCATACCTCAGCATGTACAGTGGCAGTGTTACCCGAGGTAGATTCTATTGATGCGGTTGATATCAATCCCAGTGATTTGCGCATTGACACGTTTCGTTCATCTGGTGCTGGTGGACAACATGTGAACACCACTGATTCTGCTGTACGGATCACCCACATTCCTACCAACACTGTGGTTGAGTGCCAGGATGAAAGATCTCAACACAAGAACAAAGCCAAGGCCATGTCGTTGTTATCAGCGAAAATTCTAGATGCTGAACAGGCTAAAATCAAAGCCGAACAATCAGAAGCCAGGAAAATTCAGGTCGGGAGTGGAGATCGTTCACAAAGAATCAGAACTTATAATTATCCTCAAGGTCGAATATCTGATCACCGCATTAACTTGACATTGTATAAATTGAATGAAATCATAGATGGAGACTTGGATTTAATAGTCGTACCATTGACAGAAGAGTCGCAAGCAGAACTGCTAACCCAAATGAGCCAATAATTTGACCTACGATAATGAAAAAAATAATCATCAAAAAACCATACTTTCTATTCATCGCCATGACACTGGTTGGCTGCCAGTCTAACCCCAATAAACCACCTCACGAAGAACCAACATATGATGAAGTTTTGGATATCGAAACCATGGCTATGGGTTGGACACAATTACAACAAAACACCCTAAATAACTTACGTGAAAAAAATTTTGGTCAAGCTCATGTAAACATTAAACAAATGATGACGTTTGCTGGAAAGGATTCTGAAAAGTGGGAATACATTCGCATGGCTCTGGTTTCAATGCCCAGCGATTTAGCTTTGGAGTTGATTGATCAGGCGTTGGACAAGCCTTTTATCAAACAAAGCCTTGCCGAACAATTTGCCTTTACCCGTGTGCTTACACAGCTGAAAGCTGAAGACAAAGCCCTGGAAGTTTTAAATCAGGTCATTAAGGAAGATAAAACACCAGAGTTTGTTTATTGGCGTGCGCGTTTGTATTTATTGATGGAGCAGGAAGATTTGGCTGAAAAAGATTACAAGTGGTTATTAAAACAAGAGCCAAAGAACACAGATTATCTAAGCCAATATGTTACTTTATTGAACTTTTTAGGACGCAATGATGAGGCCATGTCTTTGTTACAGGATAACGAAGAAGATGTGGATTTACTTTTTAGGCAAATCATTCTTTTGATCCAAAAAGATCAAGAGAATTTGGCAGTAAAAAAACTTGGGCATTTAAAAGTTTTGGCCAAAGATGTCGAATTAACAGCTGATCAGAAACTGGAAATTGGCGAGTTGGCTTTTTGGTTGAAAGATTATGATTACAGCATGGCTTTATTACAAGAGGTGAAATCAGGTGAACACATCAACAAAGCTAAACTATTAATGGCAAATGTGTTGGTGGAACAAGGACAATATGATCGTGCTTCGGTGATGTATCACCAAGTTCAAAATGGTCCAGAAGAACATGCCATTACAGCTTATCAGTTGGAAATCGAGCTTTATCGAAAACAAGGTGACATGCAAGCAGCGATGGCTACAGCCAATTCAGGCTTGCGTATGTTCAAAAATGATACTGATTTGTTGTACAGCCGTGCTATGTTGCATGGCGCACTTGATGACATTCATGCTTTAGAAAAAGATTTACAAAAAATCTTACAAAGCGACCCACAAAATCCAGACGCAATGAATGCATTGGGCTACACCTGGGCTGATAATGACATCAATCTTGATCAAGCTTATGACTACATCAAGCAAGCACATGAACAGAAACCCAATGACAAAGCTATTTTAGATTCTGTCGGTTGGATCTATTACAAAAAAGGCGACTTAGACAAAGCTGAGAAATACCTGCGTTTGGCGATTGAGAATAATACCCGAGATGCTGAGTCATACCATCATTTGATTGAAGTTTTGGAAAAACAAGGTAACAATTCTGAAGCTGGTAAACTTAAAGCAAGAGTTAAAGAACTGTTTCCGGAGATGTGATTAACTTTATATTGCATAAAATACTCGCAAAGCTTTGGAACTTAATCCACAATAGACAGTCACAATATGATAGGCGACTGTGGTTTCATCATGAGTCGTGTGTTTAAAATCCATGGCAACCGGATAAATTGTGAAGCCTTATTCATGTTAACAGATTCCCGCAGTAAGGCTTCAAAGAAAAAAGAGGCTTAATCATGAGTGAATCTTCAGCAACCAAAGAATCTATTTGGTTTAAGTTATGCGCATTCCTTTCTTTGACTGATACCGAAATTTTGGCTGAAAGTGGTCGCTATGATCGCATGTTGGCTTACGCGATGGTATTCAGACAATTGGTCACTTTTGCGTTTACCTTTTTACTGTTTTCATATGGTGTTTCTATCTTTCTCAGTCCAGTTGCTGCATATACCATTGGTTTTGTGTTTGCTCTAACACTGTTCTTTTTAGATCAGGCCATTATTGGTTCAGACTGGGCACTGCGCAATCCTTTTAAACGTGGTTTACCGATGCGGCAACTTTTTGGTTTAATTCCTCGGCTGATTTATTCATTGATTATAGCGATTGGACTGGCTACCCTTGCTGAAATCAGCTTGCAGTCTGATGCCATTGATGAACAAATCCAAAAAGATGTGGCCATAAATAATCAAGAATACTTTGCTCGCATGAGTGAATATGAGCAAGAACTGGACACAACAGTTAATGCCACTGAAAACAAAATAGGGCAGTTACAACAAGAAATACTTAATCTGCGCACCACTCAAGAACAAATCAAAAACACCGATGAATCATATGACCAAGACACGGTAGCAAACAGCATAGACAATTATCAGGTCACATTAGAAGAGCTACAACGTGATCAAAAGAACACCATTAATACCATTGGCTCGTTAAACGAAAGGTTGACACAAACTCGTGCCGATTATCAATATTGGTTCAACGAATCCATACTCGAGCGAACCGGCCAGGATGGTAGGCCAGCCACAGAAGGTCCCAAATACGATCGTGCGGTAAAAACCTACACACAATTGGCTGAGATGATTCCGATGATAGAGGTTGAAATTGAAGACACCAAAGCCCGATTGGCCACAATTGAACAAAACATTTTAGCTACCACCAATACACTGAATGAGTTTCAATTAAAGAGCAACACATTGAGTGAGAAAACCGCCACCTTGACCATCAATGATGAACGTTTAAATCAACTTAATGCTGATTTACAAAAAGAACAGTTGTTATTAACTGAGCAAATTGATGACAAACAAAATAAATTGGCTGCTTACAAAACCAAGCTCATCAATGATGGTCTGTTTTACGAACAAAAATCTGGCATGTTGGTCAGATATTTAGCTTTGAATAAAATTCATGCTGATCCAGAACTGGGTCAGGCAGCGGTTTTATTCAGTTGGATGTTGAAGATTTTTTTCATTGCGATTGAACTGATGCCAGTCATTATCAAGTTGTTTTTCAGTCCGTTCAGTTTTTATTCTTTAAAAATGTATCGCAAAATGCACATCGCCCTGATGGAAGAGCAAGCAAAACTAGAAGCTGCTACCGAGGCATATAAAAAACAAAAGGCAGAAGGTCGTATTGAGCCTGAAATGCCCACGGTGACTCAGCAGATTTGATCTTTATTAACCGCATCGCTTTGACTACACGAGTCAAAGCGATATTCACATAAGCGTTTTGTTTTACAAGTCCTGAATAGTGAACCGTCACCACCGTTCACCATCATTGCATTGTGTGGTTGCCCCATTGCATTGGCGTAACTGATCGCAAGCCTTTAAAGGTTGGTTTATATTTTTCTTTGTTATACAACACCAACTCTCCTAAAATCTTTGTTTTAATTGACCGTTTATTAGGTTTGGTAATGTGTCAGATAACTTCCTAAAAAGTCAGTACAATGGCTTGTTAACTTTACTGCTGTACAGATTTAGCGCATGAAACTTTTGACTGATTTTATATTGGTAAGTGGCATCATCATGAATTTGATGATTTTGTTTCTCTTGTTTAAAAAACAAAATAAACAATTATCCACTCTGGTCTTGCTGTTGATATTTGGGTTTATGTTGGCTGTGAATATCAATACTTATGCTAACTTACATGAACTAAAGTGGTTATTTATCAGTTCATTTGTTCTAGATGATATGGCGGTTTGGGTCTTAGGTCCGTTATTAGTTATCTACATTAAATCATTGTTTCTCAATGGAAAAGATTTGTTCATAAACCATTGGCAGCACTTTATTCCTGCGATGGTTTATTTCATTGTGGTCTCATTACCCATTTTTATTTCATTTCTGATCGGGGGTTATGTTTTTAGATACTTGTCAATCATAGGTGATTTTAGCTACCTCTATGTACTGATACGTGATGTATATATGTTGTTGTATTTGGGGTACTCGCTTAAGTTGTTTTACGACTTAAGAACGGTTATGAAATCTCAGGTCTCTACCTTTACTCAAGAAAATATTGGGTGGATTAAACATTTAATTTATGGATGTACATTGTTAATTTGTGTTGATATTTTGACAGAGATTTATGAATTAATCTTCGGCGAAGTAAATTTCAATACGGGATACATCACCGTAGTTTTAATGGTGATTTTTGTGGCTTATTTGGGTTATTATGGAACATTACGCAGTGAAATTTTGTTACCACTGCCGATTCAAGTGAACAACAGCCTTGAGGTGAATGGCAGAAATAAGAGCACACTTTCAGTCAGTGATAGACAGTTATTGCAGGGTAAGTTGAATGCTGCTTTGGTCAATGAAAAGCCGTATTTGGAGGAAAAGCTGACTTTAACTATGTTGGCTGATTTGATTGAGACAACAGACAAAAAACTCTCAACACTGCTTAATCAACATCTGAATAAATCTTTTTATCAATTAATCAATGAACATCGAATCAAACATGTTTGTGAACAACTGGTCGATCCAAAGTTTAAAAAGTCAGGAATCATGACAGTGGCTTATCAGTCTGGTTTTAATTCCAAAACGACTTTTAATCGATTGTTCAAAAATGCCACTGGCCTCTCACCTTCTCAATATCGAAAACAGGGGCTTGATGTTCAATTTGAAGGTAAGTAATTCGAACCATTGCTTCTATTGGCACCTTTATGATTCCTAAAAATATTATATTTCGATTCGTACTATTATTTTAAATTAGAGTTATTTAACCACTGAGAAAATTGAATTATGCGAATTAGATCTTTATTTTCAGCAGCCGTGATTTTAACAACGGGCTGTGCCAATGTTACCGTCAAAACAGACATTGAAATGAATCATAAAACCGATATAACAACCCAACTGAAGAATATTTATACCCGATCAGATCTTCCTGGTTTTGCAGTGGTGGTTGTTGATAATCAAAGAATTATCTATCAAAACATACAAGGATATGCTGATCTGGCTGAACAGAAACCCTTTACCGCCCAAACTGTGCAGAATATTGGCTCAGTTTCAAAGACTGTGATTGCTTTTGCGATCATGAAAGCGGTTGAGTTGGGCCATTTGAAATTAGATGATCCGATCAATCAATATCTGGAATATGATGTAATTAATCCACATCACCCAGATAAAGCCATAACCGTTCGTCACTTGACTACGCATACCAGTGGAATCAGTGACAGTGATGCTGTTTATGCCAGAAGTTATGTTTTAGCAGACCCTGAAATTGATGTGGTTGATGAGGAGTTAGCAGCATACATCAATCCACTCAGGGGTAATGAATTGATTGATGATGCTGAATTCCTAAAGCGTACTTTATCAAAGAATGGTAAGTGGTTCACAACCAATAGTTTCATCAAAGATGCACCAGGTGAAACCTATCACTACAGTAATATAGGTGCGGCTTTAGCAGCGCATGTGGTTGAACGAGCAGTGGGCATGAGGTATGAGACATTCACTGAGAAGTATTTGTTCGGACCCTTGCTGATGAAACAAACAGGCTGGGATGAACAGGCATTCTTGAGTGAAAATTTTGCTCAAAGGTATTATCCTGGTGACGTAGAAGTGCCTGATTATTGGCTGGTTACCAGAGCTGATGGTGGACTGTATACCAATGCGAATGACTTTGCTCAATATATGATAGAAATGCTCAACGGAGCCCAGGGTCATGGTGAGTTATTATCATCTGATTCTTACCAGGAGATGTTTAGGCGTGTTGTTTTTGACAAGGAATCCAGTGGTGTCTTTTGGAGCATCAATGACAAATTACAACCCAATCATTCCGGCGGTGATCCTGGCATTCTTACTGTTACGTCACTCAGACCAAAGCTAAATCGTGCTTTCTTTTTTATGACAAATATCAGTGCTGATGAAGACAAACGATTGATGAAATCAGTTAAGAAGGTGCTCAAGGCTGTCTCTAATCACTTTAAATAACATGACTTTTGTTTCAGCATACTTGGCATGGACGGTCAGGTGTGCTGATTAAATGACTTTCGAAAACCTTTTCTGCGTTTGTTCTCTGAGGTGATAATCAAACACCATGCAGATGTTTCTGATCAACAACCGACCTTTGGGGGTGACAGTGATGGTGTTACTTGAAATATCCAGTAAACCATCATCGGCCATCATCATTAATTGAGGCTGTTCATGTTGAAAGTATTCATCAAAACATATACTGAATTTGGACTCAAGATTTCCTACATCCAGAACAAAGTGACACGACAGATTTTGTATGATCTGTTTTCGAATTGAGTCATCTTGATTTAAAGCATACCCTTTCACCACTGGGATATGGCCTTGATCTAATTGGGCATAATAAGTATCTAAAGTTTTTACATTTTGACTGAAACTGTTATTAATCAAACTGATGGCACTCACACCCATGGCCAGTAGGTCACATTCAGCGTGGGTGGTGTAACCTTGAAAGTTTCTTTGCAGCTGGCCATTTTGTTGGGCAATGGCTAATTCGTCATCAGGCTTGGCAAAGTGATCCATACCAATGTAAACATAACCAGCAGCATTTAAGTTTGTGATGGTCATTTTTAAGATGGCCAGTTTTTCATCAGCACTGGGTAAGTCACTTTCAAGTATGCGTTTCTGTGGTGAAAACAAGTGTGGCATATGTGCATAATTAAAAACTGAAAGGCGATCAGGTGATAATGTGATCACTTGTTTCAGGGTGTCTTTAAATGAAGACAATGTTTGATGTGGTAGGCCATAAATCAAGTCTATGTTGATTGATTTGGCAGCATTGGCTCGACAAATTTCAATGACATTTTGGGTTAATTCAATGGGTTGTATCCGATTGACGGCCTTTTGTACCTTTTCTTGCACATCTTGGACGCCCATAGAGAACCTGTTAAAGCCAAGGTCTGTTAACAATTGTATGGTTTCTGGAGTGGCAGCTCGTGGGTCAATTTCAATCGAGTAATCTCGACGGTCATCATGCAGTAAGTTGAAATTGTTTTCAATCATGGCCATCATGCGACGTAATTGTTCATGCGTTAAGAATGTCGGGGTACCACCACCAAAATGCATTTGTTCAACGATACGTGATGCTGGAATCAGTGCAGATTGTAACTTAATCTCTTTTTCCAAATAATCTAAATAAACATCTGCTTTACTGCGGTTTTTGGTGGCGATTTTGTTACAGGCACAAAAGAAGCACAAAGTGTCACAAAAAGGAATATGAAAATACAAGGACAACGGTTTATTGTGAGTGGTATCAAAACAACTCAATAAGTTTTTTCGATGATTGGCTGTTGTGTATTGCTCATTAAAAACGACAGCTGTTGGGTAAGAAGTGTAGCGGGGACCACTCAAGTTGTATTTTTGGATAAGATCCAGATCGAAAACAATGTTATCGTGGGTGTTTTGTTGGTTGTTGTTTTCGTTATTATACATTTTGATGATGTGGTTTCAATTCGGGCCTATTTTAGGTTTTTGTTATATATTGGGGTTTGACCTACATCAAGTTGCGCAGAAGTAAAGTCTGGGTGAAATGCCTGATTAACTGTGAGTGGTATTATTTGAAAACCTGCTGAACAGCTTGATCCGTCGAGCTCGTTAGGCAGACCATGTAATCATTGTGGTTTGATTTCAGTCAAAAAACCTTGTGAGAATGGCGTTATTTCTGCGAGGTTGACATTATGAACGCCTATAGGGGCAGCAGTTTTCCAGAAAACTGTTCTGCATTTCCTACTTCCATGTGGGTCATATAGGTGTTAGAGTCGAGTCTGGAACAGAGACCGACGCCTATAGGGATATAGGTGTTAGAGTCGAGTCTGGAACAGAGACCGAAGACCCAAGACATTCCTTATTTAATTGAAACAACTGCTTTGCTTGCTTTATAAGTGCTGAATAGGCAAAATATTGACTTTCCCAATCAGCCCATACTTGCATGACAGATTTCAAGAAAATGGCCGTGCCCGGCGTTCAAAAATTAAATCCTTATATCCCAGGAAAACCAATCTCCGAATTGGAACGTGAATTGGGTATAGAGAATATCATTAAACTGGCTTCTAATGAAAATCCTTTGGGCCCCAGCCCCAAAGCCATGGAAGCAATTAAAACTGAGATGGGTGAATTGGCTCTGTATCCAGATGGTAATGGTTTTGAATTGAAAAAAGCGCTGTCTAAGAAACACGGTGTTGATATGGATTGTATTACTTTGGGGAATGGATCAAATGATGTTTTGGTGCTTTTAGCTGAGGCTTTTTTAACGCCAGAACACAATGCCATTTATTCACAGTACAGTTTTGCGGTTTACCCCATTGCGATTCAAGCAGTTGGAGCTGTTCACCAAATGATTCCAGCCTTGCCTTGGCAGTCAAATACACCGCTTGGTTGTGATTTGGATTTGATGCAAAGTGCCATCAATGAACAAACCCGCATGATTTTTATAGCCAATCCCAATAACCCCACAGGTTCATTTTTGGGTAGGGAAGAGTTGTATGATTTCATCAGGCAGGTCCCTGAACATGTGATCGTGGTATTGGATGAAGCCTATCTTGAATATTCGCCAGTTGATGAGCGTGTGGATGGGACTCAATGGTTGAAGGAATTTGATAATTTAGTCATTACTCGAACTTTTTCTAAAGCCTATGGTTTGGCAGGTTTCAGGGTAGGGTACTGTCTAAGTAATCCTGATATCGCAAATGTTTTGAACCGCATCAGACAACCTTTTAATGTTAACTCTTTGGCTTTGGCTGCAGCTACCGCGGCTTTGGATGATGAAGAATTTTTGAAAAAATCCATGCAAGTTAATGCAACCGGTATGCGGTTGTTGGAGGATAAATGTCAAAACTTGGGCTTGCGTTATGTGCCATCTAAAGGTAATTTTATCTTGGTTGATTTCGGACAAGATGCCATGCCGATTTATCAACAAATGTTGGAATTGGGAGTGATTACACGGCCAGTAGCTAACTATGGTTTGCCGAATTGTTTGCGCATTACCATCGGCAATGAAATTGAGATGAAGCGAATGATTGATGTGATGGAACAGGTTTGTGGCTGAAATTAACTCAAAAGATGTCTTCAATCTTAGATCAACACCACAAATAACTGGTCGATTCACAGTTCCAGGAGACAAATCAATATCGCATAGGTCGATCATTTTTGGGGCCATTGCAGAGGGACAGACCCGAGTTGGTGGTTTTTTGCGTTCCGAAGATTGTTTGGCTACATTGAAAATCATGCAAGATTTGGGCGTTGAAATTGATGATACTGGTGATGAAGTTTTAATTGATGGTGTCGGGTTACATGGCTTGAGGGCGCCGAATGGTGAATTAGACTGCGGTAATGCAGGAACAGCCATGCGCTTATTATCTGGCTTGATGGCTGCACAAAAATTCAACAGTGTTTTGATTGGTGATGAATCACTGTCATCACGCCCCATGGGTAGGGTGATTAAACCACTAACAGCTATGGGTGCGCAGATTGATTCTAATGGATTCAAAGCGCCGTTAAAGTTTTCTCCTGTAGATGGTATGAATGCGATGACCTATAACAGTCCAATTGCAAGTGCTCAAGTTAAGTCTGCGGTGTTGATTGCAGGTTTGTATGTAGATGGTCAAACTTCAGTGAGTGAACCGAAAAAATCCAGAGACCATACCGAAACCATGTTACAAGGCTTTGGTGCTGAAGTACAAACCAATGGTTTAACCGTCACTGTTACTGGTCAACCTAAATTAAAGGGACAAAACATTCAAGTACCTGCCGATATTTCATCAGCGGCATTTTTTATGGTGTTGGGTCTGTGCCACCCCAATGCTGATTTTGTCATTGAAAACGTCAGCATCAATCCAACCAGGGATGGTGTTATCAAAATCCTACAAGCTATGGATGGTCAGTTGTCTTTGGATAACATTCGAGATCAAGCTGGTGAGCCTGTAGCAGATATTAGGGTTCAATCATCTGCTTTAAAAGGTATAGAAATTCCACATGACTTGATTCCAAGTGCAATTGATGAGTTTCCAGTGTTATTTATTGCTGCCGCATTGGCAAAAGGCGAAACCCGACTTACCGGTGCTGAAGAATTGCGTCATAAAGAATGCGATCGCATCACAGTGATGCTTGATGGTCTGAAACTTCTGGGCATTACTTGTGAGGAATTAGTTGATGGTGCGGTTATTCAGGGTGGTCAACTAGGTAGTGGTTTGGTAGACGGTCATGGTGACCACCGTTGTGCTATGAGTTTTTTATTGGCTGGTGTGTTGAGTCAGGATCGAACAATTTCAGTCCGAGGCTGCCACAACATTGGCACTTCTTTTCCTGAATTTTTTGAATTGGTACAGTCTCTAGGTATCCAAGTAAAACAACCTGTTTCAGTGATTGCTGTTGATGGTCCTTCTGGTGTGGGAAAAGGCACCATCAGTGCGCTGCTAGCCAGAGAGCTAGGCTGGCATTTATTGGACTCAGGAGCGATTTATCGTTCGTTGGCTCTGAAAGCCATGAAAGTGGGTGTGTATGCTGACGAGGAATCAAAACTGATTACATTGGCAGAGAATCTCAATTTGAATTTTTCTGTCGATTCAAAGCAAGGCACACAAATCTTATTGGATGATGTGGTTGTGAACAGTGAATTACGCAGTGAGGCTTGTGGTGTGATGGCCTCAAAAGTGGCTCCAATTCCGGCAGTAAGGACTGCTTTAATGCAACGCCAAAAAAACTTTCAAAAAGCACCAGGCCTGGTGGCTGATGGCCGTGATATGGGTACTGTGGTGTTTAAATCAGCGCCTTTGAAGGTGTTTTTAACTGCAAATGCAGAAGAAAGGGCGAAAAGGCGTCATAAACAATTGCAAGAACGGGGTGTGGATGTTAAAATCCGCGACCTTTTAGAGGACATAGAAGCCCGGGATTACAGGGATTCTACTCGAAAAGTGGCGCCGTTGGTGCCAGCAAAAGATGCTCATGTTATTGATACCAGTGAATTGAGCATTGATGAAGTTTTTGCCCAAATCATTGAATTGGTTGAGCAATTTTTAAACGTTTAGGCGAATAGGTCGCATAAGCAATTATTAACGAGCATCAGGCAAGCTGGTGCAGATGACTTAGACAAACTCATCCAATTTGTTTGTCGGAAATTAAATAATGAGTGATAATTTTGAAGCAATGCTCGAATCCGAGCTGTCCAGTAAGAACATCATCCCAGGTACAATTGTAAAAGGTACTGTTGTCGATATTGAGAACGGTTTTGCTGTTGTTGATGCAGGTTTGAAATCTGAAGGTGTGATTCCTTTAGAAGAATTCGGCAATGAAGTTGAAATTGATGACGTTGTTGAAGTGGCGCTGGAAAAATATGAAAATGGTTTTGGCGAAACCGTATTGTCTCGTGAAAAAGCCAAACGTATGTTGGTATGGGATCAATTGAAAATCGCTATGGATACAGACCAAATTGTTATTGGTCAAATCACATCTAAAGTTCGCGGTGGTTTCACTGTTGAATTAAAAGACATCAGGGCTTTCTTACCAGGTTCTTTGGTTGACGTACGACCAGTTCGCGATCCAGGTTATTTAGAAGGTAAAGACTTGGAATTTAAAGTCATTAAATTAGACCAAAAACGCAACAATGTTGTGGTTTCACGACGTGCTGTGGTTGAATCTGATTACTCTGAAGATCGTGATAAGTTGCTTGACTCATTAGAAGATGGCGTCATCGTTAAAGGTATTGTTAAGAACTTGACTGATTACGGTGCTTTCTTAGACTTAGGTGGTATTGATGGCTTGTTGCACATCACTGATATGTCTTGGAAACGTGTTAACCACCCTTCAGAAGTGGTTGAAATCGGGCAAGAGCTTGAAGTGCGCGTATTGAAATTCGATAAAGAGCAACAACGTGTATCTCTTGGCTTGAAACAATTGGGCGAAGATCCATGGAAAGACTTGTCAAGACGCCACCCTGTTGGTTCACGTCACTTCGGTAATGTGACTAACATCACTGACTACGGTTGTTTTGTTGAAATCGAAGACGGCATCGAAGGTTTGGTTCATGTTTCAGAAATTGACTGGACCAACAAAAACATTAACCCTGCTAAAGTGGTTCAACCTGGTGACGAAGTTGAAGTTTGCATCTTGGAAATTGAAGAGAACAAACGCCGCATTTCTTTGGGTATGAAACAATGTAAGCCTAATCCTTGGGTTATCTTTTCTGAAAATGCACAGAAAGGTGATGTCATTGAGGGCAAAATCAAATCCATTACTGACTTCGGTATCTTTATCGGTTTGGAAGGTGGTATTGATGGTTTGGTTCACTTATCAGATATTTCTTGGAATGAACCGGGTGAAACGGCTATCAGAAATTACAAAAAAGGTGATTTAGTCAAAGCAACTGTATTGATCATTGATGCTGAAAGAGAGCGTGTTTCTTTGGGTATTAAACAATTGGCACAAGACCCGTTTGGTTCTTATGTGGCTAATAACCCAAAAGGCTCTTTGGTTACAGGTAAAGTCATCGAAGTTGACGAGAAAGAAGCCATTGTTGAATTGGAAGAAGGCGTTAATGGTTTAATCAAAGCATTTGATGTAGCAAAAGAGCGCACTGATGATGTGAGCGCTGTATTATCTGTTGGTGATGAAGTTGAAGCTAAATTTGTTTCAATGGATCGTCGTAAGAAAATGTTGGTACTTTCAATCAAGGCCAAAGAAACTGATGAGTTGAATGATGTATTGAATGAATACAAAAAAGGCAGCTCAGGCACAACCAGCCTTGGTGATCTATTAAAAGAAAAATTGGATGATTGATATTTAACATCTCTCTTTTAAAAGAACAAAAGGAACCGAGTTAATTTGATTCGGTTCCTTTTTTTATTTTCATGGAAAAATTATCTTTTCATTTTCAATACTTTAGTTATAATTGGTGTTAATGAAAGATTCAATCACACGTTCCGAACTTATCAATATTCTGGCTGCACAATTCGAGGGCAGTGAATTATCAAAGTCTGATATCAGTTTATCTGTCAGGGAAATCATTAACCACATGAGTTCTACCATTGCCAATGGTGACCGCATTGAAATACGTGGCTTTGGGAGTTTTACACTCAGACAAAGAAATCCACGTATGGGTAGGAATCCAAAAACTGGGGAACCAGTCCCTTTAGGTGCTAAATATGCCCCTCATTTTAAACCGGGTAAAGATCTAAAAGAACAGGTTAAAGATAAGGTTGGTACTTAATCTATTGTTGGTCATTCACTGAAATTTCTGGTTTTTTCAATCACTAGTTCCAGTTGAGACATGTCCACTGAGTCTAATTTTTGATGATTACGTAATTGTTTTTTTGCTGCTTTAATCGCATTGATTAACAAACTGGCAGCACAAACTTTAGCGGACCCCATCAGTTTGTGCAGCATATCATCCATCTTTTGCCAATCCTCATCAACAAATACTTTCTGTAAATTCAGAAGATCATTGGGTAATTGATTAAGCAGTAATGCCCTGAGTTTTTGTACAATTTTTTCATCGTAATGAGAAACTTGTAATGCCTCTTGGTGGTCAAATATAAGTTCAGTGTCTAGATATTTACTCAGTGCTTTTTGTAACAGATCTTGGCCAATAGGTTTGAGTAAGCTTCCCACAAAATCATTATGATTTGTACAATCAAAATGTTCTGCTGAAATTGCAAAAATAGGCGTTTTGCTGTGTTGTGGGAGCTGTTTGATGGCAGAAGCAGTTTGAATACCATCCATACCGTTCATACGGATATCCATAAGTATTAAATCATATTGCTTTGACTGACAAAGTGTTACTGCTTCAAAACCATCTTTAGCCAAAGTCACAGCAAATGACAGCTTTTTAATTGACGATTCAAAAAAAAGTCGATTGATGTGGTTATCATCTACCACTAGAATGTGTTGTTTATCCATAAAGAATCCAAATTGTCCTTGCTCCCAAAGAATAAGTTGATTGAATATAAATTGCAAGTTCTTTGTAATAAGTTATCCGTTTGTTTGGTGGTGGCGTTATTGATGCCTTCATCACCCAGCCAATCTGAAACGTGGCAGTTGAGTGGGCTGAATATCAAAACACAACAGCAAGGGGTGAAGTTAAAACTAGAATCCGTCGATCTGCCAGGGGATTATCAATTACAAAATATTGATTACTACTGCCCGAATGAGTTGCATATTTATCCCCACCATCAGTGCGAGCGAGCAACGTTATCTTTTAATTATAATAAGCAAAATTATCGAACCGTTTTGGACAGTCAGTTTGATTTTCGCAACAATGCTTGGCAAGTTGGTTTAGACAGCACCAACAAGCAATTACAAATCCATGCCAACGCCAACTCTCGAAGTATTGAGCTAAAACTTAATGAACTGATTTTAAAAGACTTTGTTGGGCAATACTCACAAGATACTGATGTTACTACAATGCCCGAAATAAAGCTCAGCGGAGATTTTGCTTTAGGTACTGATGATTTGGTTTTTCAATCATCATCACCGGTTAAATTCAGTGGTTTAACTTATGAATACTCTGATGATGTCATTATCGCTGAACTACAAGGCGATGTTTCATTTGTATTAGATATCAATCAGCAGGTATTGCAATATGATGTACACATTGGTGGTGGTGAAATGTTGTTGAATGAACTTTATGTTGATTTTTCTGCTTATCCGCTGACTGCTAATGGTGAGGTGATTTGGCAATCAAATGGATGGTATACAGTTAGTGCTTCATTAAAGAATAAACAGTCTTTAAATCTAGAAGCGCAATTTGAGTTCGATGATTCACTGTCTTGGCGGAAATTATCATTTATGGCACATGTTGTTGATGCCTTTCATTTCAATCAAAACATCCTTGGAGGCATCCTTGGAATCTATGGGTTTGGTGGAACTGAAATGTCTGGCCAATTCACCCTCTCTGTTCAATCAGTCGCAAATACCTTGGATCAGTGGTCAATAGAATTTGATGATTATTATTTTTTAAATGAGCGACGTAAAATTACCGCTGAATCTTTGTCAGGTATCTTGAATTGGAATGAGCAAATTAGAGCTGAAAATTCACAATTACACTGGCAAGCTTTAGAGTTGGCTGGTTTGCCGATTAATAAGTCGACAGCATTATTCAATTTAACTGCTGATGAATTTAATTTAGAGGGTGAACACAGTTTTCCTGTGTTCGATGGTGCCATTGACATTTCACAGTGGCAAATGAGTGCTTTATTTTCTGAATCATTGGATATGAGTTTGAATGCCGATATCTCGCCAATTTCATTGCGTTTGATCACTGAAAAAATGGGGTGGCCACTGATGGCAGGAAAGATAAGCGGTAATATTCCAGGGATGGTTAAAAAGGATCAAGTCATTGAATTTTTAGGTGCTTTGAATTTGGATGTCTTTGAAGGCAGCATGCTGGTTGATAATTTATCCATGGAGCGTTTATTTGGGGTTGCACCAGTGATAGCTGCGGATGTTAAGTTTGAAGGATTTGACCTATCGTTGTTAACAGAAACCTTTGGTTTTGGTTTAATCACTGGTAAATTGCATGGCGTAATTGACGGGTTAAGAATAACCAATTGGAAAACAGATCGCTTAGATGCTGAAGTTTATACTGTTAAAACCAAAGGCATCAAACAAACCATCAGTCAACGCGCTATTGATAACATCTCATCATTAGGAGGAATTCAAGGTGCCATTTCGAAAACATTCCTGCGGTTTTTTGATGATTTCAGATACAGCAACATAAAGTTGAGCTGTAAATTACATAATTCAGTTTGTGAAATTGGTGGGATTAAAAACACCAGTAATCAATTTACCATTGTTGAAGGTGGTGGGATACCTAATATTAATATTGTAGGCTATGTTCGTTCAATTAATTGGGATGAATTTATCAGTCGATTGTTGAATGCCAATTACGAAGGGTAAAGGTTAAACTGGTTATTTGTCTAAAAGATTCAGATTAGATTAATCGTGCCAATGTATAATGGGCTCAATTTTTAAACAAAGGTCATGATGATGAATAAATGGTCAAAATCAATGTTGCTCAGTTCATTTGTATTTGTTGCTGCGTGCGTTACTATCAATGTTTATTTTCCTGCGGCAGAGGTTGAATCAGCGGCGGAAAAAATCGTAAAAGACGTTTTGAGCGATGAAAATGCAGAAAATAGTACAGATGAGCAATCCAATATTTTGGATGGTGATAATATCAGGTATTTGGCACGGCAGATAAATCCACTCAATTGGTTCGTTTCCTCTGCTCATGCACAAGTTGACATTACTTTATCGTCACCTGCGATCAATCAAATCACAGCGAAACTGAAAGACAGGTTCAGTGTGTCTCTTAAAACGTATTTAAACAGCAATGTGATTGGTTTTACCAACGATGGTCTGGTTGAAATCGTTGATGCCAGCACATTAGGTTTAAAAGACCGCCAAGCCCTGAAAAAGATTGTGGCTGATGAAAACAGAGATCGTTTGGCCTTGTATCGTGAAATGGCGATCGCCAACAATCACCCAGAGTGGGAAGCACAAATAACTGATGCCTTTGTTAAACAATGGATCGCACAGGCCAAAGCAGGTTGGTCATATCAAAACAGTACTGGACAGTGGGTCAAAAAGTAGTCAATCATGGGCAGAAGATCAAGGAATAAATTACCACAAGAACCGGTGGAATTAAGTATTGGTGACCTCAGTCATGATGGCCGTGGTGTGGCTAAGTGGAATGAAAAAGTGGTGTTTGTGCAGAATGCTTTACCTGGTGAAGTAGTCATGGCTAAGCTTAACCGGAAAACCCGAAACTACAATGAAGCTTTGGCTGTTGAAATCCTTCAGACCTCTGCAGATCGTGTTGAACCTAAATGTGAGTTTTACACAGTTTGTAATGGCTGTTCGATGATGCATTTAGATGAATCAAAGCAAATTGATTTTAAATTCAATACTTTAAAGAATAATTTTCACAAAATGTCTCATGTTGAACCAAAGCAATGGTTATCACCACTGACTGATTCGCATTGGAGCTATCGGCGTAGGGCAAGGCTCAGTGCGAAATGGGTCAATGCCAAGGACAAAATGCTGGTTGGCTTTCGTGAAAAGAATGGTCGTTTTGTGGCGGATATGAACCAGTGTCAAGTGCTCGAAAAACCTTTGGCAGATTTGCTTCAGCCTTTGGCGGATTTATTTGCACAAACTTCAATCAAGCAATTCATTCCACAAGTTGAATGTTCTATGGGTGATAATGTGACTTCATTGATTATCAGGCACATGAAACCATTTAACAGTGATGATGTGATGTTACTTAAAAACTTTGCTGACCAACATCAGTTACAAATTTATTTACAATCGAAAGGGCCAAAAACTGTTGTTGGGTTAGAATCTTATGCTGAATCGTTGAATTTTAAACTGGTTAATCATGATTTAACTTATGAGTTCTTGCCTAATGACTTCATTCAAGTCAATCGTCGCATGAATGAAAAGATGATTCAGCAAGCCATTGATGCGATGCGGTTACAAACAGATGATGTGGTTTTGGATTTATTTTGCGGTTTAGGTAATTTTACTTTACCCATGGCACAAAAAGCTGCACAGGTTATTGGGGTGGAAGGTGATGAACAATTGGTTGAAAGGGCTAAGCACAATGCTGAGTTAAATCAATTGAACAACGTGGCATTTTTTAAAGCCGATTTAACTCAAGATCAGGACAACAGTGTCTGGTTTAAACAAAACTTCAGTAAGGTGTTGATTGACCCGCCGCGCAGCGGGGCTTGGGAAATATTGCCATTGATAGCCAAAACTTCTGCCAAAACTCTGGTTTATGTTTCATGTCACCCTGCGAGTTTGGCCAGAGACACAGATCGTTTAGTCAATGACCTGGGTTTTTGTTTAGAAACCGCAGGGGTGATGGATATGTTTCCACATACTTCACATGTGGAATCGATGGCTATATTTTCCAGGTAAAATGATGGAAAGTGTTGAATCTTGATTTGTGAACAAGTGTCAATTGGGGTGCAAGTTTGCAACCAATTGGCACAAAATAAGTCAAATATTACAATTGAGTCATCAAATAAATTGAGTGATTTAGAAAAAAAATAAACACACTTCACTGATTTGGCTTTTATTTGGTGCTAAAGTTATGTATGTATGTATGGTATTGAATATTTTATGTATGGTATTGAATATTTAAGGTAAAACTATGAAATTATTCCAAAGTTTAATGATGTTGATGTTGGTTATGGCTTTTACGGCTGAGGCTAAACTGTATAAATGGGTTGATGAAAATGGTAAAGTTCATTACAGCGACAAGGTTCCACCAGATCAGGTTGAATATGCTCGCGAGCGTTTAAGCGAAACTGGAGTGGTTCAGGAAAAGGTTAAGCGTGCTTTGACTGAAGAAGAAAAAAAAGCTTTGGTATCGGAGTTAAAAAAGCAACAAGAAGATGCTTTGAAAGCAAAAATTGCTGAAGAAAATGAAGCCAAAGAGCGTAACAAGATTTTGATGTCTTATACAAGTGCAGATCAAATCAAGCGCCTTAAATCTGAACGGGTTTCGGCTTTGGTGCGTAACATTGAAACAGCTAAGGGCAATTTAGCCATTCAAGAAAAAAATCACGATGATTTGATGAAAAGAGCTGCTGACAAGGAGAGAAATGGTGAAGTGGTTTCAGAAGCGTTTTTAAACCAGATTCAACAAGTCAAGGAGCAAATAGACTTTCAAAAGAAATTTATTGCTGATAAAACGGCTGAAATTGAAACAACGGAAACCAAGTATGACAGCGATCTTGAAAAATATTACAAATATTCAGGTGAAGAACCAGCTGTGGACGAAAGTGTAACGCAGGCCGAGGAAGTCATTGAAGAGGTCATAGAGTAAGTAGACTCATCCAAGTTTTTATTTTCGCCTCAAGACATAACATCTTGGGGCGTTTTTTATTGAAACAACCGTTATAAATTTAATACCTACACTATCCCTGACTATGACAGTCGAGTAGAATATTTCTTTTTATTCTGTACGGGGATACATATGTCGTCAAGAATCGACAAACTAGATATTTTTGATATCAAATCACAACTCTCGGAGGAAGAGTTGATGGTGCAAGAGTCCATAGGCCGTTGGGTTGATGATCGCGTTTTACCAGTCATTGGACCAGCTTTTGATAAGCACGAATTTCCAATGGATCTTATTCCAGAAATGGCCGAGTTGGGTTTGTTTGGTAGCACCATTCAAGGCTATGATTGTGCTGGGTTAAATTACACTTCATATGGGTTGATTTGTCAGGAATTAGAACGTGGTGACAGTGGTTTACGTAGTTTTGCCTCAGTACAAAGTTCATTGTGTATGTTTCCGATAGATGCTTTTGGTAATGAAGAGCAAAAACAACGTTGGCTACCTGACATGGCCAAAGGTAAAGTCATTGGTTGTTTTGGTTTAACCGAACCGCATGCCGGCTCTGATCCGGCTTCGATGAAAACCCATGCCAAAAGAGATGGTGGTGATTGGATTTTGAATGGCTCAAAAATGTGGATTACCAATGGCTCCATTGCTGATATTGCAATTGTCTGGGCACAAACTGATGACGGAATCCAGGGTTTTATTGTTGAGAAGAACATGCCTGGTTTTGATACAGAGTTGATTCACCGTAAAATGTCCTTGCGAGCATCTGTTACATCAGCTTTGTTTTTTGATGATGTGCGTGTGCCTGAAGCAAATCGTTTACCGAATGTGAAGGGATTGAAAGGGCCCTTAAGTTGTTTGTCTAATGCGAGATATGGCATTTCTTGGGGACCAATTGGTTCAGCACAAGCATGTCTTCAAGAAGTTCTGGATTACACCGAAGAGCGTGTGTTGTTTGATCGCACTTTGAATTCAAATCAAATCGTACAACAAAAACTGGCAGATATGTCTCGTAGAATCACCACGGCTCAGCTGTTGGCGTTGCGTTTAGGACAATTAAAAGAAGTGGGTGAATTACAACCAACACAAATCTCCATGGCCAAATGGAACAATGTTCGCATGGCGATAGATGTCGCTCGTGAATGTCGTGATATGTTAGGTGGTGCTGGTATCACCACTGAGCATGTGGCGATACGCCATATGTTGAATTTAGAAAGTGTGATTACTTATGAGGGCACCGAAACCATCCATCAGTTGGTGGTGGGGCGTGAATTAACTGGTAAGAACGCTTTTTAGCCATGAGCAACAAATTAAGTAAAGTGATTAATCGCGCGGTTGTGGTTGATCAAAATTTTATTGATTTCGTCGAATCTTACCACCCGGAGTCACCAAAACAAGCACTTGAAAGGAGCCACCTGAGTGCCAACAAATTGCTGGAGTTATTCGAGTCACAAATCCGTTCTCGTCAACTGGATTTAATGGCCAGAGCACTGAAGCTGGAAAACAAAGTGTTTTACACCATCGGCTCATCTGGCCATGAAGGTAATGTGATGTTGGGTGATCTGGTCAGGCACACCGATCCTGCATTTTTACATTACCGCAGTGGTGGTCTGATGATGGAACGCTCTCGGAAAGTGGCTGAGATTGATCCAGTTTGGGACACCTGTTTGTCATTCGCTGCGAGTAAAAATGACCCGGCATCTGGAGGCAGGCATAAGGTTTGGGGTTCAAAACCACTGTGGGTGATACCGCAAACCAGTACCATTGCCAGCCATTTGCCAAAGGCTGTTGGTTGTGCTTTAGGTATCGAATTGGCACAGCGTTCAAAAGTAGACATGCCAATTCCTGATGATTCTATTGTTTTGTGTAATTTTGGAGATGCCAGTACCAATCATTCAACCGCTCAAGGTGCATTTAATGCTGCCAGTTGGTCAGCCTTTCAAGGTTTGAAAACGCCAATATTATTTGTTTGTGAGGACAATGGTATAGGTATTTCAGTGAAAACACCGGAGAATTGGATCAGCGAGAACTTCAAACATCGCCCAGGCATCCAATATTTTTATGCCAATGGTTTAGATTTGGAAACTGGCTATCAACAAGTTAAAAAAGCTGTTGATTACTGTCGCCAAGAACGCAAACCCGTATTTTTACACCTAAAAACAACACGCCTCATGGGTCATGCAGGCACAGATTTTGAGGTGGACTATCGTAAGATGGCAGAATTAGAGGCCTGTGAAGCACAAGATCCATTATTAAAGTCCGCTGCATCAATAATGAACCATAATATTATGAGTTCATCACAAATCATTGATATATATAAAGATATATTTGATGAATGTATGCAGAAAGCGAACCACGTACACACTGATACTAAACTCACAACACTTTCAGAAGTGATGGCACCTTTGGCACCCGAATCCAGAGATGCAGTTCATCAAGAGGCCGCTCGTGCCATTGATTCTGGTGAGCGCGTTAATTTTTTTGGTGAAAAATCATTGCCAGAAAATCAAGCGGCCAAGCACATGGCCATTTTGATTAACAAGGGTTTGCATGATTTGATGCTGAAGTACCCTGAAACCATTATGTTTGGTGAGGATGTCGCGCAAAAAGGTGGGGTGTACACCATCACCAAACAATTACTAAAAAAATTTGGTCCCAAGCGAATTTTTAACACCTTGCTGGATGAACAAACCATTTTAGGCTTGGCACAAGGTTATGCCACTTTAGGTATGATGCCGATTCCAGAGATCCAATATTTGGCTTATTTTCATAATGCGTGCGATCAAATCAGGGGAGAAGCTGCAAGTTTACAGTTTTTTTCAAATGGCCAGTTCAATAATCCAATGGTGGTTAGAATTGCCGGTCTGGGCTATCAGAAAGGTTTTGGTGGCCATTTTCATAACGATAATTCAATCGCTGCGATCAGAGACATTCCAGGGGTTATCGTGGCCTGTCCTTCTCGTGGTGATGATGCGGTCAAAATGATGCGCACTTTGGTGGCCTTATCCAAAGTAAACCACCGTGTGTCCTTATTTATCGAGCCTATTGCGCTGTATATGCAAAAAGATTTGTATACTGAAGGCGATGGTTTGTGGAACAAAATATACCCAAAACCAGATCAATATACACCTTTGGGCTCACCCAGAATTTATAATAACAAAGCAAAAGATGTGCTCATTATTACTTATGGTAATGGTGTTTTGATGAGTTTAAGAGCTGCCAAAGATTTTCAAAAAAAATATCAATCGCGGGTTAAAGTGATGGATTTGCGCTGGTTGCAGCCGCTGAATGACAAAGCCATCAAGAAACACGTTGAAAATTTTGATAGAATAATCATTGTGGATGAAGGTCGTCGTTCTGCATGTGTTGGTGAGGGTATCATCACCATTTTGGCAGAACTGGATAAACAACCTAATTACTTAAAATTAATCACTGGCGCTGATACTTTCACGCCTTTGGCAGATGCAGCAAAGCTGGTTTTGCCAGATGAAGATGTGATTTTGAAAACTTTAATTGATTCAGAGAACACCATTGACTGAACTGTGCATTTTATTTGCTGATATTGCTGAAAGCACCTCTTTGTTTGAAAAACATGGGGATGAAGCTGCGCGTGAAGCAATTTCTTCGGTACTTGATGTGTTGGTGTCAGAGGCTGAGAAACACCAGGGTCAATTGGTTAAAACCATTGGCGATGAAATCATGTGTACGTTCCCCAAAGCCAATCATGCTTTGCTGGCTGCAGTAGAAATGCAAAACACTGTCAGTGGGAATTTTGTGCTGGGCAATCATCCGATTGCTATACGCGTTGGATTTCATTTTGGTAAGGTCATTGAAGAAGACAGTGATGTATTTGGTGATGCTGTGAATGTGTCAGCCAGAATGACTGGTTATGCCAAGAAAGGACAAATCATAACCAACTCGATCACTTTTAAGCATTGTTTAATGCCGCCATTCCTAACCCATCGCTCCTTAGGTAAAACCAAAGTCAAAGGTAAATTATTACCTGTAGAAATCATTGAAATATTGTGGCAACAAGATACCAGCCAAGTAACACGTGTGACCTCAGCTCTGGATATAAAGGCACCGGTTACAAAGTCACAGTTAAAACTGGAGTTGAATGGTCGCCAGCAGATGATGACAGACCAGTCACCTACCAAAACCATTGGCCGAGGGGATGATTGTGATTTGCAAGTATCGATGTTGATGGCATCGCGCCATCATGGCGAAATTCAATATGTAGGTGGCCATTTCAAATACACCGATGAGAGTACCAATGGTACTTGGATATTGCAAAATGGCGCAGAGTCCATACGTATACATAGAGATTCTATGTTGTTACAGGGGGAAGGGCAGATCACTTTTGGTGAACCTGATTTTTCTAATGTTCAGCAACTGTTGCAATATAGAATCCTCAAATAATTAATAACTGATTAAAAATATGCTTGAATTTATGAGAAAACTGGCTGGATTTGGACTGTTAACTATTTCACTGGTTTATGTCGCGGTGAGGATGATTTGATGCCAGTAAAATACCGTGAGAAAACCCAACGATCTTTATTGAAGTTTCATTCGACAGCTTGGTTGTTATATCTTTACAGTGTCGTATTCTTAGTAGCTACTTTCGCACAATTAGCGAAAGGCAACGTTTTTAGTTTTCTGATCAGTGGTGCTGTGTTTTTTGGTGTTTTATTGTCAGCTGTTTGGATGAGCAATGGACGCAAAAACAAATTTCACTATCGCCAGCGTAAGTTTGTGATTCAAAAACCATTTCCATTGATGATGCTGTCGTCACTAACCTTAGGTGTTTGTTCATTTGTTGGTTCATGGATGGTTGCAGGCATGAGCTTGTTTGAATCTCTTGCTTATGGGTTGGCTGCTACGGTGGGCTCAGTACTTTGGTACGGATTGGATGAAGTGACATCGTCCTCATTTGGTGCGGTTAGAGATCAAGATTCTAAAGAAATTTTGGCATTGAGTGAACAATCAATTGTAAATATAGAACAAGCCAACAAGCACATAGCGAATAGGGAATTATCTGGTTATTTAACTAAAATTGTTAATACCAGTCGTGAAGTGGTAAATACTTTAGTTAATCACCCTGAAAAGATTCCACAGGCCAGGCGTTTTCTACATTCTTATCTAGGTGCCACTGAAAGTGTGATTAAAAGATATGCTGATACGCATAAGCTGGTGGATGATGAATCTTTAGAGAAAAATTTTAAGAACGTATTGCAAAATATTGATAGCGTTTTTGAAGAACAGAACCAAAAACTATTGGAGAATCAAGTATTTGATTTAGATGTGGATATTGAAGTATTGAATACTTTGATGGAAAAACAAGGCATTAATTAAGAGAAGAACATGAGCGAAGAAGAAAATAAAACAATTGTAGAGAGCAAAACGGACGAATTACAAGGCACCATTGAGGGAGAAATTGTACCTGGTGTGATGAATGAAATGGTTGCTTACAAAGATGTTGATGAAGAAGAAAAACAGCGCATCGATGCTTTGATGGCTGAGATTGATATGAATGATGCCAATTCAGTGATATTTTTTGGTAGCAAAGCCCAAGAGAAAGTCACTGAGATTTCCGATAAAATGCTTGAAGGCGTTAAAAACAAAGATTTGGGTCGCTCAGGAGAGGCTTTGAATGAAATGGTTGCAACCATTCGTGGTTTCGATATTGATGAGCTGGATCCGAATAAAAAGCCCGGTTTTTTTGCTCGCCTGTTTGGTAGAGCCAAACCTTTGGTTAAATTTCTGCAAAGGTATGAAGAGGTCAAAAAACAAATTGATAAAATAACTAACAAGCTGGAAGCACATAAGACCACTTTGTTAAAAGACATCACCAGCTTAGATCGTTTGTATGTTGCTAATCTGGAATATTTTCACACGCTTGAGGATTATATCAAAGCTGGTGAAGAAAAGATCAATCAACTACACAACGAAGTGATTCCGAAGTTAGAGAAAGAGGCCGATGGCAGTGATGACATGCTATTGGCACAAAACTTGCGAGACATTCGTTCGTCTACGGCCGATTTAGAGCGTCGTGTACATGATTTGCGCCTGACCAGACAAGTAACCCTACAAAGCTTACCAAGCATCCGTTTGGTACAGGAGAACGATAAAGGTTTAATTAACAAGATCAATTCCACCATTGCCAACACCGTACCATTGTGGCGCCAACAGCTGGCACAAACAGTTACTATCTGGCGTTCAGAACAAGCTGCAGACACGCTTAAAGATGCCACTGACTTAACCAATGAAATGTTAGCAGCCAATGCAGAAAACCTTAAAATTGCCAACCGCAAAGTTCGTGAACAAATGGAGCGTGGTGTATTTGATATTGAAGTGGTCAAACAAGCTAATCAGAAATTGATTGAAACCATTGATGACAGTTTGCGCATTGCTGAGGAAGGCAAGGTCAAACGTGAAGAAGCAGTGGTTGAGTTACAACAAACTGAAGAAAAATTACGTGATGCTTTGATGGCGGCTAAAGCCCGGTATAAAGACATCAATAAAGCAACAGACTGAACTCAGCAGTGAATCAAACTGCAGTCCAAAAGACAGAACCAGTTAAACAAAAAATTCTGGTTCTGTTTGCTCATCCTGTATTCCAAACATCTTTGCTGAATAAATCCTTATTGGCTGCGCTACCAGATGAATCTGAGATAACATTACATGATCTGTATGAATGCTATCCTAATTTCATGATTGATGTGGCTCATGAACAAGAGTTATTGCGAAACCATGATGTGATTGTTTTTCAGCATCCATTGTATTGGTATTCTTCGCCAGCCATTTTAAAAGAATGGATGGACTTGGTTTTAGAACATGGTTTTGCCTATGGTTCTGAAGCAACTGCATTAAAAGGTAAAAAGTTTATTTCGGTGGTTTCATCAGGTGGTGATGTACAAAATTACCAAGGAGAGCGGGATATCAGGAGTTTATTGAAACCTTTTGAGATGACTGCCAAACTTTGTAACATGGACTTTTTACCACCATTTATAACCTTTGCTGGTTTGAAGATTAAAGCCAATAATTTTGATGATGGAGTTTCTGAAAACTACTTGCAGCAGCAAGTTGAATTGTATCGGCAATTGATCGACGATTTGTTAAATAACCAAATTGACTCAAGTGGCTTATCGAATCTTAATATAATCAATGAACACTACCAGAACTTAGGTCATGACTGAAGCTTTTGTTATTGCCAGTTTGTTCTTAGGTCTGGCTGTGTTGTTGGTGCCACTGGCCAATCGACTGAATTTAGGTTCGGTATTAGGATACTTAATTGCAGGGGCTTTTGTTGGTGGCATTCTCACTTGGGTAGCCCCCATGATGGGTATGGATACTGATCATTTACTTGAACAACTCAATCATGCCACTGAGTTTGGAGTGGTTTTGATGCTTTTTATCATCGGGTTGGAAATACAACCAAGTCATTTGTGGCGCATGAAAACCACCATACTCAGTGCAGGCGGTTTGCAGGTCAGTCTTACCGCTTTGTTGATTATGGCTGTGGCCATGTTTGGTTTTAAACTAAGTTGGCAAATGGGCATGGCAATTGGTTTAACCTTGGCGCTGTCTTCCACAGCTATTATCATGTCAACTTTGAATGAAAAAGGCTGGCAGAACACCGTTGGTGGCAAAGCTTCATTTTCAGCTTTATTATTTCAAGACATCGCCGTAATTCCGATCATAGCTGTTATTCCTTTATTGGCTGTGAGTGTGCCTGAGGCCACAGAACATACAGCTCATGGTATAGATATCACAGCTCATTTACCCACTTGGCTCAAACCATTGGTGGTTGTGGGGGCAATTGTGGTGGTCTATGTTCTCTCGAGATATTTAATTAATCCTTTGTTTGATTACATTGCCAGGGCGCGTCAAAAAGAAATTTTTACCACAGCTGCATTGGGTTTGGTGACTTTAATTGCTGCATTGATGTCGTTGATCGGATTGTCTCCGGCTTTAGGGGTATTTGTTGCTGGAGTAATTTTGAGTGAAAGTGAGTATCGTCATGAATTAGAAGCTGACATTGAACCGTTTAAGGGTTTGTTGTTGGGGGTGTTCTTTATGACGGTAGGCGCGGCCTTTAACTTTGCACTTTTTGCGGCCGAATTTGGGCTGATTGTTGGTTTGACTTTAGGGTTGATTGTCTTGAAAGCTTCGGTACTGTATGTGGTTGGGCTGGTGCTTAAGTTACAGCGAGTAGAGCATGCTTTATTTTTTCTGGCATTGGCACAAGGTGGTGAATTTGCATTTGTATTGCTGACGTTAGCTGTTGGTAATCATGTCATAGATACTTCAATTGCAGATACTTTACGTATTGTGGTGGCGTTATCAATGGCCATTACGCCTTTGTTGTTCTTGTTTTATGAGAAAGCGGTATTGGCTCAGATGAATAAAACAGAGGAAAAGTCACGCCAAGCGGATGATATCGATGAAAGTAATCGGGTTATCATTGCTGGTGTTGGCAGGTTTGGTCAAATTGTTGCTCGATTATTACAATACAATCAGTTTGGTGTTACCGCAATCGATAACAACCCAGATATGATTGATACCCTGCGAAAGTTTGGTTGGAAAGTCTTTTATGGTGATGCCACTCGTATGGATTTGTTGCATGCGGCAGGCATAGAATCAGCCACAGCAATGGTCATTGCCATGGATGATGCTGATAAAGTAGTGGATTTGGCGGCGTATCTAGTGAAACACCATCCCGATTTGAAACTCTTTGTGCGAGCCAAAGATCGAACCATTGCTTATCAGTTAAAGCATATGGGTATTGAA
Source organism: Marinicella sp. (assembly GCA_028284365.1). Classification (GTDB taxonomy): domain Bacteria; phylum Pseudomonadota; class Gammaproteobacteria; order Xanthomonadales; family Marinicellaceae; genus Marinicella. Next base: position 54,282 of record JANQRW010000025.1, read on the forward strand.
AGCGTTTACCGGGAAACATTTGAATCCTCAGCAACCATGGGTGAGCAGGTTTTGAGACACCTCGGCATGCGGGCTTATCAGGCCAAACGTTCTAAGCTCAGATATCAGCAGGAAGATGAAATTTTAGTCAAACAATTAGCAGCATCTTACATGGAAGAAGATGAGAGCGGTCATGTCTTGCGAGTACAAGAACAACTAGATAATTTGGCTCAAGTGCTATCCAATGATCAACATGTCAAACAGTACAGTTTGGGCAATGATTCAGGTTGGGATGAAAGCACTTTAATTGAAGATTTAGGTAATAAACCTCAAGATTGAATTAAGTGTCAATGCTGGTTGACTACATGTGCCGCAAACCCGGCGCCAGCTTCGGTAAAAATATTAAATACAGTATCAACGCCAATTTCATTTAGTCGCTCTATTTCATCTGAAAATTTAGCGGTGGCGGCTATGTGTCCTTTAAAACCAGTCTCTTTTAACTGTTCAATCACTGCTAAGGTGGTATTAAATCTGGGTAATGTCAAGAGCACCAAATTGATTTGATGTTCCTGGTTCACCCGGTCCCAAAAATCGGCATCGCTTGGGTCCCCCAGGATAACATTGCGGTTTGCTTTGATTTGATTATCGACAGTATCAGCGTATATGTCCACACCAACCACTTTGTCTCCATATTTTTTTATCAATTGATCATACGCACCAGTGCCAACAGTGCCCATCCCAATGACAGCTACATGGGCATCGCCCATATCCAGCAGTTTGTCATATGGTAATCTTTTTGTGAGTTCTAATTTTTTCCAGCCATCACGGTATTTAGTGTAAATGGTGTTGCCATATTTGTTAATGATGGCAGAAATCACAAAACTGAAAGCCAAGGCCAAGGTCATGGCTATGAGCCAAGATGCATCTATCCAATTGTTAACCACCCCGATGGCCATGACTATCAACCCAAATTCACTGTAATTACTGAGACTTATGGCTGATAATAAAGAAGTTCGCGCTCTTAGTTTGAATTTAACAAAGAGTAATAAGAACAGGGCACCTTTTACTAAAATAAATGGTGTCATGATTAAAGCCAGAGTCAATGTCTCAAGCGTTGGTTGCCCATACAGTCCAATGGTTAAGAAGAATCCAAGCAGGAACAAATCTTTGAAACCCAACATGTTTTTGACTAACTCTTCAGCTTTAGGGTGGTTTGCTACGATCATGCCGATGATCAAAGCACCTAAATCTCCTTTAATACTGACAATTTCAAATATTTCTGCACCACCTATGGCCAACAAAAATCCATACAACACCAATAGTTCTCCACGCCCTACCTTTTGTAAAATGGCGTAAAGTATATGCCTGAGTGGTATCAGTAAGACCAAAGCAAAAGCCCAAACAGAAGGTATTTTATTGTCTGAAATGGCTAAAAATAGCACGGCAAAAATATCTTGAAAAATAAGTACGCCTAATGCCATTCGTCCATGCAGCGAATCCATTTCACCTTTGTCTTCCATTGATTTAACGACAAAAACAGTGCTTGAAAAACTGAAAGCAAAAGCAATCAACAAAGCTGTTTCTAAACTCAAGTCAGTAAATTTCGGCAAACCAATGGCGGTAAAAGCAAAAAACAATAAACTGAAGAATGTCATTATCACTGAAGTGTGAATGGTGGTGACAGCCCAAACTTGAGGACGCAGTAAATTTTTAACTTTTATTTTTAAGCCGATGGTGAACAACAATAAAGTGATCCCCATATCAGCCATCTTTTCCAGCAAATCATGATCAACTATATTTTGGGTGCTGAGTATAAAACCTGAAACCAGAAAACCCAGCATCGGAGGTAAGCCAACTTGTTTTGCCATTAAACCCAAAGCAAATGTCAATCCAATCCACAAAAAGTCATTCAGTGCAATCGCAACCCAAGCAAAGTCCATAAGTTCAGTCGTTCACTCCGCAGTGTTTTAAATAACAAAGCATATCAGCATCACATTAAACTTGTGTGATATTTATTACTTTTTTTTATGATGATGCATTGCGTGCTTTGCCAGGAGTTATACCGAAGTGTTTTTTGAATACTTTTATGAAGGATGCTTCTGATTGATAACCACAGGACAAAGCCACGCTGTATACTGATTCACTGGTGCTTTCAAGCATGTGTTTGGCTTGTTGCATGCGCCAATAAGTCATGTATTTAAGTGGTGTCACACCAAGAAGTTCACTGAATCGGTTGGCAAATTTGGAGCGGGATATCAGTGCCTGTTCTGCCAGCGTATCTAAAGTCCAGGCTTGATCGAGGTTACCATGAAATGCCAATAAACTGCGCGCAATAGCAGGGTCTGATAATCCTTTAAGTACCCCGTGTTTTTTTGAAGCCTGATGTGAATCTGAATTTAAGTAGTACCTTACAATGTAGATAAACAATATTTCTGCCAGTTTATCCAGCACCAATTGTCTGCCATCACCATTATTCTCAGCTTCGTTGATTATTTGTTGAAACAAGGACTTTAGCCACGGATATTTATCCATGGCATTGGCTTTAATATGTAAATACCTTGGTAGGCCCATCAGAATGGGGTTGTTCCTGTTATCAAATGACAAATTACCACAAATTAAAGTGGTTGAAACCTCAACATCTTCATTGGGGTTGATGAGTCGATGTGGGGTGTTTTGAGCAAAAAAAATCAAATCCCCAGCGCTGAGATAAATAACTGGTTTGTTTTCAATGTGCAACTCACAATTACCATAAGCAATGACGTGAAAACTACTTAGCCCTGGATTATTAGCCTCAACACCCCAAGGTGAGCAAAACTCAGAATGCAAATATATACTGGCATCAAATTTAATTGACCTAAAAATGCTGTGAATGATATCCATTGGACGAATTAACTATTTATATATACTTTATGACATGTATCGTATCATTATAGTGCATAAAATACACTCACTAACTAATTATTTATTTTATATATAGGAGAATATCATGACACACATTAAAAACACATTCACTCTTTTAGTATTGTTCTTGTCTTTGACAGTTGCTTTTTCAAGCCAGGCAGAATTGGCCAAACAGGTTGATGGTGTGACCACCATTCACTTGGATCAATATGGTGGTTATTTTGAGGCCAAAGAAACTTTGGCAGGCCTAAAAGCAGGTACTTATGAATTTGTCATCACTAACAAAACCAATAAATTAGTGGGTTTCCAGATTCAAAACAACAAAACACGAGTTCAATTGGACAAATTTCCACTTGAGCCCAATGAAACTCGAGTTTCACGCGTTGAAGTCACCAGTGATGGCTTTCGTTTCAGATGTCCTATTAATCCGACACCTTGGTATGAAATCGATGGTGTGAAAGCAGTCGATAAAAAATAAACCATTAAGTTAATCAATGCAAAAGGCTCCTTTTGGAGCCTTTTTTGTTTCTGTAAAAAAATTACAAGTCATATTCGATGATTAAGGGGGCATGATCAGAAAAACGTTCTTCCTTGTATATTTCAGCTGCGATGACCTTACCTTTAAGATCTGATGAAGTGATGTGATAGTCGATACGCCATCCGGTGTTATTGGCCCAAGCTTGGCCTCGGTTTGACCACCAAGTGTACTGTTCTTCACGTTTGTCAATTTCACGGAATGCGTCTAGCAAATCAAAATCATCAAACAGCTTTGTTAACCATTCACGTTCTTCAGGTAAAAAACCTGAATTTTTTTGGTTACCACGCCAGTTTTTAATATCAATTTTTTTGTGTGCAATGTTCCAATCACCACATACAACAAATGGCTTGTCAGCTTTTTTTAGATTGTTCAAAATTGGTTCTAACCGTTCCATACAAACATATTTGAAATCCTGACGTTCTTCTTTGGCTGAACCGGAAGGCAGGTACAATGAAACCACAATCAAATGCCCTAAATCAACTTGTAACCAACGACCTTCGGAATCAAACTCAGCCCAATCAATGCCATACTGAACACTTTTGGGTTCGTGCTTGCTGTAAATCGAAACACCTGAATATCCTTTTTTAACTGCATCGGATTGATAAAAATGATAACCTTGTGGGATAAATAATTCAGGGTCTAATTGTTGTAATTGTGCCTTGGTTTCCTGAATACATAAAACATCGGCCTTTTGTTTTTTAAACCATTCAAACAGGCCTTTGCGTTGTGCAGCTCTGATGCCATTGGCATTCAAGGTGATGATTTTCATAAGCTTCTTCCAAAAAACGAAAAATTATACCACTTCAAGACTTGATAATTGCGTGCCATTCTCCGAAGATAAGCAGCTCATTCTTAGCATACCTCGATATGGATACAGCACAACAGTTTATTACTTTAGCGGTTCAAAAAAACGTTTTAAAATTTGGTGAATTCAAACTTAAATCCGGGCGGATGAGCCCTTACTTTTTCAATGCAGGTTTGTTTGATGATGGCCATTCGTTAGCACTGCTTGGAACATACTATGCCAAGACCATCAAAGCCAGTGGTCTTGAGTTTGATATGCTTTATGGCCCAGCTTACAAAGGCATCCCATTGGCAACTGCAATTGCTGTGGCCTGGTATCATTTGTTTGACGAAAATTTACCGGTGGCATTCAATCGCAAGGAGGCCAAAATCCATGGTGAAGGTGGACATCTTATTGGTGCACCAGTCTTTGGTAAAGTTTTAATTGTTGATGATGTGGTTTCGGCTGGCACTTCTGTCAGAGAATCCATCCAGTTAATTGCTCAGGAAGGTGCACAAGCAGTGGGCATTGCGGTGGCTTTGGACAGACAAGAGAAGGGTGCTGGTAATGAATCGGCGATGCAAGAGTTGGCCACTGAGTTTAAATTGCGAACCATCAGCATTGCTGACTTGGATGCCTTATTTGAATACCTCAGTAATGACCAGGAAAATTTAGCTAAAGTAGCTGCTTATCGAGCACAATACGGAGTTTAAAGGTTATGGCCACTTATGCCATCGGTGATGTACAAGGTTGTTTCGATCCCTTGATGAAGTTGCTTAAGGTGATTGGCTTTAACCCTGGAGAGGATCGATTGGTATTTTGTGGTGACTTGGTCAATCGAGGTGGGCAGTCTTTAGATGTATTGCGTTGGGTGTATGCACATCAGAACAGCTGTCTTACCGTTTTAGGTAACCATGATTTGAGTTTGTTAAGTAAATATTATTTAAAAAAATTCCGCACCAAAAATACAGAATTCCAAGCCATTTTCAATGCACCAGATGTTTCTTTACTGATGAACTGGTTACTCCATCAGCCATTATATATTCAACACCAGGGCAGTTTAATTATCCATGCGGGTTTTTATCCTTGGTGGCGTATCAAACAATTCAAACAATTGGCCACAACAACCGAAAAGACCATGCAAGAAGACCCACCCAGATTTTTTAAAACCATGTACGGCAATACCCCAAAGAAATGGTCTGAAGATTTGGAACCCCATTTAAAATGCCGCTTTGTGATCAATGCCAGTACCCGCATGCGTTTTGTTAAAAAAGATGGTTCATTAAACCTCAATCAAAACGGCCGCCAATCCACAATTAAAAGTCTCCAGCCCTGGTTCAATCACTTGCCTCAGAAGGGTTTTAAGAAACACATAGTTTTTGGTCACTGGTCGGCGCTGGGCCTGTTTCAAGATAAAAATGTGACATGTTTAGATACTGGTAAAGTGTGGGGTGGTCAATTGACTGCATTGCGGTTGGATGACCAGCAGATATTTCAGGTATGAATGCCATATCGGGTTTATTTTTGTCCTGTCCAGTGCCCAGATAAGCGGTTTTCTCGATTTTGAGGTTATTTAAAAGAATTACCTTGATGTCAGTCATACTGATTTTGGTACAGTTCAAACAGTTACGGCTACCAGGCGTTCGGTGAATTCGATTACCAGAACGGTACCATTGAGAACAATTACTTTTAGTTATCAAAATTGCAGGGCGTTTCATAGCCTAATGATTATTGGTGTTGTTATCACTGTGGCCAACACTTCGACTGAGCTCAGTGCAACGCAAAAGTGAATGACGACTGCAAGGATGCAGGAGGTAGCCTCGAGTTTGGAACAGAGACCGACGCCTATAGGGATATAGGTGTGCTGCGTGAGCTTGGAGCGCAAGCGTAAGACCCAAGATCATTCGTTATGTTTGTTATAGGCTGTTCAGAGTGTGTCCGTTGTAAATAAAAAGGCTAAACAACTGCTTATACTTTAAATTTGATACACAGCTAGAGTTAAGTTAATCTATACCATTTTTAAAAGGGCACAAAACATGTTGGGTCAAAATAGGTTGGTTGCAGTTCAAAATAAGCAGTCGGCTTTGAAGCTGCTGCTATGGTTGTTGGTTTTTATTTATGTTGTACCTTTACAAGCAAAAACAAATCAAGCTGAAAATCGTTTTGGTTCAAAAAGACCTTTTCAAGAAGCTCATCAATTAATGATGCCAAATGTCTATACGGGCATTGATTCAATGCTGGTTTATCAAAACGATAAACTTGTCAGTGAACATTACTATGGGGATTTCTCTGCTGAAACCAAACACCGCACTCATTCAACATTCAAAAGTATCACGGCATTGATCGCTTTGATAGCAATAGATCAAAAATTACTCACACCAGATGAGCCTATCATGTCATTGCTCAACTTGTATGAGTCAGCTGATGCAACAGATACGGGCAAACAGCGGATTCGTGTCATAGATTTGTTGAATATGACATCTGGACTTGATTGTAATGAAGCACCTGGAATGGATGGTCCAAATCACGAGTGGGGGATCGATGAGGGGCCTGACCCGTTGAAGTACAGCTTGAATATTAAGATCATTTCAGAACCTGGTGAAAAATGGCAGTATTGTAATGCCAACAGTTTCCTCTTAGCTGCCACCATCTCTGGAGCTTTAAAAAGAGCAGGGCGAGAAAACATTTTCCAATTTGCTGACAAGTTTTTGATGCAGCCTTTGAACATCGAAAACTATCGATTTACCAAGAGTGAAGATGGGCAGTTCCTCAATGGACAGGGTAATGCGTACTTTCTCCCTCAAGACTTGGCTAAACTGGGTTTGCTTGTTCTAAAGAAGGGGCAGTGGCATGGCAACAAAATCGTTTCTCCGGAGTTACTCGAACCGATTTACCAATCAAATCAGAAGATTAACTGGTCATTTGCTTATGTTCAAGATCAAGTCCCACAGATCAAAACCACATATGCTCACCAATGGTATAAAACGGTTTTTTACCTTGGAAAAAGCAAAACAGACGTGTTACACAGCTGGGGTAATGGGGGACAGTTCATTTTTGTGGTTCCTGAAGCGCAAGCTGTGGTGGTATTTACAGGTAGCAACCAGGGCAACTTCCCCAAACAAAAACAAGTTTTTGAGATCATGCTTAAATATGTTTTGCCAGAACTCTTGGCTATGATTGATAAAGAATAAAAAATAAGAAAGAACATCAATAAACAAAAAGAACTTTTGGTGAGCTGGATTATTAACTCGGTACCATCGAATACTTGTAGTTGTCTAACCAACTAGCAGTATGGTAGTTATGTCAGGTTTTACTATCTGGGGGCCGAATATTATAATTCAGTGGTAAGTTGGTTTCGGAATATAGATAGGATATAGGTTTATGAAAAAAAAATGTAAGGTTATGCTGATAGGTTTTATCAGTTTTATGATGCTGTTTAGTTGCAGTAATCAAAAGCGAACCGGCTTGAATAATCCCGCATCGGTGATTGGTTTAAAAGAATACAAATTAGTTGATAAAACAGCCGTATCATACTGTTCATTCTATAGAACAAAATATAAAAGCTCTGACTGTGAAGAAAAAAACCTCTCAGGTATTACATTTAGACCCAAACAAAAAGCAGACGATCATGATTTATTGGTTGTGGTTGGGAATCGGCCAGCTTCAATTGGGTTATTGGATCTGGATGGAAATGTAACTGATTTCAGGTTGTTTGCTGATTACACAAAAGCTTGTGACATGGATAAAAATGGTGGTCATACCCTTGAATGTATCAGGGATTCGGAAGGGATTACATACATAAATGGTTCAGAGTTCGTTATAGTTGAAGAAAGAAAGAATGCACTGACAAAAATAAAACTATCCATTAAAAATAAAACCATTGAGAGCATTGAGTACCTTGAGTCAGTCAAATTAAAAGGTGATGACCTTGCAGCAAAAAAAAATAGTGGACCGGAAGGTATAGCTTACCTGCCAGAATCAAGAGAATTGTTGGTTGTTAAAGAAAAAAAACCAAAAAGGATTTGGAAAATTGGCAGTGATTTAAAGCTTGTACCACCGTCACTTGAGTGTGTGGGACCAAACTTTCTTTCAGACTGGGCAGGAGTCAGTTCAATTCAGGCTGATAACAAAAACTCACATTGGTTATTAATAAGCAGTACATGGGGATCAAAATACATTGCTGAAATTGATGATCAATGTCGGGTGGTGGAGAAACTGGAACTTACCGGTCTGGACACCCATGCCAATAAAACCGAATGCAGTGAAGAGGTAGATGAAGTCCGCAGTGAAAACGATATAGACTGTATACCTAACCCAGAGGGTGTGATTTTTGTGAATCAAGTCCCTTCAACTGGCAGCAAAGGAGCTGCCATTTATGTACTAAGCGAACCTAACTTTCTTTACAGGTTGGAAAAATAAATCAGGCGCTGAAAAAAATAAAGTGAAGTGTAACAAAATCAGTTAGCTATGTGCCTTTGGATTCCAGCTATAAAGCTAGAGTTTACAATGAACCAAAAGTGTCTCTTAGCAATTCAGTCTATTTGGTTCACATGCTGCTGACGGGATACAATGTTAATAAAACACACGACAATAGGAAGTCCAATGTCATTTACATCATGGAAGACAAACTTGAAAACATTTTGTTAAAGCATCTTGACCTTCTACAACAGTCTAGAGATTGGTGGACACCATTAGGTCTGTTTTTATCTAAGCCCAAAGAGTTTGGGGAAATGTGTTTTATTTTTGTTGGAATGATATCCTTTGCTTGGCTGGTAGTATCAGTAATTAGGGCAATAGCTATTAAGAATACCAACTCTGACGATCAATAAAATATTGTTTTTGTTTGGTAGGGTTTAAAGGTGATTTTTGTCCTTAGCGTACATTTTCTGCAAATTGGACTTCAAATCCCAACACCAATTATCGTCAAATGAAAACACGTTTTCTGAAATGATTCCTGAAGATTTTTTCATTGTTCAGAAAGATAAACGAAAGACGAGAATAAAATACACATGCCCAACCTGTGAAGTAAAAGTTTACGGCAAGCCAAATTTGAATATCAGATGTGAGGGTTGCGACCAACTCTTTGTAGATGAGTCATGAAAAGTTACTTTTGCAAATTAACTCAAAACTCAAATACAAATATCAATTTTACATTTATCTATCCTTCTGCATACCAAGGAGAATGGGTATTGCGTATTCCGGTCGCGAATAAGTTTGAAAGCAGCAATAGCAGATGGCCGTTAACATTTGCTGTTATTTCATTTCACAGCTAAAATTTGAATTAATTCAATTACAGTAATCAACATGCGTCACCATTTACCCAATGGCACTTTTAGGAACACTGCTGATATTGAAGAACCCAAACTGCGAAATCCGCAAACGCGTTTATCGGATTTGGTTCGATGGAAGCTAACAGCACCAAATGCCAAACCATTAACCCAGCCAGTGGTATCTCCTGATATCGATTCGTTTAATAATGACCAAGATGCGCGCACAAAAATAATTTGGGTTGGTCATGCCACAGTTCTATTGCGTCACCAAAAACTGACCATACTCACAGATCCTCACTTTTCTGATCGGGCATCACCTGTGGGGTTTGCGGGGCCAAAGCGCAGCACACCACCGGCACTGTCTGTTACCCAATTACCCCACATTGATGTGGTTGTTGTCTCACATGATCACTATGATCACCTTGATAAGCAATCTGTATTGGAAATACAGCAACGGCAAATAAACAACCCACCACTGTTTGTGGTTCCACTGAAATTAGGCCAGTGGTTTAGCAATTTGGAAATCGATAACTGGGTGGAGTGTGATTGGTGGGAACAAACCACACATATGGATTGGCGCTTTACCGCGGTGCCAGTTCAACACTTTAGTGGCCGCAGTTTGAAACAAAACAACACCCTTTGGGCCGGGTGGGTTTTAACCCTGCCAGCCACGGCAGAAAATGAATCTTACCAAATATTTTTTGCAGGTGACACTGGATACTCGAGTGACTTCAAGGACATATATGATCGGTTCGGTGCATTTGACCTTTCATTATTACCTATTGGAGCCTATGAACCCCGTTGGTTTATGAAGGAGCTGCATGTTAACCCTGAAGAAGCCGTCAAAATTCATCAAGATGTGCACTCAAAGTTATCCATCGCAATCCATTGGGGTAGTTTTGCGCTCACCCACGAGCCCATGGATGAGCCTCCCAAAAAATTAGCAGAAGCGCTTACAAAGCAAAACATCGGTCCAGACAATTTTCGCACAGTCAAACATGGTGAGTTGGTATTGGTTTAGGAAACAGATGGCGGTATAGAAGGTTGGCCAGTTTTTAAGTCGGAGCCAATTTATAAGCGTTTCGGGTGGCCCCAGGTGTTTGCCCAAATCGGTTCCGATAAGCCCGAATAAAACTGGCAGGCTCTGAATACCCCGTGCGGTCTGATACCTGTTGTACAGTTAATCCTGCGGTACTTATCAGCTCGCGAGCCAGTGATAACCGTGTATCAGCAGAAATTTGACTGTATGACTGGCCTTCTGCCTGCAACTTTGGGTGAATTACTAAATTGGGTGTTCGAATCCGATGAAAACCTTCTATGTTATTGATACTCAACAATTTAACTTTTCTATTTTTCTTTATTAACTTTTCTAGTTTTACCGCTTTCAGCTCTGACTTTATTTTCAGTTTGCACATAGACCGTATCGGTGGTAGCCATGCTAGCGTGGCCTAAATCCTCTGACAAATCTTTTAGAGCACGACCTCGTTCAATTTCCATACTAGCTCCAGTGTGTCTTAACCAGTGAGTTGTAGCTTCTTTAAGTTTCCTGGCATCCGTTGGACTCATGGCTTTACTCATGGCCTTATACGCTTGGTCAAAAGTGTCTTGCACCAATCTTCTCAAATGCCTGGATGTCATTCCACCAGTGCCACGTACTTTTTCAATCAAAGCTGATTTATCATTGCTGTCAGGCAGAGGGGATAGGTTTCTTGACTCTCGATACCTTTGTAAAAATTTTAGAAAGTCTAGTGGTACAGTTACGTCTCTAATTTTGCGCCCCTTCCCATATACACGAAGCCACCAATTTTTTGTTGAATCTTCCCAAAAGTGAGACATTTCCGGTGACCATTCTTTGCGTTCGGATAACTCAGAAATTCTCAAAAATAGAACTTTGAGTGAAGCAATGATAAATAAGTTACGTTCAAACAAGGGATTTTCATTTGCCATTGAAATCGCAGTATCTAAAACAAACTGCCACTGATCCTCAGTCAATCTTTTAGGTTCTTTAATTTGCGTCTCTGTGATAAAGTGCTTACAGTCTTTCTTAGCAATTTGGGCTGGGTTTCCAAGTACCAGTTCTTCACCCATAAGATAGTTAAAAAAAGAAATAATTCCCGTAAATGTAGATGCGAGAGTTTGTTGTGAAGGTTTATATTGTTTCTTTTGAATCTCTTTATTTTTTTGACTTTTTGGCGCTTGAAGTTTAAATGGGCGCCATGACTTGTTTGATATAAAGAAACCATTATCCCATAAAAACTTATCGTGGTTATGGGTAGCTATCCATGAAGCTGGTGGCTTCCAACAAAAATCTGCGTATTCCAGAACGTCAGATTTTTTGAATGTATCAACCGGTTTGTCTTTAATTAAAATAGTCCACAACAAAAACCTTTCGGTTTCATTTCTGAACCTTGTATAAGTGTGTTCAGATTTGTTTCTACCAATATACTCCAGAAACATTTGTCCCCAACTGTAATGTTGTCGTTGCCAATCATACATTTTCTCTAATTCAGCTTTCAACTGAGGATAATCAGATAAAGAGATTTCCTTTAATTCGTTGTACACAGGATACAAAGGAAATGGTTTTTTGATGGCCATGATATAAATATTTGTGTCAAAATCACATTATATATGGACTGTCAGGCTATGTCCAATACTAAAGGGTATCGGATATATGTGGAAAAATATCAAAATCAGTCTTGCCAGGAATTAGCCAATCTGATATCCGTTGTAGTAGTAAATTTAGTCGATACAACATCATTTTTTTATTATTCGCATATTATTTGTACTTAAGATAGCTTTTAGGCTTGAGTTTTTTACAGCATGCCCCACTAAGTTATTCGGTGACATTAAAAATAAATTAAGGAAATAAAAATGACCCCAAATGCAAGATTCCAAGAATTCATTAAAGATATAACCCCTAGTGCAACAACTAATTCAAGATCTGTTTCAGCACATACATCAGTGAGAGATGTCATCACCAGTGACGATGATTATAAGGGTGAGGTTATACGAACATTTTTGGGTGGGTCCTATAAAAGAAAGACTGCAATCAGACCAGTTAAAAAAGGTGATGACACAGAGCGACCTGATATTGACATTTATGTTGTCGTAAATGGTTCAACTTCTCCTACAAGTTCTAGCTATAAAACACCAGGTGATTTGATTGATGAGTTGTATTCCGCATTGAACCGAAACCGTAAAACACTTGGAATAACGAAAATTACTCGTAATCGCTGCTCAATTGCAATTTCAACAAACAAAGCAGATATGGATGTTTCACCAATATTGGAACGTAATGATGAAGGATATTATCGAATAGGCAATAGAAACACTGGTGAATGGTATCTGACAGACCCAGAGGAACATACTAATTGGTCAGCAAAAGTTAATGCAGATGCAAACATGAGATTCAATCCAATGGTTAAAATGGTGAAATGGAGCCGTAGAGAGTTTCCAACAAAGAACAAACACCCGAAAAGTATTGCTTTGGAAGCTCTTATTGCTAAGCATATGGACATAAATGAGTCACATTATGGTCAACTTATCCATGATACATTTAATGAAATTGTAGACTATTATTCAACTTATAGAGACAAAGACTTGTGCCCTACTCTTGATGATCCTGCAATTGAAAATGGAAATCTCTTGAATGGTGTTACTGGCCAAGCGTTTTCTGCATTTTATGATAAAGTTGAATATTTCCGCAATGAAGCGTCGAAGGCTTTAGCTGCAGAAGATCAAGATATTGCCACCAAGCACTGGAGGCGAATATTGGGTGATCGTTTTCCTTCTCCAAAGACTACAAGTTCAAAAAATTCATATGGTATGCAAGAAGCTGCAACCATGTCCCCACTTTCCTTTCCTTCAACACCTTCCACACCACCAAATAAGCCAGCTGATTTTGCATGAGATTTTGGTGGTCAGAAAACCAGGAGCGTTTGAGCTTAGAAAGAACTGAAATCGATGCATTGATGGAAAAGAGCGATTGGCTACGAAATATTGAGTGGTCATTTGATGATCAATTTTTCCTACAGGTGGTATTTGAGATTCATTTAACACATCGAAAATTCACTCTTCTGTTAACATACCACAATACATTTCCTAATACATGCCCAACAGTTAAGCCAATAGATTCAGAACGCATATCAAGCCATCAATATGGCAGAGAGGATCTTTGCTTAGAAATACGCCCAGATAATTGGCTACCTGGTTTCACAGGTGCCCAAATGATTGAAAGCGCTTACAATCTGCTTAGAATTGAGCAACCAGATGATGATGGGACAGTTGTTGTTGCTAATTCAGCTCATAATGTATCAAGCAATATTTCGTCACGCAATGCCAGCAGGCGATTGTATTTGTCTCAAAATCAACTGGAGGCATTAAGAGAAGCCCCTACCCTGGCAAATGCAAAAATCTGGCTTCAGTGGTGTGGTGAAGGTTTTGTCATAGCATTCTTAAAAGATGGCAATGGTGAAGATTGGTCAGTGAATGAGGAATCATTGCCTGCTACGTTAGGGGATGAGTCAACTTCACTCGACTGCGTAATAATACAAACCGAAGCAGACATTAATTCTTTAAAAAAAATTTCTACGAAAACGGAATTTAATTCGGTAATTTGTACCAATAAGCAAGTGCCAATGTATTTGATATGCCCAAAAGAAGGGTTACCTATACTTTATAACTGTATTCAAGGCGATAAAATATATATATTTCATACAATCCATGCTCCTGCGGAAATATCTTCTCGCAACGGTGAGATTTCATCATTAATAGCATCATCACGAGTTGGCATAGTTGGATTGGGTTCATTGGGTTCTAAAGTTGCTGTCTCATTAGCTCGATCTGGAGTGAAAAATTTCGAGCTCATAGACGATGATATTATTCACAAAGGAAATCTTGAGAGACATGATTGTGACTGGCGTGATGTTGGATTGCATAAAGTAAATGCAGTTTCACGTCGTATTAAACTCGTTTCACCAGATGTTAACGTATCTGTGCGAAGGGTCGCAATTGGTTCACAAGTATCTTCAACAGAAATGGCAGCGGTAAATGGAGGGTTAAATGGTTGTAATGTTATTATCGATGCCACAGCAAACCCCACTGTTCTCAATCATCTTGCATCAATTAGTCTAAACTCTGGCAGTTCACTTATTTGGGGAGGAGTCTTTGCAGGTGGTATTGGTGGTTATATGGCAAGGTCAAGGGAAAACTTTGAGCCAACACCGTTTGATTTAAGGCAAGCTCTTAATCAATACTACGAGGAAATAGATATTCCCCCTCCCCTCCCTTCTGGCTCAGGATATGATGGTCATGACTATGATGAAGTCTATATAGCTACTGATTCAGAAGTTTCAAAGATAGCGGGGCACATTTGCAGTTTAACTCTTGACACTATGTTGAATATGGATCCCTCCGAGTACGATTATCCAATATACTTAATCGGTTTTAAGCGAGAATGGATTTTTGAATCAGCGTTTCATGTTAAACCTATCGAAGTGGATGCACCAATTAGAAGCCGAGAAAGCGCGGTCATAAAAGATAAACAGCAAGATAGTTTTATAGAAGAAATAATTGCTAAAAAGGTTAATGAAATTACTGATCGGAAAAGAAATTCTTGAAAGCTGGAGAATGGCATTAATTAATGCTGAGCAAAATGAAGTTGGCGGTATACTATTTGGTGAGCATGTTGACAATGAAAAATTCCGTTTAGTTGAGTATACCTTACAAAAAAAACAAGGTGAAAAAGCATCTTTTCGTCGAAAAGCAGGTGAGGCAAGAAAATCACTTAAGCGTCTCAGTAAAGCCTATGGCAATGAGCATGCACAATTCAATTATCTTGGTGAATGGCATTCGCATCCAAACTCCCTTGCAATTCCAAGCGAAATGGATATAGAAACAATGCAATCCATCCTAAATGATGAATCGTCGGTAGCAAACTTTCTGGTGCTTATCATTTTGAAAGTTAATCATGAAAGTTTCATTGAAATGTCAGCAAGTACATTTTTGTCATCTGGCCATATACTAGAGTGTCAAATAGAAATAACTAAATAAGAGGAGAAATAAGGCATGACTGATTGGGATTTGAAAGAGCTTCTTAGCAATTTGCATGAGGATATTCAATCTAAATTGAACCGAGCAAGATCAACTATAGGCCATCCTGGTGAAAAAGGTGATGTAAGTGAAGACATTTGGTTGGAGCTTTTTAAAGAATACCTTCCAGCAAGGTACCATGCTTTGAAAGCCCATGTTGTTGACAGTGAAGGTACTTTCAGTGAGCAAATTGATGTTGTGATATTCGATCAACAATATTCACCATTTATTCACAAGTTCAAAAACTCAACTGTAATTCCGGCTGAGAGCGTATATGCAGTTTTTGAGGCCAAACAGACTATGGATGCCAAGTTGGTCCGTTACGCTCAAAATAAAATTTCAAGCGTTCGTAAGCTAAAACGTACAAGTTTACCTATACCTCATGCTGGTGGTGAATATCCTGCAAAACCACCATTTCACATTTTGGGTGGTATGCTGAGTTTAGAATCTGAATGGAAACCTCCATTTGGGGAATCATTTTATAATGCTTTAAATGTGAAAACACTTGAAACACTTGATCTTGGTTGTGTTGCTGCACATGGTTTTTATCACTGTGATAGAAAGACAGGTGAATATACTGTCAACACAGATCACAAGCCAGCTACTGGATTTTTATTCAAGCTCATTTCACAACTTCAACTTGCCGGGACGGTGCCAATGATAGATGTTGAAGCTTATGCAAAATGGTTAATAGACTAATTCAAATTCAATAAATTTAATTATGATATATCGGTCAATTGCAACGCAATTTTGTATTGAGTGCTGTTTATACAGGGGTAATTTGTAATTAAATATTATTTCTAATTGGTTAGTTGCAAGTAGCTAAGTTGTTCATTGATCCATGATGATATGTCTGTGTTGTCGCTCTCAAAATACTCGTGGTAAAGAACACGGCTTTTTTTGCAAATTACTTTAATCGCTTCATCCCTATACCTTGACTTCAGTTTGCCCCTCAAGTCATGATTTGGGCCAATGATTTCTATCAAACTTACAAGTGTAAAACCATTATCTTTGTCAATAATGGCAATATCTGCACGCTTTGATTCAAACGATTTCCTGTATTTGTGATTTTTCTCTTTGTCATCATTAAACCCAACAACATTAAATAGTTCACCTAAACTGGCTTGAGGGCATATTGCATAGCGTTTTGTATTAATCTTGTTTTTTGGGTTAATCAAAGCAAAATACATATCCACTTCCTGATTAAAAATTAAACTTTGTTTTTCAAACTCACCTTCCAGTGCCAGTTCATAGTGTAGTTTTTCATATGGCTTTCCTATTAGTTCAATTGATTTTTGGTGTTCAGGTTCTTTATCGACTTCAGCTGTTTCATGAGTTTTATTGGAATCAAACAAGGCATTCAAAAGTCGAAATGGCAATTTAATTAACTCAATAATCATTTTTGCCAGGAATTTGAGTGCTTTGCCCAATTGTTTCAATTTTTCTTCCATGAACTAAACCAATTTATTCAACAAGAAAGTCGCTAATACGGCCAGCTGACCAACGGGGTCAATCATGTCCGGACTATCTGGATAGCCATTGTTTATTTGCTTGTGTGAAATAGATTTGACTGCTTGAGTTTGTTCAAAGCCATTTTCAAAGATCAAATCATCCACTTCACATGTAGCTGGCTGCGATAAACACAAGTCTTCAAAGGTGATGGTTGTTCCATCCTCAAATATGAACTCTGAGATAACCTCACCTTCAGCACTGTTGGCAATGTAGATTGAGGAAATAATGGTATCTTCATTGTGACCATATTGAATCTCAAGGTCGCCAGTATCCAGGTCGTTAATCAAAGTGATGTCATCAGTGTCTAAGCCACCGAGGAATTGGATGGAGTTGCCTCCAGCATCATCTGTATCCACAATGGTTGTTCTGGGCATCACACCTGGTTCAGGGTCATCCTGGTATCTGAACACATAGGTATCAGAACCAAGTCCACCTTGTAAGGTGTCAGCACCACGGTCACCTTGAATGAAATCATCACCACCATCTCCATTTAAGATGTCATTGCCTTTTCCTCCACGCAATATATCTGTACCATTGCCACCATTTAAAGTATCCGTGCCATCACCTGCAGCAAGTAAGT
>JANQRW010000027.1 GCA_028284365.1 Marinicella sp.
AGGAATACTGTTGGGTCTTCATTCATTTTTGTTCCCGACAAAAATGAAAACGACCACGGCCAGTATAGCTGGTAACCTCGGGCTTACCCTCTCTGATTCAGCTTTGCCTCACCAACCGAGTGCGCCGGTCGAACTGATCATCAGTTCTCCAAGTTAAGATCAATACAAATTCAGTCTTAGGTTTTGATAAATTTTTTCAGCAAATTGCGCATCAACACCAACCTCATTGGCATAATCTCTCCATTTGCTGACAACAGCAATAACTTCATCAATGACATTGTTAGCATCTCTGAAGTTACCAATCAAATCAGCCACAATCAACAAATCAGCTCGAGTAAATCCGTCTCTTTTACCATTGAGGCTTAATTGGTGCGAATTAACCCAAGGTGAACCTGGTTTATAACTGTATGCCACATCAAAAGCAGGTGCCAAACGCCAGCGACTGAATTTGTTTTTAAGTAAGAACCCAAAATTTTTGGTATGGTCATCATGATTTCTAGCCACCACATTGAATACCATGCGGCGAAAAATTTGTAAGGCATCTGCCCTGGGCAACCGCAGTTCCCGAGCCACCGCTAACAATTCCTCATAACTGAAAGCCCTTGGCTGTTTATAATCAGCATGCGCCATGCCACACAAAGAAACATAATGACATTTATGGTTACCAATTCGATCAAATCTTTGGGTCATGAAATGTGCCCGTTTTCCTTCGAGAAACAATTCACAATAAGCCATGTCAATACCAGCAGCTTTCGCCATTAAATAATAAGCATACTCCATGCGCCCGTAGCCTTGTGGGTCACCAAATGTTTCCTCATCAGTTTTGTACTCTTCCACACCATCGAATTTGAGCAAGAACTGCTCAAAACCAGCTGGCGCATCCACCTGACCTGATCGAATCACTGTTCTTTCTTTGTTAATCGCAATCAATGCTTTAGCACGTGCGCCACCTGCGGAAGTGCCTACCTGCAAGATGGCATGCATCGCTTCAGGCTCAACATTGTTAATTAATTTCTGATTAAGTCCAGCTCGTTGATTCAAGATATTTTGAGCCATGGCTACCAGCGACTCCATTTCCAACTGATCTGCTGGCGCATAATCTCTATCTAACATCGGCAAAAATTCCAAAGCCCCCATGCCTCTTGTTCCAGTATACAACAGCCTCTCAACTGGTGAAAATGTATCGACATCGCGCCCCTGTCGGGTTAACCAAGCATTGATCACAGCATGACCAAAATCATCCGGTAAGGCATCCGCAAAAACGCCAGGCAAACCTTTAAATGTATCAAAGTTTAAACCATTAAAAGCATATTTTTGTGGGTTCAGAGGCATATTTAAAGGTGCAATTTCAATGCCACTCTCACGCCATTGTGGCGCATATTCAAATACACTGATTCGAGACTCAACTTGGTACACCAGTGCCCCAACCTGTTTGTTCCACATCCTGACTTCAGCTAAATGAGCCATCACCAACCCTGTTCAAACGCTTCATTTGGGGTATTTATGTTCTTTTTGCGGTTACCAGTGGCTCGTTGGCGTTTACTGCCTTGTAGTTTTAATTGCTCAAGCGGGCTAAAAACAGAGGCTGGAATGGCTTGGTCTAACAGTTGCAACTGATCAAATACCCGCAACACTGCAATCACATTAATTAACTTAGCTTCACCTTTTTCCAAACGCGCATAACTGACCCTTGACAACCCCACTTCATCAGCCACTTCTTGCTGGGTTAGGTTGCGCTCTAGGCGTAATTGTTCGATACGCGAACCCAATTCTGCAGCCACCGACCCGTTACTCATTTGCCTGAAATTCATGATGTTATTTCACAATACCAATATTAACCACTCATAACAATAACACATACACCACGCATTGGTCAATAATTTAATGATTAATAAAATTATCATAAATAGATTTATTGATTATAATGAATACTTTTATTTTCATTAAATAAGATAAATTCGACCCCTTTTGCCAACCAAGAAGAATTGAGACTTTGAAAGCTTAATCACCATCCCCATAGTAGTGACATAAACACGAATAAGAGACGACACACAAATGAAAAAAGAAAAAGCAATATTGGCCGGCGGTTGTTTTTGGGGTATGCAAGACTTGATCAGAAAAATGAACGGTGTACTGGAAACACGTGTTGGTTATACGGGTGGTGAAGTACCTAATGCCACCTACCGCAATCATGGCTCTCACGCAGAAGCCATTGAAATAATTTTCGATAATGAAATCATAAGCTATCGCGATATTTTAACTTTTTTCTTTCAAATTCATGACCCCACCACCATTGACAGACAAGGCAATGACATAGGCGAATCATATCGTTCAGAAATATTTTATACCTCAGAAGAACAAAAACTGATGGCAATGAAAACCATCAAAGATGTGGATGCATCTGGTCTATGGCCAGGTAAAGTTGTTACAAAAATATCAACTGCCAGTGATTTTTGGGAGGCCGAGCCCGAACACCAAGATTACCTGGAAAGAATTCCGAATGGCTATACCTGCCATTTCGCCAGACCCGATTGGGTCTTACCCGAATCTTAAGTAAAAACCAAGCGTTGTCATTCTAAGGCTTCACCAGATAATCTAATTTACTCTTTTCGTCATCCTCGGGCTTGACCCGGGGATCCATTATAATTTTTATGATTAATAATAGAGTGGTTTACAAGCCATCTTCTATTTCGAACATACACCATGCTTGCCATAAAACTGGTTCAGCCCCAACATCAGGCCTTCTTAATTAAAGACTATAAAATGGATCCCGGGGCAAGCCCGAGGATGACATCTTTTTTATATTATGGTTAACTCAAAAACACTACTTGAAATGATATTTGCAAATATCAACTATTACATTCATTAATAACAAAATATTTAGTTACTCTGGTTTTGCAATCAATTTATAAATACTGGCTCCAATGATTGCACCCACAATCGGCGCAACCCAAAACAACCACAGCTGACTCACTGCCCAATCACCCACATAAACGGCAACTGCAGTACTTCTGGCCGGGTTAACCGAAGTATTGGTCACAGGAATACTGATCAAATGAATCAATGTCAAACACAAACCAATCGCCACTGGCGCCATAGCCGCAGGCGCACGATCATCTGTAGCTCCCATAATCACCAATAAGAAAAATGCGGTCAACACCACTTCAGCCACTAATGCAGCAACCATTGAATAACCACCAGGAGAATGCTCAGCGAAACCATTGGATGCAAAACCTGCACTCACATCAAATCCTGCTTGCCCACTGGCAATCACATACAAAACACCACCAGCCAAAATACCGCCGATGACTTGAGCGATGATATAGGGCAATAAATCTTTGCTGTTGAACCTGCCGCCAATCCAGAGTCCTATAGAAACCGCTGGATTAAGGTGACATCCCGAAATATGACCAATGGCATAAGCCATGGTTAGTACAGTTAAACCAAAAGCCAAAGAAACACCCAATAAACCAATACCAACAGCCGGAAATGCTGCTGCTAAAACCGCACTACCACAACCACCAAAAACCAACCAAAACGTACCTAACGCCTCTGCAAAATATTTATTCATATTCAGACTCCTCTATTATTACCCTATTGATTATAAAGTAGCATTTTGTGTTTCTTGATTAACTTGACATAAGTTCACAAAAACACAACACCAACAACACAACATATAAAAAAGGTCGCTACGGCGACCTTTAAATAAAACTTGATTGATAACGACTAACCCAAGAACGGATAACGGTAATCAGTTGGTGGTACAAAGGTTTCTTTGATGGTTCTGGGAGATAACCAACGATAAAGATTCAAAGCACTACCCGCTTTGTCATTGGTACCAGAAGCTCGACCACCACCAAAAGGCTGTTGCCCTACAACCGCACCAGTAGGCTTGTCATTGATATAAAAATTACCTGCAGCGTTTCTCAAGCGATCAGACATGTGGCCTATCATGAAACGATCTTGTGCGAAGATGGCACCAGTTAAAGCATAAATTGATCCTTGGTCACATAAATCCAGGGTCACTTCAAAGTCAGCTTCATCATAGACATAAATGGTCAATACCGGACCAAATATTTCATCAGTCATGGTTTTGAATTTAGGATTGGTCGTTACTATGACGGTTGGCTCAATGAAATACCCTTCGGATTTGTCACAACCACCGCCAACAATAATTTCTGCATCAGATGCAGCTGCAGCGTAATCAACATAAGATTTAATTTTGTCAAATGAACGTTCATCAATAACTGCATTAATAAAATTACCAAAGTCTCTGGTTGATCCCATTTTGAATGACTTAACATCATCCAATAGTTGTGCTTTTACATCGTTCCAAATTGATGACGGGATATAAGCACGTGAAGCTGCTGAACATTTTTGCCCCTGATATTCAAATGCACCACGGGAAAGTGCTGTAGCAACTGCCACTGGATTAGCAGATTCATGGGCAAAAACGAAATCTTTACCTCCAGTTTCACCAATTAAACGCGGGTATGAATTGTACCTGGCAATGTTACCACCCACTTCCGCAAATATATGTTGAAATGTTGGTGTTGAGCCAGTGAAATGAACGCCAGCCAGTTCAGGCCGTGGTAACAACGCTTTACCTGCCACAGGCCCATCAGCGGCCACCATATTAATCACACCATCAGGAAGACCTGCCTCTTTAAAGACCTGCATGATGACATAGGCTGATAACATTTGTGTCCCTGACGGCTTCCATACCACTGTATTACCAAGCATCGCTGGTGTTGCTGGTAAGTTTCCAGCAATGGCAGTGAAATTAAATGGCGTGATGGCTAATACAAAGCCTTCCAGTGGTCGCCAATCCAATTGGTTCCACACACCAGGAGACGAAACTGGCTGTTGTTCCATGATTTGCTCATAGAAGTATGCGTTAAAACGCAAAAAGTCAATCAGCTCACATGCCGAATCAATTTCTGCCTGAAAACAGTTTTTAGACTGGCCATGCATGGTTGCTGCATTGATTGTATTGCGGTATGGGCCAGCAATTAAATCAGCTGCTTTTAAAAAGACCGCGGCCCGTGATTGCCATGGCAAACCTGCCCAGTCATGTTGTGCTTTTATTGCCGCATCAGCTGCTGCATTGAGTTCTTGGTCGCCACCATTGTGAAATTGTCCTAATACATGCTGATGATTGTGAGGCATCACAACATTTTCAACTTGTCCCGTACGCACTTCCTGACCACCAATGTAGCATGGGATTTCTACTTGCTCAGCAGACATCTTATCCATGGCTTGTTGTAAAGCAATGGTCTCGTCACTACCTGGGCGGTAATCTCTGATGGGTTCGTTTTTAACTTCTGGAGTTTGCGGGATGTTGGCGCTGATCATGATACAAATCTCATAAAAAAAGTGAATTATACAGATTAAACTCAAGCAATGCATTAACAGCGAGATGTGGTTTTCTGAATCCATAGAACAAGCATTGTTCTGTTTCATACCTTACTCATTTCGACTCCGCTCAGTGAGCGACTGATGTTATTCAGCTGGAGCCACAACAATGATCAGAAACTGGTTTCCAGGAAGCAAAATCGATATTCAGTACCTTATTAACAATGGTTGAACAAAGCCTAAGTTTTAGCAGTGCAAATGAAAACCGTTGGCTGAGCGGAGTCGAAGCCAAGAAATCAAGGTAATAAAAAAGCCGCAAATAATTGCGGCTTTTTAGCAATTATATTTAATCTGTTCAGAACAAATGCTCGACAGCTGCTCTTTCTTCGCGCAGTTCAGCTTCAGTGGCATCAATTCTACTTTGAGAAAATTCACTCACAGGTAAATCCTGTACTATGGTGTATTCACCGTTGGCACAAGTTACCGGATAAGAAAAAATCACACCTGGTGCCACACCATAACTGCCATCACTTGGAATGGCCATTGAAACCCAGTCATTTTCATCAGTCCCTAAAGCCCAATTGCGCATGTGATCAATGGCTGAAGAAGCTGCTGATGCCGCACTTGACGCCCCACGTGCTTTAATAATGGCTGCACCACGTTGTTGTACGGTTGGGATAAACTCATCAACATACCAGTCATTATCAATGTTTGACAATTTTGTATCATTAATTTCAACTTGTGAAACATCTGGGTATTGAGTAGATGAGTGATTGCCCCAAATGGTCATGCGTTTGATTTCATGAGTTTGCGCAGCGAACTTATCAGCCAACTGGCCCAAAGCACGGTTATGATCCAAACGTGTCATGGCTGTGAACTGTGCGGGGTTAATATCAGGCGCATTTTGTTGAGCAATCAACGCATTGGTGTTCGCAGGATTACCAACAACCAAAACTTTAATGTCTTTAGCTGCATGATCGTTCATGGCTTTACCCTGAACTGAAAAAATCTTGGCATTGGCCTGTAACAAATCACTGCGTTCCATGCCTGGTCCGCGTGGCATCGCTCCCACCAATAAAGCAAAATTGGCATCTTTGAAGGCAACATTGGCGTCATCAGTCGCTACCACTCCATGTAACAGTGGAAAAGCACAGTCTTCTAGTTCCATCACTACACCCTGAACTGCATTCATTGCAGGTGGAATTTCAAGCAAATGTAAAATGACTGGCTGGTCAGGACCCAACATGTTACCTGCTGCAATTCTGAATAAAAGCTGATAGCCAATTTGTCCGGCAGCGCCGGTAACTACGACTCGTACTGGTGATTTCATTAAAGTCTCCAATTTTGATGATTTTGATGAATTCTCAAAAAACTCATGAAAATGATTTAATGAGAATTGATGGTTGAGCAGATTATAACAACCATGGTATTTTTTTTAAACGGAATTCACGAGGAAAGGGTGTTTATGCTTGGAAATGAGTCTTTGAACTTACAGCCTAAAGTTTTATGGTGGTGATAGTTCAAAATATGCCGGGTTTGACATCAGTTATTTATCATCTTCAAAGGAGTCACGACGATGTTAATTACTTTCAGCAGATAAGTCTTATATCCAATCCAAAACCCTCATACTACTGTCAAACCCAGATATCCACACACACATTATCCACACACTTAGAGATTTTTTGTGAGTATATGTGCATTGTCTATTGTTCTTTTTTGGATTACAATACTTCATAATTTTTATTACAGAGTAATATAAGTTGATTAATAACGAATTCATAAGATTATTTAATGCTATTGGTAAACTCATATGCACCAATACGTTTGATCAAATTGAATTTACCAAATCAATGAGGTTCCATCTGGCACATGTAGCCAGAAAACTGCATCCAAATAAATCCATATCCCAGCTCTCACAAATAACTGGCCTGTCGCGTCAGCAATTGAACGACTCTCTCGATAGTGTACAGCCCAAAAAAACAACAAATAAACTTGCTAAGTTATTAACCCGACTCTGGTATATGCGAGATAAAGCAGGTTTAGTCAAAAAAAAAGGAGAGAACTCATTTTATTCTACTGCTATCAGCGTTCTTTCTTCATCTTACTCCCCAGAAACCGCCGAAATCGGACTGATCAAAGCTGGCGCTATGGAGGAGTACAACAACGACCAATTCTTGATCAAGTCTATCGCGCTGAATGTCAGTGAAAATGAAAGTTATGCAAATGAACTTTCGTCAATCGCCATAGACAGATTAGTCGATACTTTCATTGAAAATAAAAAGCAAAGAAACAGTAAATACCAAAACACCATATGGCATGACGACATTCATCCGATGATTGCTGCTGAATTGCACCAACAAATTTTCAAATACTTGAAACACGATGTATTCGTGAAGTTACAGGACATGTTTGATGACGCCGTAAAATCAAGCAACAAAATTAATACTGCGGCAAAAACATATCCTGTTTATGGTATCTCGGTATTCGAGTTTTTAGAAAAATAATAAATAGGTATGAAAATGAAAATTTTAAAATTAATGTTGTTGTTATTCTCCACGTCTGCATTTTGTGCTCAAGATGGTACAGGAAACGAACCCAAAAGCGCAAAACCCCATCAAACTGACTATTGTCTCATCAGTGTAAAAGCCCAGGATGGCACAGGAAACGACAAAACAAAGGACAGCGCTGCTCTACTGGATGCTTACATGAATTACTTAAAATGTATTTTATCCAATAAAGCCCAGGACGGTACTGGTAATTAACCCAAACACCCTCGCCTGGCCGCGGGGGGGTATTAATGAAACCAGATGTAACTGAGTTTACTGTATCTACCGAAATGCAACGACTTCCCCTGCCTGGTATGATTGCCATGACTTCATCACTTAGCCTACCAAGCGTACCCGAAGGCCGGACAGGTCACCAGCACCCAAAAAACAGTAAGCAAAAAAATATGCTGGGTTTGACATCAGTGTTCATCACCACACCAGAACCGTGATGATGTTGAACACTTTCAGCACACAAATCTTATCTCCAATTTACGACCATGTGTCAGCGTCAAACCCAGATATCCTCACACACATAAACCTTTATTGTGACTTTTGGTAGGAGTTGGTTAACTACATAACGTCACAATATTTTTCATGATTTATACCTTTATTAGATTTTAGAAAATAGATTGGAGAATTCTGAAATGGTTACTCCATACTCTTCGAAAGTATCGTGGTTTACGTCAATTTCGTATTTGTCGATAATTTCTTTTAGATTTTGATAAGCATGGTCTATTGCTTGTTTAAGTTCTTCGTGAAGCTTAGGTATCTCTGAATCAGGTACTTTAGTTGTGTAGTATGAACGCTGAAATAACTTGTCATTTTCACTTTTAGTTCGAGAATTATATAAGCCAGTGTCTATCATCCAGTTTATGAACTGTGATATTTTCTTAATGACACTGTTGATGTTGCTAGAAACATTTAGGTATTTACGAGTTAAATTTATACCATCACCATGAAGTTCAGCAGCACCAAGCTTAATCAGCTTATTTAATGCTGTTTGTGGCGAATATGTGCTTCCCAGCTTTGTATAAGCAACTTCAAAAAATGAATTTTCTCCCTTTAATGGTAGATATTTATTGGTAGATGACATCCATAAGTCGCTTAATAGCTTTGCTAATTGATCTTTTGGCTTTGGTGGTTTGGACTCTAGTAAATCGCTTATGGTTGACCTCGGAATTCCCGTCAATTGATTTAAGTCGGCAATACTTAAATTTGGATACTGCATTTTTGCAGTGTGTATATGCCAGTACCTGAGTTCATTAGTCATGTGTTTGGATCTAAGTTCCGAAGCCAGCGCAATTTTTGAGATTCCTTGCATCAGTAAATTTAGCGAACTTATTATTTTTTGATTATCCACAATGATCTGTAAAATAATTTACAGATCATTATAACCCAAAAAAGAATAATTAACAATGCATTACTTTGCAGTGTTGACTCGGGAATTGGTGGCGAAAAATCAGTAGCCCTATTCAAGTACCTGGGTTATATTAAAGACAGCCCCTATATCAACTGATTTGACAATCTCGGTGACTGTAAGGCTGCCGGGTTCTTGATATGTTTTGGCCTGACTCAGGCTAACAACTAACAGTCGCTGAAAATCTTGGCAGAATGCCTTGATGTCTGCCTAAAAAGCTGATTAGGGTAAACAGAAGTGTCATTGGTCGGAACGAGAGGATTCGAACCTCCGACCCCCACAACCCCATTGTGGTGCGCTACCAGGCTGCGCCACGTTCCGAAACAGTGCGTATTCTACCACAAGAATGCTGTTTTCAAAGTGAAATGATAAGTCCCGAACGGGACAGTTTTGCTTATTTCAACAAATCAAGAATTTCTTCTAACTCTACACGTGTTTGTTGGATCACCTGATACGATTTGCTCGCTTCTTTTTCAGAGACTTTACCATTGAGTTTTTGTCGAGCACCCGAAATGGTATAACCGTGATCATACAATAAACTACGTATTTGTCTGATCATCATCACATCATTCCTCTGATAATAACGGCGGTTACCACGACGCTTAACTGGATTGAGATTATCAAATTCGTTTTCCCAATAGCGCAAGACGTGTTGTTTCACATCACACAAAGTTGACACTTCACCGATCGTAAAATACCTTTTAGCGGGTATGGGCGGCAGGGATTTATTATGACCTTGATCCAGCATATGTTTCTATCGTATTCCTCAGTTTCTGACCGGGTTTGAAAGCCACCACCCTTCTCGCTGAAATCGGTATTTCTTCCAACGTTTTTGGATTCCTGCCTGGTCTGGACTTTTTATCTCTTAACTCAAAATTACCAAAACCTGATAATTTCACACCATGACCTGCCAGTAATTGTTCCTTAATGGTGTCAAAAAAAACACTGACAAATTCGCTGGCTTCACGTTTATTTAAGCCGACTTCCATGTATAAAATTTCTGCCAAGTCAGTCTTAGTGACGGTTTCGGTCATGATCTAATTTCTGCATTAAGTTGTTCAGTTAAAAAGGATACCGCTTTTGATACCAGTTTGTCTACTTCTTTATCCTCTAAAGTACGATTTTTTTCCTGAAAAATCATAGCCATGGCAAGACTTTTGTATCCTTTTTCAATATTATCACCATTGTATACATCAAACAGACACAATTTATACAATATAGTTGCCTCTTCACCCAAACTCTTTCTTACCGCAGCAGAGACCTCTGACCAAGTAACTTCATCCTTGATGATGACAGCCAAATCACGGCGTACTTGTGGAAATTTAGAAACACTTTGCCAGGCTGGTAATTTCACTTGTTGAATACCATCAATATTCAACTCGGCAATATACACCTCTTGTTTGATTTTCATTTTTTGACAAATTGATGGATGCACCTGTCCTAAATAGCCAACAACTTGGCCATCAGATTTGATGCACGCCTGCCTACCAGGATGTAAATAACTCTGGGCAGATACCTCAAACCCAAGCTCATTGGGTACATCAGCTAACAATGATTCAACATCACCTTTGATGGTGAAAAAGTCAACTTTGTCATTATTTTGTGACCATTGCTCCGGTGACTGTTGTCCAGTTTTTGCTAACAACAAGACATCATCTTGCTTGATGTCATCAGCTTTACTAAACACTTTACCCAATTCAAACAAAGCCAGTTCGTGCTCTTGGCGCGCCAGGTTAGATTTAATGTTATTTAAGACCCCTGGCAATAAATGTGTACGCATCACTGCCATTTCTTTGTTCAATGGATTGGCCAAAGCAAAGACATCTTGTGCTAACTTCAAATCACTGACTTGCTTTTCCCCAACGAATGAATAATTGATGACTTCCTGGTAACCCAAATCAGCCAGTTGGTTTTTAATGAATCGAATCTGCTTCAATTGTTCAGGAATGATTCTAATGGCATCAGTAGATGCCAGACGGTGTGATGGCATTTGGTCATAACCAACCACTCGCACCACTTCTTCAATCAAGTCTTCACTGATGGCCAAATCAAAACGCCATGAAGGCGATTTAACAGTCCAGCTTTTACCATCAAAGTTGGCGGCAAAACCCAAATCATTGAATATTTGAGTCACCTTATCCGTTTGGACATCAAAACCCAACACTTTTCTCAAGTGCTCAACAGTAAGCTCAATGGTTTGTTGTTTTGGTATGTATTCTTCAGCTCGCTCAACATGTATCGGAGCCACCTCACCACCACAAATATCAGTTATTAACGCAGTTGCTCGTTCTAATGCGACGGCTTGCAAATCCCAGTCCACACCACGTTCAAAGCGCAAAGCTGATTCTGTATGAACACCCAGCTTACGTGATTTACCCATGATGGTGGCTGGATCAAAATAGGCTGACTCTAAAATGATGTCTTGGGTTTGGTCATTAACACCACTGTCCAAACCACCGATCACACCCGCCACTGCCAAAGCTTTGTTTTCATCGGCAATCACCAAAAATTCATCGGTTAATTTGGCTTCAGATTGATCTAATAGTTGTAAGGCTTCATTTAGGTTGGCCATACGCACAATGATTGAGCCATCTATTTTGTCCAAATCAAAGGCATGCATTGGCTGCCCCAGTTCCAACATCACATAGTTGGTTACATCAACCACTGGATGAATGGACTTGATACCACTGCGCCTAAGACACTCTTTCATCCACAACGGTGTGATTTTGGCGTTGTCAATGCCTTTGATGATTCGACTGCCATATATAGGACATTGTGCAGGCGCTGCTAATGAAACCTTAATGCGCTCAGTAAGACTAGAATCCACTGCATCAATCTTGGGAGAATTGATTTCCAGGTAATTTAAAGTGGCCACTTCACGCGCCACCCCGCGCATACAGAAACAATCCGCACGATTCGGTGTCAGGTCAACATCAATGACCTGATCATTTAAATTCATATATACAGCAACATTTTCACCAACAGGCGCATCAACTGGCAATTCAATGATGCCATCAGATTCCTGGCTGATGCCCAACTCCACCTCAGAGCACAGCATACCATGAGATTCTACGCCACGGAGTTTTGACTTTTTAATTTTAAAGTTGCCAGGTAATACCGCACCAATTTTTGATAAAGCAGTCTTTAAACCTGGTCGAGCATTAGGTGCACCACAGACGATTTGTAAAGTTTCATCACCCGCATTAACCACACATACTTTTAATTTGTCAGCATCTGGGTGTTTTTCACAAGCAATTATCTCAGCCACAACCACACCACTGAATTCACCAGCGGCCGGCTCAACACCATCAACTTCTAAGCCTAACATGGTTAATTGTTCCATCACTGCGGCACTTGACTGGTCGTAGTTAACCCATTGTTTTAACCAATTTTCACTGAATTTCATTTATCTGTTCCTATGACTGAAACTGGCGTAAAAAGGC
This sequence comes from Marinicella sp., assembly GCA_028284365.1. GTDB lineage: Bacteria > Pseudomonadota > Gammaproteobacteria > Xanthomonadales > Marinicellaceae > Marinicella. The sequence continues at coordinate 12,762 of JANQRW010000027.1, forward strand.
CATGTCATTTTCAAAAAAGTTACGTAAATCTTGAACACCATAGCGCAGCATGGCAAATCGCTCCACACCCAGGCCAAAGGCAAATCCCGTGTATTTTTCCGGGTCAATACCACCTGAGCGCAATACATTTGGGTGAACCATGCCACAACCCAACACTTCCAACCAATCGATACTGCCATCATCCTTTTTCCATTCCACATCAACTTCAGCGGAAGGTTCAGTGAATGGAAAGTAAGACGGCCTTAATCTGATTTGCAAATCATCCTCAAAGAATGCATTAACAAATTGATTCAAAACACCTTTTAATGACGCAAAAGTCACATCTTCACCAATAACCAAACCTTCTACCTGATGAAACATCGGGGTATGAGTTTGATCAGAGTCACTTCTATAAACTTTACCTGGCGCAATGATCTTGATTGGTGGCTGCATGGTTTTCATGGCTCTGATTTGAACCGGTGATGTGTGTGTTCTCAGCAAATGACCATCTGGGAAATAAAACGTATCATGCATGGCACGAGCCGGATGATGTGCAGGAAAATTTAAAGCCTCAAAATTATGAAAATCATCTTCAATTTCAGGCCCTGTAACCACATCAAAACCAACCTGAGAAAACAAATCAATGATGCGCTGCATGGTTCTACTCACAGGATGCACTCCGCCACGCCCCATCTGACGCCCAGGAAGGGTGACATCAATGGCCTCATCCATTAGTTTTTCATTCAACTCAGCTGCCATCAACGTATTCTTTTTCTCTTGAATCGCTGTAAACAATTGGCCTTTGGCTTGATTAATGGCTTGACCAGCTGTTTTTCTCACCTCAGGTGGCAATTGACCCAATTGTTTCAATTGCATCGTCACTGTACCTTTTTGACCCAAGTATTGAACCCGAACTTCATCCAATGCCTGAACCGAGGATGCGGCGTTAATCTGGGCTAAGCCATCGCTTACGATTTGTTGCAAATCACTCACTGTTATTCTCTGTTTTTTGTTGATAAATATTATTGTGGAGAGTTGATGATCAACTCAACCGGCGCACTCGGTTGGCGAAGCCCTGCTGAGTCAGAGAGGGCAAGCCCGAGGTTGCAAGCCATGCTGGCCGTGGTCGCATTCATTTATGTCTGGAACATAAATGAATGAAGACCCAACAGCATTCCTATATGCATAAAAAAAGGAATCAGTTAAACCACTGATTCCTCTTCTTGATCTATATTTTAGTACGTCCCTAAGGACAGACTATTTATGCCAGTGCTGCTTTGGCTTGTTCAACAACAGCAGCGAAACCTGCTTTGTCGTGTACAGCCATATCAGCAAGAACTTTACGATCTAAAGAGATATCAGCTTTTTTCAAGCCATTGATAAATCGTGAATAGCTCATGCCATTATTTCGAGCACCTGCATTGATACGAGTGATCCACAATGCACGAAATGTTCTCTTTCTGGCTTTACGGTCACGGTAAGCATATTGACCTGCTTTGATAACCGCTTGTTTAGCAACGCGGTAAATTTTACGACGCGCGTTGTAATAGCCTTTGGCTAATTTCAATACTTTTTTATGTCTTCTGCGTGCTTGAACGCCTCTTTTAACTCTTGCCATGTTATTTCTCCTTTAATTACGCGTAAGGTAAAAGTCTTTTCACTGAATTCTCATCAGCTTCATGAACCATGGTAGTACCACGTAGGTTACGTTTACGTTTGGTACTCATCTTAGTTAAAATATGACTTCTGAAAGCTTGCTTTCTTTTGAAGCCACTGGCGGTTTTTTTAAAGCGCTTAGCAGCGCCTTTTTTGGTTTTCATTTTAGGCATAACGCCCTCCTGTTTTCATTTATATACGCCAGCAAGTAGATGACTTAACATCTTTGTTCATACTTGACTCACTGGTCCGCTAGTTCTTTTTAGGGCATTTAAACCCAAATGATTACTTGTTCGGCTTTGGTGCCAACAACATAATCATAAATCGACCTTCCATTTTCGCTGGTCGTTGTTCAACAACCACTTCATCCACTAAATCTCTTTCCAATCGATCCAGCATATCCGAACCGATGTCTCTGTGTGCCAATTCACGTCCTCTGAACATGATGGTCACCTTGACCTTATTACCCTGGCCAATAAACTTTCTTAAGTTACGAAGTTTGACTTGATAATCCGCTTCTTCAGTATTGGGCCTGAACTTGACCTCTTTTAACTGAACTTTCTTTTGTTTCTTTTTGGCTTGCTGGTTCTTTTTGGCTTGTTCAAACTTGAACTTACCATAATCCATAATTTTACAAACTGGTGGAGCTGCTTTGGGTGATATTTCTACCAAATCCAAACCTGCTCCTCGAGCCCTATCTAAGGCTTCGGCAGTTGTGATGATTCCAACTTGTTCTCCATGTTGGTCAATAAGCCTTACTTCAGGAACCCTGATTTGCTTGTTCCTGCGTACTTTGTCATTTCTAGCGATTAGTCAATCCTCCAATACATAAAATACCAATAAAACCCTTTTGGCTTTATTTTTTCTCATTAATTTGCAGATTCATTAATTGAATCAAATCTTCAACCTTCATCGAACCCAAATCTTGTCCATCATGCGATCTCACAGTAATGGTTTCACTTTCAAGTTCGTTATTACCCACAATAACCAAGTAATTCGCCTTGTTCAAGGTGTGCTGGCGAATTTTATAGCCGATCTTCTCGTTTCTCAAGTCATAAATCGCTCTAAAACCCTGATTTTTCAATGTTTGTCCCACTTTTTGGGCATATTCAGACTGCTGACTGGTAATATTGAGCACAGCAACCTGTGTTGGAGCCAACCACAGTGGCATATTACCAGCATGGTGCTCAAGCAAAATCCCAATGAACCGCTCGAACGATCCCAGTATAGCCCGATGCAACATCACCGGTGTGACACGGTCTCCATTTTCATCAACATATGTCGCTTCCAAACGGTTTGGCATGGAAAAGTCTACTTGAATGGTACCGCACTGCCATACCCTGCCCAAGCAGTCCTTTAATGAAAACTCTATTTTGGGACCATAAAAAGCGCCTTCACCGGGCAATTCTTCCCAATCAATACCTTTGGCATCCAGGGCATCAGCCAAAGCTTTTTCTGATTTATCCCAAACTTCATCACTACCTACTCGTTTTTCAGGACGTGTAGAAATGCGGTAGATGATTTCATTAAAGCCAAAGTCTGCATAAACCTCATGCAAAAAGTCGATGAACTCAGAAACCTCAACTCCAATTTGATCTTCTTGACAAAAAATATGTGCATCGTCTTGAACAAAACCACGCACTCGCATTAAACCATGCAAAGCACCAGAGGGTTCATTGCGATGACAAGAACCGAATTCTGCCAAACGAATAGGTAAATCACGGTATGATTTTAATCCTTGGTTATAGACTTGCACATGACAAGGACAATTCATGGGTTTAACCGCAAACTGTCGGTTTTCAGATTCCACACTGAACATGTCATCACCAAATTTATCAGCATGGCCTGATTTTTCCCACAAAGTGTACTCAACCACCGATGGTGTGTTGATTTCCTTATAATCGCGCGCATTCAGTTTTTTACGCATGTATTGTTGTACAGCCTGATATATAGACCAACCTCGTTCATGCCAAAAAACCATGCCGGGTGCTTCTTCTTGAAAATGGAACAAATCCATCTGTTTACCCAGTTTTCTGTGATCGCGTTTTTCAGCCTCCTCCAACAGATGTAAGTAAGCTTTCAAATCCTTTTTATCGTGCCACGCAGTACCATAAACACGCTGTAGCATTTCGTTGTTGCTGTCACCACGCCAATAAGCACCTGCAATACTCATTAATTTGAAGACTTTTATTTTACCAGTGTTGGGCACATGCGGACCGCGGCACAAGTCTACAAACTCACCTTGTCTATAGAGTGATAACACCTCATTTTCAGGAATATCACGAATGATTTCAGCTTTATACTTTTCACCCTTCTGTTCAAAGAACTCAATGGCCTCATTGCGTGACATTTCAAAACGTTCTACGGACAATTTTTCCTTAACGATTTTCTTCATTTCCGCAGTTATTTTAGCCAAATCATCTTCATGAAATGGATCTTTGGATGCAAAATCATAGTAAAAACCATTTTCAATGACTGGCCCAATAGTCACCTCAACCTTAGGAAACAAACGTTGCACTGCCTGAGCCATTAAATGGGCTGCAGAATGTCGCAACACTTCTAAACCATCCTCTGTATTGCCCGTCACTATGGTTAACTCAATATCCTTTTCAACCAAGTGTGACAGGTCAACCATTTCACCATCAACACGCGCAGCCAAAGCAGCATTAGCCAAACCTGGGCCAATGTCTTCAGCTACCGCTGCAACAGTTAATGCTTGTTCATATTTGCGCTGAGTTCCATCAGACAAAGTTACAGTAATCATGATTTTTTCCATGCATTGAGCAAAGCTCAAAAAAATTACAACAGCCCCTTGTTTGATTCCGAGTCAAACAAAAGTATCTGTTGGTGTTCAGTACGAGTAAAAAAGAGCGGGATTATAGCATGTCATTTACTTAAAAAATACCATTCAGGAATGGCAAATCTCTAAATATCTTTTGATGACCTCTTTCACACCCAGCTCAAGTGACTCAACGGTCAAAGCATGACCAATTGAAACCTCTAAAACACCAGGAATCGTTAAAAACTCTGACAGGTTATTCAAATCCAAATCATGACCAGCATTGACCCCCAAACCCAACTCTTGTGCTGTTTTTGCAGCCAGCATATATTCTTGTAACGTATCAGAATAATCATTTGTTGGAAATGCACTGGCGTATGCCTCTGTATACAGCTCTATACGATCAACTCCTGTTTGTGCTGCCAATTTAATTTGCGTCACATCCGGATCAATAAATAAAGAACTTCTAATGCCTATATTTTCAAGCTGACGTGCCAGTTCACAAATCCAATCAAAATGCTGTTCCAAATCCCAGCCATGATCTGATGTCAACTGATCAGGTGCATCCGGCACCAATGTACATTGGTCAGGTTTAGTTTCCATAATCAATGCCATAAATTCAGTTGAAGGATAACCCTCTACATTCAATTCAGCATCTTCGTACCGTTTACAAAGTCTGGCTAAATCACGCGTATCTTGACGCGTTGTGTGACGCTCATCCTGGCGTGGGTGTACAGTCAATCCTTGTACACCCATACCGATCAGCTTTTCACCATATGCAACAACATTGGGATAATCCCTGCCTCTAGAATTTCTAAGTAGAGCAATCTTATTTAAATTAACGCTGAGCGCAGTCATAAACCAACAACCACTTTTTAAAAGTAAATTTTAACTTAAACAGTAGCTGTAATAGAATAAATTCAGCACAAGAATCCATTTTTAAAGAAGAAGTATTGAAGAAGTTAGCGGAAACAATACAGAGAGAAAACGTCAACCCACAAAACTCTGTATTGTCCCGCTGGTGTAGGATAAATTAATAGCCCACTGTTTGGAGATAATTTGACCTCCCCCTGTTCGTTTCACATATTGCGAAATGAGATAAAACTGATGTGAGAACATACAGGTTGAATAGAATTTTACATCAAAGCACCTTGGTGGTAATATTGCGTACAAACATGCGCGCAAAATATTACATGAGTTCTGATAAAAGACATTTGGTCCAATTACAAAAAGCACTGATCCCAGTCAGCAAGATGGTTATTAAATTTGGCCTACAGTACCACGAATTCAGGGCAAACAGCCAAAAAGCCTACATCAAAGCGGCCGAGGAACTGCTTGAGGAAGCTTCCATCAAACCAACCAATCAGGCGATCGCAGTAAAAACCGGCATTGACCGAAGAGTCATCGCTGAGTTTAATAACAATAAAAACAAAAGCAAAGATGTCTTGAACAAGATGGATATGGTTATAGTGGCCTTACAATATGCCAAAGCCAAGAGGAAACAGCTGACACATTCAAAGTTAACCACAATGATTGACAAAATTTATGGTAATCACATCAGGGCCAAAGCCGTCATAACCGAATTGATCAGCAACCAAATCATCAGTAAGAATGGCAATAACTATGAAATCACTGACAACCTAAACCAGCAACTGATACAACAAGCCGAACTGGCAGAAGAAGTGGACATTACCACCAAAAGATTGTTTCAAACCTTCTATAAAAAGATGTTTGCTACTGGCCTCAAACAAAACCTTAACCAGGCATCCATCTTCTCCAGCAAGATCCCACACAGCAAACATGACAAAATCAATCAAATCATTGATAAAAAGATGCGCCATTTTCAAAAAGAAATGACCGAACTGATTAAACAACATGAAACCAAAGTACCCGAAGGCACCTACGCCAATGTGGGCTTTTCACAGTTTCAGTTTGATTCTACTGAGTGATATATGATGAAATGGTTTTAATTTCTAAAATATCTGTATTTATTCTTTAGTTCAAACATTTCAACAACAATCAACTGACAGCCATCAAAGAAAGCTTAAAGCTCTGTTCTTAGCTTCAACAGCTCAGGAAAAAAGGTCAGATCCAAGGCTTTTTTCAAAAAATTAACTCCTGATGACCCGCCTGTTCCTTGCTTAAAACCAATGATACGCTCGACGGTTTTCATGTGTCTGAAACGCCATTGTTGGAAAGACTGTTCCACATCGACCAATTGCTCACATAAAGCATACATGGCCCAATGTTGATCTGGCCTTTTATAAATAACCACCAATACATCCATTAAATCCTGATTGAAGACATGTGGTTTTCGTAAATCACGATTCACCAACTCTTCTGGAACCGAATAACCTTCATCATACAAGTGCTTGATAAAAACATCATAAATGCTGGGAGAAGCCAAAACCTGTTCCAAAGTAGCCCTCGACTCCGAACCTTCTGGAAAAACCTTTATCATATTTTTATTCTTGTTACCTAACAAGAACTCAACCTGACGATAGTGAACTGACTGGAAACCAGATGCATTACCTAAGACATGCCTGAACTGGGTATATTCACTTGGTGTAAGCGTCTCCAGTACAGCCCACTGCTCAAATAACTGTTTTTGAATTTGCTTAACCCGAGCCAATATTTTTGAAGCACGGCCCAGGCGTTTGATCTGCACACATCTGATGGCCTCAGTCAATTCATGAATAATCAGCTTCATCCACAGTTCCGAAGTTTGGTGCTGAATGATGAAAAGCATTTCATCATGATGCTGTGGGTCACTTAAAGGCTTTTGTGCTGCAAACAAGGTGTCCAGGCATAAATAACCACCATAGTTTTTTCTTTCAGAAATGTCTAATTTAATACCTTCTTCCAGAGGCCGCAGGTTTTTCTTATCTTTCATCGATTGATCTTGATCTATTTCACTTATGGTAACTGATGGACTGGATTACATAAAATATTCAGCAGAATTATTGATCTCGGCATTTATTAAAATGTCACATTCCTATATAATACAGCCCGCTTTACTGGCGTAAATCTACGTCAGATGTTGAGCATTATAATGAAGATGGCAAGATAAAAAGCATTAATTCATTCAAAAATGCTGATTGAAAGAGCTGACGTTAAACTGTAGACAGTCGGCTTGGAACTAGACGCTTACCATCCCACGGGCACATACACAGAAATAAACAACAAGATTGGATTACTGCAGAACCTCCAATTTTCTGATGCGTGAGCCAAAACACAGTACACCACATTTTCGGAGAGTGAAATTGACCACAGTCGCATCATTTAATATCGATTATTTGCAATACCTAACACCCAGCGGTGATTTGGTTGGTGATAAAAAACCCAAAGTTGCCACAGATTTTGAACATCTAAAATCAATTTATGAATTAATGGTTTTAACCAGAACTTTCGATGCCAAAGCTGTGGCCTTGCAAAGAACTGGAAAATTAGGCACATATGCTTCATGCCTAGGCCATGAAGCTGTCCATATCGGCATTGGTGCAGCGATGCAAGAAGCGGATGTTTTCGCCCCGATGTACCGTGAATACGGCGCACAATTCTATCGTGGTGTTAAACTGTCTGAAGTTTTGTTGTATTGGGGCGGAGATGAACGCGGCAGCGATTTTTCAGGACCTAAGCATGATTTTCCATGGTGCGTACCAATAGCAACCCAATGTACCCATGCAGCAGGAGCTGCGCTGGCCTTTAAATTGCGCGGTGAAAAACGAGCGGCCGTTTCAGTTGTAGGTGATGGTGGCAGTTCCAAGGGCGACTTCCTGGAAGCCATAAATGCAGCAAGTGCTTTCCAGCTACCTATGGTTTTGATGATTGTTAATAACCAATGGGCAATCTCAGTACCACGAAAAAAACAGAGCCAGGGGCGGACTTTGGCCCAAAAAGGATTGGCCGGTGGCCTGCCTTCCATTCAAGTAGATGGTAATGACTACATCGCAGTTTACACAGCAGTCAAAGCTGCATTGAAACGCGCCTATGAAGGCAAAGGCGCTTCTGTTATTGAGGCCATCACATATCGCCTCAGTGACCACACCACTGCTGATGATGCTTCAAGATACAGACCAGACGATGAGGTTGAGAATGCAAAACAGTTTGAACCCATCAAACGCATGCGTAAATACCTAACCAGTCAAGGCCAGTGGAATGAACATTTAGAAAATCAATTGCTGAATACTTGTAAGGTTGAAGTTGATGCAGCGGTAGAAGAGTATCAAAACGCTTCACAATTGAGTGTCGATGATATGTTTGATTATATGTACGCTGAATTACCACACGACTTGGCTGAACAAAAAGCCTATGCACGCGCTATGGAGGAGAAGTCTAATGGCTAAGGTTACTATGGTAGAAGCCGTCACAATGGCTATGGCACATGAGCTTGAACACGATAAAAGTGTGGTTGTGTTGGGTGAAGATGTGGGTATCAATGGCGGTGTTTTCAGGGCCACCAACGGTTTGGCTCAAAGGTTCGGCGAAGATCGAGTTATCGACACACCTCTGGCTGAAGCCATGATTGCTGGCATGACAGTTGGCATGGCCACCCAAGGTATGAAACCCATTGCTGAAGCACAATTCATGGGCTTTATTTTCCCCATGTTTGAACACATCGTGTGTCATGCAGCACGCATGCGCAACCGCACCAGAGGCAGAATGACCTGTCCACTGGTTATCCGTGCGCCTTATGGCGGTGGCATTCACGCACCGGAACATCACTCTGAAAGTATTGAATCCATGTTTGCTCACACGCCCGGGATTAAAGTGGTTATTCCCTCTTCTCCAAGTCGCGCTTATGGTTTACTATTGGCCGCCATTCGCAGCCCAGATCCAGTACTATTCTTTGAACCCAAGCGGGTTTACCACCTTAATAAAGAAGAAGTGGAAGATGATGGCGAGGAGTATCCTTTAGACATGTGCTTCCTTATTCGCGAAGGCAGTGATGTAACACTGGTTACCTGGGGTGCGATGATGAAAGAAACACTAGAGGCCGCTGATGAGTTGGCCGAACGAGGCATTTCTGCTGAGGTCATTGATGTCGCTACCATCAGCCCTATTGACATGGATACCATTCATGAATCTGTTGCCAAAACAGGACGTTGTGTGATTATTCAAGAAGCCCCTAAGCATTGTTCAGTGTCATCTGAGATTGCGGCCAATCTGGCAGATCAAGGGCTCTATGACTTAAACGCACCAGTCAAACGAGTTACTGGTTATGATACCATCATGCCATTGTTCAAGCTGGAGAAAAAATACATGCCAACTGTGGACAGAATATTAGATAAAGTAGAACAAGTTTTGGAGGTTTCATGAGTATTTTCAAATTGCCTGATTTAGGTGAAGGTTTACCGGATGCTGAGATTGTTGAATGGCATGTTAAGGTTGGTGATAAAGTTGAAGTAGATCAACCCATGGTATCCATGGAAACAGCCAAAGCTGTGGTTGATGTACCTGTACCAGTGGCTGGCGTGGTCACCAAGTTATTTGGCGAACCAGGCGATGTTATTGACACCGGTGCACCATTGGTAGCGTTTGATACAGGTGATGGTTCAGCGCCAGCTCCTGCTGAAGAAAAAAATGACACTGAAATAGATACACCAGCTAAATTACGCGCCGAAGCCGAACAAGTCTTGATGGATTTAGATGAAAATGCCTCAACAACTACAGCTCCTGTCGAAACTGAAGAGAAAGAAGCCATCGGTACTGTGGTAGGCCAAATGGAATCATCCGATGCTGTGGTTGACAACATGACTGATTTTGGCGGCAAAAAAGCTGCACCTGCTGTGCGTGCACTGGCTAAAAAGTTGAAAGTAGACTTAAATACAGTAACTGCCACAGGCGCAGGCGGGGTTATTAGACCTTCTGATGTCAAAGCAGCCGCTGCCAATCCGGCAACTAAAACTGCCGCTCCAGCTTCTGTTGCAGCACCAAAAACCACAAACCCAGCACAAACCACAAACCCGGCGCCTCAAGCTGCACCAGTCAGCAAGCCAGTGGTTGATGATTCGTGGCAACAAGTTAAAGGTTCACGTCGAACCATGGCTCGAGTGATGCAAAACTCACACGCTAACATAGTGCCTACTACCATTATGGACGATGCTGACATTAACAATTGGCAACCAGGTGAAGACATCACTGCTCGATTGATTCGTTCACTGGTGGTGGCAGCTCAAGCTGAACCCACATTGAATGCATGGTTTGATGGCGACAAGTTATCCAGACGTTTGATCAGTCATGTAGATGTTGGCATTGCTGTGGATACTGAAGATGGTTTATTCGTTCCAACCATGCGCAATTGTGACCAAATGTCAGCCGGCGATGTGCGCGCTGCCATGAACAACATCAAAACACAGGTTAAATCACGCAGCATTCCGCCTGAAGACATGAAAGACTACACCATCATGTTATCAAATTTTGGTGTTTATGCCGGTCGTTATGCCACCCCTGTTATCACACCACCTTGTGTCTCAATCGTGGCCGCAGGTAAACTGCGTCACGACGTGGTTCCGGTTTTGGGGGGAATGGAAGCACACCGAATCATACCTTTGTCGTTGACATTTGATCACCGTGCAGTCACTGGTGGCGAGGCGGCCAGGTTTTTAGCGGCTATGATTAATGACCTCAACAAGAGCCGATGATTTAGTTAAAATTTCATTAAGCACTACAGCTAAACACCTGATTTCAATAATCGGGCGTTTTTTTTTGTGATATTTTTTAATAGCAGTGGTCATCTCACTGTGCTTATAATAAACACAGAAATAGCTCGTACATGGTCGATTTAGTTTGATTCAAATGTCAGGGCATTTCATAATATAAATTAATTATTCAATCCCTCGGAGGAGATATTTATGAAAAACTTTAAAGTAAAACCTGTTAATGCAGCCATTGCTGCCGCTGTAACTGTAGTTGGAGCTGGCGCTTTGATGAGCGGAACGGATAACCCTTTCGGTCAAACCGACCTTACTGATGGTTACCAAAACGCTGACGGCCGCATTGCCAAAGCCGATGGGTCTGGAGAAGGCAAATGTGGCGAAGGCAAGTGCGGCGGCGATAAAAAAGCCGAAGGTAAGTGTGGCGAAGGCAAATGCGGCGGCGACAAAAAAGCCGAAGGTAAATGTGGCGAAGGCAAATGCGGCGGCGATAAAAAAGCTGAAGGTAAATGTGGCGAAGGCAAATGTGGCGGCGATAAAAAAGCTGATAAAACCGAAGGCAAGTGCGGCGAAGGTAAATGTGGTGGCTGAACCCACAGGTAATCTGAAATGAAAAAATTAGATATTTCAGGCGCCGGTATCGGTTTGAGACGGGGACTTGTGTCCCCGTTTCAGTCTCATGGTGACCTCAATCCTGTCCAATTTATGGAAGTGGCTCCAGAGAACTGGATGACCGTCGGTGGCAAGGCAAAGAAAGATTTTCTCGCATTTGCCGAAAAATACCCCATTATTTTACATGGTTTGTCATTATCGATTGGTGGGCCTGATGAATTGAATGTGGCATTTGTTAAAGCTTTGAAAAAATTCAAAGAATCAATCAATGCACCAATCTATTCTGAACACCTGTCCTACTGTACTGATGGTGGCCAACTCTATGACTTGATGCCAATCCCTTTTACCGAAGATGCCGCTAATTATGTTGCAGAACGTGTGATGCGCGTACAGGATATTCTGGGTGAGCAAATGGCCCTAGAAAATGTGTCTTACTATCTAACACAACCTAATCCAGAAATAACGGAAATCGAATTCATCAACCATGTCATCAAAAAAGCTGACTGCCTGTTGCATCTGGATGTGAATAACATCCATGTAAACAGTGTCAACCACAACTATGACCCTTATGAGTTTTTAAACCAATTACCAACTGACAGAATTGCATACATCCATATTGCAGGACACTACAACGAGGCCGATGACTTAATTGTCGACACCCATGGTGCCGCTGTGATAGAAGACGTTTGGAACATACTGGAATACACTTACCAAAACTACGGTGTCTTCCCCACCCTGCTGGAGAGAGATTTCAATTATCCACCAGTGGTTGAACTATTAGCTGAAGTTTCAAGAATCGATCAATTACAACAAAAATACACCAAAGACCATGAGCAGCAAGCCATCATTTAAGCAAGCACAAGTGGAGTTTGCAGCTCACATCAGAAACCCTGAGCAAAACCCAATGCCTGATACAATTGAAGATCGGCGAATGGCTATATATCGTGACTTATTTATCAGCAGTATCAGCAGTTTACTCAGTGGATCTTTTCCAGTCATGCGTTCCTTGTACAACGATACAGGCTGGCAGGCTTTGGTCAGAAAATATTTCAAACCAGAACACAATAAAACACCACATTTTCCTGAAATCCCACGTGAATTTGTGACATTTTTACAAAAACAACCAGACACAGATAAAGATAAACCTTTTCTTTATGAATTGGCACATTATGAGTGGTTGGAATTACATTTAGAAAAACACAGCATTGAAATTAAGACAGTGAATGATGATGTCACTGATGATGATTTATTGAATCACATTCCAGTTATTTCACCATTGGTTAGATTACACAGTTACAACTACGCGGTACATCAAATCAAAAGCGACTTTCAACCAACTTCGCCACTGTCTGAACCTATATTTATGACAGTTTGGCGTGACACCAATTACCAAGTCAATTTTACGGAAATGAATGCCTTTTCTGCACTGTTATTAGAAACTCTGATAAATAACATCAACACCAACGGTAAAGAAATATTGTCAACATTGGCAATAAAACATCAATATTCCGAACCAGAAAAATTCATACAGTTTGGCCATCAAGTTTTTCAAAAATGGCTACAACAAGACATCATCATATCAATTAAAAAATAATTCATAAGGAGCAAAACATGGCAACAAATTCTTTACAGAACCTTTGGGTTCAGCTGACCAGCAGACTCAATTCAGTAGGACAATGGGTACCTCCCTTCTTAATCCGACTCATTCTATTTTGGGAGTTTTATGAGGCTGGCGTACAAAAACTTAACGGCGAAAACTGGTTTGCTGGCATTCAGGATAACTTTCCTTTTCCTTTTAACTACATCCCAGCAGATGTCTCATGGTTTATGGCTGCCTGGGGTGAATACATTTTTGCCATCTTGTTATTATTAGGGTTATTTACTCGCTTTGCTGCTGTTTCATTACTGGTCATCACTGCAGTAGCAACTGCAGCTGTACACTGGCCTGAAAGTTATTCTTCATTGAGCCAATTGTGGGAAGGTTATGCCATTTCAAATAAAGGTGCTGGTAATTTTAAATTGCCTTTATTGTTTGCCATCTTATTATTACCTTTGATTTTCTCAGGCGGCGGTAAGTTTTCACTGGATCATGTATTAACACACTTCACCGGTGGTGACACCAAACACCCAATCACCTCAGACTTCATTTCGAAAGGGCTTGGGTTAGTGGTTATTGGCTTGCCCTTATTCTTTGTCATGCAATCTCTGGGTATTGCCTTGATTGTTGTCGGTGTGATACTCATCGTTGCTGATCGCTTTATTACGCCTGCTGGCTAAAACTTGGATAATCAAGCATTCAAAAAGCCGTCACCTGACGGCTTTTTTTTCGGCTTATCGCTAAACCTCATGTTTCAAGCGAGTCATTCGAACAAAAGAAGGCTGGAAATCAACCTGAGCAGCTGCGGCATTCCTTGTTCTGTCTTTAAGGTTGCTGCGGCCGCCTTTTTTAATTCTCTGACTAAAGATTCTTCACTCTTTCATGAAATCGTTACATTTCTCCTTTCTTTTATAGGTAAAATGCCTGACTGTATTAAAGAATGAGAGATCGAATGAAGTATTTATTATGCCTCACCATGGCACTAGCAGTAACTCAATCACATGCCGGTGGCATCACTGAGCTTGAGAATTTATTGATCACAGAAATTGTAGCCACTCCAACCGCAGGAGAGTTTATAGAAATCCACAATGCTGGCTCAACAACTCTGGATTTAAGTGATGTCTATCTAACCGATGCCACATTTTCTAATGGCAATGTATACTATTACCAACTGGTAGAAGGTGGAGCCAGCTCAGGTGGTGGCGGTGGTTTTGCTGATTTTTTTGCCAGATTTCCTGATGGAGCGACCATTGGGGCGGGTGAATATCAAACCGTTGCATTGAATGGAGCAGCTGACTTTAACACCACATATGGCCTTGATCCAAATTACGAATTATACGGTGCTGATATCAATGTGCCGAACATGCGTGAAGCACGTCCTAATTCGATCAATAACCAAGGTGGACTCACCAGTGGTAACAACAATGGCGAAGTGGCTGTCTTGTTTTACTGGAACGGCAGCACTGATCTGGTTCAGGATTTGGATTATGTGTTGTGGGGCGATAAAGTTGAAGCCATTGATAAAACGGGTATCAGTATTGACGGCCCTGATGGGGACAGCACCACATCAATGTACAACAATGAAACCGCCATCAGTTCACAGGATGTGATTGATCAGAATTCACACGCAAGCGGTAACAGCTGGCAACGCATCGACTTAACTGAAGGCGCTGAGACCAAGACCGGAGGGAACGGCATCACTGGTCATGATGAGACTTCTGAAAACTGGAGTTTTACCTTTGGTGAAGATCAACCAACACCCAATGCAGCATCTAACATTGCTCCCCCAGTACCTCAATTTGTTATCAATGAAATAGATGCAGTCAGTAATGGGGCGGATTTCATTGAAATATTTGGTATGCCTAACACCGGCACCGATGGTTACACTGTGGTTCTGTATGACGGTGACACTGACCTGGCGACCAATGTGATCAGCCTAGATTCATTAACAACCGATGCCAATGGTTATTTGTTATTAAATGAAACGCTTGAAGACGGTGCTGATGCAGTGGCTTTGTATGTTTCTGATTCAATGAATTTCATGGCAGGTGATGCCATCACGACCAATAACATCATGGATGCGATTGTTTACAGTTCAGGCCAAGCTGATGATGCAGAATTGTTGAGTTTATTAAACCCAGGCCAACCACAAGTTAACGAAGACGCCAATGGCAATGCCTTGACTGAATCATTGATTCGCTGTGCCAATGGCTCAGGCGGCCAACTAAACACCACCTCATTCAAGGCTTTCACACCATCACCTGGTGCTGAAAATGCCAACTGTGTGACTTTTGGTGATTATTATGCCACTGCAGATGACACCAATGCACAGACCTTAAGAGATACTTTACATGACATCATCGATGACCATATGGTCTTCCCTTATTCTTCAGGCTCAGAGGACACCTGGGATATCTTGTCAATTGCTGACGAAGACCCACAAGTGCCTGGTCAAGTCTGGATGATTTATAAAAACAACAATTACACCTGGCAAGGTGGCGGCCAACAAGCCTATAACCGCGAGCACACATGGCCTCAGTCTTATGGTTTCAGCTCGGGTGCTCTAGGCGATAACAATGCCGCAAGAACCGACACTCACCACTTGATGTTATCTGATGTAGGTTATAACAGCGACCGTGGTAACTTGTATTTTGATAATTGTACAACTGGCTGTACCAGCAGAGCAACAGATCCACATGAGAACCCTAACACGCCACAAATGGATACTGTAGGCGGTCCGAATGATGTGAATTTATTTGATGGAAAGTCATTTGAAGTTTGGGATTTTCGCAAAGGTGACATTGCTCGTGCCATGTTCTATATGGATGTTCGTTATGCCGGTGATGTTTCCGGTGAGGTTGATCTTCAATTAACTGATAATGCCAGCTTGATTCAAACTGGCGATCCATATATGGGTCTATTGTCTGTTTTATTACAATGGCATATTGATGACCCAGTTGATGACATTGAAAGAAATCGCAACGATTTCATATTCACCAAACAACTGAATCGAAATCCATTCATCGATCATCCAGAGTGGGTAGAATGTATCTTTGTTACAGGGGGTAGCTGTTCAACAGTTGTTGCAGATGACCTCATTTTCGAAAATGGATTTGAATAATTCAATAAAATAAGTCAACCCAAAGGCTGGTCAATGACTGGCCTTTTTTTATTACGATCAATTAGCTACAGTTAATAGTTGATACTCATCCAAAGCACTGTGATCGGTCATGGCGCTGATGTGATCCTGAATTAAACGACAACGGTAATAAAATTCCCACAAACCATCATCTTCAGTTATTGATTCAATACTCTTCAAATAAGCTTTTACTATTTTTTTGTCTATTCGATTAAGCAATAAAGCTTGGTAACTCATGCCCTTTGTATTGCCATTTGCCAGATCATTAAAACACCTAGCAGAAAGTTTCAATAAACCACCATATATGCCTAACAAACCAGTGATGATGCGATGGCCCTGTAATTCTAAATCCTGTACTTCCTGGTGATTGAATACATGTTGGTAACCAACCTCTTTGAAGGTTTTAACTATTTGATTGGCCACACCACCATCTTCTAACAAAGCTTGATTGAGGCTACCTTCATAGACAGCTTCAATGTTGTCAATAAATCTTTGTGCCACATGCTCCACCAGATGGTGAATCAAATTCACCCTCAGTTTTAAGAAATATTCATGATTGTGATTGATGGTGTCTTTCTGACCTGCAGCAGTGGCCATTGCCAATACATCTTTAAAGCTGTTGTGGTTGCCCATGAATGATAAGATGTTCTCAGCATCAAGGTCTCCACCTTGTAATACAAACATATCCACCAACAACCGACTTAACTCCGCCAGACTTAGAATCCCTTTCTCAACCGCATCTTCTAAGTCTGCCAAACAATAAGCAATGTCATCCGCCGCTTCCATCACATAACTGAATGCATGTCGATGCCCTGCTTTGATTTCCAAAGCATCAAGCATATCAACCACAAAATCCTGTTCTGACAGATAATATCCAGGCTTTTTCTTCAGGTAATTTAAAGCTTCTCCAGTTTTTGGCTTGGGCTCAAAAGCCGCTCTGGTGTATTTTAAAATACTCGCTGACTGAGCATACGTTAAGTTCATTTGTTGTAACGAAAAGGTCAACCGAATGGCTTGGGCATTGCCCTCAAACTGCCTTAAATCAGCAACCATCTTTTGGGCTAAGTCTGAATTTTCAGCATCCTCGAAGAATTCTGATTGAGTCAGGTGATCATCAAACCACTGTGAAATTGCCACTTCACCAAAATGTCCAAAAGGCGGGTTACCAATATCGTGCATCAAACAAGCCATTTCGACCAAAGATTCAACTGCAGCTTGTAAACCGCTTAAACCATAAGCCTCACTCTTTTCTGCCAGCTTTTTAAAAACAGTTTTTACAATATAGCGACCGTTTTGTTGCACTTCCATTGAATGTGTCAAACGTGAGCGAACTGCAGCATTGCGCTCTAATGGAAATACTTGGGTTTTTTGCTGCAGCCTACGCACAGAAGCTGAGTTAATGATTCTACCTCGATCTGACTCTAAAGCCAGTTCAATTTGTTGTGATGAACTCTTGGCTGTTTTTATTGAACTGAAAGGTCTTTGAACATTCAGTTTTTTCCTGAAGTTTATTTTGGTATGTGTAGAAGTGCTGTTTTGCATCTGCGCATTTTAATACATAACAAAACATACTTTTGGAACTTCATTCATTTTTGTTTCCAACAAAAGTGAAAAAGCCCAACAATATTCCTTAGTATGGCTTACAACCTCAGGCGAGCGACGCCACTCTCACTAGACTTATTGACTTCAATCAAATAACTGTAAATAATCTGATGTTAAAATAATAATCTATTGACACTGGGAATCGTTATGCCACTTTACCAAAAAACCATCGTTGCCATTGATCCCTGCGTTGAGTCCAATGACTTGATCGAAAAGGCCATCAGCATCACAACAGATAAAAACAACATCACCTTAGTTCATGTGATGGAAATCATGTGTGCCTTACCAACAGCTCCCTATGCACCCGTG
Organism: Marinicella sp.; assembly: GCA_028284365.1. Lineage (GTDB taxonomy): Bacteria > Pseudomonadota > Gammaproteobacteria > Xanthomonadales > Marinicellaceae > Marinicella. The sequence continues at coordinate 31,091 of JANQRW010000027.1, forward strand.
GTTTTGGACACCAGCCAAATTGAATCCCAAGTCAAAAACTCAGCCATGGAACACCTCAAAGCGTTAACAGAAAAACACAGTTTACAACCCAACGCCTTTAAAATCCTCAGTGGCAGTACCGCTGCTGCCATCAAAGCCCATGCCGAAGATAACAATTGTGATGCCATTATCATTGGCTCTCACGGCCGCCATGGATTAGGTTTATTACTCGGCTCCACCTCCAGCGGCGTGATTCACGGCTGTACCTGCGATGTACTGGTGGTACGCTTGAAGGAATAACACCAGTTAAAACGTGAAAGGATTCTTGTGAATGTATTGTTTCGCCCAGCCTAAGTAAAATCGCACACTGAGCGGAGTCGAAGTGTAAACCTACTGACTTTCTCTGTAGCTTAAATGGAACACCGTAGCCCCAAACCCAAAGGGTGTTCTTTATTAATCAGCAGAAAACCAAAGAATAAGGTAAAATTATGGTTTTAAGGATCCAGCGCTACTTTTGCAGCAAATTAAATTAGTCACTTATAACATTCATCGCGCCATTGGCATTGATCGCAAGTTTGCACCAGAACGTATCATCGACATCCTTAACAACTTTGGTGCTGATGTTGTTTTATTACAAGAGGTCGATGAGGGTGTACCTCGTTCCAATGAATTGAATTTGGCCAAGATATTGGCACAAGCCTGTAATTATCCCTATTTTGCGTTGAGCCACAACGTAACATTGAAGAAAGGCAGTTATGGCAATGCCACCCTGAGTCGTTTTCCCATCATCAAACAAAACAACATTGATTTAACCATTGCCGACAAAAAGAAACGCGGCTGTCAACATACCACGCTGAAACTTAATAATGGTCGTGGTAAAAAGAATGAACTCGAAGTATTTAACTTACACTTGGGTTTATCAGCTCGCGAACGTGAAAAACAAGCTGGGAAATTATTCAAGTCAGAAGAGTTTCTGTCACTTAAATCCGAACACAATTGTATTGTAGGTGGTGATTTTAATGATTGGCGTTCCATGCTCAGAGCACTTTTTATCATTGGCAAGGATTTTGAATGTGCCACTGACAAGACTTCGCTGAGAGGTTCTGAAATTGCCATGAAAACCTATCCATCTTTTGCCCCGCGAGGTGGACTTGATAGAATATATTATCGTGGTAAATTGAAGTGTGTAGAAGTTGGCAGCACCAAAATGCGCATCGCCAAGGTAGCCAGTGACCACTTACCCGTATTTACCACCTTTGAGGTTGATGTTTCATGAAAAGAGCAATTATTCTGGTTATGGATTCACTGGGTATAGGCGTCAGCGCTGATGCCCATTTGTATGGTGATGAAGGTGCCAATACTTTGGGTAGCATTGCGACACGATGTGCAGCTGGTTTGGCTGATGATAAAGAAAGGCAAGGCCCCTTGAGGATTCCAAACCTGATGCGGCTGGGGCTGGGTGCAGCACAAATGGCCAGTTCAGGCACACCATTAAAAGGCATCACTGAATGTACTGATATTAAAGCCAGCTATGGTTTTGCCATTGAACAAAGCAAAGACAAAGACACGCCCAGCGGCCACTGGGAAATGGCGGGTGTGCCTGTGCCATTCAAATGGGGTACATTTCCCCAAAAAGAACCTTGCTTTCCCGATGAATTAATCAGTCAATTCATAAAAAAAGCTGATTTACCCGGGATTTTGGGCAACTGTCATGCTTCAGGTACAGAAATCATCAAACACTTGGGCCAAGAACACATCAGAACAGGCAAACCCATCTGTTACACTTCGGCTGATTCAGTGTTCCAAATTGCCGCTCATGAGCAATATTTTGGCTTGGATAGGTTACTAGAAATATCAGTCATTGCCAAAGATTTAGTCGATGATTTGAACATCGCCCGAGTCATTGCACGTCCTTTTATTGGCGATGATACCGAAACATTCCAACGCACCGCCAATCGTAAAGATTTAACCACTCCACCAATTGATGATACATTATTGGATGTGTTAACCAGAGCTGGTGGTGAAGTTATTTCCGTGGGTAAAATTTCTGACATCTTTGCTGGTCGAGGCATCACAAAATGTGTTAAAGGTAAAAATAACATGGCTTTATTCGACGCTATGCTGACCGAATTTAAAAGCGCTCAAGACAATACCTTGGTGTTTGTTAATTTCGTCGACTTCGACAGCCACTTCGGGCACCGCCGTGATGTGGTTGGTTATGCCAAAGCATTGGAAGCATTTGATGCGCGTTTGCCGGAGTTGGAAGCACTGATGCAAGTCAGTGATGTTGCTTTGATTACAGCTGACCACGGCTGCGACCCTACCTTTCCCGGTTCGGATCACACTCGAGAACATGTACCCATGTTATTCTTTGGGCCAGGCGTTAAAACCCAAAATCTAGGTGCCAGAGGGTCTTTTGCAGATATGGGGCAGACCTTAGCCAGTTATTTTGGCACAGAGCCGTTAGCGCATGGCTTATCCATCAAACTGAATTAATCCTTAGCCCTATTCAAATGAGTTCCGAAAAATAACATCACTTTGCTGAAGGGCCAATGCAGAATTATCCTCTCTGACAAAGCGGTAGAAATTTTGTGCTGCCCCAGTCCCCGTAGTACCCTCTAAAACATAACCCAAGACATATACCGGACCCACAGGTTCTGCTGGCGGAATCCAGAACAGGACTTTAGTGGTCAGGCCCAAACGATCGGCATGAGTTACAGACATTGCCTGGTTGTCGCAACCACGAACTTGGGTATCGGGTGAGAAGGTACCCACTTTATTGCCTTGTTCATCAACAACGGTAAACATCAAACCCAGAAATGAATCCCCTGCGATGGTTATTTCCACATGCTCGAAAGTGTTGTATTCACTGACGTTAGCTGTCAGTTGATAAGTGCCTGAATTGAAATTACGGGTGCGAGTTGTCATACCAGTGATGTTGCTGAAATCAGCCAAAACATCACACACAGGAGCCCCAGTCGGTAAAGCCAATATGGTTTTAGGCAATAAAAGTAATACCCATACAAGTATTAAATTCTTCATGATTCCCTCTCTTTTTGTTCAATCATTCAATCTAACACAAATGTATCATACAAATGTTAGTAAATCGTTATCAACAAAGCTTATCTTTGCAGGATCAGAGCCAACCAGGATTTAACAATTGATTGAAGAACACACGCAATAACCTGGGTTCTAAAACCAAAGTAACAATGACCCCATACAATGCCCCAAACAAGTGCGCGCTGTGGTTGATGTTGTCGTTATTCTGTTTTCCAGCCCAAATACTGTACCAGACATAACCCACAGCAAAAACAATGGCAGGAACTGGAATGGCCCCAAACAAATACAACAACTCCCAAGGTGCAAACAAAATAAAAGCAAACAACACTGCTGAAACCGCACCGGAGGCACCTAAACTCATATAATTTCGGTCATTTTTATGTTTAATATACGAAGGCAACATCGCCACAACTATGCCACCCAAATAAAAAAGCACAAAACCAGCGCCGCCCAAATGCTGTCGATAAAAACCTTCCAGGTAACTACCAAAAAAGTAAAAGGTAAACATATTGAATAACAGATGCATCCCATCGGCATGAATAAAGCCATGTGTAATAAAACGTTCAATTTGGCCTTCTTTGATCGCTGGTGACCAAAAGATCAGTCGTTCTAATATCTGGCGGTTTTGCCAAGCCAAGTATGTGGTCACACAAGTGACGGCTATGATGATGATTGTCTGATTAATTTCCATGTTAACTGAGTGGTTATGATGGAACCAGTTTAACCATTCACTTTAAATCTGACAAGGACGGTACACTAGTTTGGTTAAAGCAGTGGAAGATAACACAGGAAGGCTGATCATCACAATTCTCCAAAATCAACTTAAAATTTCAAAAAATCCGTATAAATACCGGAAACACCGTACTTTCCTGCTAATTTGGATTTAGTGGTTTCTTTATTGATGGTGTAAACAAAAATATTGTGACGTTTGAGTAATTTTCTCAAAGTGCGGTTTCTTGCCTGCCTGGCTCGCATTGACAAAGCAAACAAACGCATATTTTCACTTAACTCAACCACTGACTTATTGCTGCCTTTGTACTGATACAAAATCCAAATTAAGTCTTCAAAACCCCACCCTTTCAATACAGCATATTCTTCTGGTTGATAGAATTGCGGTATGAATTGGTTTTTGAACTCAGGGTATTTCTTGATAATTAATTCAATGCCTTTGAGGTTATGGTGTTTGATGTCAGTGATGATTCTGACTTTGGGCTTATCAGCCAGCCAAACCGCCAGGCTATCTAATGTACATGGTCGATAATTTGGATGGTCTTCAACCAATTGTTTGAATTGCGCCAGCGGTATGGGGTTTTTAACCTTTAATCCGAATATATTTCTGAAAGTTTTACCCCAATCATGTAAACACACCAGCTCACCATCACTGGTCCAGGAAAAATCCATTTCCATGAATTTAAAACCACTCTGGTAACTACCATTCAGCGCATCAATAGAATTGGTGTAAGTCAAGCCATCATAACCGCCACCGGCATGAGCAATCATCAACGGTTCTGCATTGATATTATCAACCACCATTATGAACAACCATAAATATTTAAACACGCGTGTGTTTGAGGGCATAAACGAACAGTTTGGCAGACAATTTCTCCCTAAAATCAGACGCTTGATGTAGATCCATTATTTCAAGAAAAGGCTTTTCTTTGTCGGTTGGTCGTGACCAGATGGATTTACTGATGGTACTGAGCATGGCATATTTGTTGCGCGTATTAACTTTCAACCACTTCAAGGCATTGATGATTACTTTTTCATCCTCTGTGAAATCTTCACCAAAAGGAAAAGCGGGAAAATAACCTTGGTCTTGTGCTTTGGCCAGTTGGCTTTTGATTTTTTCAGGTGTGTTGTGTTTATACAATTCAGGAACTTGCCAATCGGCATTCAATTTATTGTGAGCCACCGCTTGTGCACGCAAACCTTCTTGAAAACGACTGTCAGCAATACAAATCATACGTTTAATACAAGTTTCATCAGATTGACCACGCAAATCTGCAATACCATATTCAGTGATTACAATATCTCGCAGGTGTCGTGGAATGGTACAATAACTGTATTTCCAAACGATGTTAGATTCAACCGTGTGCTTTCCGGCATGAACACTGCGCAACATCAAAATCGAACGGCTGTCTGCCAAAGCATGTGCCATCGCCACAAAGTTATACTGTCCGCCGACACCACTGACCACTTGGTGATTATCCAAAGTATCCGATGCCGCTGCGCCCAACACATCGACTTTCATACAAGTGTTCACAAATCGGGCTTTAACCCGCTGCACTCGATCAAGGGCTTCGCCACCATACAATTCATTGATCTGGCTGACCGGTGTCATCTGAAACAATTGTTGCTGTTCCTGATTCAAACCTTTAAGCCATTGGTAAAAACGTTTGGAGCCCATAAAAAATGCAGCGTGTAAGACTGAACCATGCTGTAACTTGTCACCTAAACAAAACTGTTCAAAATCTGTAATCAAGGACTCACCATGCAAGTCAGCTGGAATTTGTTCTCCATGTTCGTTGATGATAATGCCTTGATTGAAACTCAAACCAGATTTAAAAATACCTAAGTTTTGTAGCCTATTAAATTGTCGCAGTGTGATTCTGGTATCAATGATACCCTCATCAAGCAACAACCTAATCAAACCAGAATGAATCTTTTCATCCAGCTTTCTTTGATTAACCAGTTTTTGAATTTCAGCATCCGGGTAAACCTTGCGCGTTAAAATACCAGAATCATACAAGTGTGCAAAACCCTCAACAAACATTTCACTGGCAGCAAATAACCCATCTTCAAATGTATCCAAATCGCCTACTTGCTCGATGACATCATTAAACGTGTTTTTTATTTTGGTGTGCTCAAGCAATTCCTGGTATATACTGTTGTTTTGTTGTCTTAATTGCGTACAGTAAACCAAGGCATCAGCCAAAGAACCAATCCCAATTTGCAGCGTCCCACCATCTTTAATTAAGGTACTTACCAATAGACCTATACTGTAATCTGTAACGTTTATGGGTTGAGCCGGGGTAGCAAAAGGCTGAAAATAATGCCTCTTATCATCCACCAAAGAATCGAAAAAACCTACTTCTACTTCAGCTTGACCAGCCATGAAAGGCAACGCCTCATTGACCATGCCTATCACCAAAGGTTTGGGGTATCCTTTCTCGGCAGCGATACGAATGATATCTAAAGTTAAATCTGGATTACAACTCAAGCTGTATCGATCACCATCCGAGCTTCTATCAACTGCCACCATCTGTAAAATCACATTGATTTTCTGATCTACCATATCACGCGCCACATGGGTGTAATTGCTGCTGACGTAATTTTGTTGTGCAGTTTTAGAATGCAGCATTTTACCTGACTGCATATAAAACTCACGTATCGATACATTATTAGGCAACCGGTTTTTCTTAACATCCTGAATGTATTGGAGCTCGGGATAATCACCAAAAAAGCGCCGAGTGAATGACTTCAGAAAACGTCGTTCTAATAATGAATTTCCGTGTGGGATTTCCAGTGATAAAGCAGTGAAAATTTCGAGGTTAAGAGATTTATCTTCTACAACACACTGATAAAGTGCATTGACCAATGGGTTAGGTTTACCAATTCCCAATGGCGTGCCCACTATCCAATGGTTACCCAGTTTTTCTTTGAGCAGCCCAATGGCTGAATTAAAATCTGCACTTTTCATTGCTTAATGTCTATCAAAATTCTTTGATTATTGTAACGAAAAAGCGCCCACAATGAGGCGCTTTTTGAAGAATGGTTCCAGTGTGTATTCAGAAATCCAAGTGAACACCTAAATAAAAACCATCAGCTTTGAGGTCACTGCGGAAGTTATTACCAGCCTCTAAGTCAACATCTAAAACTCGATAGCCAACACTGGCACCAAGCCCTGGCTTGGTGGTGTATTTTAAAGCCAAATCCAAGTCTGTAACATCATTGTCATTCAGGCTCAAAGCCTCCAGTGTGGCCGCAGCCGACAATCCTGTGAATGGTAAATCGAATTGTGCCTTGGCATAGGCCAAAGCGACCCAGTCATCAAACTCAATGCGTTGACTGGTCTGTGCATCAAGCATGAGACGATTGTTACCATTAAAATATTTTCCACTGATTCCAACATCCAAATTGACCCAGTTATCCAAAACTTCATAATAAAGGATCAAATCTGTATGGGACAAATCAATTGTCGCATTGAGCAAGTTGGATTGACCCGGTGCAAATCCAACATCATTAACTCGCACCAGACCCACAGCATCCAAGTTATTTTGTTGGAGTTTGATATTAGGTAAAAAAGGGACGGGGTGTTCCAAAGCTGCAAAAAAAGTCAAATTGTTGTCATCTTCTAAATCAACCCTGGCATTACCCGATCCAACCAATGCACTTTCAATATCACCGCTTATCGAATAATCCCAATAATTAACTCCTGCTTCAAACCCAATCACATCAGCTTTGACAACAGAAAGGGCACTAAAAATCAAAAAACATGACAAACTTGTTTTCTTTAAATGTCTCATCATTACTGGTCTCAATTAAAAAATTTGTATGTGGTATTTTACTGCTTAATCAGACGGATTGAACCAAATTAATGATCGACCATAAGAAAGACCAGTGAATTTGCACTGGTCTTTTTAATCTGTTTCATTGTATTGAAAGCTATTTACCCATCATTTTTTTAATCATACCAACAATACCAAGCAGCACGCCACCGCCAGCACCACCAGCAGCAACACTTGTAAGTATACCTGCTAAATCCATACTGCCACCACTTGCGCCCATATCCAACATGCCTAACAATTGTCCACCCAGGCCACCGCCTAAAATTCCTACCACGGAATTCCACAACGTGCCGAGAGAAAAGTTTTTCAAAATGCCACCAGCCAAATTACCGCCAACAGCGCCACTGACCAATTGAATGATCATTGGTAATAATGTTTCCATAAATCCTCCTCTTTATCTTGAATTGAATAATCAGATCCAGCCATACTTAAAATTTCAGTAACAACCACAACCAATAACCTGGCATGTTTTGAGCATGAATCTTACAATGATTTTAATTCATGAGATTTAATTAAGCAAATTAAAGGATTGAGTTTTTTGGATCACAATTCACACCAAGGAATTTACTATCACCAATAAGTTGAGTAAAATACCTCAAACTGTTTTCACAGCAATGCTGTTGTCCAAACAAAAAACAACTGATTAAGTTAATGACAGCTTTGCAGAAAAAATTTCTTCAATGCATATACAGGCTCAATTGATTGATTTCGTTGAATCAATACATGAGAGACTGGATTATCCTCGTCATCAGGTGATGGCAGGGATTTAATAATAAAATTTATAATAAAAATTCGGAGTATTGATGCGAGACACAATCAGTTTATCCATAACACTGGCCCTGTTTTGGTTGGCCAACTCTGGTCACTACAACGGCTTGTTACTTTTTCTGGGTGCACTTTCCGTGCTGTTTGTGGTCTACATTGCTTATCGCATGGATGTGATTGACCATGAATCACAACCACTGCTGCACCTAACTGCTAAACTTCCTGCTTATTGTGCTTGGTTGATTAAAGAGATCATACTTTCCAATATAAAAGTTGTGAAACACGTTTGGCTGGGCAAACAAAGCATTAAACCTGCTTTGAAAACCATAAAAAGCAATCAGGTCACTGATATGGGTAAAGTGATTTTTGCCAACTCCATCACCCTCACGCCAGGTACAGTTGCCATTGATTTGAAAGGAGATGATGTGTTGGTTCATGCGCTGATGGAAGAGGACATTGCAGCTTTGGACAGTGGCGAAATGGATCGCCGCATATGTCATCTGGAGAAGCCATGATTATTGCTGCCATCATCGCCATATTTGTCGTTATGGTGTTATCAATCGTCCGGGCAATTGCCGGGCCCAGTCTGTATGACCGAATTCTTGCAGTTAACATGTTTGGCACCAAAACCGTGTTAATGATTGCTTTGTTGGGTTTTGCTATGGGTCGTCCTGATTTTCTGGACATCGCTTTGGTATACGCCCTGATTAATTTCATCAGTGTCATTGGTGTTTTACGATTCTCCAAATCTTATGGGTTCCAACAGCCCGACCAACAACCTGAGGAGCACCAATAATGGATTTATTCATGAACATAGCCAGTGGTATTTGTCTGCTGGTAGGCAGTTTCTTAATTTTAACAGGTGGTATTGGTTTGTTGCGCTTTCCAGATTTCTATACCCGCATGCACGCAGCAGGGATCACTGATACACTGGCAACCAGTTTAGTTCTCACTGGGTTGATTTTACAAAACCCGGATGCCCTGGTTATTTTAAAATTAGTCATGATTCTGCTGTTAACCCTGCTCATCAGCCCCACTGCCAGTCATGCATTGGCAAAAGCAGCCATTAGAAGCGGTCTTGAACCTATGGTTAAAGAACAAAAAGACAATCAGGAGTCCAAATAATGGAAGCAATTGTTGATGTTGTGTTGTTATCTTTCCTGGTGGCAGTGGTTATTGCGATTGTCTGGATGAAAGATTTATTTGCGGTGGCTATGTTGGCCGGTATTTATGGTTTGCTGACAGCAAGTTTCTTCGTCGCTATGGATGCAGTGGATGTGGCCTTCACTGAAGCATCTGTTGGTGCTGGTATTTCAACCTTACTGATGTTGGTTGTGATAGCTAAAACAGGGCGTTTTGAGCGACCTACCCGCCACAAACCCTTATTGGCTTTGTTGGTGGTTGTTGTAACTGGTAGCCTGTTGATTTATGGTACTTTTGATATGCCATATTTTGGATCAGCTGAAGCCCCGGCACAATCACACGTCACACCCAGGTATATTGATGACTCTTTTGAAGAAGTGGGAATTCCTAATATCGTGACCTCGGTATTGGCCAGCTACAGGGCATTTGATACTTTTGGTGAAGTTGTGGTTATATTCACGGCTGGTATAGGTATTCTGGGCCTCCTTTCGGGAGTTGCAAGGCGTGAAGAAGAAGTCGATATCGATGCCATCAATGAAACCATGCACGAAGACCATATGGTGTTACGGATCGTAGCCAAAATACTGATCCCTTTTATTCTGGTTTTTGCCCTGTATGTACAGTTCCATGGTGATTACGGTCCTGGAGGTGGTTTTCAGGCCGGTGTTATTTTTGCTGCAGCTATTATCTTATACTCCATGTTATTTGGGTTGGATACAGCACGCCAGGTCATCAATCAAGCCTGGGTAAGAATGATTGCCGCAATCGGAGTGCTGCTATATGGCAGCGTGGGCATGGTCTCATTCCTGAACGGCGGTAATTTCCTCGACTACAATGTTTTGATGGAGGATCCGATTGCCGGTCAGCACCTGGGTATCATTTTGATTGAATTTGGTGTTGGTTTAACCGTAACTGCAGTAATGATCATCATCTTCTTCAATTTCGCGGGGCGTCAAGTGACCCCAAAAGCTGACAACAATAAAGGAGTTTAATGTGTTATTTGGTCTTTACAACTACTGGATTGTAGTGGCATTAATGATGTTAGGTTTTTACATCATCATCGCTCACAGCAATTTAATCAAAAAACTGGTGGGTTTAAGTATCTTCCAAACTTCAGTATTTATTTTTTACATCAGTGTCGCCAAAATTGAAGGTGGCAGTGCCCCTATTTTAGAAGCAGACACGACTTTATATTCAAATCCATTGCCACACGTACTCATTTTGACAGCCATTGTAGTTGGTATTGCCACCACTGCTTTAGGACTTGCCTTAACTATGCGTATCAACGAAGCGTATGGCAGCATCGAAGAAGAAACCATCCAACAACAAGATAAGCAATTGTGACCATACATTTACCGATTCTACAAGTAATTGTGCCACTTATAGCGGCACCTTTGTGCATGTTCCTGAAACGGCAGCCCAAACTGGTGTGGCTGTTTTCTTTACTTGCGACCACAATAACCTTTGTCATCAGTGTCTTGTTGCTTCAGCAAGTACTCTCATCCGGCACCATCATATATGAATTAGGGGGTTGGAGCCCACCTTGGGGAATAGAGTATCGCATTGATCAACTCAACGCTTATTTACTGTTGATCATATCTACCATCAGTACCATCGTTTTAGTGGCCGCACATACCAGCATCCAAAAAGAATTAGATACACACCGTCAAGCCTATTTTTATATGCTTTATTTGTTATCTTTGGCTGGTATGCTTGGCATTGTTGCCACCGCAGATGCATTTAATGTGTTTGTGTTTTTAGAGATATCCTCACTCTCAGCTTATGCTTTGATTGCGTTGGGCAAAGACCGTCGAGCACTGTGGGCCTCTTACCAATATTTAATCATGGGCACAGTAGGTGCAACATTCATCCTGATTGGAATTGGCTTGATGTACCAGATGACAGGAACCTTAAACATGAACGATTTGGCATCGCGCTTACCTGAGGTTGCACAAACACGGACTGTGTTTGTGGCTTTTGCTTTTACGGTTGTTGGCATTTGTTTGAAACTGGCACTGTTTCCATTGCACTTGTGGTTACCCAATGCCTACGCTTATGCGCCATCCGTAGTGACTGCATTTTTTGCCGCCACTGCGACTAAAGTTGCCGTCTATCTATTGATTCGTTTTACTTTCTCGGTTTTTGGACTGTCATTCTCATTCACCACACTGCCACTACAAACATTGTTTTTGTTGCTTGGTTTATTGGGTGTTTTCGTGGCTTCTATCGCGGCCATATACCAAAACAATGTCAAACACATATTTGCTTATTCCAGTGTGGCTCAAGTTGGGTACATGATTGTTGGGCTCAGTGTCGGCACAACTTTGGGTTTATCTGCCACTATGATTCACCTGTTCAATCACGCCTTGATGAAAAGTGCGTTGTTTTTGGCAATGGCTGCAGTCATGTACAGAATTGGCGGCATGCAATTGAGTCAGTTCAATGGTCTGGGTAAACAAATGCCATTGACCATGGCAGCAATCGTTGTGGGTGGATTGAGTCTGGTCGGAGTACCCTTAACGGTAGGCTTCATCAGTAAGTGGTATTTGGTGCTGGCAGTGATTGAAAATGGCTGGTGGCATGTCGCATTACTGATATTACTAGGTTCTTTACTGGCCATCGTTTATCTCTGGAAGATTGTAGAAGTTGCCTATTTCAGATCACCCGCGCACAACTCGGAACCAGTTAAAGAAGCACCACTTTCTATCCTCATCCCGGTTTGGGTTTTGGTCTTTGCTAATTTATATTTTGGAATCGATACTCGCTTGAGTGTTGAAGTGGCTCAGACTGCCGCCCAAAGCTTATTTGGAATCACCCCATGACATTTAGTTATCAGTCCATGTTACACCTGGCCATTGTGTTGCCATTGATGGCGATACCACTGATAGTGGCAGCCAGGAACAAACCCAATTTACGAGAAGCCTTCTCAATCATCACCAGCATACTGTTGCTTTTCCTGGTGATTATGCTTTATCAAGGTGTCATCGAAGGGAAAACCATCAGTGCTCATTGGGTTGAATTAGTGCCAGGTTTGGGCATTAATTTTCTGATTGAACCTCTGGGGATGCTGTTTGCTCTGATTGCCAGTTTCTTGTGGCTCGTCACTACCGTATACGCCATTGGCTATATGCGAAATCACGGTGAGCAGAATCAAACCCGCTTTTACTGCTTCTTTGCCATTGCTATCAGTGGTGTTATGGGAGTGGCATTTGCTGCGGACTTATTCACTTTATTCATATTCTACGAAGTCTTAACCTTATCGACCTATCCGCTTGTGACCCATGCTGGTACCGATAAAGCCAAAGCCGGTGGACGAGTCTATTTAGGTATTTTACTCAGTACTTCCATCGTATTCTTCTTATTTGCAATCATCAGTACCTGGTTTGTTGCTGGTAGTTTGGACTTCACAGTTGGCGGCGTATTTAGCGCGTCAGTTGACCCAGTGGTAGCGAGTTTGATTCTGATATTATTTGTTTTTGGCATTGGCAAGGCTGCCATCATGCCTTTTCACCGCTGGTTACCAGCAGCTATGGTGGCACCCACGCCGGTCAGTGCTTTGTTGCACGCAGTTGCGGTGGTTAAAGCCGGGGTATTTGCGATCATTAAGGTGTGTCTGTTGATTTTTGGCTTGGATCTGCTGGCAGTGTTACCCAGCACCCAAATACTGCTTTACCTTACTGGTTTCACCGTCATAATGGCATCCTTGATTGCGATGCGACAAGATAACCTCAAAGCACGTCTGGCCTACTCCACTGTGAGCCAATTGGGTTACATAACAATGGGTGCTTTATTGGCAACCTCCGCGGGCGTCATTGGTAGTTCGATGCACATTGCAATGCATGCCTTTGGTAAAATTACCTTATTCTTTTGTGCCGGTGCGATTTTGGTGGCAGCACATAAATCAAAAATAAGTGAAATGCATGGATTGGGATGGCAAATGCCAATAACCATGACTGCTTTCTTCATTGGTAGCCTAAGCATCATTGGGGTACCACCAACTGGCGGCACTTGGAGTAAATGGTTTTTATTAATGGGCACATTAGATAGCGCCCAATGGTTTTTAATGGCAGCATTGATGATCAGTTCATTACTTAACATTGCTTATTTATTACCCATACCATTCAGAGCCTTTGTACCACGCCATAAAATGCCACATGATGGTTTTCAAATTAAAGAAGCACCCTTACCATCGCTACTGGCCTTATCGTTAACTGCACTGGCTTGCTTGATTTTGTTTGTTTACCCACAACCTTTATATGAATTGGTCACTTCAATACTACCAACCTCAGAGGCCGCTTATGGAAAATGATAAAAAACACCTCTTTGATAACCCCAAAAACATCAAACGCCTTTTGACTGGTTTTTATATATGCTGCGTGCTTTTATTGTTGCTGGATTTTGTCATTCATCGCCACACTTATCACAGCTGGGAAGAGCTTTGGGGGTTTTATCCACTGTATGGATTTGTTGGCTGTGTGGTACTGGTTTTTGTGGCCAGTTGGATGCGTACGTTTTTGATGCGACCAGAAGATTATTACGACAAAATTGAAAACCCTCAAACTGATGATAGTAAACAAGTAACAGCAGGTGATCACAATGTGGATGCTTGAGATTCCCCCATTCGTACCATTTTTTATTGGCGCATTACTGGCTGCTTTGACGCGAGGCCCATTACGTGGTGCCATTATGGTATTGGTACCAGTACTCAGCGCCATCCACCTTTGGATGATGCCAGAAGGCATCCATTTACAATTCAGCTTTCTCGGCTATGAACTAACACCTTACCGTCTGGATAAGTTAAGTGTTATGTTTGGTTACGTGTTCCACATCGCTGCATTCTTAGCCATCATATACGCCTTACATGTTCGCGATACAATACAACAAGTGGCCGCAATGATGTATGCAGGCAGCGGTTTGGGGGCCGTTTTTGCAGGTGACTTATTAACCCTGTTCGTTTTCTGGGAGTTGTTGGCTTTTACTTCAGTGTTCTTAATTTGGGCACGCCGCACACAACGTGCTTATTTAGCAGGTATGCGTTACCTGATCATTCAAGTACTTTCTGGTGTAATTTTGTTGGTAGGCACCTTGTTCTACCAAGCTGAGCACGGCACATTGACGTTTGAATTTATTGGTTTAGACGGGGTTGCAGGTTGGCTGATATTTATTGCTTTTGGGATTAAATGTGCTTTCCCAATCGCTCACAATTGGCTTACTGATGCCTACCCTGAAGCCACTGTCACTGGCACTGTATTCCTCAGCGCGTTCACCACAAAAGTTGCTGTTTATACTTTGGCTCGGGGATATCCTGGTACCGAATTACTGGTTTATATCGGTGCTGCCATGGCTTGTTTCCCAATCTTCTTCGCAGTGATTGAGAATGATTTACGTCGGGTCTTGGCATACAGCCTGATCAACCAGGTTGGCTTTATGGTTGTGGGTGTTGGCATCGGGACTGCATTGGCAATCAATGGCGCAGTTTCGCACGCTTTCAATGATGTCATATTTAAAGGTTTATTGTTCATGACTATGGGCGCAGTTTTGAAAATGACTGGACGCATCAATGGTTCTGACTTAGGTGGACTCTATAAAACCATGCCCAAAACAACGATACTGTGTATCATTGGTGCTGCATCGATTTCAGCATTTCCTTTATTCAGCGGTTTCGTCAGTAAATCAATGGTGATGACAGCAGCATTGGAAAATGGTTTTGATTGGATTTGGTTGATGCTGTTATTCGCTTCAGCTGGTGTATTCCACCATGCTGGTATTAAAATCCCTTATTTTGCTTTCTTTGCTCATGATTCAAGACTGCGGGTTTCTGACCCACCAACCAACATGGTTGTGGCCATGACCATAGCAGCTGCGCTATGTGTTGCTATTGGTGTATATCCTGCCGCACTGTATTCATTGTTGCCTTATGACACCGGCTACAACCCTTATGATGCCACTCATATTTTGGCACAAACCCAATTATTGTTCTTCTCAGCACTGGCCTTTGTGTGGCTTAATCTGAAAGGACTTTATCCACCTGAGCTACGCTCCACAAATCTGGATACAGACTGGACCTATCGTCGCCTGATGCCGGCCATCATCAAACCCACCTTCGCTTGGATTCGTAAACTCCATGCTGCATTGGTGGACATGATTCAAAACGGTATCAGTTGGGGAATCAGTTACCTGGCACAAAAGAACAGCAAATTCAGTGGTTTATTATCAAGTAATCACCCTGCAGGCAGCATGGTCTTATGGGTGGTGGTCATTCTTGCAACTTATTTGTTACTTACTTTTATCAAGTAAACTCAACTGTATAAATTTTAACTGGCTGGTTTAAGTCATTTCATCATCACTTAAACCAGCGCAGTGCCTCTGTTCTGGCTTGTTTGTAATCGATCACTGGCTGTGGATAATCATTTGCCTCACGTGTTGTCACATCTGGATCATGAATTTTTTTGGTTGGAACTTCGGCTAATTCCTTGACGTATTTTTTGATGTATGTACCTTCTGGATCAAACTTCTTTGATTGGGATGTGGGGTTGAATATCCTGAAATAAGGTGCAGCATCACATCCAGTCGCCGAAGACCATTGCCAGCCTCCATTATTTGAAGCCAGATCCCCATCCAGCAAATGAGCCATAAAATGCGCTTCACCTAAGCGCCAATCCAGTAAACAAAGTTTAGTTAAAAATGATGCCACAATCATGCGCACGCGATTGTGCATCCACCCTTCTTGCAACAGTTGACGCATACCTGCATCAACGATTGGAAACCCGGTCTTTCCTTGTTGCCATTGTTCATACAATTTCTTATCCTGACGCCAATTATCAACTGCATCAGCTTTGAAGACCTTGTGTTTTGCTAATCTGGGATAAGCAAACAACAGATCATTGTAGAAATCGCGCCAAATTAATTCCGACACCCAGGTACTATAAAAAGCATCCTCTCCTATGTGTTTCAACATATGTGCCAAGCATTGTTTGGCGCTGATCACGCCGATAGTTAAATAAGGTGATAAACCACTGGTGCCGGCGATCGCCGGGAAATCACGCTGCTTTTTATAGTTATTGTTGCTGATAAACTGTTTCAAACACTTATGCGCTGCCTTCTCACCAACGGGCCATAACGCAGACAAATTTGCATTCAGCTTTATGGATGAAAAATCATTGGGTAAATCCCCCATACTTTCCTTATGCATTGATTTTTGGGCAACAGGTATGGGCAAAGGTTGTTTATATTCTACTTTCAGCTGTTCGATGTATTTGTTCTTATAAGGCGTAAAGACATGGTACATCTCACCATTACCCTTGGTGACGGTGGCTGGCGGTAATAAATAGTTGGTATGGAATTGCTGTACATCCACGCCTCGCGCCTGTAATAACCGAATGATTTTGGTGTCACGTTGTAGCTCATTGACCCAATAACTGTGATGAAAGTATACCGTACCAATATTGTATCTTTCTAGCATGGCTGAGAAAACCGTTGGCACATCCGAAAATTGAGGAACTGATTTAACTGTAAGTTCGATGTTTAATTTTTTTAACCTTTTTCTCAAATCTTTCACATGCGCTTTGATAAATTCCAGCTTTTGAGGTGACTCACCATGAATTTGATGCTGTTTGGGATGATTGATATACAGTGCGAAGGTATCTTCACCAGTTTCCAAGGCTGCTGTCAGAGCAGGATGATCTGCAATTCTCAGGTCATTTCGAAACCAAACCAAATTCATAAGCAGGGTCTCTCAACAGGTGTTTTGTTCATCATTTTTTCTTGAAATCAGGATGAGCATAACTATATCAACTACCAATCAAATTTAAGTGAAAACTATGCCAAAAGCCGCCGCTTCTTTTATTAAAAATTTCTTTCGAATGGAATCATCAGCAGGTATTTTACTGTTTCTCTCAGCTGTACTGGCCATGATCATTGCCAATTCCGGACTGGCTGGTTACTACAACTTACTGTTGGATACACCAGTTTCAATCCAGATTGGTGCACTAAGTATCGATAAACCACTGTTGTTGTGGATCAACGATGGACTGATGGCTGTATTTTTCTTTCTGGTGGGACTTGAGCTGAAACGTGAATTAATCGTTGGCGAGTTATCTGACAAGAAAAACATTGTACTTCCGGGAATCGGTGCAATTGGCGGTATGGTATTTCCTGCCTTGGTATTTGCCTGGTTCAATAAGGATGATCCTCAGGCACTACAAGGTTGGGCCATTCCGGCTGCCACAGACATCGCGTTTGCACTGGCTGTACTGAAACTGTTAGGCCCCAAAGTGCCAACCAGCCTGAAGATTTTCCTGACCTCTTTAGCCATATTTGATGACATTGGTGCCATTTTGGTTATTGCATTTTTCTATACCTCACAAATTTCCACCACTGCTTTATTGGTGGTTGCGGTATGCATTCCTTTGTTGTGGCTAATTAACAAAAAAGGAGTCGAAGCAACCAGTATGTACATAACAATTGGTACCGTGATGTGGGTAGCAATGCTTAAATCTGGCGTTCATGCAACATTAACTGGTGTAATTTTAGCTATGTTTATACCTTTGAAATCTAAAATCAACCCCGAATATTCACCACTGAAAACTTTAGAACACAACTTACACTCAGCAGTGGCTTATATTATTTTGCCTATATTCGCATTCGCTAACTCCGGCTTAAACCTGTCAGGTGTTGGCTTGGAACAATTAATGCATCCGGTACCCCTGGGGATTGCTCTGGGCTTGATTGTTGGCAAACAGGTGGGCATCTTTTCACTGTGTTGGCTTGCCATTAAAATGGGCTGGTCTGCCATGCCAGAACGCACTAACTGGATGGCCATTTATGGCGTCTCTGCGCTTTGTGGCATTGGTTTCACCATGAGTTTATTTATTGGTTCATTGGCTTATGAGGAAACACAATTTGATATGGTATTTGACGAACGCTTAGGTATTATTGTTGGCTCATTAGTTTCAGCCACCATTGGCTTCTTTATACTCAAAACTCAATACGGTAAAAATGCTGCTGAAATAAAAGCCAAGGATTAGATCGATTTGAGTCTCGATACCTCAAAGGCCAATCCGAGTCGGGTTGGCTTTTTTATTTAATGTGTCTGTGGAATGAGTTGTTTTTGCTGTAACAACTCAATGAACCGAGCAGTAAAAACCTTAGCATCCGCTACATCCAAATGCGAACTATCAGGCAGTTCGAATGAACTAAGTATTTCATCATCTTTGAAATGTATGGTATTGATATTAGGGTATTTCTCAGTGAGGACATCCCAGAAATCCTGCCGTGGGTAATAGCGTTCGTCTAACTGCCAATGTCCGCCATCTGTTGGAAAGCGCAATAACACGACTTCACCACCTCTTCGCTCAATCTTTTGAACCAATGAATTTAGCGTGTTTATCTGTTGCTGCCATAGGGTTTTATTCATGGCAGGGTTATCTTGGTAGTTTTGTTGTTTTTCAGTGACGAATCGTTTACGTAAAAGTTGTTTGTCAACTAAATCATAATAACCTTCTGCACTGCTGTCAGCCTGACCAAACACATAAGATGTTTTGGGGAATGTTTTTGATCGGGCCAATGATTCGATGACTTTTTGAACACCAAGGGCATGATGAAAAAAACGAAAATTCGATTTCAAAACGGCAGTTAGTTTTGCATCCCATGCTGTATAGCTGTTGTAGTTTTCAGAAAAGTTTTCCACATATTTTCGTTGCATATCCCAATATTGTGGTTCCAGCATTTGTGCTGTGAACGACACCACGAGCAGGCCCTCAAACAGCTCATCGTCAGCCAAGTTTTGTAATGTTGCCATTGGATAATGACCGTTAACAGATAAAGGAATGATCGTGTGATCTGGTAATAGCTGGCGCATGACTGCGGTATTCAGACCAAGTTGAATTCTGGAAGCACCTGCCAAAACAATCACCGAATCATTTTTTTGTACATGCTTTCGGTGCCAGTTCCACAACGACTGGTCTGCCGCTACAGACGGTTGGTAGTTTTTTGATTGTAAGAATTTTTCATAGCAACAAAGAACCGCCACCAAAATCAACAGTGTCAATACCCAAGTTATATACCACTGTCCTTTTTCAGAACTGAAAGTAAATGAAGGCATCTGAGTCACCATTTGAAATAAATATCAACAACAAACAAAAAGACAGGATAACTGCCCTGATTATGCCGTTGGTCTGTGTAATCACGTTTGTAAGTTTTCTATCACGTATAAACCACTGTAACAGCAACATGAGCAAAAAAGCGACACAAACAATGTTTAACCATGCATTGCGAGCAATTACTGTAGCACCACCCGAACTCGTCATCATACCAGTTAAGATATTCATTGCCTGAGCCCCATTCTCTGCTCTGAACACCACAAATGCCAACATGACACAAACAAATGTCATACCCGCAAGTAAGGTCTTCATCAATAAGTTAGGCGTTGATTTAAACACGTGTTTAACACCTTGTTCAACAACCAAATACAACCCATGCAACGCCCCCCAGATCACAAAAGTCCAGGCAGCACCATGCCACAAACCACCCAAAAGCATAGTAATCACAAGGTTTCGATAACGCAATAATCTTCCCATGCGGTTACCACCTAATGGGATATATAGATAGTCACGCAGCCAGCTTGATAATGAAATATGCCATCGTCGCCAGAAATCCGAAAAACCAATGGCAGTAAATGGAGATTTAAAGTTTGTTGGAAGTGTTAACCCCAAACACATAGCCAGACCGATTGCACACATCGAATATCCTGAAAAATCACAGAATATTTGCGCACTGAAAAACAAACCTCCCAACCAGGCAGACAAAAGGTCTAATTGTTCATGATTCTCATAAACTTGATTAACAATGGGAGCGAAAAGTACATCTGCCATCACAGTTTTTTGAAACAAACCAAACACAAAAAAACAAATGCCTACAGAAAAATGATTGACGCTCACAGTACGTTGTTTGATCAGTTGTGGCAGGAAAGTTTTTGCACGGACAATTGGTCCTGCTACCAACTGTGGAAAAAAACTGACAAACAGTGCGTAATCCAGGAAACTATCCCAGGGTTTTAACCTTTTGAAATAAACATCCAGGGTGTATGATAAAGTTTGAAAAGTGAAAAATGAAATGCCCATAGGTAAGATCAAGCCAGGTTCAGCAAATTGCATATCAATTGATAACCACGCCAATAATTGGTTGAAATTAGCCATTAAAAAATCAGCATACTTGAACACACCTAACATACCCAAATTGGCACTCAAACTGATGGCAAGCCACGTTTTTCTTTTGCGCTTGGACACTTGCTTGTCCATATGTTTGGCCATTTGCCAATCTACCAGTGTGGAGAACCATAACAGCAACACAAATGGAGGGTTCCAGGCAGCATAAAAAACATAACTGGCCAACAACAAATGTGCTTTCTTGAGCGACCAATTCAGTGGCAAATAATGTACGACCAGCACCCAGAAAAAAAACAGGATGAATGTGATTGAATTGAACAGCATGTCAGGTTGTGAAGTTTAACAACCACTTTTCCATAGCCAGCCATGTATTACCAGCCAGACGACCCTTTATCATACGATCAATGTCGCTTAAACTTTGCAGGCACTTTTCCCAGTGAGACAAGGGTTGGCTGTTAAGGACTTTTTGAATGATGGCTTGGCGGTTTTGCCAAATACCCATACGGCGGTAATCTGCTGGGCTTACATTACGCTGTTGGCTGCGGATATGTGCCAAATCACAAAGCATACGGGTTTCTCGTTCCAAAGCCCAATGAATAACCACTGGTGGTACATCATTTTTTTTTAAGGATCTTAAAATACGAATCGCTCTGACAGCTTGTTTTTCAAACAATGAGTCGGTCAACCTGAACACATCAAAACGGGCATTATCGGCAACCAAACCTGCCACATCCCTACCAGTCACCAAGGTATTTGCATAACGCATTTTAAGTTTTTCCAACTCTTGAGCAGCAGCCAGTAAATTACCTTCCAAACGCATGCTTAACAAGGCTATGGCATCTTGATCGACTTGCAAACCAATGGATTGGCAGCGTTGTCTGATCCAGTTAGGCAATTCTGCAGCTTTAGGTTGATAAACTCGCAGATATGCACCTTTTTCTATGATCGTTTTAACCCATTTGGTTTTTTCATTACCAGCATTCCACTCATCGCAGCGTATGATTAACATCACATCAATCGGCATGCTTTCAACAAAAGTTACGATGCTGGCTGAACCTTTAGTACCAGGTTTACCTGATGGCATATGCAATTCAATGATGCGCTGGGTTGCAAACAAGGACATATTTCCTGCACTGTTTTGTAATTCGTGCCATTGAAAATTATTGTCCACCAAATGACTTTCCCTTTCAGAAAAACCTTTGGCTGCCGCTGCTGCTTTGATCGCATCACCAGCTTCCTGCAACTGTAATGGTTCATCTCCAACCAACAAATACACGGGTAGTAATTGTTGTTGCAATTGGGTCGCCAGTTGGTTGCTGTAGAGCTTCATTGTGTGTAACTACTCAACAGCAGATTGGTTTGCAATGGCTCTGATTATGTTTTGTGCCATGTCTTCATACATCTGTTGACGCAACACTTGCTCCTCACCTTGAGCACCTGCGATTTGCCCTATATCAAAAGCATAGTCACGTGATAAAGTCAGCGTTTGTTCGGGTATTGCGATTTGGTCTAAAAATTGCACCGAAAAGACCACTTCATAATCCAGGCGATATTCCTGAACACGATTGTTAGCTCCAATCGATTGAATCTGCTTGCGGAGGCTGTCTTTAGAAATGACGATTTGGGCGGTTGCATCACTGGCTTTTTCAACCAAGTTGACCCCTTGATTGGATAATGCCACTGCCAATGGGCGATACAAAGCGGCTGTGATGGCATGCTGGATGTGGGTTTTGTTATAAGCACTGTCTAGTTTAACAGCTGATTTCAAGTGGTAACCACAACCTGATAGCAGAGCCAAACCAACCATAAAGAATAACTTTCTCATGAAACCACCACATTGACCAAGCGATTGGGAACAACGATCACTTTACGAATCACTTTACCCTCGGTGAATTTCATGACATTTTCCTCGATCAAAGCCAAAGCCTCAATGTCCTCTTTGCTGGCATCAGCTGCCACTGCTAACTTAGCGCGCAGCTTACCATTAACCTGTACCACCATTTCAATTTCATCTTGCACCAATGCTGATTGATCCACTTCTGGCCAAGAAGCCTCACAAAGTAATTCAGACTCACCCAACTGTGACCACAATGCCTGCGTCATATGAGGCGCAAAGGGGCTAAGCATTTTAACTAAACTATGCCACCCCTCATGGCGAATGGCCATGCCGTTATCACTTTCATCACTGAATTTCGATAACGCATTGGTCAACTCCATCATCGCCGCAATGGCAGTGTTAAATGTTTGGCGCTCACCAATATCTTCAGTCACTTTGGCAATGGTCTGATGGATTTTTAATCGCATGTCCTTTTGTGATTTATCTAAATCACTTGTCATACCAAATTCTTTTTCTGTAGTTACTTCTACAAAACTGGTCACTTGAAACCAAACCCGATTAAGATAACGAGCTGCACCCTCTACACCTTCATCTGACCACTCCAGAGATTGTTCAGGTGGTGCAGCAAACATTGAAAACAAGCGCACCGTATCAGCACCATATTGGTCAATCAAACACTGAGGATCAACGGTGTTACCTTTTGACTTTGACATTTTGGCCCCGTCTTTAAGTACCATGCCTTGAGTTAATAACTTAACAAAAGGTTCATCTGAGTTAACCAAACCCTGATCACGTAATACCTTGTGGTAAAACCGCGCATACAACAAATGTAAAATCGCGTGTTCAATACCGCCGATGTACTGATCCACAGGTAACCACTGATCAGCTTCATCACTTAACATGCCACCACTATAATGTGGACAAGTGTATCGGGCGTAATACCATGAGGACTCCATAAAGGTATCGAATGTATCTGTTTCACGGGTGGCTGGTTTGGCACATTTTGGACAAACCGTTTCATAGAATTCCGGCATTTTCTTGATCGGTGATCCGCCAGTTTCATCAAACACCACATCCTCTGGCAGTGTAACTGGTAATTGTTCCTCAGGTACTGCCACAGCTCCACAATCGTCACAATAGATAATAGGAATTGGACATCCCCAATAGCGCTGCCTTGAAACACCCCAATCACGCAAACGATAATTGACTTGAACTCGCCCAATACCTGTGGCTTTGAAATGCTCACTCATGGCCACGAACGCTTGACCAAAATTCATACCCGTATAATCACCAGAATTAAGCAAATGCCCTTTTTCTGTGATAGCAGCTGCGGATACATCGCCCTCAGCATCAATCACTTGAGTTATTGGTAAATCATACTTTTGGGCAAATTCATAATCACGTTGGTCATGCCCCGGTACTGCCATTACGGCACCGGTTCCATAAGTCATTAAGACAAAATTTGCCACCCAAACCGGTACTTTTTCACCAGTTAATGGATGCGTTGCATCCATACCAGTGTACATGCCTTTCTTTTCCATGGTTGCCATCGCTGCTTCATTGCTTTGCTCTTTACCACATTGTTTCAGGAAAGCGGCTAACTCCGTATCAGCGGCAGCGGCCTGCAAAGCCAATGGGTGTTCAGGTGCCACTGCCATGTATGACACCCCGTAAAGTGTATCTGGACGAGTGGTGTAGATACTCACTTTACCAAAATCTTCAACTTGAAAATCGAGCTCAAGACCTTTGGATTTACCGATCCAGTTGCGTTGCATGGTTTTAACTGAATCTGGCCAGCCAGGCATATTGTCTAACGAAGATAACAATTCTTCGGCATAATCGGTGATTTTTAAAAACCACTGTGGAATCGTTTTTCGAATCACTTCCGCACCTGAACGCCAACCTTTACCATCAATGACCTGCTCATTGGCCAAAACGGTTTGATCAACTGGATCCCAATTAACCACAGCATCTTTGCGATAAACCAAACCTTGTTTAAATAATTTAACGAACATCCATTGTTCCCAACGATAGTAGTCAGGTTTACAAGTTGCCAACTCACGAGACCAGTCATAAGCAAAACCCAGGCGTTTCAATTGTGCAGACATCTCATCCATATTGGCATAAGTCCATTCAGCCGGAGCAGTCTTGTTCTTGATGGCTGCATTTTCTGCTGGCAAACCAAAGGCATCATAACCAATGGGATGTAGTACATTACGACCTTGCATTTTGTAATACCGAGCTATGATTTCGCTCAAAGTGTAGTTACGAACATGCCCCATATGGAGCTTACCGCTGGGATAGGGAAACATACTGAGACAGTAATATTTTTCCTTGTTCTTATCTGGCTTTACCTCAAAAGACTGGTGCTCTTCCCATAGCTTTTGTGCGTGTTGTTCGATCTCTTGTGGATTATATGTTGTCATTCAATTTCCAATTGCTGTGGCAGCGTACTTAGTATAATGCAAAGCGGAAATTATAAGGTTTCATGCCTTGTGGGTAAAGCGGTGAATCCGTTGTTAACTCAATCACCCAAATTATTAAAATGGCTGTGTTTGATTTTCATCATTATAACTACTTTTGGCATTGGAGTTTGTACATCCATATCTCAATACAGAGGAGAGCTGCTCAGCAGCTCAACCCGCCGAGCCGGTTAGGCAGAGTATGAAATCATGGCGGTTTGCCGCAGGCAAGTAGCCTTGATGTAATGCTCGATTAGCCGTGAGCGAAGGCCAGGTGATGAACGATTGCTGATTTTTACCAAGCAAAATAAAGCATGAGGGAATGCCGTAGGCCGTGAATCAGAGGCGAAGAGAATAGCCGATGAACACATGGCGAGTTTGGAACAGAGACCGACGCCTATAGGGATATAGGTGTGCTGCAGGATAGCCAATGAAGTATTTGCGGTTTTTATCTAAGTAAAAGAAGCATAGACGAAATGGCGTAATCCGAGCTTGGAGCGGAAGCGTACGACTGCAAGGATGCAGGAGATAGAGTCGAGTCTGGAACAGAGACCGAAGACCCAACAGCATTCCTGTTGTATTTTCCCTTTATTTTCCCTATAATCAAATGATGCTGACAGAACGCGAACAAGACACCCTCAACTTTATAAAAAGTTATATCAGCCTAAACCAAAAAGCACCGCGCTTGGTGGATATTGGCGAAGCATTGGAAATCAAAGCCATGGCTCATATTTCACGGCTCCTTACAGCTCTGGAAGACAAAGGCCACATCGAACGCAGCCGTGCCAACAGGGGCATCAGCTTACTGCATCAAACCCAAACCATCACCACCGATGCTGAACCAGGCCTACCATTGCTGGGGCGTATCGCAGCTGGTGTGCCAATAGAAGCCGTTGCGGATGAAGAAACCATTGACATCAATGCCATGCTGGCTGGTAATGACCATTTTGTCCTGAAAGTAGAAGGCCAGTCCATGCAGGACATCGGAATCATGGACCAAGACTGGGTGGTGATTAAATCTGCTCAAAGTGCCCGCAATCTTGAAATTGTCGCAGTGATGATCAACGGCTGGGAAACCACCCTGAAGCGCATCCAATACATTGACGAAGAAACCACCCGCCTGATCCCTGAAAACAGCGAACTCGACTCAATTGACTACCACCCGGATCAACTAACGATTCAAGGCATTTTGGTTGGTCAATTCAGGCGTTATTGATCAGTTACTCCAAATCCCAAAGTGAATTTATTGTCTGATAAGTGATAAGCACACTACGGTGCCTTGGTCTTATTCTCAAATAAATTTTTGTCTCTATTAGTTTTCAACAACCCAAACCAATTCACTTTGAAATCAGACCAATAAAATAATTTCAATTCAAGTGATGTATTTTCCTCGCAATTACGCTTTATTGGCCACGACAACAAAATGCAGCAAGTGACAAACTAACTGTTTTCATTTTTTGCTGGGGGAAAAACATGTTAAAGAACAACACACTTATTTTTATTTTATTAATGGTATTCAATCCTGCATTGGCTCAACAAAGTTCTTCAGATACTGAAACCACAGCCAATAACTTGGGTCTTTCTGGAAGCTCCGGTCAAATCATTTATTTTGCTGAGGACTTTGCCGACGGGAATATACCAGCAGGCTGGGGCAATGAAGATCCATCAGGCAATGGTGCGCTTTGGACCTACTGTTCTGATCCAGCAGCAGGCCAGGGTGGCGGTGTCACTGGTGGCTGCCCAGCATTGTGGAATGATGCTTTAAATGACCAATCACCTTTTGTAGCAACCACCGCAACCAATGGTTTTGTCACCATGGATTCTGATCTGGTTGGCAGCATCTCATCCAACCACCTAAGCCAACTGAGCACACCATCCATTGATTTATCGACAGCACCACGTGTGGTGGTCAGTTTTCAAAGCCATATTGGTGTTTTTACAGTAGATGCACAAGACGGCGCATTACTCAGGGTAAGCATTGATAACGGTCAAAGTTGGTCTGAATACACCATATACCCGGGGTTGGTGACTGGATCACCCACTCCACCAACTATGCGTTGGTCATTCAATCCAACTTACTCACAAATTGACATCTCCCAGGTGGCCGCAGGACAACCCAATGTCATCCTACAATGGCAGTGGAACGGTAATTTTGAGTACCTCTGGAGCCTGGATGATGTGGTGGTCTCTGATCGTTTTGTATATATGGAAGAAGACTTTTCCGATGGGAACATACCTGCTGGCTGGACCAATGTTGATACCTCAGGCAACAATTCCTTGTGGACACACTGCGATGACCCCAACGCCGGTCAAGGCGGTGGTAGCACGGGTGGCTGTCCACCACTTTGGGATGATACTTTAAATGACCAATCACCTTTTGTAGCAACCACTGCAACCAATGGTTTTGTCACCATGGATTCTGATCGTTACGGTAACATCGACCATGTGACTCAACTCACCACTGCACCCTTAGATTTCTCTCTGGCAACCGAAGTGGTGTTAAATTTTGAAGGCCATATAGGTATCTGGAATGGTTCAGGCGCTGAAAATGCTCAAGTCCGAGTCAGTACCGATGATTTTGTCACCTTCACCACTTATCTGCCCTACCCGGATTTAGTAACAGGTTCGCCGAATCCACCTTTAGTCAGGTGGTCAACCAATCCCACAACCACAAGTTTTGATATTTCAGAAGCAGCCGCAGGCCAATCTAATGTCAAAATTCAATGGCAATTTTCGGGTCGCTTTGAATTCCTGTGGAGTATCGATGATGTGATCATCACTCAATCTGACATCATTTTCAAAAATTCATTTGAGACACCTGTGCCTTAAGACGTCTCAATAAAAAGTAACAAAGGAGAGCTGCTGAGCTGCTCGACCCGCCGAGCCGGTTAGGCAGAGTATGAAATCATGGCGGTTTGCCGCAGGCAAGAAGTCTTGATGTAATGCTCGATTAGCCGTGAGCGAAGGCCAGGTGATGAACGATTGCTGATTTTTGCGAAGCAAAATAAAGCATGAGGGAATGCCGTAGGCCGTGAATCAGAGGCGAAGAGAATAGCCGATGAACACATGACAGCATTCAAGCAAGACTTATTGCCTTTCAGGCAAACCGTCATGCTTTCATTGCTTATGCTGGTCAAGCTGCTCAGCAGCTTTCCCTCGCATAGGCCTCTGGATAAAAGCGGCTCAAGCCCTCCTGCCACAACCACCGATTTTCCTCTGGCGTACCGAAAAAGACCCCTCGAACAATCAAGCCAAGCACCCTGTCTCTGTGGCTTTGTGTATACACAAGGCTTAAAGTTGAGCCCCAGGAACCTCCAAAAACCACCCACTGTTCGATGTTCAGGTGTGCGCGAATCATTTCCATATCAGCCACCAAATGCGCAGTGGTGTTTTCATCAATATTACCGATCGGTTTGGAACGACCACGACCACGTTGATCGAATAAAACAATACAATAACGTGCTGGATCAAAATAACAACGATCATCCAAAGAGCAACCAGCGCCTGGTCCGCCATGTACGAATACCACCGGCACACCTTCTGGATTGCCACAGGTCTCGACATACACTTGATGAGCACCACCAACCTCTAAACAAAATGATTGGTTCGGTTCAATACTTGGATAGAATGTTTTGGTTATTTTATTTCCATTCCAAATTTATTGATGTAAACGATTGTTATACTGGTTTGTTTATTTAAAAATAAACAAAGCTTCATGGACACCTCAGGTGATGTCCGCTGTCATAGATACAATAAAAAAGCCTGCCTGTTATCAACCCAATTAAACCCAATTTTTTCAGGCATTTCAGGTATTAAATGGCTCACTTGTTCGATAGGCACAGAGTAATACACTCGATTCTCAGATTCGACATTAAGCGGCTTCTCACCCATGACATTTTTTAAACAGATCAATACAACTTGACGAAGAATATCAGAAAAAGACTTCGTTAAACGCTTCAATTCTCGGTCATCTTGAGCCACATATTTTTGCAAAAACTCTGTTCTTGATTCTTCGCTATCAGCTTCTAACAATGCAATCATATCCGGTAGTTGTGCCTGAACCATCATTGAGTATTCCTGCTCTGTATATACCTCTTTTAATTCTTGGTTTTCAAACGTTTCAGTCCATGGATTGAATGCTACTACGGGTTTAAAATTTTCAACCACAAAGGGATTCGCTATTTCATGCCATCTTTTTTTAAGGGCCTCATATTCTGCTTCGTTTGCTTGCTGATCAAAGCCTTCTTGAAATTGCTCATCACCATCTTCATCGAAAAAATATTGAAGCTTTGAGCCCTTATTTTTAGCGTAGAAGTAACGACCTCCATACTCGGTAAACAATGCAGCATAGATTTCTGCACTTGAGCCTGATTCAAAGACTGCCTTGACCAAGCCTTCCCATTCATCACCAAATGTAGTTATACCGACATATTCACCCCTGATCAAAATATCGTTGATACTGAACGCTCCCGCTTTAAATCGATTGGCATCTTGATTAGAGATATCCATTAATCCCTCAACCAGCTGCCCTTTTAGCTGATATGCATTCTCACGAGTAATTTGAGAAAAAAGCTTGGTTTTTGGAAATACTACGGTACCGAATGTTTCTGACATAACTTATAGGCTGTTGTTGAGACTGACATTCTAACCCCTATCTGACAATACTTTCAATAAGCCAACTACATTGTATAACCCAAGCACTCAAGAGAGCATGGCGGTTTACCTGAACCTTGCTTCAATGCCGTAGCAGGTCAGGCAATGAGTTCCTGCTGCTTTATGCGCAAGCAGGTATGAATGCCGTAGACCGTGTGTGCTTTGAGCTGAAGCTTAAGACCCAACAGCATTCCTTTTAAATTTCTTTCCGGTAAATCTTGACCGACTGCTACCCAAGTAGTTTAATTATTGTTCTATGCCTATATTGATTGTTTTAATTTTGTTATTGATCATCTTTGGCCCACAGTTGTGGGTTAAGTATGTGCTGCGCAAACACCAAAAACACATCGAGTCCTTAGAGGGTACTGGCAGTGAATTGGCGCATCATTTGATTGAACGATTTGAGTTGGCTGGAGTACAAGTCATCAAAGGTGCTCCCAATGCCGATTACTACGACCCACAAAATAAAATCGTGTCACTCAGCCCTGAAGTGCACGACGGCAAATCTTTAACAGCCGTGGCCGTCGCGGCGCATGAGGTTGGCCATGCCATTCAGTTTTGTAAACAAGAACCGATCAGCAAGTTGCGACAAAAATACTTACCAACTGCCTACCGCATCAAACAACTGGGCATCTGGTTCCTGATGGCTTCGCCTTTCGTCGGCTTGGTATTCAGAATTCCACAAATGGTGCTGCTCACCATCGTCATCGGTGTTATCACCATGCTGGTTTCGGTGTTGATGCACATGGCCGTATTACCTGAGGAATACGATGCCAGTTTCAACAAAGCCATGCCAATTCTGGCTGAAGGGTATATCAATGAGAAACAACTCCCGCAAGTTCGCCAAATTCTCAAAGCTTGCGCGCTGACCTACGTAGCTGCTGCCCTCGCCGATATTCTCAACCTATGGCGGTGGATCAGGTTTATCAGATAAATACATTGATGTTTTTTTATCAAATTACTAACTACCATCCCAAGTAACCGACCATCCAAGATGTGCTGACAAGGCCACTCAGATGCTATTAATTAAAATAATTGATGAAACAAAAAAATTTAACATATAATCTACCGCATTATGGAAGATTCCGCTTTTGACAAAATAGGTAATTTCAAACTCAGTAGGTTAAAAAACACTGATCTGAGACTTGAAAACCGTAAACTCATCACTGAAAAGTGCCGCAATGCTTATTTAGGCGATTATAAAAACATTTGTACTGTTCTTGGTCGATTTAATATATATATTGACAGCAGGGATCGTACTATTGGAATGCATTTATTGACGAAAGGTTACTGGGAAATTCAAATCACAGAATGTATTGCTAACCATGTAGCTCGTGGTATGAATGTTATCGACTTAGGTGCCAGTTATGGATACTACACTTTGCTAATGGCTGGCTTGATTGGACATGAAAGTGGCCATGTTTACTCATTTGAAGCCAACCCTTTTGTCTACGATATGTTAGCCGATACCATAGAAGTCAACCCCATCAAATCAAGAGTTAAAGCCACCAATGTGGCAATCACAGACCAAAACTCTCCTGATTTTATGTCATTTAACTACCGCATAGACAGCACCATGAATGGCCACCTGGATATCTGTAAAAGTAAATCTGAACGTGAGCAATCGATTACTGTCAATACAAATTGCCTAGATAATATGATACCAACTGGAACAACCATTGACTTCATTAAAGTTGATATCGAAGGTGCAGAATACATGTTCTGGAAAGGTAGCCAAAGAACAAGAGAAGAAAGCCCACATCTAAAAATATTACTCGAGTTCAATGCAAATCGCTACCCTGATTCAGCAGGTCAATTTGTTCAAGAAATCATTGATGATGGTTTCTCAATAAAACTCATACAGAAAACATCAGATCAAGATTGTTATTTAAGTAAAGACGAACTTCTATCGTTACCAATGGATTCACATGTCATGCTTTTATTAGAAAAACAACCTGTTTAGATAATATTTGCTATTCCTCAATTAACAATATTTCCAAATAAACCAATCCGACACCACAATCTTGCAACGCCCATTTCAATTAGACAAAGATTTCACTCCCATCGTATACGACTTAATCACCGCACTGTATCTCGATGTCGACAACGATGGTCAGATTTCTTCCACAGATTGGTTGTTACAAGTACAACCTGTTCCAGCAGCCTTAACTGTACTTGCGACGAATGATTTGATTTTTAGGGATTCTTTTTAAAAAGTGTACTGAAACATCGTCTTGATACTGATAAAAAAAGCAAATCGAACGTTTCTGTATTACTAAACTATCGTCATCCCGGACTTGATCCGGGATCCAGTGTCTTTAAGATGATGTATAAGTTTTGTTTTATACTTAATTTAAGCGCCTTCAAAAAGACACTAGATACCGGCCTACGCCGGTATAACGAATATCCTAAGTTGGCATTGAGCTTGCGAAACCCAACATCAACCCATTTTGTTATTATTTCAAGAGGAATTATTTTTATTGAGAGTCCAAAGCCTCAGCCAATTCTTCATCAAACACCATGTCTTCAATCAATTTATTTACCGCAGTACTCATCACTGTACGCCAGGTTTTTTCGCCTCCGCCACCCTTTTTAACGGAATGTGAGCCAGTATATTTTGAATCATATATTACTTGATTGGTGCTTTTATTAACAAAAGACAAATGTGCAGTTACTTCTCCTAGAAACTCAACTGTCCAAAAATTTACATCAGTTTCAAACCAAAAACGTTCTACTGAACCGGTAATTGAAATATCAGAATTTTCAGCTGCAACTGTATGACCATTCGCTTTAAGACCTTCTACAATCGCCTCAGAAACAATATTTTCCACAGGTTGTTCAGTTGTAATATCAGCAGTATTCATTCCATACCCATTTTTTTTCCAACCAATTCTTACCTTATCTTCACGATTATCCTCTAATAATGGTGACGAAAATGATAATGTACTTAATTCACTGATTGGCCCATCAAGTTTTGCATCTTCGGTATGTGCTATTTTTAATTGTGCATCCTTAAAAGCACAAGCTTGTGTTAATAAAACCAGTACAATTATTGAGATTTTTTTCATTTTAACTCCTATTTAAAATAGATTATTTTATTAGCTAACCTTTTGCCAGCTTTTTCCAATACAGCTTTCATTTCCGAAGAAACTACTGCTGTGTTTTCCAACAAGTAACCCAGTTGATAATGTTTACTTGATTTTATCATGAAAGATTCATCAAGATTAATTTCTGACGTTTTGGTCTTCCTAATTTTAACTTTAAATGTAACAAATGCTGCTAACAATTTATTTTCTTGATTTGCTAATTTATATCCACAGTCTTTTATTGCTAAAGTAACTGTTTGAACATTGTTTTTTTCATGAGGTTCCTGAGAATCAATTATTGCAAAATCTCCTTTAGCAACTAATTTTTCCTTAAAAGCGTTTAATAAATCTTCATGACAAACAATTTTACCAGTCTTGTTTGTTATTTTACTTTCAAGTTTAGTATCTTTAGATTTGTTTACACCAGTTGCAATGCCTGCACCAACTAACCCCCCCAGTACAGCAGGCCCAGCAGTAGATTGGCTGCGATAATAAAAAACATCAAAATCACCGTAATTAGTTACTTCTATTCTAAATTGAGAATCTTTTGCATTAACATTACCACAACATATTAGCGAACATAAAATGAATGTAAAACCCTTATACTTAATCATAAATTGCTCCTTTAATTCCATTTAAAATAAACAAAAGCCAACTTTAAGCCGGCTTTTCAATACTGCTTATAATTATCCAAATCAGCGCTTCAACTGCTTCTTCAAACGGGTGATCGCTTGAATCTGGGCGACGGCTTTGGCCAGGTCGGCTTGGACTTTGGCCAGATCTTGTTTCTTGGTACTGTCTTTCAGTAAGTTTTCAGCTTCTTCTTTGGCTTTGATCGCGGCTGCTTCGTCGATGTCATCGGCGCGCAGTGCAGTGTCAGCCAGAACTGATACCAAGTGAGGTTGTACTTCCAAAATGCCACCAGAGACGTAAAAATCTTCCTCTGATCCATCTTCGAATAACACCCGAACCTGACCTGGTTTGAGTTGGGTAATCAGTGGTGCATGTCTGGGTGCAATACCCAATTCACCGGCAATACCGCTGGCCACAACCATGGCAACTTCACCAGAGTAAATGGCTTTTTCAGCACTGACTATGTCACATTGAATGGTTGCCATAACTATTTACCTCAAGCTGCTTCTTTTTCCGCCATTTTCTTGGCTTTTTCCAGAACTTCATCGATGGTACCTGCCATGTAGAACGCTTGTTCTGGAACATGGTCGTACTCACCTTCGATGATGCCTTTGAAACCACGGATGGTTTCGTTCAATGACACATAAGTACCAGGGGTTCCAGTAAAGACTTCTGCCACGTAGAAAGGTTGTGAGAAGAATTTCTCAACTTTACGTGCACGGTATACCGTTTGTTTGTCTTCTTCAGACAACTCGTCCATACCCAAAATCGCGATGATGTCTTTCAACTCTTTATAACGTTGTAAAGTACCTTGTACTTCACGTGCGGTGTTGTAGTGCTCTTCACCAACGATCTGTGGGTCCAATTGACGTGAAGTTGAATCCAGTGGATCAACCGCAGGATAAATACCTAGTTCTGCAATCGAACGAGACAATACAACGGTTGCATCCAAGTGAGCAAAGGTGGTCGCAGGTGATGGGTCAGTCAAGTCATCAGCTGGTACGTAAACCGCCTGGATCGAAGTAATAGATCCTTTCTTGGTAGAGGTAATACGCTCTTGTAATTTACCCATTTCCTCAGCCAGTGTTGGCTGATAACCCACCGCAGAAGGCATACGACCCAACAGTGCAGAGACCTCAGTACCCGCCAATGTGTAACGGTAGATGTTATCGATGAATAACAACACGTCACGACCTTCATCACGGAAATATTCAGCAATAGTCAAACCAGTCAAAGCCACGCGCAATCTGTTTCCTGGAGGCTCATTCATCTGACCATAAACCATGGCCACTTTAGAGTCTTCAAATTTTTCAACGTTAACAACGCCAGCTTCTTGCATCTCGTAGTAGAAGTCATTACCTTCACGAGTACGCTCACCCACACCAGCAAATACTGATAAACCTGAGTGCTTGGTCGCGATGTTGTTAATCAATTCCATCATGTTAACGGTTTTACCTACACCAGCACCACCGAACAGGCCGATCTTACCACCCTTAGCAAATGGACAAACCAAGTCGATTACTTTAATACCCGTTTCCAGGATTTCATCAGATGCAGCTTGCTCATCGTAAGCAGGCGCATCGCGGTGAATTTCCCAATGTTCTTCGGCATCAACATCACCACACATATCAATGGGCTCACCCAATACGTTCATGATGCGACCCAAAGTTTTTGATCCAACAGGCACTGAAATTGCTTTACCAGTGTTGGTCACGGGTAAAGAACGTTTCAAACCGTCAGTAGAACCCAATGCAATGGTTCTGACCACACCGTCACCCAGTTGCTGTTGAACTTCTAAGGTGGTACCGGTATCGGCAATCTTTAATGCATCATACAATTTTGGCACTGCATCGCGAGGAAACTCAACGTCTACCACCGCACCAATGATTTGTACTATGTTACCTGAACTCATATCTGACTTCTCCTATACTGCGGCCGCGCCGCCGACAATTTCTGAAATTTCTTGGGTGATGGCTGCCTGTCTGGCTTTGTTATAAATCAACTGCAGGTCTTTAATCAGGTCTGACGCATTGTCAGAGGCTGATTTCATTGCCACCATTCTGGCCGCATGTTCGGAGGCCAAATTCTCTAAAACACCTTGGTAAACCAAAGATTCGATGTAACGGGTCAACAAATGATCCAACACGTCTTTGGCATCCGGCTCATACAGGTAATCCCAGTTGTCTGAGATTTCCGTTTCATCAGTGGCCGGCAATGGCAACAGCTGATCAACGGTTGGCTTTTGGCTCATGGTGTTGATGAAATCATTGAATACCAGATACAAATGACTCAACTCACCTGCCTCAAAAGCATCCAACATCACTTTAACCACACCAATCAACTTGGACAACTCTGGGTTATCACCCAGAGATGAAATGTTGGCTTTCAAATTCACATTGGTTGATTTAAAAGTACTGGCTGCTTTGTTACCAACGGTAACCACGTCAATGACAGAACCCTTCTGTTCCCATTCACGCATGTGCATCACTGCATTTTTGAACAAACCTGAATTCAAACCACCACACAATCCACGGTCAGTAGAAATGATGATGTAACCAACGCGTTTCGCATCTTGTTCCATCATGAATGGGTGTTTGTATTCTGGTCGTGCTTTTGCCAAGTGACCAATCATTTGTTTGATCTTTTGGGTGTAAGGTCGTGACGCATGCATTTGATCCTGCGCCTTTTTGATCTTACTGGCTGAAACCATTTCCAAAGCGGTTGTCACCTTACGGGTGGACTTCACACTTTTTATCTTGGTTACAATTTCACTACCAACTGCCATATTAAATACCTGTTATATCGTTGTATAAACGCTAATATCTATCTATTAGTAAGTACCGTTCTTTTTAAAATCTTCAACACCGGCTTTCAATTGAGCTTCAATCTCTTCATTGAAATCACCACTTTCAGATAAAGAATTCATGAAAGCTTCCTGAGTGTTGTTCATGTGATCAATCAACGCTTCTTCAAAAGCAATGATTTTATCCATGTCCACGTCATCCATATAACCGCGGTCGATGGCGTACAGAGAAACCGCCATTTCAGCCACACTCATGGGTGAGTATTGTTTTTGTTTCATCAACTCAGTTACACGCTGACCACGCTCTAATTGAGCACGGGTTGCGTCATCTAAGTCTGATGCGAATTGAGCAAACGCTGCCAATTCACGATATTGTGCCAGTGCCAAACGAACACCACCACCTAATTTCTTAACCACTTTGGTTTGCGCCGCACCACCCACACGAGATACTGACAAACCAGCATCAATCGCAGGACGAATACCTGAGTTAAACAAATCTGTTCCTAAAAAGATCTGACCATCTGTGATCGAAATCACGTTGGTCGGTACGAAAGCAGATACGTCACCCGCTTGGGTTTCAATGATAGGCAGGGCTGTTAAAGAACCGGTTTTGCCTTTCACTTCACCATCAGTAAAGCGCTCAACATAATCGGCGTTTACTCGTGCCGCACGCTCTAATAAACGTGAATGCAAGTAGAACACGTCACCTGGGTAGGCTTCACGACCCGGTGGACGTTTCAACAACAATGACACCTGGCGATAAGCAACGGCTTGTTTTGATAAGTCATCATAAATGATCAATGCATCCTGACCACGGTCACGGAAATACTCACCCATTGAACAACCAGAATATGGGGCAATGTATTGCATCGCAGCCGACTCAGAAGCAGTAGCAGCAACAATGATGGTATGTTCCATGGCATCGTGCTCTTCTAGTTTACGTACCAAGCCAGCAACCGATGAACGTTTTTGACCAACTGCCACGTAAACACAAACAACACCAGTTCCTTTTTGGTTGATGATGGCATCAATGGCCACTGCCGTTTTACCAGTTTGGCGGTCACCAATGATCAACTCACGTTGACCGCGACCGATTGGCACCATGGCATCGATTGATTTCAAACCAGTTTGAACTGGCTCATCAACCGACTGACGATCAATTACACCCGGTGCAATTTTCTCAATCGGAGAAGTCATTTTGGTTTCAACAGGGCCGTTACCATCAATCGGGTTACCCAAAGAGTCAACCACGCGACCCATTAATTCTGGACCAACAGGAACTTCAAGAATACGACCAGTACATTTGGCGGTATCACCTTCTGAAATGTTACCGTAATCACCCAAAACCACTGCACCTACTGAATCTCTTTCCAGATTCAATGCCAGGGCGTAAGTATCACCTGGTAACTCAATCATTTCACCTTGCATCGCATCGGCCAAGCCGTGGATGCGCACAATACCGTCAGAAGTACTTACTACGGTACCTTCTGTACGGGCCTCTGACTGAACTTTAAAATCTTTAATTCGATCTTTGATCAGTTCACTGATTTCTGATGGATTCAATGTCGTTTGCATTGTATTTCCTCGTATTCTATATAAGTCTGTTGACTTAAATTAGTTAAAAAGCTGTGTCTTCAATCGCTCTACTTTGCCGCGCAAAGTGCCATCAATCACTAAATCTCCACAGTGAATTCTGGCGCCGCCCATCAAGCTGTTATCAATGTGCGTGTTTAAGCTGATCTGTTTACCGGTTCTCTTGTTAAGTGCTGCGGTCATGGCTTGTTTTTGAGTATCTGTTAACTCAATGGCTGAATACACATCCACACTGAGTGATTGTGCATCTTGCTCCATATAGTATTGATACAGCTCAGCCACTTCTGGCAACAAGCTCAAACGGTTGTTTTCAGCCAACAACAGCACAAAGTTTTTGTACTGTTCACTGGCATCATCACCACCGACCAATTGAACCAAGTCCTGGTTCAGAACATCTGGCTGGTTAAAGTAATCCAAGATTTGATCGTTTTGAGCTAATCCAGCTGCCACCATCAAGTTTTTTGACCATTGTTCAACAACAGACTCACTTTTGGCGTACTCAAATGCCGCTTTGGCATAGGGTCTTGCTAATGTGATTGGTTCACTCATCTCAAATCTCTTTGATTAAATCGTCCAACAATTCGGCGTGCTTCTGCGCATCCACTTCTTTCGAAAGCAGTTGTTCAGTACCAGCAATAGCCAATGCCGAAACTTGTTTCCTTAAAGCTTCTTTGGCACGGTTCGCCTCTTGTTCAATCTCAGCCTTAGCTGCATTCAGCTGACGCTCTTTTTCGGCCAGGGCATCAGATTTGGCTTGGTCTTTGATCTTGGTTGCCATTTGCGTCGCCTGATCCTTAATATGGATGGCTTGGTCTTTGGCGTCAACAATCAAAGTGTCCACTTTGGCTTGGGCTTGACTCAATTCTTTTTCAGCACGATCGCCGGCAGCTAAGCCATCAGCAATCTTCTTTTCGCGCTCTTCCATGGCACCCAAGATTTGCGGCCAGATGTACTTCATTGTTAACCAACATACGGCTAAAAAAGCCAATATTTGGATAATAATTGTGACATTTAAACTCATGTTTCGTACTCCGACTGGTTAGTTAAAGAATGTAATTAAAAAGTCTAATTAACCGCCTACCGCTTTCAATACTTCTGGCACGAATGGGTTAGCAAAGGTAAAGAACAATGCCATACCAACAGCAATCATTGAGATCGCATCCAATAGACCAGCCAATAAGAACATTTTGCCTTGTAACATAGGCGCCAATTCAGGTTGACGAGCCGTTGCTTCCAACAAGCGACCACCCAAAATAGCAAAACCAAATGCTGTTCCAAGCGCAGCCATACCCAAAATAATTGCCACAGCGATAACTGTCATACCTTGAATGTCTGCTAATAAAGCCAATTCGTTCATCGTTTTCTCCGATTTCTATAAGTAAATAAAAAATTAGTAAAAATAAAAAGTTAAAAATTAGTGGGCGTCATGTGTTTCATGAGCCATGTTCAAATACACCAAGGACAACATCATAAAAATGTACGCCTGCAGTGTGATAATCAAAATATGGAAAGTAGCCCATATAAAGGTCAGAATAAATTGACCAATACCCATCAAAGGTCCACCTATCGTGGTAAACAATTCAGTGATTGCCATGTCTAAGGTGAACACTGCAATCAACAAGAAGATCAATTCACCTGAATACAAGTTACCAAACAACCGCAATGCCAGAGAAATCGGTTTAGCTAAAGTTTCAACAATGTTCAGTAATAAGTTGAATGGTGCCAGACATATCATGGCAATTGGGCTTTTAGCCTCAAATGGATGGGTGACCAATTCTTTGGCATAGCCCAAAGGTCCTTTGATCGCGATGCTGTAATAAAAGACCAAAATCATCACACCTAGAGCCAAGCCAAAGGTGATGTTCAAATCAGTGGTGGGTACGACTTTCATGTAGTTAATACCAACTTGTTGGCCTGCTGCTGGCAACAAATCAACCGGAACCAAGTCCATAAAATTCATCAAGAAAACCCAAACGAATATGGTCAGGGCTAATGGCGCCACCAGTTTGGAGCTGCCTTTGAATGCATCTTTAACCTGATCATCAACGAAACCAACGATGAGCTCAATGAAATTTTGCATCCTGCCGGGCACACCAGAAGTGGCTTTTTTTGCTACCCTGCGGAAAAACCACAGAAACAAAACACCCAAGACCAAAGCATAGATGACACTATCTATATGAACATTCCAAAACGGATTGCCCGGAACCAATTCAATGACGTTATTTTGCAAGTGATGTTCAATGTAACCACCAACACCTGTATATTCTTTACCAGCCATTTAACACTCTCATTTAAAAGCCGTTAACAGAGCCACCCAAAACGTTACAAAAGTGGCGATAAATCCAAGCAACAATGGCAATAATGCCAGCTTGAGCAAAACAATGGCGACGTAGAATAGCACTGCCACTGTGAAAATCTTGAGGATTTCTCCTGTCATCATGCGAGATTTTATCTGCCGTTCATCACGAACCGGCGACAAAAAAACCATGCTTGCAAATACCAAAGAGCCTACTGTGCTGATCACCCCACCAGCAAAAGCAGCAAAAGCGGCCGACTGGTCCTGGACAAAGAAAAATATGGCTGCGACAAAAAGCCCAATCAGCAGTTGCTGTAGTGGGATTTTAAACACTATTTTTTTGACTTCTTTGTAGGATAGTTCAGCTGTCATTCAGAGCCCCGAAAGACCCAACCATGCGGCCTTTTAATGTATTAAATACAGTGCCTTTGATAAAAGCGGGTGCATTATAATGGGAAAGTGCCCTCAAAGCAACGCTTTAAGAACAATTATCAAGGCATAATGCATCGTCAATGTTGTTGGATCTTGATTCACATTTGTTATGACAAATGTAAAAAACAGTAACAACAAATACATCACACCAGTTCACACCCTACGCCTCAGATTCAGCACTTTCAAAGCCTTAAACTGGGCAACAGTTTTTTGATACCTTTAACTGACTTTAAAGTGTGGCTATTTCAGCATAAATCAACACTTATCTTCAAAAACTGAAGTGCCTGTCAGTCATGAAGTTGCCTGAGCTTCATCAGCAGGTTGATGTTTACCGATATAACTGGCGAGTATATCAGTTAGCTTTTGTAACAGATCACTTGATGAGTTGGGATGAAACTTTTCTTGGTCATTACTGGCAAAAGCCATAAGACCAAACTCCGCCCCTTCACCAATGGGTAACACCACCGCTGATTTAATGTTTTCGTTCTCAGGGAAAATGCTTTGTACCTTTGCCTGTTGCAAGCGGCCTGAAAGTGGTTCTGATTTTGACTGAAAAACTGCAAAGTGTTTTTTGTGCGTCGCAACATAAGCACCAAGGTGTTCATCTTGTTTGAATACAACCAAGGCCTCATCAAGCAGAATTTTGAAATAATCAGCTTTAAAATGTTCAGTCACAAAAGCAACAAATTGTGGCAGAAAATCATCACTTTCCACCACTGACAACTCCAACAACAAACTGAACAAACGATTCATCATTGATTCACTTTGTTGTGCATTTTGGATGAGTGACGCCATCTGATTTTTCAATTCGCGGTTTTCCTTTTGCAAAGTCCGCAACTGGTGGGTGGTCAGGTCGGTAAAGTCACCATTTTGCTGCACCACCTTGATTGTTGTGACCAGCTCAGGATACTGAGTGAAATAATCAGGGTTTTTCAGCAGGTAGTTTTTGATGGCTTTTTGTATTTTTAGATCATCACT
The DNA here is from genome assembly GCA_028284365.1 of Marinicella sp. Classification (GTDB taxonomy): domain Bacteria; phylum Pseudomonadota; class Gammaproteobacteria; order Xanthomonadales; family Marinicellaceae; genus Marinicella. The sequence continues at coordinate 72,544 of JANQRW010000027.1, forward strand.
CATTGGTACATCTTCTGGTTAGGTTAAATCAAAGAAAAATATGGGCGTTGTATACTGCACGAGCTGGGCCAGTCAACGTGATTTTATCACAGGCCAAATCATAACTGACTCGTAAGTCACCACCAAGCATAGAAACAGTCAGTGGTGTTGTGGTTTGTAACAAAGTTGCACTGGCTATGGCTGCAGCGCAAGCCCCACTGCCACAGGCTTGGGTTTCACCCACACCGCGTTCAATCACACGTAATTGAATGTGGTGGTCACTGATTTTTTTAATTGCCTCGACATTGGCACCTGCCGGGAAATGATTGTTCACTAAATGGCTCAGTGGCTGCAAATCCTTGGCTGTGAGTTGTGGCTCATGATAAACCCAATGCGGGTTGCCCATTGATACATAATAACCATCAATACCGGCAACTTGTTGTTCCTCAACTTTAATGGTCTGATTAAAAGTCACAGAAATATTGTCTTCATCCTGGTAATTCAAAATCACATCACCACCCTTACCAGTTAATTTGAAGTCTTTAACCATTATACCTTGGTGGTGTAAATAATGGGCAATTGCTCTTTGGCCATTACCGCATTGTTCAGCTTCGCTACCATCGGCATTGAAAAAGCGATAATGCATATCGGATGACTGCTGTTCTATGATGATTAATTGATCAAAACCCACACCTGTGCGTCGGTTGGCCCATTCGACAATTTGTGAAATAGGTACCTGATGTGCCTGCTCCCGAAAGTCCAACAGCATAAAATCATTGCCCAACCCATGTAACTTTTGAAAATCCAGCTTACTGATCTTTTTGCTCCTGTTTTTGGTCATCTTTTTCAGGCAAGTATAAATCACCCTTGTTGCCGCACGCGCCTAAGACACACATAACCAACAACAAGCAAGCCAGCTTAATTGTTGAACTGTGCTTACTCATCGTTTTGTTGTTGAGAGAATTGATCAGCATAATACTTTGAGTGGTTTCGAAAAACGCTATAATAGAACGCTTTTCAGCGGATAACAAGTCACTTCGACTTAAAACCCTTATGTTAGAATTCATAACAAAAAAAACAGGCGATATACCTGAACTTTTAGTGATCTGGTTACACGGCCTGGGCGCAGATGGTCACGATTTTGAACCTGTGGTTCCCCAATTCAAAAACCCCGACAAAGCCATTCAATTCATTTTTCCACACGCACCGATTCAACCAGTAACCATTAATGGTGGCATGGAAATGCGTTCTTGGTACGACATTAAAATGATCGACATCGGCAAAATACCTGACGAGAAAGGCATCCGAGAATCAGAACAAAAAGTGTTGGCGCTGATTGAGGCACAAATCAAAACAGGGTTTAAAGCTGAACAAATCGTTTTAGCTGGGTTTTCACAAGGTGGTGCCATCGCCCTGCACACCGCCACCCGCACCCAGCATAAACTGGCCGGTGTGGTCGCTTTGAGTTGTTATTTACCGATCCCTGATAAACTTGTGACCGAACAGTCAAATATAAATAAAGACACCCCTTTCTTCTTAGGCCACGGCAATTACGATCCGGTGGTGCCATACCAGTTAGGTCAAAGCTCCTACGAGTCCTTAAAAGCTGCTGGCTATGAAGCAAGCTGGCATGAATACCCGCTGCAGCACGGCGTGTCGATGGATGAGTTGGAAGACATCAAAAGATTCATCTTGAGTCTTTAAACTTCCAGCTCTTTTGAATCATGACTGCATTTGATATTGGGTTGGTTCAGGCCGCTTTTCCACAATTGAATTGTGAGTGGGTTGAGTCAATTGGCTCAACCCAAAACGCGGTACAAACCAACAGCTTACTGATAGCTGACGAACAAACCGCAGGTGTCGGGCGGCGCGGACGCCATTGGCTCACACCCAAAGGCCGCTCAATCAGCCTGTCTTATCGCTTTGAACTGCCACTACCTACAGCAAAAACATCAGGCTACCAGTTAACCACAGCCCTGGCCGTTCTAGACACCATCAAGCACTTTGACCATCAAGCAAAAGTCCAGTTGAAATGGCCCAATGATTTATACCACCAACAAAAAAAGTTCGCCGGAATCTTGATTAACCTGATCCCCAAACAACAGAACCTCACTGAGGTCATTCTCGGTGTTGGCATCAATTGGCAGCTGACAACACAACAGCTTGGCACCATTGAACGACCGATCACCAACATTCCAATCACAACAAAACCAGACAGAGCAACTTTTGTAATAACCTTACTGCAAAACATACAAAGGCTGAACCAACAATTTATTCAAACTGGCTTAAAACCTGCTCTGGATCGGTGGCAGCAGAATGATTTCTTGCTTGATAAAAAAATCGCAATCATTAACGATCAAGACATGGAAGCTGGCCAATATGCTGGCATCAGCCCCTCAGGAGAATTACTTTTACAAACCCGTACTGGCATCAAGCATTTATCCAGTGGCGAAGTCAGCGTGAAGCCCGTATAATTCAACTTTCAAAATCCACAAAACCCAATAGGCACAAACAGCACTGACCCAATGCGTTATTTATTTATCATATTCTTACTGGCAAACATCGCTTTCTTTGTGTGGTCACAACGTATTTCACCAACACCCGAAAGAACCTTTACAGCGGTTGATCCAGGCGTTGAGAAACTGGCATTGATCGCAGAGATTGAACCAAGTAAACCAACTGTTAAACCTGAAGTGACTGTCAACAGCGATGTACAACAACTGTGCTATTCAGCAGGTCCTTTTGATGCGGAAGCGAATGTCCATGCAGCCAAAGAACAACTGGATGCAGTGGTTCTTAAAACCAACATTCGCAAAATCACCACCACGCAAGAAGCTGGTTATTGGGTTTACCTGCCAGCATTGTCAAGCCGCACCGAAGCCTTGAAGAAAGGCCGTGAGCTGGCAGCAGCATTTGTTAAAGATTATTATGTGGTGACTTCAGGTGACAATGAGAACTCCATTTCTCTGGGCCTATACCGTGAGTCATACAATGCGGATAACCGCATTGCCGAACTGTCGAAAAAAGGTTTTCAGGTCAACAAGGAAATACGCATCGAACAGTGGCCAGAATTCTGGCTGGATTTCAGCATCACTGAAACCCAAATAGACACCCTGCCTGATTTAAAGCAGAATGACTCAGACATCAGTCAAAACGAAGTCATCTGTAAAAGTAACTAAGAGCTTATGGCGCACATCCTGTTTGCTGACACCACCCACCCCAAACCATATGATTTTAATGATCTGAAAGACCAAGCCATGGGCGGCACAGAGTCCAGTTTATTAAGAACCACTGCCATCTTAGCCAACAGCGGTCACCACATCACTGTGTTTCAACAAGCCCGGACAGAGACACAAAATCATACTGACATCCTGTTTACCGGCCCTGATCAACTCACCACCGTCGAACCTCCTGATCATGTGGTAATCCTGCGTAAATTCCCACAACTCAAAGTGTTTCAACAACACTTTCCAAAAGCCCGCTTTCACCTCTGGATTCACACCTACAAAAACTGGGAATATGTGCTAAAAAGAGCCATTTCGTTTAAACCTGATTGGCAGTTGATCACCAACTCTAAAACCCATGAGGCACATTGTAATCAGTTGCTCAACAACGGCATCTTAGGACAACTGCTCAACTTGTTCAAACCAAAGGTCAAGATCAAAACCTGCTACAATCCGATTCCTGCCGCACTGGCCGAATACCCGAAACAACAACGCGACCCCAACAAACTGCTGTTCTTATCGGCACCCAATAAAGGTTTGGCCCAGGTCTTGCACACTTTCCAACAAATCAACCGCCACCTCAAGGATTTGAAGCTGTATATCGCTAACCCCGGTTACCGCGAAGATCACCCAGAAGAGGTACCAAACGTACATTATTTAGGCGCATTACCTCCTGATGAAGTCAAAAAGCACATCGCCACCAGCCTGTGCGTGTTCTACCCCCAAAACTCCTTCGCCGAAACCTTTGGTTTGATTTACGCCGAAGCCAATGCACTGGGCACACCCGTATTGGCCCACGACATTGGCGCCGCCCGCGAAATCCTGCACCCCAATAACACCCTGATTAACGCCCAAGACAATGACCAAATCACCAAAACACTGGTGCAATGGCAACGCAAATTACCTGAAGTAAGTTATCGAAAAGAATTTGACGAATCTGCTGTTTGTCAGCAATGGCTAAACGCTTTGAAATAAACTACAGCGTCTGCGAAAAAAAGCAAAATTGCTGAACAGTTCAATCCAACAGCAACCAAAACAATTTACCGGTAAACGTCGCTTGTGGTTATGCATTTTTTTTTAACACGGCATACATACTGTCACTGGTTGGAAATTTATCGAGAATATTCTGACGAGACACAACGAACCCTGTTTCTTTGGCTATACCCGTTAGTGTTGATGGTGTAAAATAATTCACATGATCGGGGTATCTAAAACCACACCATTTATTGCCTCTGATGGTTCGATTCCAACATGCATAGTTTGGAACCTTGATGACAATTGAACCATTTTCTGCCAGAATCTTACGTAGAGATTTTAAAAGTCGAGCAGGGTGTTTCTCATGCTCTAAAAAGGATCGCATGATAATAATATGGATACTTCCCTGATCAATCTTTTGAGCTGCATCAAGTGAAGATGACTGAATGGCTTCACCACCTATGCCAGCCAAATTAGCCTGGGCATTTGCTGCAAGCTCTTTTGATATCTCAATTCCGATTGGTATTATCTCTACATCCATAGCACAACACTTCTGATAAAGATGTACCAAACGTTCAGCTCCCGCACAACCAATATCCAAAGTACGCAAAACACCCTCAAAATCTTTTTGCACAATCTCGGCAAGCACCATCGAAGTCATTTTGTCTCTTTTGGGAAACAACTTCCTCTTGATACGTTTAGCAAATGATGAAACACGTGAAAGAACAGGCTCATCTCGATTGCGCCGTTCACGCTCTAAACTAACAGTGTTTTCCCAGGAAAGCTCGGATTCCAGTTCCGAATATTCAGGCGCATTTGGTAGAAATACTATACCTGTTTCCAGACATTTTACTAAGAACCAAGAATCTCTACAGTATTTGGTTATTTCCACATCAGATTCTCGATCAAGGATTGGCGAAAGGTATTTCATACTCTTCTCCTAATTCAGTTGATAAAAGGAGTGCATTGCTCAAAACTTATATTAGGCACTACAAATTTTACCTTTGTTGGCAACAAAAACGAAAAACTCCCCGGTAACTGTGGATTAAGTTTTTCATAAAAAGAATGCTCTTGAGCCTTACGCTTCCGCTCCAAGCTCACGCAGCACACCTATATCCCTATAGGCGTCGGTCTCTGTTCCAAACTCGACGCTA
>JANQRW010000049.1 GCA_028284365.1 Marinicella sp.
CAAACTCAAGTTCGAAGCCGTCAGCAAGATGTCTGAGGCCAATCGCAGCACCATTCAATCAGTCATCGATGGCATGATTCTCAAACAAACTTCTGATCAACTTGGAGCCAACCGTTAATGGCCAAAGGCAAAAAGAAGAAAGACAAAATAATTGATTCATATCTATCCAGAAGCAGTCACATTTCACAAATAGTTCTCGTTGCACTAGCCATCTTTGGATACTTCTACACTGTCAGACCCGTATATCAAAATCAGTTATTAGCAGAAGAAGTTTCTAAAAAAGAAACACGTTTAAATCAGTTACAAAAAGAGATTGATAACTTCAATCCACAAATGCAAACCTTGCGTGATAAACAAACCGGTCTGGAGTTGGAAATTAAAAATTTACAAGAAACCAAAACGCAAGCAGAGTTACAAGTTGAGACCATTCAGGCTGAAAAAAAGAGCTTAGAATTATCAATTAACCAAACAAAAAAGCAGCTTACAATGGCACAGGCTGATGTCAACTTAGCATATAAAAAAATATATATAGAAAGCTTTGATGGTGCGGTACTCTTTGAATTTATTCGACATAATCAAAATAAAAGTAGCTTTGATATTCTTAATGAAAAAGATAAAGCTTCGACCGAAAACTACTTTTTAACACCTTACGATGCGATTCATGCTGTTCTTCAAGAAGGTAATCCACAAACTTTGGAAATCTCTAACATTGTGCCTCAAAAAATTAGGGATAAGCTAAATAATTCAATCAGAACTATATTAGAAGAACATAAACACAATTTGTCCAGGCCTCTAACTGATATTAATACAATCATTAACGCCTATGAAACTGAAATAGAAATCAATAAAACCAATACAAATGCTGAGTTCAAAATTGGCATGAACTATGCTGAAAAGTTGAACGCCGCCTACCAAAAGGAAATGAAAAGAGCTTCAGATTTTTTGGATCAATTCTATTGATAAATAAAGGCTCTCAAGATTGAATCCTGAAAGCCTTTGGATACTGCTTTTCATCTAAAAAAATAAGTAATTACTTTAAATATCAATCACTTATATTTTAAAGAGGTCTGACCCCTTTATTTTTCTTACGGACTAAATTTAGGGTTACATAATGTATTTTATGTAACCCTAATCAATCAATTATCCTTAAAGAGGTCTGACCCTTTTTGTTTTATTTCCTTTATTGAAAACTCATTAAATTTATCGCTAAACTAGGTCATCTTCACCTTCAAAATCAGTGCAGAGCACCATTTGACTCTTGTTCAAATTCTTGGCAAAGCCTTTCAAAATCAGCTTTGATTTCGGGTACGCCATCAGCCAAATCTTCATGATAATATTCATAGCGATAAAACGACTCAGGGTACAGAGTCAGCAAATCTCCATTAAACTTAACCTGCCAATACATTGATACAGTTTCATCAACAACTTCAAACATGTAAATTGGAACAGTTGATAAATCACCATTATCATTTTTTATATCAACAAAAGGTTTTCCTGCATGATATTCAGCAATCGGATCATATGATAAACCTAATACAACATACTCTTTACCAACCGTGACTGATTGATAATTTCTAAAACCGCAATCTGGCAAACCCACTTTTTCAGCCAGGTCATCATCAATCAAGTTTTTCAAGCAACGCACTTTCATAATCAATGACCTTGAACTTTTGTCTTGAACTCAACAACTTCACCAGTTTTAACATTCTGATAAGCATGAGTTTCTTGGTTAAAACCATCTGGGTGTTTTCTATTAGAGCTTCGCACTTTTGCCCAATCTTTAGGGTCACCACCATAGGTCTCGGCCAGTCTTTGTTGATCTCTTAAAGCCCTACCAGTACCTGCTCCAAAAATAGCCTCTCCACTACCTTGTCTTAACTCAGCGACTTGTTCGTCACTTGCTAGTTTTTTATTGAGATTTAGCTTATCAAGATCATCCGCCTTTTTAACAAATGGCAAAATAAACAAACCTGCTTTAGCAACCGCCTTGCCTATACCAGGAATAAAATCAAGGCTAGCCATAGCTTTCTCAAAGCTACTACATTCTCGACTAGCACAATCAGCTGCAAGGCCTCCTGGCCCTAATTCTTTGTAAGCATCACCAAATACCTGTGATGTTGATCTGTTATCCTGTGGTACTGTTTTTGCATTACCAGCAAAATCTAAACGAGCATCATACTCATTTTGGATATATGAACCTAAATCAGAAACATCATCTTTAAAGGCAACATCATTATTGGTGCCTTGTAGCTCAATACCATTATCATTGGCAAATCTAAAGCCTTTGGTGGTGGTAACAGTAAACTGGCCTGCTCCATCTTCATTTTTAGAGTAAACACCAAGTTCGTTGCCATCAGCATCAATGATTTCATGTGAACCTTGTTGGTTCAAACAAGAAACTGGGCCATCAACTGGGCAGGTTGCATACCCCGTAGGATCAACCCCACTCAACGGATTATTCTGAATATAAGAATAAGGATTAATCGCCTGCGAAGTTGTGCCTTGTATAAACGGATCAACTGACAAGAACCTCCCATTATTAAAATCATACATTCGGCCTTTTATGACCTCCGAGGCAACAATCGTACTAACTTTCGATTTTTCCTGATGCGTCAATGACTTACAAGCGGGTTTTGCCTGGTACACCTCTGTTTCATTTTTTTCAGAGCCCGACGTGCGTTTTTCACTAACTTGTGCTTCCAGCAATGTTTTTAGCCAGCACAGCTTGATCATGAACTGGTAAAGTTCCATGGTCTGTTTGAGCTGGTTAAGGTAGGCGACTTGCTGGTTCATGCTGATGATTTTATGTCAGCAAGGGATGTTTCTACAAGGCCAAATGCCCTATTATACCCAAAGGGCAGACCCAGCTGGCTGATCGCTTGGAGCTTTGCTCCGAGTGAGCAGTCAGCACTCTTTCACAGTAGCTACAACGCCATATCTGACAGCTGGCAAGCACAAAGGGGTGGGAAGCTGAAGCGGACCAAGGGCGTAGCGTAAGAGCTTCGCTCTGTAGCCGTCCGACTCCGATCCAGCTGGGGCGGGTTTAATAGATAAGAGCGCATGGATGCGCGGCTTCCTTCTCGCAGATCATGGATGTCTGCTGATGAGGTGTCTGGTATGAACAACATTATTATGCGAATGAGGAACCTGATACTGCTGTGATTTCTCAGCAAGTGTGAACTCTAACGAAGCCGTGATTGCGCGTAATACTTTGTTATTCAGCACCTCATCTGATAGCCCCTTGAGGGGATGGGGGTTATGTCCATGGATGGACGGTATGCAGGTGCGCCAGGATGGCAGCGCACCTGTGCTGAAGGCAGTCAGTCTTACTGCTATTATGCTCAGGGTTTTGACGATATTCGGGACTGGCTGCCTCTCAGCATTGACAAGCCATCGTGGCATTAGCGATAGCTTATGTCACTCCTTCTGTTTGTTTGGACTTTCAGGCTGGTTTTGGTTTGGATTTGTTTATATGCCAAGTTCACTGTGAGAGCCTAATCTGACTAATTGAATGGTTTTATCATCTGGCTTTCGGTAGATCAGTACAAGATCAGGTTTGATATGGCAATCACGATGATCAGACCAGTTACCACTGAGCGCATGGTCTCTGTATTTTGGTTTTAACACTTGATCTGCAACCAGTGATTTAAGCACCGTCAGAAAGTCCTGTTCCAAACTCTTGCGGTGCTTGCCTTTTGATTCACGTTTGTAGTCACGCTTGAATTGCGTGGTGCGTTCAATTTTTCGCATTCAAGTCATCCATGAGACTGTCAATGTCATCAAACGACTTTAACTTCCCTTCCCTGGCTTCTTTCATGGCTGCTATGGTTTTGGCATTAGGAACCAACGGCTCAAAGGGTAATGCTTTTTCACGAGCCACACGCATAAGCATCATGCGGAATGCATCAGACACTGTTAAACCCATGCTGGCAAGCACGACACTGGCTTCTTCCTTTATTTGCTCATTGATTCGAGCTCTTACTACTGCATTCTCAGGCATGATATTTCTCTTGTTACGTTTGGGCCACATTGTAGCACAACTATATGGTTTTCTATATAGTTTTCAAGGTTTATGCTT
>JANQRW010000056.1 GCA_028284365.1 Marinicella sp.
TGGAACAGAGACCGACGCCTATAGGGATATAGGTGTGCTGCGTGAGCTTGGAGCGGAAGCGTAAGACCCAAAGACATTCTTTATATTGGGGTTTGTTACAATGGATATTTTTATTGAGTAAGAATCTATGAACACAGGCATTAAGCAGAACCATGAAAAACAGCGTTTCGAAGTTCATATTAACAATTCTGTTGGCTACATGACGTATGAATTAAATGATGGTTTTATCGATTATACCCACACCATTGTACCCAGAGAATTAGGTGGTAAAGGTTTGGGCACTGATTTGGTGAAGTATGGTTTGGCTTATGCCAGGGTCAATCACTTGCAAGTCAAACCAACGTGTTCTTTTGTTGTAGCGATGATCGAAAAAAATAAAGTCTATCAAGACTTGTTGGTGGAGGATTGAATGTACATATCAGACTCACAGCGCCTAAGTTATGCCCTGATGGGTGCTGATGATGCACAGTTGTTGTTTGAACTGGATCAGGATGTAGAAGTGATGCGCTATATCAATGGTGGTGAAATGACCACCATGCAAGAAGTGTATGATGTCTTTATTCCGCGCATGGAAAAATATACGGATAAAGAAAAAGGCTGGGGACTGTGGCAAGTAAGAATCACGAAAACGGACACTTTTATTGGGTGGATATTGGTTCGTCCGATGGATTTCTTTGCTGATCAAACACAATGGCAAGACTGGGAACTGGGTTGGCGTTTTAAACGCGAAGCTTGGGGCAAAGGTTATGGTACTGAAGCAGCTAAGCACATCATGCAAGAACTGATGACAACACAAAATGTTAAGTATTTTTCAGCCATTGCTATGCCTGGCAATACGGCCTCAATCGGTATCATGAAAAAGTTGGGTATGCAGTACATCAAAACTGACCTGCACAAAGACCCATTGGGGGATATGGAAGTGGTTTATTACCAGGTTAAGGTGTCGGAGAAAGAGTGATCAATTCATCTTCGAACAGCTATTAGCCATACACAGTGAGCGATAACACTCCTTTACCTATTTAACTGGCCACTGGTAACTGAAATGAAAATTGAGTGCCTTTATGTAATTCGCTGATGACCTTAATCTTGGTTTTGTGTAAATCCATGATTTTTTTAACAATGGCCAGTCCCAAACCTGATGAACTTTGGTTATAGTTTGAGCTGTTTTCGGCCTGAAACAATCGATCAAAAATATGGGGTAATTCTTTCTCACTGATGCCACGTCCAGTGTCACGAATGATGATTTTGAACTGTTCTCCGCTTTGTTTGAGTTTTAATAAAACCTTGCCATCTTTAGGGGTGTGTTTGATGGCGTTACTGATCAGGTTTTCCAGAACCCTTTGCATCAAGCCTATATCTGCCTTGACATCGGTGTTGCCGTCCAATAGATCTATTTTTAAATCAACATTTCGTTCCTGTGCCATCAACTTGAATTCCATACTGACATCTTGCATCAGCTCTGAAAGCGAGAATGATTCAAGTTTGGGCTGAATGGCCAATGAGTCCAGCTTTGACAACTCGAATAAATCATTAACCAGTTGATTCAGACGCACACAGTGTTTACTGGCAGTGGCCAGATAATAATCACGTTGTTCTTCATCCAACTGCTCTTTCTTGATGAGCAAAGTATCCATATAGCCTTGGATTGATGCCAAAGGTGTGCGCAGGTCGTGGGAAACATTAGTGATTAGGTCGCGACGGTTCTGGTCGGCGGCCTGGATCTGTTTTACTTGTCGTTTTATTTTGCGTTGCATTTGTTGGAATGCAGTTTCTAAGACTTTAATTTCATCGCCTGCTTTTTGATTGCTTGGTGTGTCGCCGGTCATTTGTTGTTGGAATCGGTGTACTTTTTGGGTGACGTGGGTTAAGGGTTTGGTGAGTTGGTTGACCATGAGGATACCAATCAAAAAACTCAGTAGCAGTACTGCAATGATGCTGGCCAAGGCCACTTTAAGTACCCAGTTTTTACTGATGTCTTTGGCCAGTGCCTCATAAGTTTGTCCGCCTAATATGGCATAGACATACCCTTCATCTTGTCCTTCGAATGTAACTTTGGCGGCAGAGAAGGCTTTTTCGGTCTCTGGGCTGCGTGGATCCAGATTGAGGATGGGACGCTGTGTTTCATCAGTTAAAAAGGTTTCAATCTGAGCCAGTGGAATTTGTTGTTGTAATTCAGTTTCTGGTGGTAAATTGTGACTTAAAACACGGCCGTTGTTATCCAATAAATAAACTTCAACCGTTGGGTTAATCACCATGGCTCGCTCCGCCAGTTTTTTAATGGCAGCTTCATTGTGTTGGCCATTTTTAATCAGCTGTTCTTCTGCCGCTACATACATGGCGATAGAACCATTGAGGCGCTGAGTCATCTCATGGTTGTATTGAACCGAGGCATAGCGAGTGATAAAAGCCAGAATGATGCCAATAACGATGAATAGGGTTAGTAAGACCAAAGATAATTTTTTTGCAATTGAGTTCATGTTTATTTCTGAATTAGACAAAGGTTTCTTATATCAACCAATAAATTTATAACCAACGCCCCAAACAGTTTTGATGTATTTGGGTTCGTTGCTGTTAGGTTCTATTTTAGTTCGTAATCGATTCATGTGCGAGTTTACCGTATGCTCATAACCATCGTGTCCATAACCCCAAACCTGGTCAAGCAGCTGGGTTCGATTAAATACTTTGTCGGGGTTTGAGGCAAAAAAATGCAATAAATCGAATTCTTTAGCGGTTAGCTCAACCTCCTTACCATCGATTTTGACCGTACGTTGATCAGTTAGGACTTCCAAGCCAGCATAGTTTAAGTTAACTTCTTGTTGGTTTTTTTGGTAGCCTTGACTGGCATCAAAACGACGCAACAAAGCCTTTACTCGAGCAGTTAACTCCATCACACTGAATGGTTTGGTTAAATAGTCATCAGCTCCTAACTCCAAACCCAACACCCGATCAAGCTCGGTTGATTTAGCGGTCAACATAAGGATAGGTACATAATCTGATTGACCTCTAATGCGTCGACATATCTCCAAACCGTCTACTTTGGGTAGTTTTAGGTCCAGAATGATGGCACTCCATGTTTGTTGTAAAGCCAAATTGAGGCCTTGTTCGCCATCATGGACCAGTTGTACCTGATCACATAATTCGGACAGGTGAATTTTCAGTAATTGGGCGATGTCAAATTCATCTTCAATCACCAATATCTTGCTTTGTGACATGACTGGTTCCTCTCCCTCATCAGCGTGGGTTGGTTCGTTGTGATTGAATATATGAAAGGTAAAAGACATGATTTCTTACAAAATTTGTACCAAAAAAGCCGTTAGACAATTAGCCTGCTGGACTGTTTAGCTAACTGATGGAACCGTGACCACTTACCTGACAGAAGAAAGCGTTGATGATGTGCTTGACAAGTCATGAGTATGGGTGAATCAGAAGCTAAGATTAAAAGTATTCCAATATTCAACAGGCTACAGCCATGGGAGGAGTGACTGTAGCCTGCTGGTGGGTGATATACTAATTACAACTGACAAGCACCATTGAATGCCACTGGTCCTGAAGTTAATCGTGTCAATGGCTCAGTTCCAGAACCAAAGCCTTCAACCAGTGAGTCGTAAGACAAAGTGGCCTGGGTACATGAGTTGAATTTGATGCGTACTTGGCCCCAATTGGTTATGTTTACATCATTTGAATTAAAACCTTCACCAAAAACGGCACCACTGGTTTGGTTCAATTCAACAATTGCTGTATCACCAACAACTGGTCCATTACCAATCAACCACACTTGGTCACCGGAACCATCAGGGGCGTAGTGGTACCAAGACACAACTGCTTGAGTTCCAGAGCTGCTGTTGGTAATTTCAATAACCAAACCATGGCCGCTGCGTTCAGGGTTATACCAAGAACCACTGAAGCCACCATCGACCAGGCTTGAAACTCTGATTTCTGCCACTTGATAGCCGCTGGTAGTGAAATCGGCAGCTGTTTCATCAAAGCTGATTCCAGGTCCGCCAGTTCCACCTAAGAATACTTGTGGCGCGCCATCTGGATTGCCTACCGAACCATTGAAACCAGGATGAACAGTTACCACGTCATTGGTGGTTTCGCCTGTATTCGGAGCAGATTGATTAAAAAATGCAGCATCAGATTCGGTGTTGGCTTCGGTACCGGCATCTAAGATATCAGAGCCATATACTTTTATCGAAACAGGGCCGGCGAAATCACCATCGTCATTGAATAACTGATGAGCCTGAGGATTGCCGTTAGCGAAGAAGGCATCGTTTGAAGGCAATAACATAGAGCCATAGCTGAAGTATTGATCAGTGTCTGGGTTTAAGTTGAAAACTTCAGAACTGACCAAACCTGGGTCAAATACGGGTGCGCCAGCGAAACCAGCAGGGTTGAGGATGACAGAATCCTGACCATTAAACCCTGAGAAATCACTGCGTAATTCAGCAAAATCGCCATCTTCAGCAAACCGCTCCAGTCCTACTGAGGCAGCCGCATCGCGGTCGTAAATATCAAACTCACCGTCATGGAAACCAACCCATACTGGTGTGAAGAAGGTGCCGCCTTCACTGGCTGTGTTTTTAACAGAAACTCGCACAGGTGTACTGTTAGCCTGAATGGTGACACGCATGATGGGGAAAATACCTTGGGTGAAGTCGCCTTTCACCGGATCAATGGTGGTGCCGGGAGGAACTGTTGCGCCTAAAATATTGACTGGTGTGGCATCAGGGTTACCAGCCGAACCATTAAAGCCCGGGTGTAATTCAACCGTGCCATCAGTAGTTTCACCAGTATCAGGCGCACTTTGGTTTAAAAAAGCCGCATCTGATTCAGTGTTGGCTTCGGTGCCGGCATCTAATACTTCAGAGCCATAAACTACAAATGAAAGGGGACCCATAAAATTACCTTCGTCATCAAAAACCTGATGCGCAGTTGGGCTGCCATTGGCAATGAACGCATCATTTGATGGCAGGATCATCGTGCCATAGCTGAAATATTGGTTGCTTGGATCAATATCAAATACTTCATAACTGGCTAAACCAGGGTCAAAAACAGGTGCACCTGCAAACCCTTCAGGATTTAATATAACCGCATCAAAACCACCAGATGCAGCAAATTCATCTCTTAAAGCCGCAAAATCACCATCTTCGGCAAAGCGTTCGACACCAGTCGATGCAGCCGCGCCACGATCATATAAGTCAAAACTGCCATCATGGAAGCCGACCCACAATGGAGTGAAATATAAACCACCTTCTGGGCTCAGGTTTTCCACTTTAACTTTAACTTCAACCGCCTGTGCTTGCGCAGCCAGTAAAAAACTGGCGGGTAATAACAATGAACGGATGTTCTTACTGAATTTCATGATTTACTCCTCGTGTATAGATTCAAGAGGCGCCAGTTTGAATGATAAATCTCACAGAATTATCACAACTTAGTGACGAATGTTTCAAATAACGTTTTCAATAAAGGGTGATTCAGTTTTAAATTTAATAAATGGTTTGACAAACTACATGTGTAGTATTAATATAAACTACAATTGTAGTAATTTAGTTTGTGAGGCGATATAAAAAGTGAAGAACATTAAACTCAGCCAGTCACAATTAGATGTGATGAAAGTTTTATGGCAACAGGGTAAAAGCAGTGTCAGCCAAGTACACGAATGCTTGAACCAACAAAAGCCGTTGGCTTTGACAACCGTGGCCACCGTTTTGAAACGACTTCATGCAAAAAACATTGTGGCTTTTGAAAAACAGGGGCGAGTGCACATGTATTTTGCAGCAGTGACGAAAGATGCCGTGCAATCATCCATGTTGGGTAATTTGCTGACCAATCTGTTCAATGGGAAACCTGAAGCTTTGGTGCATCACTTGGTGGATCAGGAGCATGTCTCAAATGAGGACATTCAAAAAATTAAGGCCTTATTAGATGATGAGCAGGAGCGAGACAATGGATGAGGTTCTGATTTTGCACATACTTAGTTGGATGGCGAATTATTTTATTCACTCAACGGTGTTTGTTGGCATGGTGTTATTAGCGATCCATTTTAAGTTAATCAAGTTTGACCGAACCGGTGAGTGGTTAATGAAATCTGCACTGGTTTTGGGTGTGGTGACTGCGCTGATCCAAACCAACGGTTGGATAAACAACTCATTATTGGCTGATTCATTGTGGCAGCAAAAAATTTCAGTAACCCCCGTTGTAGAACCTTCGCAAGAAGTGTTGAGACTGGTTCAATCAAATTCCACGGAGTTATCAAATGGCATTGATCAGATAACAACCACTGAAAGGCCCGTTAATCCAACACCTGTTAGAAGTGGAGTTAAACCTTCAAGTAAGATTGTTATGAACCAGGTGTTCTGGTTGATGCTTTGGTTTGTGATTGCATCGTTTTTACTGGGAAAACAAATCATTCAAAGAAGAAAGCTCCACCAGTTGTTACAGTCTAGACAAACGCTATCAGATTCCAACATCAATGAGACATTCAGTGAGTTGATTAAAATTGGACAGTTTAGAGACCATGTGCGTTTGAGTTGTTCTGATGCCGTTTCTACACCGGTTGCTTTATCAAAAGAAGTGGTTTTACCAACCACATTTGTTGGCGAACCCAAGGAACAAGTTGAAGCTGCAATAGCGCATGAATTGGCACACATTAAACGGTGTGATTACCAGTGGTTGTCTTTCAGTTACTGGTTCCGCGCTTTAACTTTTTTTCAACCGTTGAATCACTTACTCAATCAACAAATTCATCAATTGGCAGAACTCAATGCGGATGATTTGGCAGCCGCTTGGACAAAAAACCCGAAAGCTCTGGCCAAAGCTTTATTCAGTGTTGCAAAAAGCAACAACATTTCTTCGAACCCAACTCAAATGGTACCTGCTATGACAAGTAACAAAAGTAAACTATTAGAACGTGTAGAAAACATCATTAACCAACCTTCGCGCAAAACCAAACCGATGTCGGTGTTGAGTTTTATGGCCATAGTGGTAGCGATACTTTTGGCCGCGCCGGGTGTGGTGGCACAAAACCAAACCTTCGCATCTAAAAGCAGTCAGAAAAGTGGTCTGAATGTCAGTCAACACATAGAATTAAATGATGGTAAAACCAGCATGTCTGTCAGTTACTCTGATGATAATCGCAGCTTGAAAATAAAAGCCAAATTAACTGGCGCAATGCAATTCAATAATGATGAAAGCCGCATCATTGAATTTCCAGCAAACAGTAAATTTGATTTAACTGAAGACGATGGCCAGATGGAGAGACGTTTGGTTGTTAAAAGTGGCGGCAGTGGTGGTGACCCTGAATATACTTATTATGAAGATGGCAGTAAGAAAACTTATGATGCTGGCGCGCAGGCTTGGTTCGCGGCTGCCATACCAAAGGTTATGCGAGCCACAGGCTTGAATGCAAAAGCCAGAGTTAGCCGCATCCAAGCCAACGGTGGTGATACAGCGGTATTGGATGAAATTGCTTTGATTGACAGTGATTATGTAAAGAAAAGTTATTTTAAACATTTATTCGCGCTGTCACAATTGAGCCGTGACGACATGAGTCATGCGCTGGAATTAGCCAACCACATTGAGTCAGATTTTGAACTCAGTAACGTGCTGAGCACAATGGTAGAAACCCAAAACATTCAAGGTGAATCTCAGTGGGCAGAATACATGCAAGCGACCAACACCATCCAGTCTGACTTTGAAATGGCAAAGACCATGATCAATGTATTGGATCAACTGCCACAAAGCCCTAAGATCAATGAATCCTACTTTGATGCTGCGGCAACGATTCAGTCAGATTTTGAGATGGCAAAAGTGCTGTTGGCTTATCTGGAACAACAACCTGCCAACAGCGTTAACATGATGAAAATGTTTGAACTGGCCACAGAAATTCAATCGGATTTTGAATTAGCAAAAGTTTTGATGAGTGTTAATAATCAATTAGATGAGGCAGAAGAAGTATTTTCAGCTTATTTGGATTTGGCCACAACCATTCAGTCAGATTTTGAGATGAAAAAAGTTTTCAGTAATTTATTGCAACATAATTTGTCTGATGAGCTGTTAAGCCAAATGATTGACTCGGCCGCCAGTGAAATTGGTTCTGATTTTGAGTTGGCAAACTTATTGCAAGAAGTGGCAGAACAAAATGACATCGATGAATCTGTCAAAGCACAAATCATCAGTGTTGTTAAAGACAGTATTGGCAGCAGTTTTGAGCGTGAGAAAGTTTATTCAGCAGTGCTTTAAATAAATACCAAAAAATACAGATTATTCTGGCCCAAGCATGTGTTTGGGCTTTTTATTGGGTGGTATACTGATGTTGGATTAATAAACCAACTTAGGGTATATGAACAATAGAGATTTACAAGCCTTGGCTAAGATAGTACAGCCTGAGTCAGAGGCATTTGCGCATACCTTGCCTGCTGTTGTGTACCAACCAGGAATATACGATACAGTGGATCAAACCCAGATATTGCATCGCAGTTGGCAACTGGCAGCTCATGAAAGCCAGTTACAAACTGTAGGTGATTATGTGGTGCATGAAGTGGCTGACCAGCCTGTTATTGTGGTTAAGACTGAGCAAGGCTTGAAAGCTTTTCATAATGTGTGTAGACATCGGGCTGGACCGTTGGCATTCGAAAATGGTCATGCAAAAACTCTGATGTGTAAGTATCATGGTTGGAATTATCACTTAACAGGAGCACTCAAAAGTGCGCCAGAAATGCACACCACGCCTGGTTTTGATGTCAGTCGATATCACCTCCCGGAAATTAAACTGACCACATGGCAAAGCATGGTGTTTGTTGCTTTAAATGATGGTGTACCTGAGTTTGATGAAGTGGTTGATGGTATTGTTGAACGAATTTTGCCCATTGATATGGGGGTGATGAACTTTCACCGCAGAGATGAATTTGTACTGGATTGTAATTGGAAAGTGTATGTTGAGAATTATTTGGAAGGCTATCACTTGCCACACGTACATCCTGGTTTGAATAAACTCCTTGATTACAAAAGTTATCAGACTGAGTTATCTAAATGGCACTCTTATCAATTCAGTCTTTTGGATCAAGGTACGGGGTTTTATGATGATGGGCAGGCGCACTATTATTTTATTTATCCCAATACCATGCTGAATGTATTACCAAACAGACTACAGACCAATCAGGTCTTACCCATGAGGGGTAATCAGACCAAAGTAATATTTGATTATTACTACCCTGATTTCGAAGGTAAGGATCGGTTAGTACTTCAGGATCAAATTTTCAGTGATGAGGTACAAGATGAAGATGTCATGATTTGTGAAGCAGTACAAAAAGGGTTGGATTCAGGCAGTTATGACAAAGGTCGTCTTTGTCTCAAACGAGAGATGGGCCTGTATCACTTTCAAGAACTGGTTCGCGCAGCTTACCGTCAATTGTTACCATCATGATGAAAACATTGCATTTGATTCGACATGCCAAATCGAGTTGGGATTATCCACACTTGAGCGACCACCAAAGGCCTTTGAATAAACGTGGCCGAAAAGACACAGCCATCATGGCCAAGGCCCTGAATGAGTCTGGTGTCGAGTTGGTTAATATTTATAGCAGTTCAGCAACACGAGCCCAACAAACCATTCAAGGCATTCATGAACGTTGGCGTGGCCAAGGATTTGCTTGGCAGGTGACTGATGAATTGTATGAATTTTCGGCAAGTAACCTTTGGCATTGGTTAACTGTGAAATTTGTGATCGCTAATGAATTGACACTGGTGAGTCACAATCCGGGGTTGACTGATCTAATCAATCAATTGGGCGACTCATCTCTGGATAATTTCCCAACTTGTGCTTATGCCCAATTGCGGATAAAAGACATTGACAGTTGTGATGGTGAGCTGCGACTGTTCCTAAAGCCTAAAATGTTCAAGTAAACTGAAGCCTGATTGTTGAATCATAAAGCAGTGCTATAATAATTAAATTTATTTAACAGGAAAAAAAACATGGCACAAATTAAATTCAAAGGAAACCTTATCCATACCGAGGGAAATTTTCCACAAGCGGGTACTGATGCACCAGATTTTCAATTAATTAAAGCTGATTTAAGTGAAGTCACTTTGGCTGATATGTCAGGTAAAAAAATCATCTTCAATGTATTTCCCAGTGTGGATACAGCTGTATGTGCGCTGCAGTTAAAAACATTCAATGAAAGGGTGGCATCACAAGATAATGTGATGTTGTTGTTTGCCTCGATGGATTTACCTTTCGCATTGAGCCGTTTCTGTGCTACTGAGGGTATTGAAAATGCTGTAACCACCTCCGATTTTCGCCACCACAGTTTGGCTAAAAATTATGGTGTCAAGATGGCTGATGGTCCTTTGGCTGGCCTGTATGCCAGAGCCACCCTGGTGATTAATGAAGCGGGCAGAGTTGTTTACAGTGAATTGGTCGACGATGTAGTCAATGAACCTGATTATGATGCTGCAATGGTAAGCCTAAGGAGCATATGATTAAAAGCTGAGGGTGAATTTTAATATGGAATGGCGGGATCATTTTGATGACAAGGGTTATGCCGTTTTATCGGCATTGCTCAATGAGTCCCAAATTGCTGATATTGTGGCAGCAGTTAATCCGGTCTTTGGACAATGGTTTGATACCAATCAAACAAAAATCACCCGGCATGGTATGGTGAACATGCATTCATTAACCCATCCAAGCCATTTTGATGATGGTGTAAGCCGGGTTGGTTTTTTTAATGCCATATCACCCACTGCATTAGTCAACGCTGTTCAACAGATGTTTGGTAATGAATTGTATTTTCATAATACCCAACTGTTTTTTAACCCACTGGATAAAACCAAACTGCCTTACTGGCATCGGGACATGCAATATAACCCGATTGAAGATTCTTTACTCCGGGAGGAGCAAAAAAACATGTTGAGTTTACATTTGCGCATTCCATTGTTTGATGAGCGAGGGGTTGAATTGATCCCCGGGTCTCATAAAAGATGGGATACTCAAACAGAGAGAAAAGTCAGGCTGGAACTGGGTGGTCATAAAAACACCGAATCATTGCCTGGTGCTGAGTTAATCCAATTAAAAGTGGGTGATGTGTTGGTTTTTGATTCGCAGATGATACATCGGGGCAACTATGCTTTGAATCATGAGAGGCGTGCTTTGGACTTATGTGTTGGCAAGTATCATCGATTGATGGCTTCGGGATTGGACGTGAACATATTGCCTACATTAACCGAGCTATCAGAAATCAAAAACAAAGACTGGTTCAACACCGCGTATCAATTGCTTCAGACAAACCATTTATCGGGTAAGTTGGGTGGCTGATAATTAGCCAGGTATTTAATTGCTGCTTCTGGTGTTTCACATATATGGTATAACTGGCGGTAGTCTGGTTTGGCAAAACTCTCGGCATAAATGTGTTCAAACATTTCAAACAGGTGGTTGTAATAACCTTCGGTATTTAAGAACACAATCGGTTTTTCGTGGTAGCCCAGCTGTTTCAATGTCATCACTTCTAACATCTCTTCCAAAGTGCCAAAACCACCAGCCAAACCAATAAAACCATCTGCCAGTTTAATCATCTTGGCTTTGCGGGTGTGCATATCTGGTGTGATGATGAGCTCATCATCAATGGTGTTAACCACGCCATCAATGCGCAATGCTTCAGGAACCACACCAATGGTTTTTCCGCGGTGATTTTTGATTGACTTTGCCACCTGTCCCATCAGCCCCACCATACCACCACCATAAATTAAGTCTATGTTGTTGGCCGCCATCAAAGCGCCCAGAGCGTCGGCATGGTCAAAATAGCTTTTTTTAATATGATCAGAGGATGAACAATAAACCGCAAGCTTAGTGATCGACATATTCATTTCTCACTTGGGTTGATGTGGAAAGTCTTGATGGTGACTGGCCATTTGACTACTTTGGTTTCATCTTGGCCCCAGGCTTGTCGCAGCTCTTCTAAAATCAGGCTACGCGGATCTTGGCCGTGTGCCTGTATGTATTTTTGGGTTGCTGACCATGTGCCTAAATAACCAATCAAATGTTTGAAAGTCCATTGTTTTTCCATGGTACATTTAGGTGCTTTAATCACTTCAAATGGAAACGCTATTGATTCATAACGTTGTTCAATGTGTTTTCTTTCAGCAGGCCAATATTCGCCAATAATTTCATTGTAGTACTTTTGTACTGTGGCATCTACGTCGTCCGTGATTTGATGTAATTCATAACACCAGACTGCCAAAACGCCATCAGCTTTGGCCACTCGTTCAACTTCTTCAAAAAATAAGTCAAAGTCGAACCAGTGTAATGCCTGAGCCACTGTAATGAGGTCAACACTGTTGTCTTGCAATGGGCTTTGGTGGGCCAAGGCCACCTCATACTCAACCCTGGGATAAGTGGTGGCATGATAAATCTGCGATTCACTGGCGTCGGTGCCAATCACGTAACCAAAGCGATTGGTTAAAGCCACAGCCACTTGACCATTACCTGTGGCACAATCCCAGGCGAGTCCCCGTTCAGGACAGAGTGATGCCAGCCAATCATATAATTCAGCTGGGTATTC
The DNA here is from genome assembly GCA_028284365.1 of Marinicella sp. GTDB lineage: Bacteria > Pseudomonadota > Gammaproteobacteria > Xanthomonadales > Marinicellaceae > Marinicella. Next base: position 12,555 of record JANQRW010000056.1, read on the forward strand.
CGGGCGATAAATGCTGTATTCTTCAGCTTGGGTAGAAAAGTAGTCTTTGAAATTTATGGCTGTGGTCATGTTTTTTTTCTATGGATCTCTTTTATTCGGGCCATTAAAAAGTGAGCTGATTTAGGTGGGAAAGAAAACCTAATCCACCGATGTTAACAAATTGTAACCACAAGCAGCTTGTTTTTAAACTGTTTATTTTGATTAGGAGTTAAGTGAGGTTTTCTTATGTTTTGGTGGTTTTTTCAGGCTTCTATAAAGAAAGCGATTTGGATGAATTATCTGGCACAAATCAGCTTCAAGTGGTAAAGGTTCTCCGCTGACCATTGCACACAAAAGTTGGGCCAACAATGGTGCGGAGGTAAAACCGCGTGAACCTAAGCCGTTAAGAACATACAAATTGTCCAGAATTACAGCCTGTGGGTAGTTTTGCCAATGCCTGCCATGGTGTAAATCAGCATAGTCAGTTCTGAATTTGGATTGATCAATGCATGGTCCACAGATGGGTAAATGATCAGCAGTGGTGGCACGGATGGCTGCATGACCACCGATTACTTTTGCTGCTTTTAAGGTGTTGAATAAATCGTATTGTAACCAAAGATCACAATTCCTTGACCAGTGTTCAGGTGTGAGTTCTGTACTTTTGTACCACTGTGGTTCAGGCAAATGGTCAAAGGTGGCACCACAAATCCAGCGCTGGTGGCTCTGGTCCGGGATGACATAACCATCACCCAGCTGAATGTGGTTCAAATTTGGATGGGGTGCTTTGATAACACTGGTCATACCATGTCTGGCAGTTAAGCCAAAGTCTACACCAAATGAGTTGCCTGACTTTTGTGCTTGGATGCCATTGGCAATGATCAATAATTCTGCTGTAACAGGCTGAGTTTCATTGCTTGTATGTAGCTGCCAATGATGACCTGATTGAGAGATTTCACTGATTTGAAAATTCAACCATTGGTCAACTGATTGGCTCAAACGTTTGGCCACTTGTTGGGTGTCGACATAACCAGCCTGTGAGTAGAAAACGGTGTTTTGTTGTTGATTAACTTGCACCAATGATGGTGGAAGTTTTGCGTTTTTAATGGCTGTGACCCAATGTTTTTCCTTGTTATTGCCAATTAATTGTTCCACGCCAATAGAAAAATATTCATCGGCTTCATAAAAATTTTGGGCATAATCAAATGCCCTGCTATAAAGCAGTGATTCAGGTGAATGGTCTGCAGTAATGAGAGGCATGACCATGGCCAAAGCGTTACCAGAAGCGTTTTGCATGGCTTGGGTATTTTGTTCAATCACGGTGGTGTGATAGCCTGCTCTTTTGAATTGGTAAGCCAGAGACAAGCCAGCAATCCCAGCACCTAGAATGGTGACTTTTTGATTGTTTGATTTTTGGGTAGGTAATGGCGCCCACGGTTGTTTGATTTTGGCTTGTTGACAACCTTGTTTGTAAACAGCTGTGATCATTTCTCTTTTTCGGCCATAGCCAGGTTTTTTGGTCACTGTAAAACCATGTTCGCTGAGTGATTTGCTAATTTTGCTGGCAGCGGTAAAGGTGGCAATGGTGCTACCAGCTTGAGACAGGCGATTGACTTGAAAAAACAAGTCATCTTGCCACATGTCTGGGTTTTTCTTTGGTGTAAAGCCATCTAAAAACCAGGCATGCACTGTTGCTTTTAATTGTTTGAGTTGTTCAGTGGCATCGCCAAAACCTAAAGTCAAACTGACATCTGGTGACAATTCAAAGCGATGCCAGCCACAGCGGAATTTTTCTGAGAATGATTGCCACACTTTGAGTAACTGTTCACTGTACTCTTTCAGTTTGGGAAAAGCGGCATGAGCAGTTTTCAGGTCTTCAAGTTTTAATGGAAATTTTTCCACGCTGATGTAATTTAAATGCTTAGGCTTGTCCTTACTGGTATGCCACTGATGTAACAATGCCAATAAATTCAAACCAGTACCAAAGCCTGTTTCGGCAACTACAAAATAGGCCTGGTTTTTTGCGTTGACCCAGCGGTGGTTTAGGTCATTGCCTTGGATAAACACATAATTCGCTTCAGCCAAACCATCGGCAGTGTTGAAATAAATGTCATCGAACAATTTTGAATGTGGTTGCTGGTGCTGTTTGGAAAGAGAGGTAGCAGTGAGGTATTTAAATGATAAAGTTTTTGCGTTCATCAAGCAAGGTCTTTGATTCGAGTCTTTTTAGTCAATGTTCTTTGCATCATCAGGCATCAAACCTTGGTTGCATTCGGTGCAAATATGATCCTTGGGTTTGAAGGGTTTCTCGTTGGTTTTAGGGTTTAAGAACTTGATATAGATGGTATTTTTATGGCAAGAAGAACAAAGCACTTTTACAATACTGCTGCTGTCGCGGTTGTTTTCTAGCATTTGAGCGAATATTTATTCAATACCATCATTATCAGCTAACTTGGAGAATTAGTTAAGAGGTTTTTTGACATATTCGGTGCAAAACAGCTTGTCCAGCTTGCAAACTAGCAAAGAGAAGCGATCTCCTCATCTCCTAGGAGAGCCGATGATTGGCTTGACCGGCGCTCTTGGTTAGGCAGAACATGAAATCATGGCGGTTTGCCGAAGGCAAGAAGCCTTGATGTAATGTTCGATAAGCCGTGAGCGAAGCGGCCACTTAC
>JANQRW010000008.1 GCA_028284365.1 Marinicella sp.
TGAAGTTATGGGTGAACTTTTTAGAATAACAAGGAATACTCTTGGGTCTTCATTCAAATTTGTTCCCGACTAATTTGGAGGCGACCACGACGAGCATGGCTTTCTACTTCGGGCTTGCTCTTTCTGATTCGCTTCGCTCACCAACCAAGAGCGCCGGTCGAGCCGATCATCGGCTCTCCTGAGCTAAAGAGTTTCAATCAACTTTGAAACAAACCTTGAACGTGAGTGACCACCAGCCCTGCTATGGATACAGAGCTGACGATCAGGCCTTTAGCTGAGTTCTGGATGCGAAAACTTACTCAGGTTCACAGGTGAACTCTTTGGTGGTGTCACCAGCCTTATTGTCTTTGTCAGTTGATTTAATAACTATGTTGGTGCTGTATACAGGTTTATAGCCAATCGGACACTGAGGCTGGTAAGCGGCTTTGTCTCCTTTACTGGGGTCTAAAGGATCAATTTGGTTGGATGCGCATGAGCTGAGAATGAAAAGAAAAATTAATGAGGCCAGGCATATTTTAGATTTCATGTTTTATCTCGTTTTGTTTGTATTAATTCTATAACGATGAATCGTAAAAAATACTTAAGGGTTAAAAGCCAGTAAAGAATTTATTAAAAAATGATGAAATCAAATGTCACTCTGGTGTTGCAGTTGACATGAATTTAACGGCAAAAAGTGCTACAATATCCGCGCTCAATTGAGGGGTGTCAGGAGTACATATCATCCCCAGGGGGACAACCTGTTTGAGTGCTTCGAATCTTAGTAAAATCATTCCTTGGTGCCATGCATTTGTGGTTGACTAAGGATTGTTAAATCACAGGTCTGGGCCTGGCCCACCTAACGTTAATTTAAAGGTATATCTATGACACGTAAAGTCCCAATGTTTATCGATGGTCAATCAGTAATCAGCCAAGCATCTGATTGGATCGAAGTGACTGACCCAGCCACTCAAGATGTTATTTGTGAAGTGCCAATGGCCACTTCGTCTGAAATGGAGCAGGCCATAGCTTCTGCTAAAAATGCTTTTGAAACCTGGAAAGATGTACCAGTAACCAAGCGTGCTCGTATGATGTTGACTTATCAACATTTATTGAAAAAGCATCATGATGAATTGGCCGAAATCTTAGCAGAGGAAACAGGTAAAAATTTTGAGGATGCCAAAGGCGATGTCTGGCGCGGTATTGAAGTGGCGGAGCATGCTGCTAACATCCCTTCATTGATGATGGGTGAGACTGTGGAAAATGTTGCATCAAAAGTCGATACTTATTCATTGATTCAACCGTTGGGTGTTTGTGCGGGTATCACACCGTTTAATTTTCCAGCCATGATTCCTTTGTGGATGTTCCCGATGGCTATTGTCTGTGGTAATACTTTTGTCTTGAAACCATCTGAGCAAGATCCAAACACTCCCATGCGTTTGGCAGAATTATTCTACGAAGCAGGTTTTCCTAAAGATGTGCTGCAAGTGGTTCATGGTGGTAAAGATCAGGTTGATCAAATTCTGAACCATGAAGACATCCAGGCGATTTCATTTGTTGGGTCTGTACCAGTGGGTGAACACATTTATCGAACCGGTACTGATAACCTGAAACGGGTACAAGCTTTTGCTGGTGCTAAAAATCACATGGTAGTCATGCCTGATGCCAACAAAAACCAAGTCATTAATAACATCGCTGGCTCCGCTTGTGGTGCAGCAGGTCAAAGATGCATGGCCATTTCTGTGGCTATTTTGGTCGGAGAAACCAAAGAGTGGTTGGATGACATCAAAGGTAAAATGGCTGAAATGAAACCTGGACATTGGAAAAAACCCGATTCATTTTATGGCCCTTTGATTTCACCTCAAGCCAAAGCCAAGGTTGAAAATTTGATCGCCTCTGGTGTTGAGGAAGGCGCTGATTTGTTGTTGGATGGTCGTAATTTGGAAGTTGAAGGTTATCCCAATGGTAATTGGTTAGGCCCCAGCTTGTTCAGCAATGTAACAACTGATATGCGTATTTACAATGAAGAAATTTTTGGCCCAGTGTTGTGTGTGATGACGGCTGAAACATTGGAAGAAGCCATTGAATTAATCAACAACAATCCTTATGGCAATGGAACATCATTGTTCACCTCATCAGGTGCAGCTGCTCGTAAATTTCAACATGACATCAAAGTGGGCCAAGTGGGTATCAATATTCCTATTCCTGTGCCTTTACCGTTTTTCTCTTTCACTGGTTGGAGAAAATCATTTTATGGTGATCAGCATGCTTATGGCAAGCAAGCGGTGCGTTTTTACACAGAGACCAAGACCATCACTGCTCGATGGTTTGAGTCTGATATTCCAGATGATGCTGCGCCGAATGCAACCATTAATTTATAAGAGATAATGCCAATGAATTTTGAGTTAAACGAAGACCAACAGGCTTTTGTAGATGCTGCTAAAGAGTTTGCAGCCAGTGAAATGGCACCACATGCAGCCAAGTGGGATGAAGAAAGTTTCTTTCCAGTAGATGTCATTAAGAATACAGGGGAGCTGGGCTTCTTGGGGATTTATTCACCTGAAGAATTTGGCGGTTTGGGGTTAAGTCGGTTGGATGCTTCTTTGATTTTTGAAGAAATGTCCAAGCATTGCACTTCAACCACAGCCTATTTAACCATCCATAACATGTGTGCCTGGATGTTGACTTCATTTGGCAGTGAGGCTTTGGCCAATGAGTGGGGCACCAAGCTAACTTCTGGTGAGTTATTGGCATCTTATTGCCTGACTGAACCAGGCCATGGTTCAGATGCCGGTAATCTGAAAACCACAGCAATCAAGACGACTGATGCCAATGGTGATGGACATTACGTACTAAATGGCAGTAAAACCTTTATATCTGGTGCTGGATCAACAGACATCCTGATTGTTATGGCGAGGACTGGTGAAGCAGGCCCCCGTGGTGTTTCTTGTTTTATGGTGCCAGCTGATTTGGCTGGTATTTCATACGGCAAAAAAGAAGACAAGATGGGGTGGAATTCGCAGCCCACACGTTTGATAACTTTTGAAGATGTCAAAATTCCAGCGAACTACTTAATTGGTAATGAAGGTGAAGGTTTCAAATTCGCTATGAAGGGGCTGGATGGTGGTCGTATTAATATCGCCTCATGTTCATTGGGTACTGCTCAGACAGCATTGAATGAAGCGCAAGCATATATGCTTGAACGGAAGCAATTCGGCAAGACATTGGCCTCATTTCAAGCCTTACAATTCAAATTAGCTGATATGTTGACTGAGTTGATCGCTGCACGCCAAATGGTGCGGTTGGCAGCGGTTAAACTGGATAACAAAGACCAACAGGCCACTGCCTATTGTGCGATGGCCAAACGATTTGCGACAGATGTGTGTTTCCAAATTTGTGACGAAGCTTTACAGCTCCACGGTGGTTATGGCTATATTAAGGAGTATCCATTAGAACGTCATGTTCGTGATACCCGTGTGCATCGTATTTTGGAGGGGACCAATGAAATCATGCGCTTGATTATTTCACGTAAGATTTTACAAGAAGGTGCCACTGAGGTGATTATTTAATGACAGAGACCATTGAACAAACACACGAGCTAAGTGAACACATCAAAACCAAACTGGTTGAGGCTGATTTTGGTTTATTGGGTAAAATCGTTTTAGATAAGCCCAAAGCATTGAATGCCTTGTCAATCGAGATGATTGAAGCCATGCAGGCCATTTTGGATAAATGGGGCACTAATGATCAGGTCAAAGTGGTGTGGATTGAAGGTGCAGGTGAGAAAGCTTTTTGTGCTGGTGGTGATGTGGTGATGCTGTATCACTCCATGCAAGAAACAGCCGCAGGAGATGTGCCTCAAAAAGCCCATGAGTTTTTTACTAAGGAATATCAACTCGATCAAACCATTCATAACTATGAAAAACCAGTCATCATTTATGCCGATGGTATTGTGATGGGTGGCGGTTTGGGTGTGGCCGTGGGCGGTTCACACCGTATTGTGACTGAGCGTTCAATGATTGCCATGCCAGAAGTGACCATTGGTTTGTATCCAGATGTGGGTGCATCCTGGTTCTTTAATCGTATGCCAGGTAAGTGTGCCGAGTTTTTAGGCATGACGGGTGCACGTATGAACGCTGCGGATGCGTTGTTTACCAAGCTGGCAGATTTTGCGGTAGCGACAGATGATTTGGCTGAGATGCAATTGGCCATATTAGAATCGGATGGAACACATGATGGCATCACCCAAGCGATTCAGGCATCACAAATGGAGCAAAGGGTTCATGAGTCACAGTTATGGGTAAATTATGAACTGATCAATGAGCTGATGGCACCAACTGATTTGAATGATGTGGTGGCCCAATTCAATGCATTGGAAACTGAGGATAAATGGTTGGCTTTTGCAGCCAAAGCACTGGTTAATGGATGTCCAATGACATTGTATCTGGTGCGGGAACAAATTAAACGGGCTAAGTACATGAGCCTCAGCGAAGTATTTGAAATGGAATTGATCATCTCCACCCAGTGTGCCATGCACCCGGATCTGGCAGAAGGTATACGTGCTTTGTTGATAGACAAAGATGGAAAACCCAAATGGAGTGCGTCATCAGTCGCAACAATAACTCCAACAATGGTTGAGGAATTTTTTATTCAACCCAAACTGAATTAACAGAGGAAAGAACATGTCACAAAATATAGCATTCATCGGATTAGGCAACATGGGCGGCCCTATGGCCAAAAACTTAATTAAGAATGGTTTTCAGGTCACTGTTTACGACCTCAATGCGACGGCAGTAGCAGAACTGAAAGATGCTGGAGCCAGTACCGCGGGTGATGCTAAATCTGCAGTGAACGATGCTGATGTCATCATTTCAATGCTGCCCAACGGTGCCATTGTTAAATCTTTGTATACCGGTTCCAATGGTTTGATTAAGCATGTAAAAAAAGATGTTTTGGTGATTGATTCATCAACCATTGCTGCCGATGATGCGCGCGCTGTGGCCAAAGCTTGTGAACAAGAAGGTATTGCCATGATAGATGCACCAGTGTCAGGTGGAACGGCTGCGGCTGAAGCTGGCACTTTAACTTTTATCTGTGGTGGTGAGGCGGCTCATTTCGAAGCGGCCAAGGCGGTACTAAGTGCCATGGGTCGGCATATTTTCCATGCCGGCGCTTCAGGTGCTGGGCAGGTAGCAAAGATTTGTAACAACATGCTATTAGCAATCCACATGATTGGTACAGCAGAGGCCTTGAACATGGGCACGCAGCAAGGGTTAGACCCTGCAGTGATGTCAGAAATAATGAAAGCCAGTTCAGGAAATAACTGGTCTCTACAGGTTTATAATCCCTATCCGGATGTTATGCCCAACGTTCCTGCCAGTAAAGATTATCAAGGTGGGTTTATGGTTGATTTGATGAGTAAAGATTTAGGTTTGTCACAAGAATTGGCAGCAAAATCCAAAAGTGCCACACCTTTAGGTGCTTTGGCTGCCCAACTTTATCAAATACACCAAGCTGGTGGTGCCGGTCATTTGGATTTTTCCAGTATCTTACAGCTGCTACAAAAATCATAGGAGAGCTGCTGAGCTGCTCGACCCGCGAGCCGGTTAGGCAGAGTATGAAATCATGGCGGTTTGCCGCAGGCAAGAAGCCTTGATGTAATGCTCGATTAGCCGTGAGCGAAGCGTAAGACCCAAAGACATTCTTTTTTAAGTGATATTAACAGCTTTTCAAATAAAGCTGAAATTTTCATTGATGTTGTAGCTCTTTTAAAAAGAGTTCGTCCTGATGATTCCAGTAGTCACCAGCTTTTAACTTTAACTCTTCCAAGATACTAAGTGCTTTGATGTTTTGTCCTGAGACAAGTGCAGCTTGGGCTTTGAATTTGTGTAAAGGATATATAAATGGTTTGAGCTCTGAGGTTTTTTTTAAAGACAAAGCCAGTTTCTGTGGTTCATAATCAACATACAGCGAATTGAGTCTGTTCAATATGATCGTGATAAGGTCAAAACGGCCACTGTCTTTAAATTTTTTATATGCCTTTAGGTAATGTTCTTCTGCTGCACTTTTCTTACCTTTCAGTAAGGACAAATCTCCCTGATAGAGGTGCATCAATCGGTGTTCAGATTTTTCTAATAACCCAAGGTATTTGGTTCCTGAATCAATATCTGCCTGTTGTAATGCCATGATCAATTGAGCTTCATTCAAAAGATTCAGTATCTCCTGGCTTGGATGTTCGTTGTGTAATTGTTGTAACATTTTTAGGTCAATATCGGCTTGAGGCATGTTGTTTTCTGCTATATGTAATTTCAATATCCAGAAATAAGCATCAGCTGTGTTACCAAACAATTTCAATTCGGCATTGAGTTTTAGTACCAATTGCCATTGTTCGTGCGCGAGTCGGAATCTACCAGTCTGCTGGTATAGTCTGGCGAGTTTGGTGCGGTTATCACTGATGCCACGTCGGTGTTTCAGTTGTTCAGCGTGAAACAGGGATTCTTTGACTAATTTTTCTACCTGGGTAAATTCGTTGCGTTGTCTTAATATACTGGCCAGCGCTGTTTTTGTTTGCATCTGATAACGCAAATCTCCTGAGCGTTGGAATGCGGCTATGGCCTGTTCTGCCTTTTCAATGGCCACCAAAGGTTTGTTCATTTCTCGAGCCAGTTTGGCATAGGTGCTCATGATGGTGCCATACAATTGAGGTTGGTATTGAGCATTGGTTGCATTCAGCGCCATTTGTAATGCCTGTTCTGCTTTTTTATGTTGTTTTGTTTTGCGCCACAATATGGCCTGGCTTATATAAATCGCGGCTGACTTCTCATCACTTTCTGAAAATTCAGCATGTTTAAGTGCTTGTTGGTAAGCTGCCTCTGCTGAATTGAACTCCCCCAAGGTGTCGAAGCAATGCCCCTTCACCAAGGCAACCCGATAGGCAAAGTTGTGATCATCGCTTTTAATGGCATTAAGAATGGCCAAAGCTTTTCTTGGGTCTGCCTGTTTACGTAATGCGACTGCCATTTCATACCATGCCATTTTAAACTCTGGATCTTCTTCAACAGCTGTTTGTAAGTAGGTAATAGCTTGTTGGCTGTCTCCCTCGGATTGTGCAGATTGTGCCCGGAAGTAGTTTCGTAACGCCAATTCATCATCAGTGAATACATGAGGATCAATTGGTTTATTGATTGTTTCTCCATCCAGTTGTTGATTAACCCAGGCTGCAACTTTTGGAAATAAAACACTCAGCTGGTTTGCTGTGATGCTGGTACTGTTCAGTACTGCATCCTTATCCTTGATAATCAAACCAACCTGGTAGTTGGAATCGTTTGTTGTGCCAACCATTATTGAATCAATGTTCATCGTTAAAATCAATCCAGAAGTCTCAGGCTGCACCAATTCGATAACAATGTTTGGCAGCTCGGTGGTGGTTGGATACACGACTCTGGCATTTGTTGCTTTGAGCTTGGGGTATTGTTGTATGAGGTGACTTAGGTAACCCCCTGTTGCACCTTTGGTTATCCAAAAGTGCTCGGGTTTATTGGTTTGTAGTGTTGATTGGCTGATGACATTGGTTGGTGATGATGAGGTTGTAAAATCATTCGAAAATTTGTGTTGGTTGTTGGTATAAATCCACACCAACACCAAACTTAAGGAAACAATGGCTCCGATAATCCAGGCTGTTTTCATGGTGTTGTTGTTTTTAGCCCCATTTTCAATTGTGATCTTTGGCAAAAAACGAATACCTTGTCCATAGACCGATTCAATGTATTCTCCTTGATGTACCTGATTTAAGGCTTTTCTGAGCTTTAAAATACATTGATCAATGGTGTTATTGGTCACCACTCGGCCACCCCAAACATGATCTATCAGCTCATCTCTGGATATCATTCGTTTTGGATTGGTTAATAGATAGTGCAATAGCTCATGATTTTTTTTGGTAATGACCAAAGGCGTTGAGCCGCGACTGAGTATTTTTTGATCAAGGTCATAGGTGAATGCTGCGAATTGATATTTCATTGGTGATCAAGTGAGCGAATTTTTCTTCATAGATTAAGGATGATACCATTAACGAATCTTTGATTGGAATGGAAAAGCTGAAGTTGTTGACACAAACCCACCATCAGAAAGCTGGTGATCAAATTCCCAAGTGAAAGAAATTCAGTGGTTGGGGAATAGTTAAGAAGGATCTAGTACATTATAAGAATAAATGTGAACGAGGTGGATATATCACCACCCAGGACAAGCCCAATCGTACTTTCGTTGGGCTATGCCTGAGTGGTTTGGCTTTAGCTGGTTATCAGAAGTCTCCAGACAGTTTGGGTATTCTGCTCACTCAAAACCATTACCAAAAATTAAGTCGTTGCCACACAATACCGGCACCAAAACATGACTGCCAGCGACAATCCCACTGCTCAAGTCATTCATTTCACAGGTGTTACCAGGATCATCCGGTTGGCTTATAACACTGATGTTATAACTGCTCCCGTCATCCATTTGTGTGGTAAATGGTGTCACGCCATTATGCATGATTACCAAATCATCTGTACCATTGTTTTGTAGCACCAAACCAGGCCCGGTTAAACCACTGACGTCAACACCGATCAGATAGGTGTTGTCAACACAATTAACAGCCACATCGACCACATCATCTCCCATTAATGTTCCCGAACTGTTGTTAACAGCACAATTTTGGCCATTGGGTTGACTGTTGATGGTCACGTTGTAGCCAGTGCCATTGGTTAAGGGCTGAGAAAAAACAAAACTGCCATTACTGGTGATGGTTAAATCATCACCACCGTTATTTTGTAGCACCAGTCCCACTGCTGAGAGACCACTGACTGTGCCGCCAATAAAATAGGTGTTGTCCAGGCATGAGATTGCAACATCAATCACATCCTCGCCTGAAACTGTCCCGCTGCCTGCGGTGATGGCGCAAGTTTGACCGTTTGGCTGGCTGAGTATGCTGACGGCGTAGGAATTACCGTCAGTAATGGGGGTGTTGAAAGTGAAACTGCCATCATTGGTGATGGTTAAATCATCACCTCCATTGTTTTGTAACACCAAAGTACCAGTTAAACCTGTGACAGTGCCACCAATGTCATAATCAGCGCCCACACAAACCACACTGACATTGGCATCACCACCGGTGATGGTGCCACTGCCACCGGTGACGCTACAGGTTTGGTTATTGGTGGGTTGGGTGTGTACCACCACTTCATAAGGTGTGCCATTGGCAAATTCAGTATTGAATGCAAAACTGCCATTGTTGCTAATGATGACGTCGTACACGTCGTTGTTGCGAAGTACCAGACCGGTGCCGGTTAAACCGCTGACTGAGCCGCCAACACTGAACGAATTGGTGGAACAGAACACATCCACATCAGTGACATCATCGTAACTGACGTGGCCTGTGTTATTGATGATTGAGCAGGTGTAGCCTGTGGGCACGTTGGAAATACTGACCGTAAAAGGTAGGCTGGCTCCGACATCCGTAGGAAATTCATAGGCACCATTATGCGTTACATCAAGTAACTCAGTACCATTTCGAGATAACTCTAAAGACCCTCCAAAAGGTAAGCCCACGACTTGACCACCGATATAGTAGCGCCCCTGAAATAAATAGACGGCCCCGGCGTTGAAAGTATTGTCATTCGGCGATGCGGCTGTGCTGCTGGCATCACCATCTTCACCGCCAGCTCCAACCAATAAATTCCCCTGGTCAATCGCTACAGCTCCTCCAAATGAGTCAAACGACCCGTGGTTATCTGATTTCAGGTAGTTTTTTTGCTGCCATTGGGATTCATTTCTGGTGAAAACATAGGCCGCACCAGCTGCACTCCAGTTGTTATTGGGTGATGCCATCGTGCTGTTGGTATCGCCATCTTCGCCACTGGCCCCAACCACAACAGTCTCGCCGGCTATCGCGACTGAGGTGGCAAATCGATCATCAGCCTCGGCATTACTGGCTTTTAAATATGCCTGTTGGCTCCATACACCCGCATCACGAATGAAAACATAAGCCGCGCCTGCCCCATCTGCGTTGTTATTAGACACACTCATGTTGCTGCTGGCATCACCATCCTCAGTACTGCTGCCCACAACGATCGTGTCTCCATCAATCACCACTGCATCGCCGAAATCATCTTCGGCATCGGCGTTGTGTGCCTTCAGATAGCCCTGCTGAGTCCAGGTGGTACCATCACGAACAAACACATAGGCCGCACCTGAATCAGTGGCGGCATTGTTGGGTGCATTGATGGTGCTGTTGGCGTCGCCATCTTCATTGGGTGCTCCCACCACGACTGTATCTTCATCTAAATCAATGGCAAGACCCATGGAGTCGCTAAACTCAGCATTGCTTGCTTTCAGGTAGGCTTGTTGGGTCCAGGTGGTTCCGCTGCGGGTGAAAATATGTACGGCACCAGAACCAGAGGTGTTTTCATTGGACAATGCCATGGTGCTGTTGGCATCGCCATCATCACTATAGGCACCGACAGCGATGGTGTTGCCATCTATGGCTACCGAGCTACCAAAGTAATCAACACTGCCTACATTAAACGGCTTGAGGTAAGCCTGTTGCGTCCAGGTGGTGCCACTGCGGGTAAACACATAAGCCGCTCCTGCAATATGAGTATTGTTATTGGGTGAGGTCATGGTGCTGTTGGCATCGCCTTGCTCGAATGAAGCGCCAACGACTACTGTGTTACCGGAAACCGCGACAGACTGGCCAAAATAATCACCTGCATCGGCATTACTGGCCTTGAGGTAAGCCTGCTGCACCCAGTCCAGTCCGCTGCGCACAAACACATAAGCAGCACCAGCATTGCTTGCATTGTTGTCACTGCTGTCACCGTTGATCAATGTTGAGGCACTGTCTTCATTTTGAACCCCGACGACCATCGTACCGCCATCGATGTCAATTTCCAGTCCAAATGTGTCTTGTAAATCAGTAACTGCAGGTTTGATGTAATGATTTTGGGTAAAACTGGGATCAATGGTGATCGGGTAGGTGGCCAGGTGGTCATCAATGATCAGGGCAAAACTTTGCCTGTTATCGGCTAATTGCATGCGACTGGACAGAACCGTGCCCTGGCTATCCCAGGCTTTCAGGCGATCATAATTGATTTTCAGCCCTTGTTTGGAGGTAAAGATCAATTGGTCATCCTCTTGGTTGACCTGGGTGTCCGTGTCTAATTGGATGTTGATTTTGAGCTCATGGTTGCCTGTGATCGGACGGCTTCTGATGCCAAACCACTGTTCAGTTTTATCTGCTGAATTAACCCACCATTCCTTAATTCTTGGGCTGTGATGGTAATACAGTGTGTCACCTTTAACTTCAATATCAGGCGCATCATCAACACGTTGTGATCCAATCGACAGTAACTTCATGCCAATGTGGTGGTTGCGGTTGTTGATGGTAGTTATCCCATTGTTGTTAAAATGTACTTGCCAACCTTGTGTCTTGTTTTTTGCGACATACAAAGTTTCACTCACTTTTTGTGGGTGGTATTTTGTGGCATGTATTTGTTGCTTGATTTTTTGCCACTGGTGAGACGAGACACCTTCCGGCGGTAGGCTGGCCAAGGCATTACCAGCTAAAATTAATAACAGTATGATGCTTGTATTGTTAAAATTTTTCATGTGCGTTTCCTGATGGATTTGTTACTCCGGTTAATTGGTGTGGATTGGGTCGATCAGCGAATTTCTCCAACCACCATTGTTCGCAACCAAGCATATATGAAACGATTTAATCGGAAACTGAAGTGAGCGAAAATTAATTGTGAATTAAGTATGAATTCATGATTCGGATGGGATTTCATGTTTTTTTTAACTTAATTTCAAAAATAAATTTCAGAGGGAAAGCTCATGTGCACTGTATTTGTTTTTGTTCCTCATAAAAATAAAAGTCGCAGCCATGGATACAAGTGTTCAACATTGAACCCTGAAAAGGGGTTGTGGATTGGGGTTGAGACCAGCATTTTGGGCATTTTATCTTTTTGAAAGAAAAAATCATGATGTATTAACAAATTAATCAGGATTAAAAAGCCCAAAAATAATAACTTGGTATTTTTATATTTAGTCTGGGTGAATTGTGAGAAAAGTTTGTCTAATCTTTGGTTTGATTGGGTTGTTTTGGCAACCATTTGTATCCGCTGCCACCATAGTCATCAATACGGTTGATTCAATCAACACATCCTCATCAGATGGACTGTGTAACCTGAAAGAGGCCATTGATGCGGCTAACAACAACCTGGCTTCAGGTCCAGTCATTGGAGAGTGTGTCGCAGGTGAGTTACATCCTGTGGTTGATGTGATTGAATTTGATTTAAGCATGTTGCCTGCCTCCATCCTGACACTTGAATCATACAGGATAAGTGATTCTCTTCACCTGAAAGGGCCTTCTAAAGACTTGTTGACCATCAGTGGTATCGCTTTTAACCGTGTTTTTGATGTGTTTAATTTGGTCAGTGATGCTGAGTTTGTATTCAGTGATTTGAGCCTTTCTGGTTCTCGCATCCGTGAATCAGTAGAAGGGAACTATGGTGCTGCTATTTGGGCCAGGCATTTCAATGGTGCGAGCTTGACAATTGAACGTGTGAATTTTCTGGACAACTATGCAGAGCTTGGGGGTGGTGCGCTGGGGTTGTTTGCTGGTTTTGATAATACCACCACCATCAGAGACAGTTATTTTGCTCGCAATCAGGTAGATGCTTTTGATATTAATGGTATTGGGGGTGGTGCTATATTCATAGGCGGTAACCAGAATGTCACTATAGAAAACTCAACATTTGAGAACAATACAGTGGTTACTTTCGCAGTGATCAATCCGCTTGATGATCCTGCAGGCGGTGCTATTCTGGTTCGAGCGAATGGGATGGACTTTACTTCAACATTGGTTATTGAACAAAGTACATTTTCAGGGAATACAGCTTATGGTGTGGGTGGTGCAGTGGCAATGGGTGGTCCTGGATTTCCGGGCGAAAGTTCAGAGGTGACCATCAAGCATTCAACTTTTGTAGATAATCATGCTGATTTCAATGGTGACCAGACTGGCCCGGATTCAGGCGGTGGTGCGATTTATAATGGTTCATCCAATGGCACCAACTTGCGTAATAATCTGATTGCTGGTAACAGTGATTCATCTCAAAGTTCTGCACCAGATTTGGCTGGCGGTTTTTTAACTTTTGGCTACAATCTGATTGGTAATAACCGCAATTCAAGCACCACTTTTCCAGCAGGCCAGCCTAATATCAATAATGATTTTGTTGGTCAAGCACCTGCGACCATTTTACCTTTGGTTTTACCCATGGCTGATAATGGAGGTCCAACACCTTCACGACTTTTGTTGCCTGACTCACTGGCAGTGGACCAGGGTAAATGTACTGCTTTATCCCATGATCAGAGATACCATCAGGGCGATGTGGTGGGTCAGCGCACGGTTGATCAACCAGACATTAATAATTTTGAGTCTGGTTGTGACATAGGTGCAGTGGAATTAGATGCAACCAGTGAGAATCCACGGCCCAGTGCCGTTGATGATGTCTATACCTTACTGGAGGGGGGTATGCTGATGGTGTCGCAAAATGATGGCTTATTGGTCAATGACATTGATGATAACAACTTGATCGTTGTTTCTGCGGGTAGTTTTGACAGCAGCGCCAGTGCCGTTCAGGGAACAGTAGAGCTTTTTGCCGATGGTGGCTTCGCTTTTAGTAGCAATGATGTTGAGGCATTCGGAAGCACCGCCTTTGATTACAGCATCTCTGATTTGTACAACCATGATGAAGGGCAGGTTGAATTGAATGTGCTGCCTGTGAATGATGCCCCATTTTACATTGCAACCCAATCACAAATAACGGCAGAGCTTGGTCAGCACATCACTATTTTAGCTTGGGCAACAGATATGTCCCCAGGCCCTGCCAATGAATCTGACCAAAATTTAGTGTTTGTTGTTGATGTGACCAATGCGCCCACGGGCTTTTTTGTCGGTTTTCCATCAGTTGACCCCGAAATTGGGGACCTCAGTTTTGAATTGGATCGGTTAGCAACAGGGTTTGCTGAGATAACGGTTACCCTGCGAGATGATGGTGGTACAGTCAATGGTGGAGAAAACAGTTATTCCTCTACCCTTTTTATCCATGCATCTGACTTGATATTCACCAATGGGTTTGAGCCTTGATATTCAATGTTGTTGTAAAAGCGAACCAAAAATCAAACATATTTGTTTTGTAGAAATGGTGCTCAGTTTTGTCAGTATATTCGGTTGACTATGGCAGTTTATTCTTGCTGAATTACCACAGCGGAAAATGCCATTTTTCAGACAAGCTTGGTTTGTCACCCGGATTGTGTATGGGTTTCTAAAAACTAAGATTAAAAGATTGGTTACGAAGCTGGCATTTTGTTAAAATCAACGGTTTATTTTGACCGGAATCATTGATGATTGGACACATACAGGAATTAATTGAAAACGCTCTGGAACATTTACAAGCCAAAGGCGAATTCAATCTAGACCAAACCCCAACAATCAACATAGAAAGAACCCGCAACAAAGACCATGGTGATTATGCGTCGAATGTTGCGATGATGTTAGCCAAGCCTTTGCAGATGAATCCGCGGACGATTGCTGAAAAGATCATTGCGGAATTAACAGATACCAGTCATGTCAACAAAGTGGAGATTGCTGGCCCTGGCTTTATCAACTTTTATTTAACCGATGCTTGTCGTCTACAAGTGATCAAGAGAATCCTGAAATTAAAAGAAGATTATGGAGACAGTCAACTTGGTGCCGATCAGAAAATCACGGTTGAGTTTGTGTCGGCAAATCCGACCGGGCCTTTACATGTGGGGCATGGTCGGGGAGCAGCTTTTGGTTCAAGTCTGACCAACCTGATGAAAAAAGTGGGTTATGACGTGCATGCAGAATACTACGTGAATGATCACGGTAGGCAAATGGATATTCTGGCTGCTTCAGTTTGGTTGCGTTACTTAGAGCTTTGTGGTGAGCGCATTACTTTTCCGGTGAACGGTTACAAAGGTGAATATATTGTTGATATAGCTCGTAAAGTACGTCAAAAATATGGAGATGATTTTCGTTATGAGCAAGCAGTGGTTTTTGCGCAGGTCAGCCCAGATGAAACGGAGGGTGGAGACAAGGAGCAGCATGTAGATGATCTGATTATCAATGCCAAAGATATCTTAGGAACAGGCTATGCGAAGATTTTTAGAATTGCCTTGAAGAGTATTTTATCTGGTATTGAAGATGATTTGGAAGATTTCAACGTTTACTATGATGAATGGTTTTCCGAAAAGTCACTGCATGAAGGTGATACCATCGAACGCGCTTTGGCTAAGTTAGATGAGGATGGTCATTTGTATAAAAAAGATGGCGCCTTGTGGTTCAACGCCACTCATTTTGGTGATGAAAAAGATCGAGTGGTTATGCGTGAGAACGGTTTGAAGACTTATTTTGCATCTGATGTGGCGTATTTGTTGAACAAGTTTGAGCGTGGTTTTGAGAAGTCAATCTATGTATTTGGAGCAGATCATCATGGCTATATCCCAAGACTGAAAGCGGCCACCAAAGCTTTGGGTTTTGATGCCGATCAAATTGAAATCTTATTGGTTCAATTTGCGCACCTGTTTAAAGGTGGTGAGAAATTAAAAATGTCGACTCGCTCGGGTGAGTTTGTGACTTTGAGTAAGTTGGTTGATGAAGTCGGTTGTGATGCGGCCAGATTTTTCTATGTGATGCGCTCGCATGAGCAACATTTGGACTTTGATATGGATTTGGCTAAGTCACAGTCCAACGACAATCCTGTTTACTACATTCAGTATGCACATGCGCGAATTTGTAGCATCATGCGTAAACTGGAAGAGCAGAATATGACACACAATGTTGAAATTGGTCATGTGTCGGTTGAGTTGTTGGTGGAAGAGCACGAACAGGACCTGATCAAAGCTTTATCGCAATACCCTGAGGTGGTGGAAAAAGCAGCTGTCAACTATTCTGTACACACCGTTGCTAATTATTTACGTGAGCTGGCACAATTGTTTCACAGTTATTACAACGCCCATCAGGTACAGATTGATAACGAAAACTTACGCAACGCGCGGTTAAACTTATGTTTGGCGACGCGTTATGTGTTGGCTGATGGTCTGGCTTTACTGGGCTCATCGGCACCAGATGAAATGCGTGCAGAGGATAAACAAGTAGCATGACCAAGAAAAAAACAGTCCGTAAAACGACCAAAAAAAGAACCACTCGCAAAGCCGGTCAAAAGCGGCCCGTTCCCGGCTGGATTATTTTATTGAGTGGGGTGTTATCAGGGTTATTACTGGCGGTCTTTATTTATATCAAAGGTTGGGTGCCAGAACCGATTCAAAACACCCAAACGCCAGTGCCTGGCGTGGCTGAAGAGGTGGTTAAGCCAGTTGAAGATGTCAGTCAGGATTTGAGCAAGAACAAACCCGATTACGATTTTTACTCAGTTTTACCAGAAATGGAAGTTGTTATTCCAAAAGAAGAGCTGGCACAAGAAGCCGCTCGAAACAGCAAGGAATACACTTATATTCTTCAGGTAGGTTCATTCAAACAATTATCAGATGCTGAAGAATTGAAAGCGCGGATTGCCTTTTCTGGTCAAATCGCGCACATACAAGCCATTGATGTTAATGGTACGCAATACCACCGTGTCCGGGTTGGCCCATTTGACTCCAGCCGCGAAGCGGATAAACAAAAACGACAATTAGAGCAAGGTGGCCACAAGCCGCTGGTGCTGAAAGAAACTAAATCATAGGTGATAACATGAAACAATTGACCATTCTAATAATCTCAATATTGATGTTAACCAGTCAGGTGCATGCTCAAAATAAGGCAAGAACCTACCAGCTTCCAGCGGTTGATGTTTTTGCTGAGCAAAACAAGGCGATTTCGGCCAAGGATGTCCCATTGAAGTATGCAGTGGGTACAGCTGTGAAAGACATTTACCACCTTGATGGGCAAGTCAAGTCAGGGCAATGGACTGAAATGTTTGATGGCAGTTGGGAATACAACCTGCGATTGCACGCTGAGCATGCCACCAGCTTGAATATAGGTATGAAAGACTTTTATTTGCCGCCCACGGCACAATTGTGGGTATCAACTGACGATGAAAGTGTATTACGGGGGCCGTACGATGGCTCCTACAACCAGAAGCATGGTTTTTTCTGGGTTGGCGATGTTCCGGCTGATCACATGAACATCAGAATTACTGTGAGTGACAAATACAAGTCCTTTTTGTCTTTTCAGGTTGGTAATGTGACACGTGGTTTCCATAAATATTGGGAAGAGCCCAGTTACATCAACAAAAGCGGTAGCTGTAATGTAGATGTGGCCTGCCCTGAAGGTGATGCATGGGAGAGTCAGATTAATTCTGTGGGCCGTTATACGTTCACTACAAGCAGCGGAAGCTTTGTCTGTACAGGTCAATTAATCAATAACACAGCGCAAGATGGTGATCCTCTGTTTTCTACTGCTGATCACTGTGGTTATTCTGGAAATAATGGCCAAAACCCTCTGACAGAGAGACAAAACACTGCTGCCTCAATAGCTTTGACATGGAATTATCAGTCATTAACTTGTCGAGCACCTGGTTCTTCTCAAAGTGGTGTCCAAATTTCAACCTCAGGTTTTAATGACCGTCAATCGGGTGCGACCTATTTAGCCAGTAATCCTGCCAGTGATTTTGCGTTGGTAAGATTAAACCAACCCCCAAGTTCTGCGTTTGGTTTAGAGTTTACTGGATGGGACCGACGTGACATTGCACCAAGTGATGTGGTTTCAATACATCACCCAAGTGGTCATGCCAAACGCATCAGTTTCGATCATGATGCGACCAGCATCACCAGTTATCTTCAAACTGCGAGAGGTGCCGGCACTCATATCAGGGTTGCTGATTGGGATCTGGGAACCACCGAAGGTGGTTCATCGGGTTCGGGTTTATGGAATTCGGATAAATTGTTTGTTGGTCAATTACATGGTGGATTTGCTGCGTGTGGTAATGATCGGGATGATTGGTACGGACGTATGTTTGTTTCCTGGGATAACGGTAATGATGCCCAGTCTCGCATGAAAGACTGGCTAGATCCGGCCAACACTGGACAAGAAACATTACAGGGAACAGGTGGCTGTAGTGCACCGACAGTAGACATCATTAACAACTCCTCCAATCAAGTTGGTGAATTGTTGTCATTCAGTGCCCTGGTTGGTGGTGGGGCTGGTGGTTACACTTATGAATGGGAAATCAATGGTGATGAGGGTATCGATGGTAATGAAGCGCAGATTGAAGCCAGGTATAACCAGACATTTGTGGGTAACTTAACTTTACAGGTCAAAGACTCAGCTGGTTGTCAAACCACAGCTTCACAGCCAATAGTCATTATCAGTCCTGATGTCCAATTAGAACAAACACAAAACATCAACAACAGCTTGAACCAAGTGTGTGGTAACAATGACAATGTCATCGATCCGGGTGAGCGCTGGCGTGGAACTTTAACAGCCAGAAATTTGGGTTCGGTTAATGCTTCGAGCGCCTATCTGGCTTTGGGCAAAAGCCGCAGCAGTGCTAATGGTGGACGTGCTGATAATTATGGTAACCAAGCCACAAGCTGTGAACGGTTGTTCATAGACATTGAAAATACAGGCACCTTAAAGACTTGGGAGTCAGCAGGGGTTCAGAATTACGCTGCTGCTGATGAAGGTTCAGTCTTGATTCAATTAGCTAATGGTTTTGATCATTATGGAGAAAATGTGACAGCGCTGCGGGCCTCAACCAATGGTTATTTAAGTACCAGTACCGCATCTAAAGGTGATGCCTGGGCTAATGATTGTCCTTTACCTGCAACACCCGCACGAGACAACAACGGTGGTCGTATAGCCCCTATGCATGATGACTTAAATGGCAGCAGTTTTTATCACCAGACCTTTGATGTCTGTCCAAGAACAGCAGAAACTGAAACAACCAATGCCCTGGGGTGTGAGGTCTTCACATGGAAAGGAGCTGATTTATGGGCAACAAATGATGTAACAGAGTCAATCGATTTTCAAGCCATTTTGTACCCAGCTACTTCACAATGGGTATACCAATATTCAGGTACTGGTTTAGACAGTGCTTCATCAACGATTGGTATACAAAATGCTGCTGCAAATGACGGTTTATCCTATGCGTGCAATACAGCTAATAGCATCAACACCAGCGAAGCAGTATGCGTGTTCAATAAGAACAATCAGCCACAGGCTGGTGGAACGGATTATGTGATGTTAGAAACACCAGTGGTTTCTTTGGGGGATATCAGTGTCAATCAATCTAAACAAACCACGTTTACTTTTGCCATAGCTGAGGATGCCGTTTGTGGTGGTGATTTCAGTATCAGTCATGAAGCATCTGTGTTTGATGAAGGCTTTAATCCTGGTTCTAACGACATCCTGACCCAGACCATTGGTAATGGTGGCCAATGCAATGTTGTTACTTCATGTGATGTCGGTACCAGTGATGCCAATTCCAACAACATCACACCAAGAGCTGGCTTGTGGTGGAACCCTGATCGAAATGGTAATGGTTTTGACTGGTATACCATTAATGGTGAACGGTTGTTATATTATTTCTACACCGGAAAATCTGATCGTGAGCCTATTTGGTATCTAGCCAATGATGCCGATTCTGCCTACAATCAATACCACAACCAAATTCTTGAAGTCAGTGTGCCTGGAGGATTTGGTAATGGCACGCTCGGCACCAACGTTATTGGGTGGTCCAATACCAGCTTTATCGATGATTCAAATGCCATACAAGTTCGTGAAATCAATGGCATGTTGAGTGCTGAGAAACTAATCTTCCAGCAATATGGCCCTGATGAAACGCCTAATTTACACACTGGCCCTTACTACACACCGGCAGAAAATGGCTGGGGCCATTCGATGGGTACTTTGGGTGATTTTAGGGTGGCATTGACTTTTTTATATGATAATGATGGTAATCCTTATTGGACCATAGGTAGCGGTGCCAATGACAATTCAGCTTTTGATGTTTTCCATGTCCAAAGCTTTTGTCACAGTTGTCCTGCAGTAACAGCCAATACAGAGGTTATTGGCGAAGTACAAATGACTTTGAATGGTCAAAGGGATGGTACATTAGTGAAATACTCAGCCAATCGTGATAATGTGAATTGGAACAAAACCAATTTACCATTGGAAATCATCATCCTGCCAGAGAATTAATACAGCCCATATGCAACACCTTTTTAATTAAAACCAAAAAGGTGTTGTTATGAACCAGCTTTTTTCTTGTAAGGTTTGGAGTCGTCTGCCTGAATGCTGAATCTTCGGTAGGTCCATTGGTATTGGCTGGGATTGATTTTAACCATTTCAGCGATCATGTCATTGATGCTGGTGACTGAAGTTTGCAAATCATCATAAATGTCAGTGGGCGCTGTTTTAAAATGTAAATCAAAGCCTGCGCCTGCATTCAACCGTTCAGCCACTGCAAAAATCACTGGTACTTTGGTTTTTACAGCGACTTTAGAAAATAAAGTCATGGTGTAGGCAGTTTGTCCCATAAATGGTGCAAACATGCCTTGGCCATTTTTTGGTTGTTGATCCGGGAGGATTGCCAAAATGTGTTTTTGTTGTAATACTTTAAAGACCTGGCGGACGCCTTTAGTATTGGCTGTGATTTGATTGGCACCACCTTGGCCACGGTAGTTCAGCAGGAGTTGTTCAATTTTTTCATCACTTGGTGGTTTGTATAAGAAGGAAAACCCTTCATACTTTGAGAGCCACAGATTCAAGACTTCCCAATTGCCAAAATGAGGTGCAGCTAACAACAAACCTTGTCCTTGGTTCAGGGCTTTTTCCAAGTTATCTAAACCATGTACTTGGCGGATTAACTCATCAGCTTGATTGGGATATTGTTTCCAAATCACACCCAACTCCAGCATCGATTTAATGGTTTCAGTCAATCCAGCTTTGGCCAGTTTGGTTTGTTCCTGATGGGTTAATTCGGGATAACATAACTTGATATTGGTGGTGGTGATGCGGCGTTGCTTTTCAGACCACCTCCAAATCAACCCTGCTAAAAATGTTGCCCATTTGTGTGTTGTTTTTAATGATAAACGGCCGCTTATCTGGATGATGAAATTGAATAAAAATGCCCGCATGGGCGTATTTTAAACCAATTATGGTGAGGCCGTTAGTTATAAATCGAAGGCAAAAAAAACCGCCATCTTGCGACAGCGGTTAATTTTGAAAGCCCCAAACACAGAGCCCTCTGTCCTTAATTCCCGAGTTTGGTACTCCTGTACCTGGTTGTTCCTCCCTGTAGACAACCATTTGAATCAAAACCTGATTCATCCTTAAGTTTCCATTTTGGCCTTATGGCCTGAGTCTGTCCAAGAACTCAATCCATGGGTATATTGTGCTTTGATTGGAAAATTAAATCAGTCAATAGATTCTGAAAAACTTGTAAGAAATTTCCTACAAGTAGTCTTCGTAGATGATGCGAATTAAGAAATGTTTTTAGATATCTGTTCAAAACTCGAGCTTTGATCTTTGACCCTCACTTTGCAGTTACCTTGCAGTTGTAACACTTACGTCTCTATGGGTGTATGCTTTAGCTTCGCTGACTGTCTAACCTAAGACCAACTCACAGCATGATAGGATCAGTACGTTTTTACTGGGGATAGTATGTCAGTTAGCCGTTGACTTATTTATCAGCTTTGGCTGGTTTTTTTTCAGCTTTGTTCGCTTCGGGCTTGGGTTTCTTGTTTTTAAAATCTGTCTCATACCAACCTGTGCCTTTAAGTCTGAAGCCAGCGGCAGATACTTTTTTGATTAATTGGGGCTCATTACAGGCTGGACAATCCTTTAAAGGATCATCTGCCATTCGCTGTAACTTTTCCATTTCATGACCGCAGTCTTGGCATTGGTATTCGTATATCGGCATTTAACTTCTCTTTGTTTAAAAGGAATACTCTTGGGTCTTTATTCACTTTTGCGTTGCACTGAGCTCAGTCGAAGTGTTCCTGACAAAAGTGAAAGCGACCACAGCGAGCATGTCTTAC
>JANQRW010000042.1 GCA_028284365.1 Marinicella sp.
CTTCTGTATAACGTTTGCGTTTCATTTTGAGTTCTCCTCTGTTTGATTTTAAGGGGAAAACTACACTTCGTCATGGCTTAATTTTTGGGGGAAAGGTCATGAGAATAATTTAAAGAAATCACAAAACCACTTAAAACGAAGAAAAAGTCCACCATTAACCAAGCATTTTTCACAAAATTTAATTCTAAATGGCTGTTTGTTGATAAATGAAACAAGGCGACTGATATGGCAGCAAAGCCACGCAAGCTTTCTAGGGGTAAAAACATTTTTTTCATAAAATTTTGCTCCCATTTTATCTTGATGGGAGGGTCACTAATTGATTCTATACTTTTAAATTGTGTGTTTTCATCATCCTTATCTCTGGCTTGACCTAGGCTTACATTTGGAAACACCCCATTGAGAGTCTTGCGTTTACCATTGATGCGGTGATCCAACCGCGATCATTTTGACTCATTCGGGTTAACTCACAGGTATAAGCCCTTGTCATCTGGTAGCCTTTTTAGCTTATCTTCAGCTTTGTCATTTTTATTGTGCTGATGTTTAAATTCATAAAATAACAGTAACTCTGTTATCAATGAGCGCAGTAAAATTCATGCCACTGTCAAACCTATTATCAAAAGTGATGCACCGTCAAATAGGTTTTATGAAACCTTATATAGCTATCGTGTTAAGCCATATGGAGGTTTTGATGTGGTGGTGGAGTGTTGTGAAACCTTGAAATGGTGCGCCTACAGGGAGAAAGTTCGAACTCTTTGTTTGATGAATTGGCCGAATGGAATGAGCAATTAAAGCACACCGAATACTATACCGAAGAAGCTGATAATCAACCTCAAAAACCAAGAATCAAGCCCCCAGGAGGCTTGTCATGACCGCCCAAGGTTCAGGTGGTGATCAGGGTGGCAAAAGACAAGCACCCTTCTCACTGCGCCTCAGCTTCGAGGAAAGAGCCAAGCTGGAAGATTTGGCAGGTGAAATGTCACTGTCTGCTTTTATCAAAGAGCATTTGTTTCAGGCTCAAATGCCAAGAAAACGCAGAAGACGTAGACCCGCCAAAGACAGTAAACTACTGGCTCAGCTTCTGGCTGTTTTGGGTAAATCACGATTACCTCAGAACATGAATCAACTGGCAAAGGCGGCTCATACTGGTTCATTACCTTTACCCATTGAGGTTGAGCGTGAATTGAGACAAGCCTGCTCAGACATTCGAGCCATGCGTGAAATGCTCATGAAGGGTTTGGGTTTGAAAGTCAAAGACCAACAAACCAAAGGCAAAGAGTCTTTGAGCCATGCTTTTACCAAAGCAGCCACGGATATCAGTGAGGTTGGTATGCGCTATCCAAGGCACATACCATGATCATCAAAGCCTCACAGCGCAGTGGAGGTCAAAATCTGGCCTCCCACCTGCTTAAAGCAGAAAATGAGCATGTACATGTTCATGAAGTGCGTGGTTTTATCTCAGACGACTTACATGAAGCCTTTGCTGAAATCCATGCCATATCCCAAGCCACCAACTGTAAGCAATATCTGTTCTCTGTCAGTTTAAACCCACCACAAAATGGACAAGTACATACTGATGTATTCATTAAGACGGCTGATGAAATAGAAAAGAAACTCGGTTTACAAGATCAAGCCAGAGCCATTGTTTTTCATGAAAAAGAAGGCAGACGACATGCACATCTGGTTTGGTCAAGAATTGATGAAACAGAACTCAAAGCCATTAACCTGCCTTTTTATAAAAAGAAGGTCAATGAAATCGCCAAAGAACTCTATCTTGAACACAGCTGGGAGTTGCCAAAAGGTTTCCGTGATCCTCTGATGAAAGACCCACTCAACTTCAATCAAGCCGAATGGCAACAGGCCATGAGAACAGGCAGAGACCCCAGAGAAATCAAACACGTCATCCAGCAAGCATGGCAACATTCTGATGGTAGCAAGGCTTTCAATGCAGCCATAGAACAATACGGTTACAAGCTCGCCAAAGGTGACCGCAGAGGCTTTGTGATCGTTGATTTCAAAGGTGAGGTTTACTCCCTACCCAAATGGGCAGGCATCAAAACCAAAGAAGCCAAAGCCAAACTGGGCAATCCCAATGACTTACCAACAGTCGATGAAACCAAAGAACAATTCAGAAAAGCCCTTACCCCCAAACTCAAAACCATTAGTGACAACTTGAAAGCTGAACAAGCCAAAGAAATGCAACTGCTCAACAAACAGAAACTCAAAATAGCTCAACTCCACCAACATGAGCGTAACCACCTAAAGACATACCATGAATACCGCTGGCGAGAAGAAACCAAGAAACGCCAGAGTCGTTATAACAAAGGCTTGAGGGGTTTGGTTGATCGTTTCACAGGCAAACACACCGAAGTCAAAAGAAAAAATGAACAGGAAGCCTGGAGTAACCTGCAACGAGATAAAGAAGAACTTGACACGCTGTTGTTTGAACAACTAGAGCAAAGGCAACAACTACAACAGCAGGTTATACAGCTCAAAAAGCAACAACTCCAAGATCATGAATGCCTAGCAAGTGATATAGGCAAAGCTCTTATTTATGAGACTAAAAAGACGACTTTATTTAATGAAAGAAATTATTTTACTCTAAAGGATAATGTTCAAAATCCTCAAATCGAGAGATAGCTTTTTTGCATCTAGCTTGCAAAATAACCGTGAAATTAATACACAAATGATGAATTTTCATGTATCTTTATATGCATAATAAGAAATACTAATAATCCCGAGACAGACAATAATCTTAGTTTTTTGAAATTAGCAGACATTTTGAAATGCGATTTGTTTTCAAACAAAATTACTAGGCTTATAGATTTAGCAATACAAAATAAGATGGGGGATTATTTGTGCCGTATTACAAGCCACTCAAAAACACTTCAATTGCCAACCGCAAAAGAACCGTTAACGGTTTACAACGCTTACGTCAACAATTAATAGATGAGCGTTTTCCAAATAAAAAATCATTAGACTCACTTATCCTTGGAACATGGAATATCAGAAATTTTGATGATGATAGATTCAATTACGGCCCAAGGATGGAAGAATCAATGTATTACATCGCCGAGATCATTGCTCGTTTTGATGTAATTGCTATACAAGAAGTTTGCGCTGATTTGTGGCCTTTGAAACGGCTAATGCGCATTTTAGGCAGAAACTTTGACTATATTTTTACAGATGTTACTCACAGTTCATTGGGAGGCAATAAAGAAAGACTCGGTTTCATTTACGATAAAAGCAAAGTTAGATTCACAGGAATAGCAGGTGAGATCGTTCTGCCTCCAAAACTAATGATCAGTGAAGTTAGTTCCAAAAAAAGACAGTTTGCTAGAACGCCTTTTGGCGCGGATTTTCAGTCAGGCTGGTTTAAGTTTTATTTTTCAACTGTGCATATCTACTTTGGTTCAAATAGCATAAGTTCAGATAAATACAAAAGGCGTGTTGAAGAAATAAATGCAGTTGCCAAATATCTTGCTAAGGAAGACAAAAAAAGTGATTCAAACCATATTTTAGTTGGAGATTTCAATATTAAAGAAAGAGGGAGCGATGGATATAATGCCCTTGAAAAAAATGGATTTGAAATTGTCCACAATAAAAAAGGTAGTAATCGGGATCAAACAAAACACTACGATCAAATTTCATTTAGGGCGAAGAAGGATGAATTGGTTTTTTTAGAGCCAGAGCGCGATGATAGAACTTTTCAATTTTTTAATAGTGTTTTTCGAAAGGAAGACTTTTCAACATACAAGCCAATAATGAAAAAAATGATTGGCAAGAAGTTAGAAAAGGCAAACATTGAGCTCACCAATGCAACATCACAAACTAAAAAGAAAAAGGCTCAAAAGCAAATTGATAGTTTAAATGAGGCTGTTCTTTCCGATACCTCTCTAAAAGAATATTACGAAGATTGGAGAACATTTCAAATGAGTGACCACCTCCCCCTTTGGGTTGAAATAAAGATCGATTTTAGTGACGAGTATCTTGAACATTTGAAAGATTATTCAGAGTAATGCTTCCTATTTAAATTGAATTTTTACTCATACTGAGGGTTGAATTTAGTAACAAAAATTTGTATTTGACAAAATTTATTATATTGAAAAGACGTTCGTACACTTTCTATTTAACATTGCTACTTGTATTGCTTTCGATTATTGCAAGCATTTCTTCTATTCTTGTGGGTTTAGCATTTGGTGAAGGTGGTTTTTTGACAGTTGAGAAACTTAATTGGAGTTTGTATCCATTGTTTTTCATTATTTGTGGACTGTTAATAAAAACATCATGGCATCTTTATATTGAAGCTTGGAACAGCTTGCCATCCAATAACGTTATTTATAGAAAGAATGTTGTAGAGAGAAGGTTAGATGTAATTAAGCCAACGGTTAAGCTTATAAACAAAGCCAGAGTCCCATTGATATTTGCGTCAGTGCTATTTGGATTTTTACTGTCTGCAATTGATGCATGGTGTTTATGGTTTGAATATGGCATTTTAAGGGGTGATCATTACTGTTCTGAGAATGATTTTTCTATTGCATTTAAATTAGAGTCTTATGTGGTTTCGAAATTTTCAAATGGTATTTTCGTTGTAGCAGTCTACACACTTCAAAGCTGTCTTATTTCAATGGGTTTGATAGCTTTATTTCAGATAATACTCCATGGGTACTTCTTTTTATTTTTTGAGAAAATTGAATCAAATAAAAAATCAAATATCGAGATTAAACTAAATATTAATGATCGATTAGGTGAGTTTGGTCTGACAGAAGTTAATAGGGCTTTGAATACAAACTATATCTTCATTGCTGTCGCTATGACAATACCAGTGTTGTCGGCATTTTCTCAACCTGAGGGAGTTATTGATCATGGACAGTGGTTATTGAGATTGTTGCTCCCACTTTTGCTTTTAGCACCTTTAGCAATCCCTTATTATGATAGGTTTTTCAGAGTGAAAGAAGCATCTGATAGGGCGAAAGCTTCAGCTTCTGAAAATGATGCAGAAGACTTTAAGAAACAATCTCTGTTTCCATTTGAAGGGACACAGTTGGGGTATCTGGGTAAAACTGCTGCCGCAATTGCTTTGGCACAATACATTTATCTTTTCACAAACACTTTTTTTTAAAGGAACAGAGCATAATGACAAAATTGACGCAACAAGCTCAATATGAAATACAAAATCAAGTTAACAAAACCTTATCAAAGTGGGCAAAAATAATTGGTGTAACTAACTTAATTTTCTTGATAGGGCTTTTTGGATATGTCTTCTTTATTTTCCCAGACCAAGTTATTGGTCCAACCTCTGAGAAGGTAGTTGAGGAGTTAAAAGGAAGAACCAAAAACTTGTTGAACGAATTGGAGGATGAACATGTTGAAGCGTTTGTATTAATCGGAAATATTGAAGAAAGAGCAAAAAATCATAACCAAAGACTAGTTGCTCTAAAAGTGGTCTTAGAGTCTTTAGAAAATGAGCTTGAAAGCGTGTCAAAGGGTGTGAACTCAATAAATACCCCAGTGATTGAGAAATTAGTAAATTTTATTGAAAGCACAACCGACTCGGAGGAAATAGTGTCATTTGCTGAACAAACATCAAGGCTCAAAGAGGATGTTAATCAGCTAAAAGATACAATCGATTCTCTTGGAATGATACCTGAAAAACAGAAATTCGTTATAAATGGGCCAAGAATCGGAGGAGCTGATGCTCATGAATGTCCTCCTGGGTATTTTGTGACAAGCCTTCATGCATCAGGTTCTGTTGGTGGGAAATACGGGGTTGATGGAATAAGTGAAATAAGATTTTCTTGTAGTCCTTTAGTTTCGAAAAAATAGATGTGAATTTTAAGCTTTAACTTCTAAACATATGACTTACTTCATAAATTGACCCACTTCATTATTATTGCTATCATAATTTCTAAATTAAATGAAAGTTGAAAAATGTTACAAAAATCTAAAAAGATACTTTTAGTTCCCAATGGATATGGACGATTAAGGTATATTGACTCCCTTTCTAAAGTTCTAGTCAATAACATTAATAGTCAGGTGTTAATTACAGAATACGAAGGTACGAGACATACTAAAGGAAAGTTAAACATTGATAATGCATTGGCGTCCTTGAAAAAAGACATAAAATCATTAAGCAACCAAGCAAGCACTCGAATTACAATAATTGCACATTGCAGCGCACTTATATTATTAACAAAACTTGATCCTAAATCATCTATCTGGGAGAGTGTCAACAAGATTATTGTTTATAACTATTTGGCAAACCCTATGAAAAGTCTCAAACGGTTTTTTTTCAAGGCAAAAAAGTATGATGTTTCCTACGACTTTAAAAATATAAAAGAAGACATTGAAACTTTCAAGTCATCAGACATAGAAAATATTCCTGTTCCAATTCATATTATTCACCCTGATACTCCACTCAACAAACTAAGAGCAAATGATAGGGATTTAAAAAACCTTAATTCACTCCGAAATATCAGCACTGTAAGTAAACCTTCGCTTGGTTATGAAATATTGGATAAAACACAATCTGAAATTATGGAAACAGTCGTCAAAAGTCAGTTAATTCCTCTGCTATAGAGAAGTCTAATGGAACAAATATTAATACTGATTATTTTATTCGTGTACTTAATAGTTGGCTTAATCCCTTCTGTTAAACATGCTGGTGATCGGGCTTATATTATTGCAAATAAAGATCTGAATGAATTTCAAACGGCTGCAACCATTTTAGCCAGTAAAATTGGAGGTGGTTTACTTGTAAGTTACAGCAGTTTGTTCTACCTTCATGGTACCTCTGCCTTCTTTTTCTTCATTGGTGCGACATTTGGTTATTGGGTTTATTATCATTTGATCAAGACATATGCTTCTAATTTTAAAAATGAAGATGTAGTATCTCTTACGGGTTTATTTCAGGAAAAATATGGGTCTGAAAGCTACACACCTCGGTTAATTGGAATATTAGTTACTCTCAGCATGTTGGGCTGGGTTATTACTAATATCATTGCAGGCACTCAAATCATCTCATCTTTGACAGAGTTCAGTGAACTACTGGTACTCTTTACTTTAATGACGATCATAACCAGCTATCTTCTGATTGGTGGATTCTATTCAGTTGTAAAAACGGACATTATTCAACTGATTGCTATTATTGTGGCTTTTATCATTGTTACTTTGGCTGCATTCCACTTTACTTCAAACGACTCTGGTGCCTTATTTGAATTTCAAGGAACAGAGGCAATTGGCATTGGCAAAATAATTTCTTTTTTCATCTTAGGCATTTTATTTCCACTAGGTTCTGCTGAACTCACACAAAGGTCAATAGCAGCAAGAGATGAAAAGACATTGAGAAAATCCCTAGTTTTTACAGCTTTAATATATCTTTTAGCTGGATTACTTTTATCTTTAATTTGTTTTAAATTATCCAGCTTTTTTCAAGCATCTGAACTCAATGAAAATAATTTCTTATCCGTTGGAGTTGCATATTTTTTTAAAGAACAATTATTACTAAAAACCATCTGGATTATCGCATTCATTTCGATAGTAGTTTCTTCAGCTGACACTTTCATATTTACATCTGCCTCGTCTTTTGTAACCGATGTTTTAAAAATTAATAAAAGTGACTATGTAGTTGGCATACGTTGGTCGATCTTTTTGATCTCTTGTTTTGCAATCATGTGCTATTACCTTTTTAACTCCATAACCGATGTTACTGTTGTAGCTATAGGAATTACATTGATACTTTCGGCCTTTTTCATTGGAATGAGATTTAGTGGTTTCTTTACAGCCTTAAATAACAGCAAATATTCATTTCTTATTGGGTTAATAAGCATTTTGTCACTTATTTTTGCTGTGGCAGTTATACCAAACATAGGAGAGAAACCTGCTTTCGCACTAGTAGGCTTTGTGATATTTATGCTGCTTTCAACAATGTTAAGTATATTTTTGAAGTTTTCATCATCAAAATAGAGTAACTTATGACGGAAGCCAAACTTGCACAATACAAGATATTGTGGGACACCATAGAATCTGAACTAAAGCGGTTCTGGCAAGGTTTTCATATACTGTCTGTAATGAAAGTCGCCCTCTTAAGTACTTCATTAACATTTCTGAATGGTGATGATGATGAACAACGTCTTACGCTCTTACAAAACCTTGTCGAGAATAAGCATATATGGTTGACGTTGTTATTTGGAACTATCGTTTTGGCAATAATCAATGTATTACTTAACTTGAGAGCTCAATCTGTTTATTTAGCGTTAACATCAGCAGTTAGAGAGTTTGAAAAAGAAGACTCTACACTTAATTTAGCTGAGATGATTATTAAAAGCAGCCCAATTTTTAAAGAGCAATCAATCCCTCAAGGTTCTGAATGTACTGAAACGCCAGAAAACCTCAAGATTCCCCCGAAATATCGAGTAAAGGCTTTCCCATACGCAATGGCGGTGGCAAATGTATTGCCAATATTGATAATCAATATATCATTAATAATTACTTATTTGATTATTTTTAATATAAAGCCCTGATTTAAGTATATTTGAAACCCTTTTGCGCTCTTAATACCAGATATAAGAATTTTCTACTTTTAATGCCGACTATTTTTCAGGGGGATTGCAAATGTCCCTCAAAAAAATCATATCAAAATAACTTCATTATCTGTAAACCAAGACTCTAGTGCGTATTTTCGTACTGCCTGTGGATTTTTGGTGTATGCAACAATGGCTAAACTTTTTTCTGCACGACTACAAATAACATAGAATAGTCGTCGTGTTCTGAGCGGGGTAGAATCTTTGCCATCTTTTTGATTTTTTAAATCTGTCGGACTTAGTGGTTCTGCCCCTAATAATTTTTCATATTTAAACAAAAAGCCTCCTGCACTTTCATCATCTAAAATCGCCATTACCCTGTCAAACTCTAAACCCTTTACACCTTGGTGAGTTCCGAAGCCCGATTCTTGAATAACATAGTCTGAATATGCTTCAATCTGAGTTATCGTGGCTCGCATTGCTTTTACCCATGCGACCAACTCATCCGGTTTCGTTTCCTCTTCTTCGTCTGATGAAATAGTGGCTTGGATAGCAAGCTGTAGCATCTCTGGTAACTCCAACAAGTTATAATCAGAAATCAATAATAATAGCTCCCTAATTGTTAAGTCTTTTTCTGAAAGTTGAGCTTTAACCTTCTCTATATTTTTATCCGCCTCACCTAAAAAAGATATGGGGTTTTCAGAGGTTTCTAATTTATTTAAAAAATTATTTCCATTCTTAACAATTCTGGCAATTTCAAAAGCGTCGTTAGTATTGATTGCTTGAACCAAAGGTATAATTTGATTAAGAATGAAACTGATTTCAGAACTTGTTCCATCTAAAACTGAATCTCGTAACTTTTGATTTCTAGCAAGAGGCAAAAAGAATGAATCAAAATTTCCTCTTTCGGCAGCCATAGCATGCTCAAGAATTAAATTTTTCACCCCATTTGTTTCAATCCATTCTTCATCTCTGGTAATCTTGGACATTTCTAACCGAACAGCATCTTCCACAGTTTTTTTATCAGCAACATCAGACCTGACTATAAAAAGCCTTACTGCACCAATTGAAGCATTTTCTCTAGGCTTTTGCTCAATCCCATCTACTTCTTTTCTTATAGCGTTGACCAGGTTAATAATTCTCTTTGGACTTCTATAGTTAATGTACTTAGCAGGTTTTTTCCAATCAGGCGGTGTTTTATCAAGGTCTTCCTTTCCTCCACCATAAATACGTTGCATCATGTCACCGAATAAACCAAGTGCAAACTTTGATTTATTTGCTTGCTGCACTTTAATCAAGGCCGTAATAAAATCTTTATTCGTATCTTGGCTTTCATCAATTAACAATAAGGGAAATCTATTTATGAGTAAGGATTGCATTAGAGATTGTTCGGAAATAAATTGTGCTGCCATTGCAATCACCTCAGGGTGATTTAGAGCATCTCTCTCAGGCCTACCCCCAGCTGGGCTATAGCTAAACTCTACGATCGAGTCGATTTTTTCTAATCTTTTTTCTTTACTATCTAGGCTTCTAATATTTCTTTGTGCAGTAATTCCATTTATATCCTTAGCCTTACTAATTTTTAACTTTAAATCCTGTATTTGCTCTAACAAACGTACTTTTAAAAAATTCCTAATATCCTCATTGAATGGTTTTATAAGTTCCCAAGCAAAACTGTGAATTGTCGAGACACTGAAGGCAGGATCGTAATTCAACCTGTGTTTTATTTCATCACAAGCTGCGTTTGTATATGTTATTACTGCAACTTTACCACCTGTGTAAGTGTACTTTTGAATGTCACTCTTCTTGATAAGTTCTAGCACGTTTACTAAAGTGCGTGTTTTTCCAGACCCTGCTCCAGCAAATAACAAAAAACTTGAAGGTACATCAGAACTTAAATAATGGTAAATTTCTTTATCTACATCATCAAAATGCTCAGGAAAATTGGGGGTTAATTTACTCATCTGTATCCACCTTGTCTTCCTCTTGAGTGAGCAGGTAATCAACGGATGCTTTTTTCAATTCAACTTGCAACCAATCTAACCCCTCCTTGATATAAATCGGTATTTGTAAGTCTTTGGGTTCAATATCGAATATGACATCTAGAGCCATTTTTGCTTTGTATTTATTATCTAGAGCATCAAACATAGCCTGAGTAGCTTCTTCTAAAGTCTTTTCTTCACAAGCAGCTTTCATTTTTTTCAGCATTGCTATTGGTTTGACTAGTTTCTTAACTAAAGCAATATTCGTTAGTACCAAAGCATCTTCAAATGTGTATGGAATAGCTTGCTCAATTTGATCCTCTTTAAATTCAACATCTATTTCATTTTGATATGCCACACGAGCATTTGCTTTCACTTTTTTGTCTGGCTTAGCCCTTAGTACCTCATCCAACGAAGAAATGTTTAAATCAAACCATTTGTCTAAAGTAGAGTTGTCAGAACATTGATTTACTCCTTTTTTAGGCTTTACAGAACCAATACCGATTGTTTCTTCTTGATTTTTGATTACACTTTTTTCTCCTTTGGAATCGAGGTCAGTTATTACGAGAGTTGGCAGCCCTAATGCATCTATTAAAGGCTTTACCCTTTGAGCATGTGCACCCCCAATTTCTAAGATAGATATATAGCTTCTATTTAAACCTTCTGGCGTGTCATAATTGTTGCGAATGAAGTGTGGTAGCAGCATTCTTTCGGCAGCACCTTCGACAATGATTATTCCATTTGCAAAAAACAAGTCACAATGTGTGGTTTTAATGTATCTGGTAACAAACTTTTTGGTATCTTCTAAATCATCTCCCCCTTTTTTATCTTCTTTAAAAATATCTGAAAGTCCAATCACCTCAGCACAAGCGACTTCTGACATACTAGTAGATGCAATTCGCTTAAAATATCGCAATTTATCAAAACCTACCTCATTCGCAATGTAGCTTGAATGGCTACTAACTAATACTTGTGTACTGAGTCGGGCAGGAACATCTTTTCTTAAAACCTCAAATGCTTTTCGGATAAAAACTTGTTGTACTTGAGCATGTAAATGAGCTTCGGGTTCTTCTATCAAAACGATATGTAATGGCTCTATTGGTGAGTCGCTCGCAGCAGGCTTATTTTTTGCTTTACCTGTTCGCATCCATCTATCCCTAAAACTAATTAACTTAAAAATCATAAAAATCAGATTTTTATAACCTAAGCCGTTGTAACTTTCAGGGAGGGCTAACTCTTTTGATTTATTTTTATTCGGTTTTTTTACATCAAAAATTACTGTTGTATTGTGAGCCAAATTTTGAACAGGATCAGCATTACTAGAAAGTATGATTTCAGGATCGTTGAACCCTGGATAGCCAAGTCCTCTCAATTCATTCAAAGCACCATCAAAAGCATCGTTTAGTTTCTCATCAAAAGATTTTTGAGCTTTGTCGATGGCTGTTAATGCTTCAACATCTTCTTGCTCAGGGTGATCAGTGGGGTTTAAGTGACGAACATAGTATTGATGCAACTGTGAAGATAAACTTACACTGGTAGCTCCTGTCATCGAATAAGGATCAGAAAACCCCCTCTGGGCATCAATAATGTCTACTTTAAACATGTCCTTGAAAGGATAACTTTTCAGTGGTTGCAACTCTGGTCTTAAAGCTTGCGGCTTATGGTTGTCTCTAGCTATATCAGGATCGAGCAAGTACGCTTTGATTTCAAAGTATGAACTGAGTTTAGTATCAAGAAACTCTCTGATATTTCTCGGCCAAAGTTGTATTTTTATACTTTTTTCTTTACCTTCATTAGAACCTTCAACAGCATTTTTGGCGGAGTTTAAAGCGGCTAAAAAGTCAGACATTAAATTTTCTAATGACTTAGGCTGATATATTAACCTCACACCTAACAACCCTCCCTTCCATTTTAGAGTTGGTATTAAGTGACTAACATAATGAATTTCCTCCACTTTCACATTCAACCATATGTCAAGAGACGGGCAGAACTCTTGCCACTCAGTAAGTGAATCACCAATAATTTCTTCAGGAGAAAAATTCCAGCTTGCTCCAAACTTGTTCAAAGTAGACCAATTCGACAACGTAAAATCTGTTGTGCAAAGCTTTCTACGTCCAGTATTTTCATCATTCTTTTGATGCTGTGAAGCTTGGCCTAAAAAAATAATTAACGCGTCAATTGCTGATGTCTTTCCACTATTGTTTGCTCCTACAAAAATGGTTTCATTCTCAGCTAAATAAATTCGGGTAGATTTTAATTTTCGGTAATTTTGAATATCAATAAATTCAATTTGCATAATGAATTCCCTCTAGCTGTTTATCTCAGACAAGACCCTTGTCGTGTAATGCTGTAAATTAGTTGTGTATATAAGTATATATTGAAACTATTATACTTCCTATGAGACTTTAGAAATTTAACCCTGAATTCTCATTTTTTGAGAATGAGTCGTTCAACAATCAGATGAATAATCTAAATTGAAATCGTTATGGGTAAGAAAAAAAAAGTAAAAGATGAACCTGCCATAGAAAACAAATTAAGAATCTATGTAAGAAAATTTATAAAATTCAATGAGCACCTATGTAAAAAGCTAAACAGAAGTCAGAAACTCTTTTATGTAGGTATTTGGGCTATGCTTTTTACTTTCTTTGCAAATTTTGTCGCACCAATTGAGTTTGTGCGTGTCTGGCTGGTGATAACATTTTTTGTTTTCATTTGTGGAATCATTTCTGATTTATTATTCATATATGACAAGCTCTGGAAGACACATTTGGGAAAAGGAGTAATTCTAATTATTTATGCATTTACTTTGAATTTTGCATATGCTTTTTCTTCTGTAATTGTTAATGATGTTGTTATGTTTCAATCGTTATCGTTAACTTACACCGTAAATTTTGTAGCGATACTCTTGATACCGTTGATAGCAATATTATTGAGTTTTGTAGTTTTTGGGGTATTTATTATCATTTCACAATTGTATGCAGTTATCGCCATAACAATTTCTGATATGAAACCAATAGAGTGCTTAAAAGGACTTGTTCCAGATAAGGTTGAAAACTATTTCAAAACAACCCTTGTGCTCAGAATTCTTATTTACTCTTCTGCTTTTGGAGCTATCAGTGCAATTGCAAAAAGCAGTATGCCCAAATATGAAGAATTCATTTATAGTGCTACCAAATCATTCATCTATCATTTAGAGGCTATTCAGCATTCTCGATGCAGCTTGGAGCCTGGAGAAAAGTCTATAATTGTAAGTGACGAAGAAATCGTTGTTGTTAGTAAAACAAAAGGCAAGTATTCATTTAAGCCTCAATTGTGCAAGCCAAAATTGCTTGGCATGAAAGAAAAATAGGTCTCTGCGTCTAATCAATTAATTTCATTCAGATACTCATTTAATCCTTTGAGCCTGAGAAGGCTACTGATAAATTAATCCAAATTCAAATGAGCAAAAATTATGAAACAAAAAACGCTTTTTACAAAACTTGATTGGTCAAGTGTAGAAAAAAATCAAAAAAGAGCAATGCTTGAAGAAATCTCTACTCTGGACAAAGGCCGTATTTTAGGGGCTTCAATTACTGACTTGTGTGAATACTTCTTCACAAAATACAAAATTAATACACCTGTTTTGATGGAGGACGAGATTGTTGCCGATCAATATGAAGTAAACATTGATGTTCGCCACGATCTAACAAGAAGTGTCAGGGACAGAAGTAGGCCGTGCTATGTAAGTGGAACACGTATCGAAGTTATTGTCCCAATTGAAGGAGAGGCTGATGTTTTTAAGATTCATCCAACAACTTATGGGACAAGTTATCCATTTGGCGTTATTAAAAACCAGAATTTAGTAATTTCTGTAGAAGGGATAGATTTGAATCCAGATAAGGTGCGTTTTCAAATCGACCAAAATCTTTCTGATATAAAAAAGTATTTAGGGTATGTCAGTGGTGATATTGGAAATTTAAACGATCAACTTTATGAGCTTGCTGAGCACCACATCAATAAAAGAAAAGACAAAGTATTGGCTGACCACAACCTTGTGGCTTCGTTGGGGTTTCCTTTGAAGCAAAGGAAAGACAACTCAAGAACTTACCAAACATCAAAGGTGGTGCGTAAGATAAAGCCTAAACTGCCTCCTGCATCTACCAAACCATATACACCAGAGCCAGAAATCTCTATGGATGACTATGAGCATATATTGGGTGTAATGGAAAATATGATTGATGTAATGGAAAGAAGCCCATCCGCATTTGCAACAATGAATGAAGAAGACATTCGTACACACTTTCTTGTTCAGCTTAATGGCCATTATGAAGGAAAAGCCACTGGTGAAACATTTAATTACAAAGGTAAAACAGACATTCTAATACCTGTTAATGGCAGAAATGTTTTCATTGCTGAGTGCAAGTTTTGGTCAGGCTCAAAAGGTTT
Source organism: Marinicella sp. (assembly GCA_028284365.1). Lineage (GTDB taxonomy): Bacteria > Pseudomonadota > Gammaproteobacteria > Xanthomonadales > Marinicellaceae > Marinicella. The sequence goes on from JANQRW010000042.1 coordinate 14,927, forward strand.
TTTGAAATCTATTGATCAATTGCTCAGTTATAATTGTTGGAGGGATAGTAAAACAGCTCTGATTATATTTAACAGAAGAAAAAACTTATCTTCTGTTTTAAGCTCAATACAAAAAAATATCGAAAAACATGAGAATTACAAAAAAGAAATTGATCAAGAAAGTGAGACAAATTTCAGATACATATTCTCAAATAATGACGACATTGACAGAGAAATCATGCTAACGGTAATGGTATTTGATGTACCAAGTGAGCAAGTATAGGATTTCGAAGGATGTTGTCCTTTGATTGATGGGTGCAGGGAAAACAAGCTATCCTTGCGAGAGATAAAACGTAGATACGTTTTGAGCGATTAATCGACGATACGATTATGGTGCAGAAGTTATGCTGGGGATTGAAAATCCTCATCTGTCACTGATTGTCAAAGGCTGGGCAGAGCGATAGGCTCTCGTTTCAGTGGCAGTTAATTCATCGGTTGCTTGGCACAGTGATGAATGGCATAACGGATGCGCCATAGGCATGGGGGATACAACGGGGGTACGCAGTAAACCCCCTTGTCAAGATTGTGTGGTGAGCACGAAGTGGTACTACCACACACATCTTGCGGTCGTCACTATTTCATTTGAATCGGTAGTACCAAGCTAAAAATGGTAATACCTTTCTTCAACCATTGTTTATGATCTGACGTTGCTCGCTCCTATACTTGATCATAACTATGTATAGGGATGTTTCGGTTGTTATACACTTTAAATTTATTGCCATGCCGTAATTTCTTACTTAACTGACGTGCCATTATCAAACCCTCAAATACAATCGTATTTTCAACTCTCCTCAATCAGCTTGTTGGCTCTAAAGTATTTGATACAAATTGGAATCACAAAGAAAGTAGCCATAACAATAAAGACTGAACCAACCGCAATTGCTATCCATGAAAATAACGGCAAACCAACAAACTTAAGCCCCCATAATAATGGTTGTGATCCGAGATAAATAATCACTAAGCCAGCTATGAATGCCAAAATTATTTTAAAACTACTGATTTTATAGGTGATATTGGTATCAAGGTTTTTTATTGCAAATCCTTTAAATGTTCCATTTTTCAAATGACCAGCAACTGCTACTTGTTCACCATTGTTGATATTGACAGCTTGATCTAGTTTGACGTGAACGGGTTTATTATCAACCCTAAAATGGATGTCTTGTACGGACTTTACATTGGTGTTTGAAACAAAACGATTACCAGTGGTTGTTGCTCCAGTAATATTCGTTTCTTGAGAAATGTTTGATATTGAGCCTTGGATTATTTCCATTATACGCCTCCAAAAATTTTTAGAAAAAATTGGTGTCAGGAGGTTCGTAAGTTCAGAAACCCGAACCCGGGCGTATTTATGCCTAGGCACTATTGTATTCCGCCCGCCTCCCGACATAGAAGGCAGACGTGCAAAGATGTGATGCGTTAAACGCACGTCTTGTTTTAGGTTTCTGGGGTTACGAAGCCCCGACGCTAACAAACTGATTAAATCAGTTATTTTTGGATTCTAACATGAATCCAAAAATTAGTTCAAAAACCGCTTTGATACTTTCTTTTATGTCGTACATTAGAATTTTTGCAACTGGAAAAACTATGAATTTTTTACCAAAACCCCCTACTGATAATCTTTATAAACTAATTGCTCTGATAGGAACATGGCTCGTCACTATTGGCGTTTTTTATTTAATTGTCATCGCAATACTTGAATATAGGCTGGAGTTAGTCAGCAAAAAGCAAGTAATTCTATTTTCAGCCCAAGACAAAATCGAATTGATAGATCAAAGGTTGAATTCAATTGAAAAAGGAAACCTAGATGAGTCTATTTTAGCTTGGTCGCCACATATAGATGGAAATCAAAAAGAGGTCGATTTTTTAAACTCTCAATTAGAGAAACTTAAAAATCTTGAGAACAAGTTTCTACCCATTGTTCAAAACAATGAACCACAAAAATATTCAAATTATTTGTTTAAAACCTATCTCCATGTGTTGTTTTCAATAATACTGTTTTTTGTTGGCGGAACTATGTTTTATGTAGGCTATAGGTTGTGGTATTCAAGAGTTCAAAAATGTATTGACCAGCAACAACAATATGATTTGAAAATAAAGCGATTAACAGCATTAAAACTATTAAGAGAACTTAAAAATGATAAAAAGAGTGGTGCTAAATAGAGTGTGAAAATGAGTAGCCCTGAAAAGGGCTACTCGATGAAAGTGTTTAGTTTTCTTGGTTTAAAATTTGTTACTCGAAGTCATCCTCAAAAATAATGTCACTAATCAATGGGTCGCTGAATGGCACGCCAGCTGGTGGGTATTCAAATCCATCAGTCAAATCATCTCCATCGGAATCAGGGTTATTAATTAGCGTGCCAAGAATTCTTTCTTGACCATCAATTAAACCATCACTGTCTGAATCAACATTGGGAAAAACATATCCCAATTTTGTTGAGTTAGATGGTGCTGGGTTATTAATTGGTAAATTAACAAGTGTATGATTGAAATTAATGTCATCAACAACCCGATAAAGAATGTGCATTCCAGCAGGAATACATCCTGGCTCTAATGGGCAGGTTGGATGAATATAACCTTCAATTCCAGCATAGTTATAACCATCATCATAGAACTGTTTTATTTCTATGTCACTTACCGCATAAGTATCATTTCTGTTGCTTACTTGGATTGTTTTGTCCATTCTTCTTAAAGGAACCATATTTTTCAAACCATCAACAAATGGATTGTTGTTTGTAGTGAATACATAAAACGATGCCCTTGGAGCAGAAAGGGTTAAATCATCTGTGTTGTACCAGAATTCGGGGAATTCATTAACAAGAGGCTGAGAAGAATTTGAAAGGTATTCAGATGAATCGGTTCGAGTTAAAAAAGCCACTGCGACTTGAGAAAAAGGGGTGTAAACATTGTTTTTTTCTTCAACGGATGATAACTCGAACATGGGTGTTAACCTTGTTTTTATTTGATTGCCGTTGGACTTACCTAAAATGATTTCTAGCGCTTTTCTAGCATCTGGCTCTCCATACCCAAAAAACTTATCATGGTTTAAGCCATTAGCTGGCCTTGCAGAAGCAGCATTAAAGACATTTCGGATACCAATAAGTGTATCAGGGTCGTATGTGCCATTAGGGAGTAAAGGGTGTGCAGACCTCATCAATTGCAAAATAGCGGCTGTTTGAGGTGCAGACATTGAAGTTCCTGTACATAAACCGTAACCGTCATTCGGTATTCCGTCAAATGCATCACTGCATTGAGGATTGTATAACGGGTTATGAATTTTTCCCTGATAAAAAGTTGAATAAACATTTCTTGATTGTGTAACAACATCTGTACGGTGATCAACTTCATCATAACTGAAGCTAGATCCACACTCCTCATTATTACCTAATTGACCCCAACCACTTGGCCTTTGTGGGCAATTTGTTAGGTTAGCATTGCTTGTGTAGTCACCGCCATTTGGAGATTCATTCCAAAAGTTACCAACCTCGTCTATGCCTCCCGAAGCCAGCGGTCTATCGTCGCTTGCTGGAAACTGTAACGTAGTTCTGTCATTACCTGCCGCACCGACAAATAAAACTTGATTATCTTCCATCAGCTTCAATATTCTGCATTCAGCCCTTGTTGGAACTAAGTCGCATGTATCCTGTGTGAGGAAGGTATTTCCAGCACTGAGATTGACCGTTCCCATTCCAGTACTTGCCAAAATTTCCCAACTACTCAGGTAAGAATCCGAAGTTAAGCTTGCCAATAAATAGTAGTCATTTTCTACAGGTTGGCGATAGCAACTCCCAATCTCAGCACCATAAAATTTCATCATTGAAATCCCACAATTTTTGCAAATACCAGGTGCCAAACCACCTTTGGCTCCGATTAAACCTGAAACATGTGTTCCATGACCCACAAAAGAAGAGTAAGTAAGCCCATCATTGGGGTCGCCGTCTACGTCATCACAATTTGCAAATGAGCCTGTAGCTGGAATTTTTTCTTGTTCATCAACATTAAGGTCAACACCATTAAACTTGGCAAAATCTATTTGATATAAACCACCAAGTAAATTTCCGCCAACGTAATTATCCAGTTCATCAAAAGCCCTCAAATCTGGGTGGTTGGTTTGCAAACCAGTATCAGCTATCCCTATATAACCCATACCTTCCGAAAGTTCCCAAGCAGACTGTATATTTGAACCTAATTTATTAACCAATTTAAGCTCTTCACCTTTGGGTTCTTGTTTTAAATGAAGTTTGTTTATGTCAGGATATGGCACAGAAAGTTTAGCAAAATCCTCATCAACTATTTGATATGAACTCGCTATATATTGATCGCTATCCAATGATTGTTGAATCATACTCTCATCCATTCCATCAGGATATACGACTACCAAATACTGTTGAAGTAAGGAACGTTCCCAATTCGGGTTATTATCCATAATTGTCCTTAAGTGACCTGTCGCCCTTGTTTTAATTAAATACCTGACATCCTCGGGATTGGCAGAATTAAATGCTGACAATGTAAATGATGGAGGTGGGGGAGAGAGTGAGGCTTCATCAACAATTTGAGACGGTCGTGGTGCTCCTTGTTCACTTGAAATAATGATGTGGTAAGTTTTTGCAATAGTCGAGAAAGAAAAAGTAACTAGTATCAATAAAAACAGTATTTTTTTCATAATTTATTTTCCTTTAATGAATGATCTTCTGAAAATTTTTAGATAAACAAAAATTAGTATCATGAGAACGTTAACCAGCATAAACCCCACTGACATAACTGAAACAGCAACTGGTTCAACTGCTCCACTTTGTACGTTAAACACTAAAATTTCACCGAATTGAAGAGGTTGTTGGTCTGGTGGTAATGGAAACTGAGTAATTGGACCGATGACACCTGTTCTCAATGAATACTCACCTTCTGGCAATTGTCCTAAATCATAAAATTCCCGTGGGGCTGGTGATACAGGGAAAGGAACACAAATGGGAACACTTTCAGCCACAACTATTAAATCAATATGATTTTCTGGAAACTCAGGCAATGTACTGTCAAAGTCGAAAATGTGTGTTTCACCATCAAGATTTTGCACAGGTAACACTAAACATGGAGGAAACCTTTCTTTAAAAACCCCCACCCTGATATTATCACCAACTGTTGGGTTTGGTGGTTCGATGATAACTGGCGGCTCGAAATCACCTTGACTCAAAACGATTGAACTAAAAAAGATTAAAGGAAGTGAAAAAATCCAACTATTACGCATCTGCATATCCCTAAAGTGTGTTCGAATAAAAATATGCAATTTATAGTACATTATTGCTCATTACATTTTCATTATCTGAGCCAGAAAATTTTCAATGACTCCAAAACACATGCACCTCATCATGAGCGGTTTCGATGGTGAAGATATCTCCGTTTAGCTCCATGTCTCGAGCCATTTTGTCGTAGTCGATGTAGTACTGTAGATGTTGAGGTATTTGGGTGATATCTTCGGTGAGTTGCTCGGCATATTCAGCCACCGATGAGTAGCAACCTGAGTAGTTTTCTTCGATCATCTTTTCAGCCTGTTCAAAATCATCACCGCAGTAGTCCAAAACATCGATGGCAAAGTCACCGTGTTTGGTTAAAAACAACGCCACTTGGTTGACGTGTTCTATCCCCTCATATTCACTGACCCGATAGCCTGCAAAATCTTCATAATCATGGATGGCGTATTCTTCGGCATTTTCAATCGGTGATTTACTCAACATTTTGTTGATGGCATCCCAGATGTCATTGATATCATCATCTGCATCAATCCATGCCCCATGAAGGTATCCGTTGTTATAGGCTGCAAGGCAAGCAACATAGATTTTGGGTTCTGACATGATTTTTCTCCTCAAGTGGTTTTGGTTTCTCATGCACGGTGAAAAAGGCTGGGGTTAAAAAGACAAGTTGCAATGGGTAACACGGGAGGGAACGATTGAGACATCATTAGTGACCGAATGGAGCGGGCATCCCGTTGTAACTTGGCTGCCCCTGACTATGATCCGAAGCAATAAAGAGAGACCAATACCAATTGAGCGATTAAGAAAAACCAGAACCCATTTAATCTAACTGCTTTGCCTGACCTGTTTCAAAATACCTAAACCATATTCAAGTTGATGCAAAAGGTGATGATGATCCAATAGCTGGATTGCCTGAGTTGTTTTAGTCAATTGCCTGACCGAAAATCCTGCCATCCATAACTGATTATCATGCAGGCTGTCATGTTTATGAGGGTGATGACATTTCCTATCTAACGATGTTTTTTCACCAAACCACCTATTGCCCTTTGTTTAATGATCTTTGCCTTGAACAGGCGTTATCGAACAAGTGAAAACTGCTCCTCTTTCAATCGGTGATTGTCGTTGCGCTCGCAAGCGATGTCGATACCCCCTGCTCATGGCTGGACAGGACCCATCAAAGGTCAAAAGGGTTTTGGCTTTAAAAAACGATCAGATTAGGAGAATGACCATGATCACCACATTATCAATGAGCGAACTGATGAACAAATCTGAAATGGAACTGGATACATTGTTTTTGGAAGCGGTTAACATACTGGAAACCACCAGACCTGATTCACTGGAACATCACATGGCTTTGCATTTGATTGAAACCATTGTTCGGGTATTGTTTATCAAGATCAGTGAATTTCAAAATCAACCAACTTCAACAATTGGACTATAAACTATCAGCACTCAATCTGTGATTGGGTGCTTTGCTTTATCGGTCAATGAAGTCATCTTCATTCAGGTCTCGTTCTTGCGATTGCTTTTCCTGCCGTTTAAAAAAATCCACCAAACTTTTTCCCTTGAGCTTTTTCTTTGGTTGTTTTGGTAACTCTTGATCTTTGGGGCTTTCTTGTTCTTGTGGTCTTCCATGTAAAAGCCGATCTGTTTCCATTTCTTCCCTATAAATGACTTGGGCATATTCCAATGCGATTTCTTTCATTTCTTGCATGGATTTGGGTTTACCCGAAATCATGTCCATGTCATTTTTGTTTGGCTCATTTTTTAGTTCAAACTTTGATTGTTTTTTTGTTTGACGAAGCTCCTCTGCCTCTCTCTCAGCTTTCATTAAAGTTTCAATTTTATGGTTGTATAGCTCCCAAAATCGTTTTTTTTCGTCCACGGTTGATTAAATATTTATTGTTGTGCTACTAATAATATCATGGACAAAGAAAAATACGATTACATCAGTGATACATACAAACTCAGACTTGATAAAATTCTAGAAGAAGCTGTCATGAGACATGCTGGAAAAAGAGAAATTTATCAGCATGAAAGTCCGTTTGGTGAGTTCAACGATTTGGCAGATATTTTTGACAATCTAAGAGACACAATCACACAATTAAAATCAGATAACCACCAATCCATTAACATAGGTATGGCTCTGACTTTACACGGCATGGCATTAATGATCAGCACGGAGAGTGAAACCATGTGTAATGCCTATGCAAAGGAATTGGAATTGGAAGTGGAATCCTTTAAAAAAATCATTCCGATGTTCAACAAAAGCAAAGACGAAGAACAAAAAAACTAATTTCTACTTGAATGTGCGACTGTCTTTAAAAATCATCATTGTTTTTTTATACTTCACAAAAGAACAATAATTAATCATATGGATTTCAAAGACTTGCCTCGTGGGGTTCAAGGCACTCGCACAGATTTAACCTATGCCCCCCAAGCCACTTGGGCATCACAACACGCGCTTGATAATAGTGATCAACTATCATTCAGTGATGATAAAGTATATTTGGGCACAACCATCAATGGCAGCAAAATTTCTGTTGGTGGTGACCGTCATTTATTAACCATTGCTGGCACACGTTCAGGTAAAGGTACATCAGCCATCATACCCAATTTACTGCTTTATACTGGCTCAGTCTTTGTTATTGATCCAAAGGGTGAGAATGCCACCATCACTGCCGAACGTAGAGGACACGGCAGAGGCATAAAAAATGGCGGAATGAACCAAGAGGTTTTTGTCATTGACCCGTTTAAGGTTGCTGATGTTCCCGATGAATACCGTGCAGGTTATGACCCAATCAAATACTTAAAAGCCGAAAGTGATGATTTCATTGATGATTGTGACAACATTGCTGATGCGTTGGTGGTTGCACCAGCTGATAAGCTGAATGATTTTTGGAACTCATCTGCCCGAAATGTTTTAAGGGGTTTTATTGCATGGATTGCCGATGGGCCGGGTATTGAAGATCGGTCTTTAAATGAACTGAGAAGACTTATCAACCTACCATCCCAGAAAAAAGTACCTGAGAATATAGTTGAGGAAATTGAAACATTTGAGTCGGTTTTGTACGATATGTTATTTGCTGATCATGTGGGAGAAGGCATCCCTACTGAAACAGCATCAGCCCTTTTGAGCATGGATGATCGGGAACGTGCCAATGTGATGGCAACGGTGCGACAACAAATTTCATTCATCAGTTCACCACAAATCGGGAAAATGGTAACCCATGACAGACAGATTCCTGATCTTGAAAACTGGAAGCTTAATGGCATGACAATTTACCTTTGCCTGCCTGCTGGTAGAATGCACAGACACAACAGATTCATGCGTTTGTTCATCAATCAACTGTTCAATGCCATTGAACAAAAAAAACAGGAACCACGAACCCGTGCGTTAATGATTTTGGATGAAATACATGTTTTGGGATACATGAATTCAATTGAGATGTCCACTGCATTGCTTGCTGGCTTTGGAGTGCGCATTTGGTCAATATGGCAGGACTTGAGCCAAATGAAAGACCTGTACTCCAAACGCTGGGAAACCTTCATGGGAAATGCTGGCGTTGTACAGTGGTTCGGGTTGAATGACCTGTCCTCACTTGAATACGTTTCCAAGCGCTTAGGAAATACTTCGGTCATGAGAATATCTAAAAATGAAATCAGCTCGCACCAGGCTGCAAGTGGTTTTGATGGAAAAAGCAGATCAATTGAACAAATGCCACTGTTAACCCCTGATGAGGTTGCTAAATTCTTTGCCAGACAAACATCTAATCAGCTGGTTATTTACCCAGGGTCTGATCCCTTCTTTTTAAAACGCACCCCATATTACGAAGTGATGCAAAGTTATCTTATTAACAAATGAAAATAGAACCAGTAAATAATACGCCAGAAGGTGTAAGGATTATAAAAAATCAGTCAGATCATGTAATCCTAGAATACTTGAGACTGAATGAAGCTATCAATTTATTATTGAAGCTATCTCAAGGAATTGCTTTTATTTTCTTTATGCTGATGGCTGTTTCTGATGCTTTGCCAGGTTTGAAAAATTCATTTGTTCTTGAACTGATTATTGCAATTATCATCACGATTATTATCGCTCTTGCGAATAATAACTCATGGATGAAGATTGAAATTACTAAGGATGTTTTGACGATTGGTAAAAAAAACTATCAATTATCTGAATGCCAATTAACGTGCCATTTTCACGAGGAAGATAAAAAATTTCAGTTTTGGCTGAAATATGGTGCGCAAGACATATATTTGCCATGTATAAAAAGAAACGGCTATGAAGTTGTCAACTTTATCAACCGTGAAGTAAATTACTTCAAAAATGTCGGTATGCCGCAAGCTGATTATATACCCGAAGGCAGACTGAATTTGTGATCACCTGTCTGGCAAGTCAAAATCCCTGTCTTCATTTTTAAGCTGTGCCAAAAATGCTCTTTTTTTCATGTTCTCAAAGAATGATGGTGAAGTGTCTTTATCAGTTTTAGCAATTGATTGCTTTATTTGTTGATCGCCTAATTGTGAAAATAATTCTGGGTAAGTTGCTTTTTCCAACTGATCACCCAATGCCTCATGTTTATTTTCTCTGGCAACATCCAAAGGAAGCCTGCCTTGATTGTCTCTTTGAAACGGTGCATCTGAGGATTGGTTGATTAAAACCTCGGTGATAAGTTCTGTTCCATTCTGGGCAGCCACATGCAAAGGGTTCATGCCCTGAGCATTTTGGGTGGTAAGGTCATATCCATTTTCAACTGCTAAGGCAACCGCCACCGTATCGCCTTGCTTGATTAACTCAAAGATGGCTTGAGGGTTATCTTTTAATTTCGCCTCGTGCTTTGCTCGTTCCTCAGGCGAAAGCGAAGCAATGTGCTCATTCAATGCATCAAGTCTGTTACTCATACATCACCTGTTCTTTCAGCCAGCTTGCGTTTTAAGTTTGAGTTATCCAACTCACCTAAAGTATCGGTTGGGATATGCAAGGTTTTCAAAGCTGTTTTATCAGTTGTGCGTAATACTGCATTGATACGATCACTATTGACCAAACCAGCCCCCTCGTGGGGCTGGTAAACCATATCTGCAAAAGGTTCATGCGGTTGGGTGTGCCTAACCATAGCAATGAGTTGGTAGTCGGTTTTATCAACCAGTTTGATCACCGTGCTTTTATCCAGCCTGAATGAGCCAGCTATGGACTCATTATTGCTTGAGACAAACTGCCTAAGGAATTGGCCTAACTTGATAATTTCATCATCCGTATCACCATCGAGACCGATGTTGCCGTATTTCTTATTCAGGTACAGATGCAAGCAAGCCCAAAACTCGTATCTCGGTGTTGAAACACGATTAAGCATTTTGCTCATGGTTTGATGGGATAGTTTTTTGAGCCAATCATCAGAAACACCCAAGGGGATGATGAACCTTGCCACCTGTTTCATATAGGTGGGCAGTTTGGCATCAGACAGCTTCCAGTCTTCCAGTATTATTCGCCTGATCTTTTCCTGCGCCTCTTTGTTGTAATGAGGCAGTAGGCCTTGATTATCCTTTTCTAAATCATTCAATGGTTCTTTTGTTGATGTATGCACAAAGCCATATCGTACTAAATTTGGCTGGCATTTGTAATATTCCAGAATGTTACAACGCCAAAATCGCTTAATTATCTTGCGCTTCTTAATCTGGAATCATTCAAAGCAAGGCAAGGATATAAGATGAATTTATTAGATGATTCCAACTGCATACGTGGATATGTTGAATTAACCTTTCAAGGCGTTTTATTAACCTTTTACTGCTATTCTGAAAGTAAGAGGATGGGTCAAATGAGAGGTGCTTATGAAACCTGATTTAGACCGATACCTGCCATACATAGAAGACATTGAAATGTCTGATAAACAAAAGCAGGAATTACTCGCATCTTTATGGACGGTCATGCAGGTTTTTGTGGATTTGGGTTTTGGCGTTGATGCCACTCAGAACGCCATCTTTGCCAAACAAATAAGTGCTGGTAAAGAGTCTGCGGATTCTCTAAGATTCAAATTCAATCAAAAAGCACAAGTAAAGAAGAACACCAAGAAGAAAGGAGTGCGTTATGAGCCGTAAAAAAGCCGTGATCTATGCACGGGTATCCAGCACCAAGCAAATGGTTGATGGTGATGGGTTGAACTCTCAAGTAAGCAGGTGCGCTGAATATGCCAAGCGTAAGGGCTATGAAGTGGTTAAAACATTTAAAGACGATGTCTCTGGGGCTTTGACTACAAGACCTGCCATGAAAGCCATGTTGCAGTTTCTAAGGCGCAGAAGAAAAGACCCTCACATCGTCATCATTGATGATATCTCAAGGCTAGCAAGAAACATTGAAGCCCATCTGCAACTTCGGGCTGCCATTGGGGGAGCCAGTGGCGTACTGGAATCTCCTACGATGGAATTTGGGGATGACTCGGATTCATTGCTGGTTGAAAACCTGCTTGCCAGTGTGTCACAACACCAAAGACAAAAGAACGCTGAACAAACCAAAAACCGCATGATTGGTCGAACCATGAATGGTTATTGGGTGTTTCATGCCCCTTATGGCTACCGCTACCAAGCGGTTAAAGGTCATGGCAAGTTGTTGGTCAGAGATGAACCCTTGGCATCGGTCATTCAAGAAGCCCTTGAGGGTTATGCCTCAGGTCGTTTTGAAAGCCAAACAGAGGTCAAACGCTTTATGGAACAGCACAATGTCTTCCCCAAAACAGAAACGGGTGAGAATGTCAGGTATCAAAAGGTCAACAACATTCTGAAAAAGCCCATCTATGCAGGATTGATTGAAGTACACAATTGGGGCGTTACGCTCCGTCAGGGGCATCATGAGGGCTTGATTAGCGTAGAGACCTATGAACGCATCCAAGAGCGATTAACAGCCACTACCAAAGCACCTGCACGCAAAGACCTGTCTTTGGACTTTCCCTTAAGAGGTTTCATTACCTGTGATGACTGTAAAAAGCCATTAACAGCTTGCTGGTCAAAAGGTAAGACCAAAAGCTACCCTTATTACCTGTGCAACCAAAAGGGCTGTGTCAGCAAGGGTAAATCCATACCTAAACACAAATTGGAAGGTGAGTTTGATGAGTTGTTAAAAACCCTCGTACCTTCCAATGAAATTATTGAGGTATCGGCTGTGATGTTCAAAGATGCGTGGAACATGCGCATAGAGCAGGTCAAAGCCATTGCTGCTGACATGATGGTAAGCATCAAAAAGATTGATCAGAAGATCAAGCAATTGGTTGATCGGGTATTAACCTCGAAAAGCCAGACAGTGGTCAATGCTTATGAGAATCAAATCAACGAACTGGAAAAGGAGCGTGAAATGATTAAGTTAAAACAAGAGAAGCAATCGAAACCAGAAAGGCCGTTTAGTGAGATGTTCGAACTCGCTATGGACTTCCTCTCAAACCCCCGTCAGCTCTGGGTTTCAGATAAAATCAATGACAAAAGAACGGTGTTAAAACTGACATTTGGACACAAATTAGCCTACAACAGACAAACAGGCTATCGAACACCTAAAATGTCCTTACCTTTCAAGATGTTAAGGGATTTAAAAACCTTTGAAAAAGAAATGGTGCCGAGGGCGAGAATCGAACTCGCACTTCCGAAGAAACCGGATTTTGAATCCGGCGCGTCTACCAATTCCGCCACCCCGGCACAGGCGGTAAAGTATATAAGATTTTTATTTTATGGCAAGTGATTTTTCAGAAAATTACAGCCGTTATGCGGCCTGCATCTCAATAATTTCTCATGTTGTGAATTATTTTGGTTAAATTTTCATTCATTAATAAGATCAGAATCTTTTTCCGTTTCAAATGTGTCGAAAAAGATTTGAAAAATAGTTTTTTGTCCGCAGTATATTCACTGACTTAGATAAAGCAACTACGAGGAGTAAACCATGCAAATTCAGGTTAATACTGACCATCATGTGAAAGGCGGTGATTTATTGAGACAGCACGTTGAAAACCTTTTAAATGATTCATTAAACAGTTTTAAAGATCAAGTGACCAGAGTGGAGGTTTACATCGCTGATGAAAACAGCCACAAAGGCGGTGAAGATGATTTGCGCTGTACCATGGAGGCTCGTATTCGTGGATTAAAACCAATTGCTGTTACCCATCATGCGGAGAATATCAATGTTGCTATTGATGGCGCGGCTGACAGAATTGCTCGATCGGTCAGGAAAACAGTAGAAAAGCGCCGTGAAACTTAGGTTTCTTATAAGGTCAACCTGATCATCGGTTTGGTCAGAAGTGTCTTTCTATCAGGGTAGTAGTTTTTCCAGAATAATTGCTCTTATTTCCCCCTTTTATGTGGGTTATATAGGCACTACGACTTCATAGAAGGAAAGGTTGATTAGGAGCACAGACCTAATAGCATTTCTTATTTAAAAAGCCAGTTTCAAACTGGCTTTTTAAATGTCTTGATTTTTAGCCCAGCAAAGAACGCAACATCCATGCATTTTTTTCATGAAAGTCCATTCTCTGGGTCAACAAGTCAGCACTGACTTCATCGGTTTCTATGGCTTCAGTTTGCAATAATTCTCTGGCGTGTCTGATGATTACTTCATGAGACTCCAACAGATTTTGTACCATCGATTCTGCACCAGGTACTTCGGTTTCTTCTTTGATGGCTGTGAGCTTGGCAAAAGCCTGATATGAACCTGGCGCAAATTCACCCAAAGCTCGTATCCGTTCAGCAACCACATCCACAGCAGTGGCTAACTCGGTGTATTGTTCTTCAAACAACGCATGTAAAGAAGTAAACATCGGACCAGTTACATTCCAATGGTAGTTGTGGGTCTTTAAATACAAAGTGTAAGTATCGGCTAACAACCGACTCAAGCCGTCTACGATAATCGTCCTGTCTGTTGATTTAATACCTATGTTAATGCTCATTTTAATCTCGTTTATATTTCAATTATGTCAATGATACTGGGCACAACAGTAGATGTAAATTTGAGTTTATTCATGATGGTAATCGAAAATATAGAACGAAATGGATATGACTGTTATTTTCAGTTAAAAGTGAGGTTTTTTGCTACTCTGAAGCCAAGTCTGGGGTCGGTGAAACCTGTGTCGGCTTTTAAGCGGTGGTGGGTGCGATACTCCTCATTGGCACTGCCCCAATTGCCTCCTCGAATCACCCGGTTTTCGCAACCCCGGTTAACCCATGCTGAGCCGTCACCTGGTGCTCTGACGTATGAATCATGCCAACAATCATCTACCCATTCCATGACATTGCCACTTAAATCGTTCAAACCCATCAAGTTCTCGATAAAAGAGCCAATTGGTGCTGGTCCCCAATGCCCATCAGCATATTGGTTGAAACCTCCTCGCCAGCGAATTCGGCTTCTCTTGAATTTGTCTTTGGCGCCTGAAAAATTACCCCAAATTTGCTCTGGTTCATCATCACCCCAAGGATAAATGGTGTTTTTACCATCGGCTAAAACATATTCAAACTCGCTTTCTGAAAGTAAGCGGTAGTCTTCTCCGGTACTGGTTGCTAACCAACTTGAATAAGCTTTGGCATCTTCCCATGAGATGTGAATCACAGGCAAATCATCACTGGCTTTCTTGCCCAAGTAGTCATGACGCCAGTTGATGTTGTAACGTTGTTTAAATCGACCTGTGCCTTCATCATAAATTTTAGCGCGGTTTCTTTTTTCTGCTGTGGTGGTGTATCCTGTTGACTGTACGAACTGACGAAATTCGCCAACTGCTACTTCGTTCTTCGCTACCGCAAACCCATAATCAATTTCAACCAAATGGCGAGGTCTTTGGTGCTTTGGTCCTGTTTGTGAACCCATATAAAACTCACCAATTGGCATGATCACCATAGTTGGGCCGGTTTGACCATTGGCTAATAAATCGCTGAATTCTTGAGTGATTTCGTAGGGGCCATAGATTTTGGTTTTTTCAAATAGGGTTTTATAGCCGTTGAGTTGTGAGGTTGGAATATCCAGGTCTGTAAGGGCCTCAATCATGTTATTGGCACGGTTTAAATTTAAATTGTTAATGGCAAGGTAGAATTGTTGATCTAAATAAGTAAAACGGTTTTGTTTTTGAGTTTCCAGTTCGCTTATGGTCAGCAAGGTTATTGTGTGGGTGTTATCCAATTCTTGCATGATTTTTATTTGTTGTTCAGCAATAAAAAAATCCAGTTCTTGGGCGGCCCTTAAAGCTTTACTTTGTAGAGAGGTCAGGATTAGGTTCTTTATATCCAACATGGGTTGGTAATTAGAGTCAATTTTTAATGCATTTATGGCTGTGTGTACTGCATCTCGCCGATCGTCTTGGTACAGTGTTCCGGATTGCAGGTATTGTGCAGCTTCAGCGGTCATTCTTTCGAGGGTAGAGATGACGCTGATTTGGGTGGTGTAATCAGCAATCTTAATATCATGTTCATCGATGGATTTTAATCTTGCGGTCAAGGCAGTGAGTGTCTTGGCATCATAGTTTCTGATGGCTTGATCGGCTTCTGCATACAAAGTAGCGTGAATGGTGGTTAACAGTTCATCCACTTCTGGCGTATCGACACCCAATTCTTTGGCATTGAGCAAGTAAACCAGGGTGTTTTGGTTATCAGGGAAGAAATCATGGCCTTGTTCATGTGCCAATTGAGCCAATTCAAGTAAATCATCAACGGTTAAATTATTTAACTCATATTCATCTTTATTGGATAACCATTCAGGAATCTCAACTTGATCTAGTACCGCTGGCGGTAAAACTTTAAGCTCAGGCTTTTCACTGACCACCAGCCCCGTTTCGGTGGGTTCTGTTATGGCTGATTGGGTTTGTGGGTGGGGAAAAATCTGATCATGTGTTCGCAAATAGTAAAGGCCATAAATGAGCACCATACCTAACAGCATCATACTCGCTTCTTTGATGCTCATTAATTGCATTGGTCTCGGGTGGTGTTGCAGATTCTATAATCACGTGCCACGACTAAGCCGTCTGTTTGTTCTTTTAGGTGCTGGGTGAACAGGTTTTTGACTTCTGCGCCATTGGCGTCACAAGCAACCTGCATATCCTCGTTAATCATGAGGTAGCCATCGTGGTCGGTGTTATCTGAAATCAGGTAATAGGGCACCACAGCGCGAATGGTGGGTTTGGTGTCTTGTGCGTAACCCTCGCCTTTAAGGTGAATGTGGTCAATCGACTCTGTTTCAGGGTTGTGGATATACGCCAGTCCTGAAACTTGTAACCAATGTCCATTCGCAGTCCAGCCAGAAATGCTGTGGGCTAAAATCTTTGGTAATAAACTGCGTTCAAATTCAATTAAGCGCAAATCGCTGGAGTAGGGAAACATTTCCTCTAAATGCTTAACCGTAATGGAAGAACTTGCGGGTATGTTTTGATTAAGACGAATGGAGCCTGAATTAAGCAATGTGATGTCAGCATCACAGTTGGAAAATTCTTCAAGTGCTAAATCTGCAAGCAGGTTGCCTATATTGGTCTCAAAACGTCTTATCTCAGTCTCTTCCGCCATCAGTTTAACCTGGGTATGACCTAATTTTTTTGTTAAACAGTTATCGACAAGGTTCAAAGCCCGGCAATATTTAATGTCATTTTCTAAACTGAGTTTCTCAGTTAAAGCAAGCATTGGTTTATCCTTTGGAAATGATTTATCCAAACTGATGATTTGTGGTTGTATGATAAACTCATCGTTTTCGAGTGTAACCTCAGCAACCACAGCTGTGGCAGCATCGGCGTCAGCTTTTAGAATCCATTTGCCATTAATTTGTTCTGTTTGTGCATAATGCTCATGACCACCCAAAATAATGTCTGGCTTAAATTCTTCGGCCAGATTCATCATGGCAATGTCATCTTGTAACCAATGGTGAGTCAGGCCAATAACAAAGTCAGCTCCGGCGGCACGTAAGCGTGGGACGTATTCTTTGGCTGTGTTTTCATAGTCAGCGAAAGAGTCGATATAACCAGGTTTTACGATGTCTGTTGTGAATGAAAAAATACCAACATTTATATCACCAAACCGGTACATGATTTGATTGATGTTATTTTTTGCCTTAATGGTATCGGCTTTCCAGCTGATATTGCTGTCCAGCCATGTGAATTCGGATTGTTGTAACAACTCATTCATCAATGGCACATGGTGCAGTCTGCCTTTGTCGAATTCATGGTTACCCCAGGTCACAACCATGTTTTCATCGAACTCACCTAAGGCGCCATCCATCATATTTAATGACTCAATCATGGCTCTGCCACCATCTTGTTTGCTGATGAAAGAAGGGTGTAAAAAATCACCAGCATGCAAAAACAGGACATGTTCATATTTAGCTTCAACTTGTTTCCTCAGTTCTCGCACCCGAGCCAAGCCACCGGTATCGCCATTGTCGATGCCGTTGATGCGGTAAACATCATTGATTGAAATGATCGCTAATTTGGTTGGTTTAGTGGTGTTGCTGTTGGTTGTTGTGGGTTTTTGGGTTGCATGTTGGCAGGCAGAGCATACAATGAGGCTTGCTAGACAAATTGTAATTCGAATTTTCATGAAACAAATTTTATCAAACTTTACCTGGATTGATGACATTGATGATACATTAAATTTAGTGCAAAAGATCAGTACCAGCCAAGACTATGCCATTGATACTGAGTTTGAACGCAGTCGTACGTTTTACCTGAATCCTGCTTTGTTACAAATCAGTTGTGATGATCAAGTGTATTTGGTTGACATTGCGATACCCGAAATAGCCAAGTCTGTGTTGAAGTCTGTGAAAGGTTTGGTGTTACATTCGGGATCAGAAGATCTGGAATTGTACTATCAAGTAACAGGTGATAAGCCGCACCGTGTTTATGATACTCAGGTTGCAGCAGCACTCAGTGGTTATGCATTGCACACTTCATATTTGAATTTAGTGCAAGACATCATGGGTGTTGAATTGGATAAGGGCCTGAGTCGTTCTGATTGGTTGGCTCGGCCTTTAACTGATGCACAATTACAATACGCAGTTGAGGACATTGCTTATTTAGATGAGTTCAAATCAGTACTGACAAAAACCTTTACAGCCAAAGGTCTGGATGGCTTGTTTCAGGTTTTAATGGAGCAAATGATAAATCAGTTAGGCGAAGATCATCACGCAGAAAAATTGTTTCAGAAACTGGTTAAATCAGAGCATTTAAATCACCGAGAAGCTAAAAAATTATGGCTTATTCTCAATTGGCGAGATGAGGTGGCTAGAGCCAGAAACAAACCGCGAAACTGGATATTAAAACCAGATCAAATCATAGCTATTGTTAGAAAAGTGAATGGTTTTGGTGACTTGTTTCAGCTGGGTTTGCATCCCAAATTTGTTAAACTCAATGGAGATGATTTACTAAAAGTTTTGCATGATGATCAGCACCCATGTTTGGCTGATTTACCTAAAGGTATTAAATTGAACTCTCAACAGGGAACACATTTGAGTGCAATGAAAGGGCGGTTGGCACAAGTTGTAAAACGTTATCAGATTGAACCAGCCATGGTCATTAATACGCAAGGACTTAAGAAGCTGGCCTTTGAAGGTAAAGATTTGGATGATTTAGCTACTTGGCGGGCTTTGATTTGATGAGAGATAAGTTGTAGGCTGCTATTTTTTAGCCAGGGTGGTGAAAATAACATCAGGGAAAAGCCTCTAACAGTTATGATTGGTTTTATTCCACACGTTTGCCATCACCATTGGGACAGGGTTTGAAGGCACAGTTTTTCTTTGGATCACGGCCCACAAAACTACCATCAGCACATTGTTTTACGTCTTGGGTACATTGCATGGGTTGATCAGGTTTTGCTGTTAATGATTCACACAGGTAGAATTCACAATTGTTGCTGGGATTACGTTCAACACTGTGACCATCAGGACACATTTTTAAGTCTTTGGTACAAGCTGTCAGCACGTCACCGTGTTCCAATGCTTTTGCTTGATCTCCAGGGCAAGACTTGAACTCACAGTGATTGTTTTTATCACGTTCTACAAAGCCACCATCAGCACATTGTTTAACATCTTCAGGACAGGCTGCTGATTCTGTTGGCTCAGGACATTCAAAGAAATTACATTGATTGTTAGGGTCACGTGCAACCTCTTGTCCATCGGGGCATATTTTTAAATCTTTAGTACAAGCTTTAATCGTGTTTTCGACAACAGTTTCTTTACTGGTGTTTTCATTGGTGGGTTTTTGACAAGCCATTAAGCTGATGGCCATAAAGCCGAATAAAACAATTCTCATAGTTTTTTTTCCCAGAACATGGCTGCGCCATTGTTATCATCCAGTTGGTACTGGTTAAAGCCATATTTTTCATAGGCTGCCTGTGCTATGGAATTGCCTTCCAGCACTTCTAAAGTGAGTTTACAACATTGTTTGTTTTTCGCAATGGTTTCAACTTTGTCGAACATTTTGCGACTGATGCCCATGCGACGGTACTCACTGGCCACAACCACGTCATGAATGTTAACCAAAGGTCGGCATGCAAAAGTAGAAAACCCCTCAAAACAATTGGTTAAACCTGCTGGCTGGCCATCTACATAAGCAATTAAGCTGAAGGCATCATTGCGTTTGGCTAATTCGGAGACCAGGTTTTGTGCCGTATAATCGCTTAAGGCAACGCCACCGCCCATAGGGTCGGTGGCGTAACAATCTAACAACTCAATCATGTGCTTGGCATGTTGAGGATTGAGATAATCGACTTGTACAATTTCTACGGTCATCAGGTGTTTAATCGTTTTGGAATCTGGCCAATAATCTTAATAATTCGATGTACAACCAAACCAGGGTTACCATTAAGCCAAAAGCTCCGAACCACTCCATGTATTTTGGGGTGTTTTGTTCAGAAGCACGCTCAATGAAATCAAAATCCAAGACCAGATTAAGCGCAGCCAAACCAACAATAAACAGGTTCAAGCCGATGTTAAACCAACTGTTATTACCCATTTCGAAATAGGAAGGTGCAGCGCCAAAGAAACTCAAAATAAAGCTCACTAAGTAAAACAAGAAGATGCCCATGGTGGCAAAAATCACAGTTTTCTTAAATGTTTCAGTCACTTTAATCAGCCCGGTACGGTAACTGAATAACATGGCAAACATAACAGCTACTGTTAGGCCAATGGCTTGTACCACCAGGCCCGGATAGCGCATTTCAAACACCGCAGAAATAGCCCCAACAAAAAGGCCTTCGAAGCCTGCGACTATAGGAGCGCCAATTGGTGCCGCTTTGGGTTTAAAAGCAATCACAAAGCTTGCAATCATCGCTCCAACCATTCCAGCAATGGCTAAGCCATAGCCCATTGATGGATTGTTTAAAATGTTTTGCCAGCTCCAGGCAGCCACAACCACCACAATTGCTAGCAAAATACCAGTTTTGTTAATGGTACCGTTGACCGTCATGCGTTGTGAATCATCAACGATAAATTCATCAACGGGACCCAAGCTCATGGCTTGTTGGTCCATCTTGGCCATAGCCGGATTTGATGTTTTCATATTTTTAAAGTCCATGGGTTATACCTCATCAAGTGATTATATTTAATTATTATAACAATTTTAAATGCTTATACTCAAGCAGATAGTTTGTGTGCTTGGCTTAAATTTCAAGCTATTTCGGTATTTATTAATATCATGTTAATTTGGTCGTGCTAATAACAAATGCTATGAGGCAGTTTGTTTCGCTGAGCGATTATTGAAAATAAAATGTAACTGTTATAGTCGTTCTGCGTTTATCTAGCAAGTGCTTAAGTTTCAACTCTCTGGTTCATATAGCATTTAGCTTGGGTCATGATGTTGACAAAAGCAGCTTGGTTGTCTTGGTGTACCATTTGGATGATGCGTTGTACTGCATCTGATAGTGCATTAAGTGTAGTGGGGCTGTAGTGATTGAGTTTTTGGATCTCAAAATATAAATTGGGATTTTCTGCAGAAACTTTACTCGCTATATCCAATTGCGCATCAAAGGTAGTGCTGGAAAGTTTCGCCAGTGCACCGGCAGCTTCGCCAGATTCGGATAATACCGTCATAAAGGCAATGTTGACCACATGCGACAAGCCAAGTACATAAGCAATGAGGCGGTCATGATCTTCAAATTTCATGTCAATCCGTTCTGCCATGGTCGGTTTAAACAGTTGTTTGACCTGATTGACTGCCTCTTTATTACCCAGGTCAATAAAAATCACATGTCTGCCAGACATCAGTTGTATGTCTGGACCGAACATGGGATGAATGGAAACCACACGACAGCCTGAATCAGCCAATTGTCTCAGTGGTAATCTAAGGGGACTTTTAATTGAACTGATGTCAAGCACAATGCCTGTGGGTTTGAGCTGGATTAATTGTTGTAATATTTCTGCGCTTTTCTGAATGGGAGTGGCGATGATGATGTAATCATGGTGCAGTTCAATTTCTGAAATATCAGCAATGAAGTTATTTTGGTTATTGAGTGGTTCAATGTCATTGATGTGCACATCAAAGTTCTGTGAGGCTAAAAAATGCGCAAACCATTGACCCATTTTGCCATTTCCGCCAATGATTAATGCTGATTTATTGGAGCCGTAATTTGACTCTTTGACCTTTTGAATTTCTTGTTTGCTTAAAGATGTTTCAATCACCAATTCGAAGATATGTTGAGCGATGTCTTCATCCAAACCTTTATTTTTGGCATGGTTTTTGATCTTGTTGATGACTTGTTTCTCACGCTGGTAGTCCCTGGTAGGAGAATTTGTGCTCAACTTCACATTTCCAATTTGTTCAACATTAAACTGACGTTCAGCGATGAGCGATATAATTTGTTCATCAATTTCATCTAATTTTCTGCGTAATTGGTCAAGTTTTTTAGTATCCATGATTGATTGTCAGCAAAAATAGGAGTAGATTGTTACAGTATATGTATCATTAATCAATTATTTAATTTATCCGGGAGAAGAGAAATGAAAAAAGTACTTTTAATTCTGGCAACATTGATGGTTGCTGGAGCTGCTGCTGCCAAAGATCGCGCTGTGGTGGCAGTGTTGGATTTTACCAATGAAACCAGGGCCCATTGGTGGCAAACTGACGTGGGACGTGAGCTGGGTGGTATGTTGGCTAATGAATTGGTTTCAACAGGTGCATTTAAAGTGGTAGAAAGAAACAAGTTAGACAGCGTCTTGGGCGAGCAAGATTTGGGTGCGTCTGGTCGTGTTTCAAAATCAACCGCTGCAAAAATGGGTAAAGTTACAGGTGCACAGTATTTGATTACCGGTAATGTGGCTGCTTATGATGAGAACACCAAAGGCACTGGTGGCGGTATTGGCTTTAAAGGCATTTCAATTGGTGGTAAAAGTTCAAAAGCATACTTGGCCATCGATTTGCGCGTGGTTAATGCAACCACTGGGGAAGTCGAGTATGTGAGAACAGTCGAAGGTCATTCTAAAGGTGGTGGTATGAACTTTGGTTTTTCACGTAATGGATTTGGTGGTTCTTTGGGCGGCCATAAGAAAACCCCAGCGGGTAAAGCCATTCGTGCGGCATTGATTGAAGCTACAGATTATCTGGCTTGTGTGATGTATGATCAAGACAGTTGTATGAAAGAATATCGTGATAAAGAAAGAAAGCGTCGCAATAAGTCTAAATCAGCTTTGTCTTTAGACTGATTAATTTCAGAGGAAAAGAAAAGGTCAGAAATTCTGGCTTTTTTTTGTCAAAATATTTAAGACGGAACTGTTTTAAATGAAAACTGCTTGGAAAAGAAAAGATTGAAGTTATATAAAATGAATAAGACTTGGTTTGGATGGTCTTACGAGAGACCTGAACTATACAAAGCATAAAAAAAGGCCGATTCAATCGGCCTTTTTAGTCTCTAAGATTAATAGACTGTTATGAGTTTGTAGGGGGTAATATAACGGTGTCAATCACATGAATCACACCATTACTGGTTTTGATGTCAGTTTTCACTACATTGCTGTTACCATTCAATATCACGCCGCTGTCTTTAACCATGATGTTTACGTTACTGCCTTGTACGGTTGAAGCTTCAGTCAGGTTAACAACATCTTTGGCTTTCACCTTTCCTGAAACCACATGGTAAGTGAGTATAGCCACCAATTGATCTTTATTCTCAGGTTTTAATAGGTCATTTAGCGTATTCGCGGGTAATTTGGCGAAAGCTTCATCGGTTGGTGCGAAAACGGTGAATGGTCCATCACCTTTTAAAGTGTCTACCAGGCCTGCAGCTTTAACAGCTGTAACCAAAGTTGTGAAAGAACCAGCGGCTACTGCTGTGTCTACAATGTCTTTTTTCTTGTTTTTCTTGCTATAGCTGCCACCAGCTAAAGCGCTGAAAGTAAAAACAGTCAACACAGCTAAGACTAAAAATTTTGAAGTTTTATTTAAAATGTTCATATTATATTCTCAATTATATTTGTGGATAAAAAGTCGTTACGTCTATGTTCATTAGAACGTGTTAAGTATGTTAGGTGTGTGATTGTCGTTTCTCCGTGAGAATAAATGCGAAATTGGTTCACAAGTAATTCACGAATAAAAAGTAAGTTAATTATTTTTGATCTTAAGATTTATTATGTTGACACTATTGATACTGGGTATCGTGAATACCGCAGAAACTGAGTTTGATAACTTTCTTTTCGGTCAGTTACAAGACACACAGTACATGATTGTAAATGACACTGTAATGGGTGGTCGATCGCACAGTGAATTAAAAATAGCTGAAGACACAGCTTTGTATACAGGATCAGTTTCACTGGAAAATAACGGTGGCTTTGCTTCAGTCAGGATGGTATGGCCTTTTGATTTATCTGCACATGAAGCACAACCTAAAGTGGTCAAACTAACCATTAAGGGTGATGGTAAGCGCCATCAATTCAGGTTGAGAAGCACCCGCGGTTTTGATGGTGCAGCCTATAGTTATCAGTTTGATACTGTGGCTGGCCAACAACAAACCATTTATATGCCAATTGATCAATTTGTGCCAACCTTTCGAGGACGTGTTTTGTATGGTATGCCTGAGTTGAGCTTTTTGGGTGTTCAGCAGATGAGTATCTTGGTTGCTGATTACCAAAGTCGAGAATTCGCCATCGAATTATTAAGTGTGGGATTGTAATAAGTCAGGAAAGCTGCTCAGCAGCTTTCCATTGATTCTTTTCAAAATCAATTGACTTTGTGTATGGCCCTCTTATCCACATTCATGGCTGCTTCAAACACAGCTTCTGATAATGTAGGGTGTGCATGTACAATACGAGCCAAATCTTCAGCACAGCCTTTGAACTCCATCGCTACCACACATTCGGATAACAAATCAGCAGCATTGGCAGCATAAATGTGTGCACCAAGTAGTTCATCTGTTTCTGCATCGGCAATTAATTTAACCATACCTGCAGGTTCATTCATGGCCAAAGCACGGCCATTGGCAGCAAAGGGGAAAGTGCCGATTTTATATTCAACACCAGCTTCTTTTAGCTGTTCTTCGGTTTTTCCAACCCAAGCAATTTCAGGTTCTGTATAAATCACCCAAGGAATGGTATTGAAGTCGATGTGACCATGTTGCCCTGCAATGCGTTCAACCACTGCTGAAGCTTCCTCTGAACCTTTGTGGGCTAACATGGGACCACGTACTGCATCACCACAAGCCCAAACACCAGGAACAGAAGTACGACAGTCATCATCTACATCAATCTGTCCGCGTTCGGTTAAATTAACGCCGCAGTCATCACTTAATAAGCCTGACGTTTCAGCTTTGCGGCCGACTGCAACCAATAATTTGTCATAAGTGGCGGTGGTTTGTTCGCCATTTTTTTCATAGACCACTTCAACTTTACCACCTTTAACAGTGGCTGATTTGACAAAGGTAGATAAGTGGATGTTCAAGCCTTGTTTTTTGAATTCTCGTGCGGCCATTTTAGCGATGGTCTGATCGCAGGTGGCCAGGAACGTGTCCATGGCTTCAAACACTGTGACATCTGAGCCCAGACGGTTCCAAACACTGCCTAACTCTAAGCCAATAACGCCTGCACCAATCACTCCCAATTTTGCAGGTACTTGATCTGTATCCAATCCACCGGCGTTATCAAGGATGAATTCATTATCTATTTCTACATTAGGAATGCTCATTGGTACTGAACCACTGGCCAAGATGATGTGTTCACCTTGCACAATTTCAGTGCCTTCATCATTGGTGATTTCAACTTGTTTGTCTTTGAGCAGTTTACCGCTGCCAGGTTTGTAATTAACTTTGTTGGCTTTGAATAATTGTGCAATACCGCCGGTTAATTGCTTAACGATTTTATCTTTACGGCCAATCATGGTCGGTACGTCAATGGCAGCATTGTCAAAAGAGATACCGTGCACATCATAATGCTTGGTCATCTGTTCGTAATGCTTGGATGAATCCAGTAATGCTTTTGATGGAATACAACCCACATTCAAACACGTTCCACCCAAAGAATATTTGCCATCTTTACCTTTAAAACGGTCAATGCATAAGGTGTTGAAGCCCATTTGGGCTGCTCGAATGGCAGCAACATAACCTGCAGGACCACCACCAATAACAACTACATCATATTTTTCTGTCATCGAAGTTCTCCTTACAAGTTCAACAGCATGCGCGCTGGATCTTCTAACATATCTTTTAATGCAACCAAGAACTGCACGGCATCTTTACCATCAATGATTCTGTGATCGTAAGTCAAGGCCAAATACATCATGGGTCTGACCACAATCTCGCTATCAACGACCACCGGTCGTTCTTTAATGGTGTGCATACCTAAAATAGCACTTTGTGGCATATTCAATATAGGGGTAGACATCAATGAACCAAAAGTACCACCATTGGTGATGGTGAAAGTGCCACCAGTGAGATCGTCCATGGTTAATTTACCGGCATTGCCAGCGACCGCAAAGTCACGAATAGCACCATCAATATCAGCCAGCCCCATCGCATTGGTGTTCTTCAAGACTGGAACCACCAAGCCACGTTCTGTGGCCACTGCAATGCCGATGTTTTGTTGGCGGTGATAGACAATGTCTTCACCTTCAACAGAGGCATTGATAATTGGGAATTGTTTTAAAGCTTCGGTTGCTGCTTTGACAAAGAAAGACATCAAGCCAAGCTTAATACCATGTTTGTTGATGAATTCTTCTTTGTATTTTTTACGTATGTCCATGACTGCTTTCAAGTCAACTTCGTTGAATGAAGTGAGCATGGCTGCGGTTGATTGTGCTTCAACCATGCGATCAGCAATTTTCTGGCGCAAGCGACTCATGGGAACACGCTCTTGTATCGGTGTGTTGGCAACATTCAGTACATCTGGCTTGGTGATGCGTCCGCCACGACCAGAACCTGAAACTTGTGATGCATCAATGTTGTTTTCGTGCATCATCTTGCGTGCCGCCGGGCCAGCAGAGCCGGTGTTGACTTCAGCAGGACTGGCAGCA
Organism: Marinicella sp.; assembly: GCA_028284365.1. Lineage (GTDB taxonomy): Bacteria > Pseudomonadota > Gammaproteobacteria > Xanthomonadales > Marinicellaceae > Marinicella. The sequence continues at coordinate 41,634 of JANQRW010000042.1, forward strand.
GCCGGTGTGCTTGGTGTGGTTGGTGCCGCATCTGCTTTAGGGGCCACTGATTCCTCAGCTTTCTCTTCAGGTATTTCGCCTTCTTTCACAACACCTAATACTTCATTGGCTTCAACCACATCACCGGATTCAACAGCAATGGATTCCAAGATACCGTCAGCTGGTGCTGGTACTTCTAAAACCACTTTATCAGTTTCTAAATCAACCAGATTTTCATCACGTTTGACGAAATCTCCGGGTTTCTTGTACCAAGTAGCAACCGTTGCATCGGTAACTGATTCAGGTAAAACGGGCACTTTGACATCAATGCTCATATTTTTATTACTCCGCGTCTATGGCCGAACCATGTTTTCCATGGATGGCATCTTTAACTAATTGTTGTTGTTCTTTGATATGTACTTTCAATGCACCTACAGCTGGTGATGGTGAACCTTTACGGCCAGCATAATACAGCGGGAAGCGATCAGCGATACAATGTTGTAAATGGTGTCTGATCTGGAACCAGGCACCTTGGTTAATAGGCTCTTCCTGACACCAAATCACTTCTTTGGCATTCGGATAACCCTCTAGTTGTTTGATCAAGGCTTGGCGAGGGAAGGGATACAGCTGTTCCACGCGTACCAATGCCACTTCGGTGTTTTCTTCTTTGGTTAGTTGTTCCAGTAAGTCGTAATAAACTTTGCCAGAACACAAAATGACACGTTTGACATCTTTGGTCTTCAAGCGGCGATCAGGAATGACTGTTTGGAACCCGCCTTCAGTTAACTGTTCTTTGGTTGAAGTGGCTAACTTGTGGCGCAACAAACTCTTAGGTGTCATTACAATCAATGGTTTACGTGCTTTGCGCAACATTTGGCGACGAATCATGTGGAATGTTTGCGCTGGTGTTGATGGCATACAAACCTGCATGTTATTCACAGCACACAACTGTAAGAAACGTTCTAAACGTGCTGATGAATGTTCTGGGCCTTGGCCTTCAAAACCATGTGGTAAAAACATCACCAAACCACTTAATCGACCCCATTTAGCTTCGCCAGATGATATGAATTGGTCAATAACAACCTGAGCACCATTCACAAAATCACCAAATTGTGCCTCCCAAATCACTAACGCCCTTGGCTCGGTGGTGGCATAACCATATTCAAACGCCAAAACTGCTTCCTCAGATAAAACTGAGTTGATGATATCAATTTTATTTTTATCTGATTCAAGTTGACTTAATGGCGTGAAATTTTCATTTTGTTGTACATTGTGGACAACCGCATGGCGGTGGAAGAATGTACCGCGTTGAGAATCCTGGCCATCAATACGAATTTGATAACCCTCATCTAATATACTCGCATAAGCCATGGTTTCAGCCATGCCCCAATCCATAGGTAATTCACCATTAAGCATCTTGATTCGATCTTGGTTGATTTTGTTAACCCGTGGATGTGGTTTTAAATCATCAGGCAGGTCGGTGATGATTTGGCCGTATTTTTTGAACCTTTCTTCACTGATGGTGGTTTTAACATCCTCGGTCAATTCACCATTGATATAAGGTGTCCAATCTACGGCATATTTGTCATTGTTATGCGTGGGGCCAAATTCAACAATGTCTTCTTTGTTATCCAGGCGGTCACGGTATTGATCAACCAAACTTTTAGCAAATTGATTGTCAATCACTCCCGCAGCAGTTAAACGGTCAGCATAAATTTCTCGCGGTGATTTGTGTGCCTTGATGAGTTTGTACATATGTGGTTGGGTTGCAGATGGTTCATCGGCCTCATTGTGACCGTGTTTTCGATAGCAAACCAAATCAATCACTACATCCATACCAAATGTCTGGCGGTAGTCAGCTGCCACTTGTGTCGCAAAAACCACTGCCTCAGGGTCATCACCGTTGACGTGGAAAATAGGTGCTTGTACCATCTTCGCCACTTCAGTACAGTACATGCCGGCTTTTTTGTCCAGCGCATGAGTCGTAGTGAATCCAATCTGGTTATTCACAATCACATGCATCGTACCACCGATGTCGTAACCTTCAACCATGGCCATATTAAATAATTCCATGTTGACGCCTTGGCCCTCAAAGGCCGCATCGCCATGAATCAAAACAGGTACCACTACATTCTTTTGTTTATCATCGCGGCGAACTTGTCTGGCACGCACTGAACCTATAACAACCGGGTTAATGATTTCTAAGTGTGACGGATTAAATGCCATGGCTAAGTGCACATCTCCGCCTGGAGTGGGTACATCCGATGAATAACCTTTGTGGTATTTAACGTCACCAGAATTTATGTTGTCCAATTCGTCTGCTTTAACACCATCAAATTCATCGAATAACTCAGCAGGTGATTTACCCAGAATATTAACCAGCATATTCAAACGGCCACGATGTGCCATACCAATAACCAATTCTTTGGTTTTTTGGGCTCCTAAGTGCTGAATCAGAAAGGCCATTTGTGGAATCAATGCATCGCCGCCTTCCAAAGAAAAACGCTTTTGTCCGACATATTTGGTGTGTAAGTAGCGTTCCATGCCTTCGGCCTGAGTCAGGCATTCAAGCATTTTTTTCTTATCATCATCACTGAATGGAAATTGACCTGCTGGTTTTTCAATGCGCTGTTGTAGCCATTCACGTTTTTCTATGTCAGTGATGTGCATGTATTCAACACCAATGTGTTGACAATAGATATTACTTAACAACTCAATGATGTTTTTTAACGGCATTTCATCAGGTGCCACCAAAGAACCAGTAGCAAAACTGCTGTTTAAATCAGCTTCAGATAGACCATGAAAAACCAATTCCAAATCTGGTGTTGCAGGTCTTTTTGAATACTTAATCGGATCAAGATCGGCTTTTTGGTGTCCACGCAAGCGGTATGAATTAATCAGCCTCAGAACAGCTGCTTGTTTTTGTGCATGAGCGGCATCACCTGAGACGCTACCTGTAGGTAACTGAGCGGCCATCTCAAACTTTTCAATGATGGGTAAATGTCTGGTATCTGGTTCGCCATGGTCAAACTCTTTGAATAAGGCCTGTAGCTCCGGTGTGACGGCTTGTGGGTCTTCTAAATAGAGGTCGTAATATTGTTCCAACCACGCCGAATTGGTACCAAAAAATGCGGCTGATTGTTGTTTTTCTTTAATCCAGCTTCCCAAGGGATATCTCTGTGTCATTTATTGAAAACGCGTATTATACCTGAACCATTGCAGGGTAAAAGGGCATAGCTTGATAAAGCGAAAAAAATAGGACTAAAGCACTAAAAATGTATTTAGCTTTAGTCAAAGCCATTGTAAAAAATTAGGTCATTCGATACAGCTACACCGGAGACTCGAAATATATTGTCGCTACCACCACCTGAAACATAGATTTGACCTAATGCCACTGCTACGTTGGAAGTGCCATCTAAAACTGAGTTGCCATCTCCAGTTGCATCGATGATTTCAGTAACAGTGCATGTTGATGGATTACCTGAGGTGTTACAGTTAATCGGTGTGTCAATTTTAAATGCATTGTCCCCATTACCACCTGCGAAATAAATGTTGTCAGCATCGTCAACCGCCATATTGCCTGCTTGTTGTGGTGTACTCATATTGAAAATTTCATTGATGGTACATGCCGAACCTGAAGTGCTGCAATTATCAGGTGTATCAATTTTAAACACAGCAGCTGGTTGAAAAAAACCAATTGAAGTCATGTACACATTATCTTGGCTATCGACCACAATACCGCGACCAAAAGCCTGTTCAGTCAAAGATGTGTCATCAATGATTTCAGTGATGGTGCAGACAGTACCACCTGTATTACAAGTATCTGGTGAAGCTATTTTAAAGACATTATCAGAAACCTGAGTGGTAACAAAAACATTGCCTTGACTATCTGTAGCTAAACCTACTGGCTGATTCAATTCATTTGAACCCGTGCTATCATCACCTTCAATATCAATGATTTCAGTTAAATTACAAGGTGTGCCAGTTGTAGCACAAGTTTCAGAGGCTGGAATTTTGATGACATTATCTGAGGAAGCACCCGCTACATAAACGTTGTCATTAAGATCGACTGTCAAGGCAACAGGGTTTTCAAGTCCACTTGCACTTGCACCATTGGCATCTACTACTTCGCGAATACAATCAGCTATACAAGTCATTGGATTTAGAATTCTGAACACATTGTCACTGAATTGGCCAGCAACATATATGTTGCCTGATGAGTCTGTTACAACTGCAGAAGGACGGTCAAGTGCATTACCCATACCATCACCTGTGGCACCTAATACTTCAAAAGATTGACAATCGGCATTAACCGTTGAGCAAGTATATGAAGCTAAGACCATGTAAACAGCCGGTACACTGAGATCATGTATATACAGATTGCCTGCCACATCACTATGAACACCGCTGCCATATAAATCATTAACTTCTACTATTTCGGCTTGAGATACTGACATGAAAAGTAACCAGAGGAAGAATAAAAAATTACGATACATCATACCTTTCCATACTTATACATTAGATTCAGTATACATACCATCGTGTTACATCGCAAAGAGTGTGGAACTTAAATAACAAAAAACCACAGAAAATCTATTAAATGATTTGATTTGCAGAGCTAAATAGGTAGTGTAAGTAATGAAAGACTGGTGGTTTTCCGAGCTGAAAAAATCATCGGAAAATTGTGTTATTAGTGTCAGGTCACATGAGAAGTTTCTTTGCAGTCATAATGCCTGTATGACGCACATGGAAATGGTAAATGCAGAACAGTTTTCTTGAAAAATTGTTGCTTCTTTAGGTATGCACTTGTTCCATAAGCTCACGCAGCTTAAACAGCCAATGAATTTGCACTTCGGCTCCGCTCAGTGCGCGACTTTCCGCTGGCTGAGCACTTCGACAGGCTCAGCATGGCACGGAACCGAGGTCTTAGTTAAGGATATAACAAAACCGTCAGACTTGTTATTACCTGCACGCGCAACGGTTCAGGTAAACCACCTTATTCTCATTGTTTGTGCTGTTTAACTGAGAGTGTTGGTTGAGCTGATCGCCAGCTTTTCATTGCTGAGCGAAATACTCAACCAAGTGGGTTAATTCCTCCTTCCAGCCACTGACATTATCAGCTCTTGACTGTGGAGATTTGAATCCAGATTCACATAAATATACTTCGGTGGTATCAAAGGTAAGCGATTCTAAGCGCCACTCTACCAAAGTTGAGTCAGTTTCTGAAAATGTCTGATCTTTTTTAGCCATCCAGCGCCATGCAAAATAGTTCGGTTCAGTGATTGCTTCAATGCGAAGTGCAAATTGACCGTGTTCTTTCCACCCAAACCAGCCTAAAGCACCAACCTCCAGTTCGAACTGTGCAGTATCGCCAAACCATTGGGATAACTGCCGAGGTTCTGTGATTGTTTGCCACACCGTTTCAATCGGTGCATTGATGGTTATTTTTTTATTGATTGAATCAATGACTGTATTCATTCTGATTCCTCGATGAAGTTTTGTAAATTTTTTAATCGTACATCCCATAAAGCGGCGTAGGGTTGTAACCATTCTGCCAATGGTTTCAGTGATTCTGGATTGAGGCTGTGGAGGCTTTGTTTACCCTGTTTTCTTTTGGTGATGATGCCTGCGGCAATCAACTTATTCAGGTGTTTGGTAAGCGCTTGTCTGCTCATGGTGTGAGTCTGACACATGGCGCTTATCGATAATTCGTCATTATGACGTAATTGACCAACGATAGAGCGACGAGAAGGGTCTGCCAGTGCTTGAAATATATCCATGCATTTATTATATGCAACCAAAAGGTTGCGTGTCAATAAAAACAGATAATTTCCTGATAGCGCAGATAAAATTTGGGAACTGGCAACATTATCATTTAAAATGACTCTCCTTTCGTAATCTATCTCAGAACAAGCTATTTGGGTTTGTACTGAGTGACTAATTAAAGACAGAGACTTCAATCATGAACAGTGCTTATCGCAAAAAATTACCTGAAACAGATTTGGATTACTTTGATACCCGAGAGGCCGTCGAAGACATAACAGCGGGGGCATTTAATGAACTGCCTTTTACAGCTAAGGTTTTAGCAGAAAACCTGGTGAGAAAATGTCCACCTGAAAATTTAGATGCCAGTTTGCGTCAGATCATAGAACGTCGCCGGGATTTGGATTTCCCTTGGTTTCCTGCGCGTGTGGTGTGCCATGATATTTTGGGTCAAACAGCCTTTGTTGATTTGGCCGGTTTACGTGATGCCATTGCCGAAAAAGGTGGTGATCCAGCACAAATTAACCCAGTGGTGCCTACGCAATTGATTGTTGACCATTCTTTAGCAGTAGAACATGCTGGCTATGAAAAAGACGCTTTTGCCAAAAACAGGGCGATTGAAGATCGCCGCAATGCCGATCGATTCAGATTCATTAACTGGTGTAAAACCGCTTTCAAAAACGTCAATGTGGTGCCACCTGGTAATGGCATCATGCACCAAATTAATTTAGAGCGCATGTCTCCTGTGATCCAAGCACGTGATGGCGTGGCTTTTCCAGATACCTTGGTCGGTACCGACTCGCACACACCGATGGTCGATGCATTAGGTGTGATTGCTGTTGGTGTGGGCGGCTTAGAAGCTGAATCTGTTATGTTGGGTCGTGCTTCATACATGCGGTTACCAGATATTATTGGCGTGGAGATGGTTGGTAAGCCTCAGCAGGGCATCACCAGTACCGACATTGTTTTGGCTTTGACTGAATTTTTGCGTAACGAGAAAGTGGTATCCAGTTACTTGGAATTTTATGGTGAAGGTGCCGATGCACTGACTTTGGGCGACCGTGCTACCATTTCCAACATGACACCGGAGTTTGGTGCGACGGCGGCGATGTTTTATATTGATCAACAAACCATTGATTACCTGACCTTAACTGGTAGAGATGTAGCACAGATTAAACTGGTTGAGCAGTATGCAAAACAAGCGGGCTTGTGGGCTGACCAAATGACTCAAGCAAAATATGAGCGGGTGTTGACCTTTGATTTGGCAGCGGTGGGTCGCAATATTGCTGGTCCATCTAACCCACATGCCAAAGTGGCAGTCACCGATTTAGCTGACAAGGGCATCACCGGTGATTACAGCAGTGAAGATGGCCTGATGCCAGATGGTGCTTGTATCATTGCAGCGATCACCAGTTGTACCAACACATCTAACCCTAAAAACATGATTGCTGCTGGCCTGATCGCGCGCAACGCCAATCGTTTGGGCCTGACCCGAAAGCCTTGGGTTAAAACATCTCTGGCGCCGGGTTCTAAAGCCGTGACTTTGTATTTGGAGGAAGCTGAGTTGTTACCTGAGTTGGAACAATTGGGTTTTGGGGTGGTGGCTTATGCCTGTACTTCTTGTAACGGTATGAGTGGCGCCTTGGACCCAAAAATCAAACAAGAAATTTTAGACAGGGATCTGTATTCAACAGCGGTACTTTCAGGTAATAGGAATTTTGATGGTCGGATTCACCCACATGCTGACCAAGCCTTTTTGGCCTCGCCGCCACTGGTGGTGGCTTATGCCATAGCTGGTTCGATTCGTTTTGATATTGAAAAAGATGTGTTAGGCATTGATCAAGAAGGCAACGAAATTCACCTGAAAGACATCTGGCCCTCTGATGAAGAGGTCAATGCGGTGATCAAAGCCAGTGTTAAACCTGAACATTTCAGTCAAGTCTACGAGCCGATGTTTAATCTGCAGGAAATGCTCAATAAGAAAACCAACCCTTTGTATGATTGGGACGTGCGTTCCACCTACATCCAAAGACCACCGTATTGGGAAGGTGCTTTGGCCAAAGAACGCACCATGCGCGGTATGCGCCCTCTGGCTGTGCTGGGTGATAACATCACCACAGATCATTTGTCACCTTCTAACGCCATTCAGTTATCCAGTGCAGCAGGCGCTTATTTGCACAAAATGGGTTTGCCAGAGGAGGATTTTAATTCCTACGCCACGCACCGCGGAGATCACTTGACGGCACAAAGAGCCACCTTTGCTAACCCGAAGTTATTGAATGAGATGGTGCTTGATGAAAAGGGTGAGGTCATTCAGGGCTCGCTTGCCAGGCTTGAGCCAGAGGGCAAACAAATGCGTATGTGGGAAACCATTGAAACTTACATGGAACGTGAACAGCCGTTGATCATTGTTGCGGGCGCTGATTACGGCCAGGGTTCATCCCGCGACTGGGCCGCCAAGGGTGTGCGCTTAGCTGGTGTGGAAGTGATTGTGGCCGAGGGTTTCGAGCGCATTCACCGCACTAATTTAATTGGTATGGGTATATTGCCGCTGGAATTTACAGGTGGCGAAACCCGCAAAACCTACAACATCGATGGCACCGAAACTTATGACGTGCAAGGCGAGATTGCACCAGGTACCCAAATGCAAGTGATCATGACCCGCAAAAACGGTGAGATAGCCACCATTCCGGTTAAATCAAGATTAGATACCGCTGAAGAGGTATTGATTTATGAAGCCGGCGGTGTGCTACAGCGTTTTGCCAATGATTTTTTGGCAGGAAATGATTAAGTTATATGAAATTATCAAAGCACGAAATAAAAGACATCATACAACGACTCCAAAATGGAGATGCCATACCGGAAGATTATAAATACAAACTCTTTCCCACAAAACAGAAAGAGTATGAACTGGTGTATGGTGGCAAGATGCGAAAGGAAGATATTCTTGCCAATGAAGATGGCGTATTTCCTGTACCTCTACAGGTAGAAAAAGTATTAAACGGAGAAAGAAAGAGCTGGGATAATGACTGGAAAAACATCATTGCCTTTGGCGACAATCTTCAATTTCTAAAAACCATACACGAAAACAAAGACCCGCTGATCAAGAATAAGGTGAAAGGAAAGGTTAAGCTGATCTATATTGACCCACCTTTTGCGAGTGAAACAGATTATCAGGCCTCAGGCGGACAAAAAGCCTATGTCGACAAAGCGAAAGGTTCTGAATTTATTGAATTCATAAGAAGAAGATTAATACTTGCTAAAGAACTTTTAAGTTCAGATGGAAGCATTTTTGTTCATTTGGATTGGAAAAAAGGGCATTATATAAAGATTTTATTGGATGAAATTTTTGGCGAAAAAAACTTCATAAATGAAATTATTTGGTATTACAACGACAAGTTTGCCACAGGCGGAAAATCTTTAGACAAGAATCACGATATAATCTATAGGTATAGAAATACTAAGGACTTTATAGGCAATGAAATAAGAATACAAAAAGAAAGAACAACTAAAAGAGCTTTAAGAAAAAAAGTTGATGGCAAAACAGTCAATGTATTAGATGAAGATGGTAATAAAATATATGTTGAATACAATGACAAAGTAATTGATGATGTTTGGCAAATTCCACGAACTCTATCAAGTAATGAGTCCATTGATTATCCAACTCAAAAGAAAGAAAATTTAATCGAAAGAGTTCTTCGGTATGGTTCTAATGAAGGTGATTTAATTTTTGACTTCTTTTGTGGCTCAGGTACATCAGCAGCCGTAGCCGAAAAACTCAACCGTAAATGGATCACCTGTGATATTGGCAAACTCTCTTTCTACACCGTACAAAAACGGATACTCAATATTGAAAAAAGCAAGTCATTGGATAACCCTAAAAAGAAATATGGAAAACTGGCTAAGAGTTTTGTCACGGTAAATACAGGAGCCTATGATTTAGAAAAAGTATTCAAACTACAACAAGAAGAATACACCCATTTCGTACTCAACCTGTTTGAAGTTGAACCCATCAGAAAGACTATTGGCGGGATAAAGATTACCGGAGAACGCAAAGATGGGTATTATGCTTTGGTATGGCCCTATTGGGATTTCAAAGATGCAGCTGTAGATGTGGAGTACTTGGAAAACCTGCATTCACATATTGGCAAAAAAGCGGGAGATAGGTTGTACATTATTGCTCCTGCCAGTTATGTGGATTTCATTAGCGATTATTACGAAATCGGTAAAGTACGGTACTACTTTTTAAAGGTACCTTACCACATTATAAAGGAATTGCATAAAGTTCAATTCAAGAAATTCAGACAGCCGCAAAGCAAAAACAATGTCAATGATCTGGATGATGCGGTTGGCTTTCATTTTATGAAACAACCCGATGTGCTCACCAAAGTAAAGAAGATCAAAAAGAATGTGAGCATAACAATAGAGAAGTTTTTATCTGATTTCAGTGAAGATGACAAAGGAGAAGATTTGGAAAATTTTGAAAGCCTGGCAATGGTGCTACTGGATAAAGATTTTGACGGTCAGGCATTTGATATGGACGCGTATTACTTTGCAGAAGACCTGTTATCAAAAGATGATGCTACTGAAAAGGTATCATTGCCTGCAATCTCTAAAGATGAATGCGGTACAAAACTGATGATCATTTATGTAGATATATTTGGCAATGAGTTTAAAGAAGTATTCGAGATAAAATAGATGGAAGAAATAAAGCGATATAAAACATCTGACCTTGTACTAAAGGTAAACCGGAATTATGATCCGGAAGTATTGCCTTTGCAAGACTGGGAACGATATATAGATATATTGGTCAATGGCAGGCAGTATCAAAAAGAAGCCATACAAAATGCGATTATTTATTTGGCTTCCGGCCTTTACAAGAATACCATACAACTGGTCGAAGAAAACTGGAAGGACAGTAAAAATGTAGAACTAAAAAACCGTTTTGGCAATTTAGAAGAATTTAAGAAACACCTTCAATTACCCACCAAATTGTCTGCAACCGTTGACCTTGCCACAGGAACCGGAAAGAGTTATGTTATCTATGGCATCGCTCAAATAATGCTTGGCTTAGGATTGGTGGACAGGGTTTTGGTATTATGCCCATCCTTAACCATAGAAGATGGATTGACAGAAAAATTTACCCTGCTGAGTTCAGATAGCAAACTGTTGAAAGCCATACCTGAAAATGCTAAATGGAAAAACCCATCCATCAAGTCAGCCAATGTTACCATCAAAGAAGGTGATATATGTATTGAGAATATACACGCTGCCTATGAAACCACTGGTTCATCAATAAAAGACAGCTTCAAAGGAAACGGACAACGGACGCTTGTACTCAATGATGAAGCTCACCACATTTACAATAAGGTGGAAGGACGATCGGCCACTGGTAAGAGCATCAAAAAATGGAAGGAGTTTTTACTCAATCCAGAATTTGGCTTTCAGCATATACTTGGCTTTACCGGAACGGCTTATATCGATGACGAATATTTTACGGATGTTATATACAGATACTCACTACGCCAAGCCGTGGATGACAAAATGGTGAAAATGGTGGATTACGTGAGTAAAGATGATGACCTTGAAAAGAACATTAAGTTTCAGAAAATATACGATAACCATAAGCAGAATAAGGACCATTACAGAAAAGTTAAGCCGTTAACAATTTTGGTGACCAAGGACATAAAAAATGCAAAGCGGTTAACATCCGATCTAAAGGAGTTTTTACAAAAACAAGAGAGCTTGTCCGAAGATGAAGTAGATGAAAAAGTACTCATTGTTACCTCCCATAATCACCATAAAGCCAATATCGCAAAGCTGAAAGAAGTAGATGAAGACACCAATTCGACTGAATGGATTGTTTCCGTTTCGATGCTTACCGAAGGGTGGGATGTAAAAAATGTGTTTCAAATTGTACCGTGGGAAGATCGGGCATTTAATTCCAAGCTACTTATTGCTCAGGTTCTTGGTCGTGGTTTGAGAGTCCCGTTGGAATACCAAAGCCCACAAGCCAAAGTGCGAATCTTCAATCATGATGCGTGGAGTAGAAATATTAAGGGTTTGGTTGATGAAATTTTGGAAATAGAAAAAAAACTGTACTCAGCCCCACTTCAAAACAGCGATCGTTCAAAACATCATTTTAATCTTCATCATATTAATTATGATAAACAAGTAGTCAGTATGAAGAAATCTGAGGATCACGATATCTTCGATTACACAAAAGGGTACATAAACCTTGTTGCTCAAACCACTCAAAGTGAAAAAGAGACTGAGTACACAAACCTGGAGGGAAAAATTGATTCCAAAAGAACCTTAATTCAATACAATACCCACACTATCAATGAAATAGTGAATAAAATTTTCAATGAATTAAAGGTTCGAGAGTGGGAAGGAAAGTACTTGAAGTTGCCTACAGGCAGTTATTCAAAGCAAAATTTGCCATCAAAAGATGATGTCAGAAAAGTCATAAGGCTTTCTATGGATCGGGTTGGGATTAAGGGAGATCGTCTAGTCGAAAGTAATAAATATAAAATTGAAAGCAGCTTCAGTACCCTCTTACGTAAAGCCAGTAGAACTGCAAGTTACAAGAAAAATGCTGAAAATCCGTTTCCAGTAAGAACTAACGAAATGAATAAAGAGAGTTTTGCAGTGGGCAATGTTAGAAACAATCAGACTGTATTTTATTCGAGTGACTATCAAGATGAGCTTGAAGAAAGCAACTTAGAGTTAATGAAAGCAGTCATTGATGATGAAAGTTTGCCAAGAAGCGCATCGATAGAAGTTAATAAATTTCTGTTTAAGACCCCTGTTAACATGGTTTTTACTAATGGAGAACCGGAAAGGAATTTTATAAAAGGTATTTGTGAGCAAAACAATGCTGAAAAAATAGAAAGCTGGATAAAGTCTCGTGATGTAAATTTTTATTCCATTGAATACACGCTCACTTTAGGAAGAAAACATACCAAAACGCAGTCTTTTAATCCTGACTTCTTTATTAAACTTATTAATGGTGAGACTCTGCATTATATTGTAATAGAGATTAAATCAGATGAAGATATCAGTGAAGAAAATCAGGCAAAACTAAAGTACGGACTTCAACACTTCAAAGATTTAAATACAGAACTTCAAAATCTGAAGATTAAAGAAAAATATCATTTTCATTTTTTAAGCCCATGTTCCTATGATGTATTCTTTGAGTATTTAAGGGATGGAAGATTGATTGAATATGAATTTGTAAGTGTGATAGAAGATAAACTGCAATCAGAATAATGAAGTCAAGCCATTCATCAGGAAAAAACAACTTCCTCCTTTATCGCAATGTTGAAGGTGATGTAAAAGTAGATGTATTGTTAAAAGATGAAACCATTTGGCTTACTAATAACCAAATGGCTGAGTTGTTTGGTATTGATAAAAGTGGGATTTCCCGTCATATCAAAAATATTTTTGATACCGGTGAGTTACAGGAAACGGCAACTGTTGCAAAATTTGCAACAGTTCAACAAGAAGGCAGCAGGAAGGTTACTCGCCAACTGGAATTTTATAATCTGGACATGATCATTTCGGTGGGTTATCGGGTCAATTCGATTCGTGGCACACACTTTAGAATTTGGGCAACTCAACAACTAAAAGAGTTAATCATCAAAGGTTTTGTTCTGAATAATGACAAGCTCAAAGAGCCGGACAATCCGTTTGGCAAGGATTATTTTGATGAACTGCTGGAACAAATCAGAGACATTCGCTCCAGTGAAAAACGCTTTTACCGCAAAATCACTGATATCTATGCTTTGGCCGTAGACTATGAACCGAAAGCCAGTGAAACCCAAGAATTTTTTAAAGTGGTTCAGAACAAATTGATATTTGCAGCGACTGGAAGCACGGCAGCTGAGGTTATAGCCCAAAGAAGCGATGCCAACAAAGATAATATGGGGTTGACTACTTGGAAAGGAAGCAAAGTCAGAAAGCAGGATGTGACTGTATCCAAAAACTATTTAAATAAGCAGGAGCTTGATATCTTAAATCGGATTGTCACTATGTATCTGGATTACGCTGAACTACAGGCTCAAAATCACCGACAAATGTTTATGAAAGACTGGCGGGAAAAGCTGGATGTATTTTTACAGTTCAATGAGCAAGAAATATTGCAAAATGCAGGTAAAGTCAGTAAAAAAATAGCTGATCAACTAGCAGAAGAAAAGTACCAAGCATTTAACAAAAACCGTTTAATTAAAAGTTCCATAGAACTTGATGATATCGACAAAGCCATCAAGCAATTGAAAGATCAGTGAGTGAAAAATCATAACAAAAACAGGACAAGAGCAACATTGAAAAGGTATTCAAAATTGGGCTAATAAACACAATGAGTTTTTGCTTGAGTTGGGCTTATGATCTTTACCTGTCAACAGAGTAGAAGAAACAAAAAAATGAAACATAAACCACAAATTAAAATCCCAGCCACTTACATGCGTGGTGGTACGTCGAAAGGTGTCTTTTTTAAACTGGATGATTTACCTGAATTCGCTCAAGTGGCTGGTGAGTACCGTGATCAGTTGTTGTTGCGGGTGATTGGTAGTCCTGATCCTTACCGGAAACAAACCGATGGTATGGGTGGAGCAACTTCCAGTACCAGTAAAACGGTGATTTTATCTAAAAGCAGCGAGCCTGGGCATGATGTTGATTATTTGTTTGGGCAAGTGGCCATCGATAGAGCATTTGTGGACTGGAGTGGTAATTGTGGTAACTTAACAGCAGCGGTGGGCTCTTTCGCGATCAGTAATGATCTGGTTGATCGCTCTCGTATTCCGGATAATGGCACGGCTGTGGTGCGCATCTGGCAGGCAAACATCAAAAAAACCATCGTTGCACATATACCCATCACCAATGGCGAGGTGCAAGAAACAGGTGATTTTGAATTGGATGGTGTGACTTTCCCGGCTGCGGAGGTAAAAATTGATTTTGTTGATCCAGTGGGTGATGCGGCGATGTTTCCAACAGGCCAACTGGTTGATGAGTTGGGTGTGCCTGGAGTAGGTACTTTTCCTGTAACTATGATTGCTGCTGGTATTCCAACCATATTCCTTAATGCTGCTGATATTGGTTTCAAAGGCACGGAATTACAGGGTGATATCAATGGTGATGCCAAAGTTTTAGCAATGTTTGAGACAATACGCGCTCATGGTGCGGTGAAAATGGGTTTGATTGATACAGTTGAAGAAGCTGCCAGCAGACAACACACGCCTAAAGTGGCGATTGTTGCACCGCCTGAAGCATACGCATCCTCTTCTGGTAAAGCAATTGTGGCCACAGACATTAATTTAAATGTGCGAGCTTTATCAATGGGTTTACTGCACCATGCCATGATGGGGACAGCAGCCGTAGCCATTGCCACGGCTGCATCAATCCCAGGAACTTTGGTCAATTTGGCAGCTGGCGGTGGTGAGCGTGAGGAAGTTCGCTTTGGTCATCCATCTGGTACTTTGAAGGTAGGTGCGGAAGTTGGCCAAATTAACGGTGAGTGGAAAGCACAAAAAGTCAGTATGAGTCGCAGTGCCAGAAGGTTAATGGTCGGAGAGGTATTCGTACCCGGTGGTGCACTGCCTAATTAGGCAGAGATGCCGATGCGGTTACGGCCTTTGGCTTTGGCCTGATACAACAACTGATCAGCCCGTTCCAAACAGCTTAAGATGGACTCTTCTGTTTGTAATTGTGCCACCCCAAAACTACAGGTTAATTCAGCACCATGATTAAATGAGTGATTTTTCATGTGGTTCTGGATGCCTATACAAAGGGTTTTGGCATCGGTTAATTCAGAGGGTTGTTTCATGATGACAAATTCTTCCCCACCCCAGCGACATACAATCTCATCATTTGGGCAACAAAGCTTTAACAATTTTGCAAACTCTCTTAATACCTGGTCACCAACAACATGACCATATTCATCGTTGATTTCTTTAAACCAATCTAAATCGATAAAAATCAGACACAATGGTTGGCCTTTTTGTTTGAAATCCTGGTTGCTTATTAAATGATTGAAATAATGTCGATTGTATAAGTGGGTTAAACCATCTTGCTGACTGATTTTTTGTAAATCGGCATTGGTTCTAAGCAGTTGGTGCTGGAGGTCATTGAGTTGGTGGTTTTTAGTGGTGAGGTGATGGTTGTAGCGTTTAACACTGAAATACCTGACGAGAATCAGGGTAAACAAAAACAGAGCACCAATAGTCAGTTGCCAAATCAGCTTGTAATTGGTGTTGTCGATGATTTTGACATCGTTCCAGCGGTTGTAAATTTCAAAATGCTGATCTCTGGTCATGGCACTCAGAGCTTGATCAATGTTTTGTAAGATCGCTTCATGACCTTTGCTAACACCCATGCGTAAATAATCATCAGGTCCACCCCAGCCAGCAATTTTTAATTCAGCTAAGCCCAAATTTTGAATGTGATTGTTAACTGAGTGTACTGAACCAACAAATAAGTCCACTTCACCACTGGCCACTGCGATCAGCCCAGCTAATTCGTTCTCAAAGACAACGGTGTTGATTTGAGGGTGATTTTTGGCTATGTATTCAGTGATGCGATAGCCTGCAGTCACGCCCAAAGTGCGGTTACCGATATTCTCAAAGCTTTGCATGAAAGGTTGTTCAATGTCTGAAATTAAAAAATTAGGTGATGAGAAATAGATTTTGGAAAAGTCCATGAATGTAGCGCGTTCTGCTGAGTGGTTCAACATCGGTAAAACCAAGCATTTTCCTTGCTTGATGAAGTTGATGGATTGTTGCCAGCTTTTTGTTTCAACCAATTGAAATTGATAGGTGGTGTTGTCATTCAGGTATTGGATGTAATCTGCGGATAAACCGATGTGCTTGCCATCTTGTATGGCTTCATAGGGTAACCAGCTGGGATCAATGCAGTAAGGCACATGCGTTTGTGCCAACACATCAGAAAAAAGGCAGTAAAATAATAAAACACTCAGTTGAGTCTTCAGCAGCCCTTTGACACGCTGAAGCTCAATACACACACGACACATGACATCAGCATACCTCAGATACATGGTGTAATGATTTACATTATGGCTTTCAGATGAATAAAACTGTTATTTTGTTTGGCTACATGAACTTTTTTTGTTCTAAAAGAGCAAAAAGTGAAAAATTTTGTCATTGACATGTGTATGTCATAATGCGTGGGTAAAAGATCGGTTAAAGACAAATCAGGCTTGTTATGGAAATTGTAATTATCTCATTGGTCGCTTTGGCGGCGTCATTATTAACTTTGTTTTCAGGGTTTGGTTTGGGCACGCTGTTGATGCCTGTGGTGGCTTTGTTTTTCCCTCTGGAAGTGGCCATTGGTATGACTGCGATCGTACATTTGGCGAATAATCTGTTCAAAGTTTCGATATTGGGCAAACATGCGGTTAAGGATATCTTGCTTAAATTTGGTGTGCCAGCCATCATGGCAGCTTTTGTGGGTGCATGGGTGCTGGATTTATTGGCACAAAGCGAGCAGCCAGTTAATTATGTATTGATGGGTCATGCCTTACAGACCTCATGGCTTAAAATTATTGTCGGTGCATTGATTTTACTTTTTGTTCTGTTGGAGTTTTCGAAAACATTTGCGGCAATCAAACTGGGGCCAAATTTTTTACCTTTGGGTGGCACAATAAGTGGTTTTTTTGGTGGTTTATCGGGTCACCAAGGTGCATTTCGCAGCATGTTCTTACTCAAAGCGGGTTTGAACAAAGAGCAGTTTATAGCCACAGGAGTGATGGTTGCGGTGATGGTGGATGTTGCACGATTGACCATTTATGGTAAGGACTTGGCTGACCATAACCAAGCCATTGACTGGTCTTTGGTTATGGTTGCTTCGCTGGCTGCTTTTCTTGGGGCATACATTGGTAAAAAAGTGCTGCAAAAAATCACCATTAAAACAGTACATATATTGGTATCGCTGTTGTTAATGGTTGTGGCAGTTGGTTTGATGACTGGTTTGGTTTAAAGTTGTATCAGGTCTTCATGACATTATGAATTTTGGCACATCCAATATCGGGTCAGTTGTGTTATGCTGATTATTTAAGTATGGAAAACTTATGAATAAATTACTATTTGGTTTGCTGTTGTTGGTGTCGGGTTTTGCAATGGCTGTTGAGACATGTGATTATGTGGATGAATCATTGGAAACAGATCAGGTTGATTTTGTCGATGATGATTCTATTGATCCCAACAGGGCATTGGATGAATGGGAGATTTGGAAAACTCAGTTAGATCAATTCTTAATCAGTCAAGACAACATCAATGTGGCCATTTCTGGTATGAGCCACTTAGATATGCTCTATGATCACAGGGTGGATGCGGTTTCAAGGGAGTCGCTATTGGGTAATCAGACGAAGTTGAAATTGATCAATCAATTGGCTGAAAGTGAAATGGCCAGCTTTGAAAGTTTGATGAAAGCGCAATCTATGTGTAGCAATGAAGTAGATTGTCCAAATGAGGCCATACAAGCCAGACTGGAGCAGCTGTACCCAGATAACATCACCGTATACTTTCACCCATTGCAACAAGCCTTGGTTGATGAAGATTTGGAATTGGTTGCAGCCATATTAAAAAGGATGGGACAAACAGAGTATGGTCAGACTTTGTATAAAGTTGATGAAAACTATAGTCATTTGGTTGAAGCTTATATTGAGAATCATTCGGCTCCAGAAGAAAGTCCTGATCAATTGTATCTTGAAGAATCTGGGGTCGAATCTGATGAAATAGACTTGGACTCGCTGAGTTTTGGCTCAATTATGATCAGTGAAAAAATACTGTCTTATATTTTCGGACCTGGTTACGGGTCTATCTATAAGGCCTGTGAAATGATTCCATCATCTAAATCAGATTGTATCAGTGCCGCTGAAATCATGATATCTAAAAGTGATTCGATCATGATGACCACTGTTGGCTATGGCTTGCTGGAGAAAGCGTATGAGTTATCTGGTGATGAAAAAGAATTAGCAAGCGTAAAGGATGAAAGGGAATCATTTGATACATACTGGCAATGCCTGGCTGGTGTCCAGAGTTTAGGCGAAGGCTTAGATATATTCACTGATTCAAAGGTACAAGAACTGTACCTCAACGGCACACATGAAGGTCTCTATTTAGAACAAATGGCATTGTATCTATACGAAAAGTATCAAGCCAAAGGTGTTGAAGGTTTAACAGATCCTAAATCGTGTGGATTACGTTACGTCAATAAATAATCACCAGCGACGTGGCTCAAAAGATTTTTGTTTCTCAGCGTCGTGGGTTTGGTTGTAGGCTTTGATTTTACTGTTTTTACCAAATATGGTTCGAAGCTGATACCAGGTTTCTCGCATCAATGCAGTACTTTTGTTGCGACTATTTCTAACTGATTTTTAAATTTATGCAGGATTAAAAATATTTCAAAATTAATATTGAGAATAATTATCATTTAGATTACTATTCTCGTTTTTAAATCACTGCCTTTCTATGAAAATCAAAAATATTTTATTGGCTTCAATTTTGTCTATGGTAATTAACAATCTAATGGCTCAAGAAAACTCCGAATCCGAGAAAGACACTGAAAACTTGGAAGAAATAACTGTCACCGCATCAACCAAAGGTTTGATTTCTTATGTTTCTGCTACTGGTGCAAAAACCGACACTCCAATTGTAGAAACGGCAAGCTCGGTGTCTGTATTGACGGCTGAGCGAATTGCAGATCTGGGTGCTGAAAATTTGCAAGATGCTTTAGGTTATGTGGCAGGGGTATATAACGGTCCATTTGGTGTGGATAGTCGAGGAGATTGGTCTCAAATAAGATCGGTTCAACCGATTCAATATTTAGATGGCCTAAGAACAAACTTCAACTTTTATAATAATATCAGACCTAACCCATATACTTTCAGACAAGTTGAAATACTAAAGGGGCCTAGTTCTGTACTGTATGGCCAGGGGAGTTTAGGCGGTATTGTAAATATGGTATCCAAGCGTCCTGAAGCTGAATTTAAAGGTGAGTTATGGGGGCAAATTGGTTCTTTTGATCGTAAACAGATCGCTGGAGACTTCACTGGTGCAATCAATAATGATGCCAGTATTTTATACAGAACAACCCTATTACTCAGGGACTCTGATGCCCAAACTGATTTTGTTGCGGATGACTCAATTTTATTCAATCCAAGTTTGACATTTTTCTTTAATGAACAATCTGAGCTGACATTATTGGCTAATTGGCAAAAAGATGAGACTGGTTCAACCACTCAGTTTTTTCCACAAGTTGGAACTGCATTGCCAGCACCATTTGGTCAAATACCTGTAGAAAGATTTGTCAGTGAGCCTGGTTATGATCGTTATGATTCTGAACAACAGTCTGTCACAGGTTTGTTTAATCATGATTTTTTGAATGGCTGGTCCATTCAAGCAAATACAAGATATAGCGATTCAGAAGTAGATTACCGCACCATGTATGCATTTCCATTTTCATTTCAAGAGGATAACCGCAGTATTTTGCGTTCTTTTTATCTCAGCGACGCCAGCGCGGAAACTTATACCGCTGATTTGCGCATACATGGTGAGAAAATGTGGGGCAACACATTGCATAAACTGGTTGCTGGTATTGACTATCAAAATGTAAAAACTGATAACGACAGTTTGTTTTTATTCAATGCAGGAGGGTTGTTGGATTTGTATGATCCAGTTTATGGTTTGGTGCCACAATTTCCCACACTTAATGATGTAATTGATAGTCCTTTAAATCAAATTTATCAGACAGGTATTTATTTGCAAGATCAAATTTATTTTGGTGATCATTGGATAGCTACTGCTGCTTTGCGCCGTGATCGAGTTAAAAACAAAACTGAATTGACAGAGAGCCAATTATCTAAAGCTATCACTGGTCGGTTTGGATTGATGTACCAGTTTGAAAACGACATATCACCTTATGCCAGTTATTCTGAATCATTTGAGCCAGTTTTGGGGATAGATGCATTTGGTAACCAATTCGAACCCAGAGAAGGTGAGCAGTTTGAGGTTGGTATTAAGTATCAACCTTCTGGTACTGAGCATTTGATTACAGCCAGTATATATAAAATTATTGAACAAAATCGTGTTACCAGTCTGGCTCCCAGTGATTTACAAAATCCAGCCATCATAAACCCAGCTGGTAACATCCAAGTAGGTGAAGCTGAAATTGAGGGTTTTGAACTAGAGTCCCAATTTGAATGGAAGCATTTAGATATCTATGCGAGTTATTCATATACAGATTCTGAAGTGACTAAAAGTAATACTTTAGGTGAATTGGGTGCTCGTTTAGCATCTACACCAGATCATTTGTTTTCGACATGGGCCACTTACAGACCGCAAAACTTTTTATCAGGTTTGAAACTAGGTGCCGGGGTTCGCTATGTGGGAGAAACTTCTGATGGCAGTGCTAGAGTCGTTTTACCTGACGGTTCAATAGCGAATGAGCCATTGTTAACAGATACGTATACACTGTTTGATTTGATGATAGGTTATGAAAAAGGCAGTTATGATTTCACCTTAAATGTAGATAACGTAAGTGATAAAACAGTTGTGACCAGTTGTTTAGCCAGAGGTGATTGTTTTTATGGACAAAAAAGAACTATCACTGCCAGTGTGAAGTATAAATTTTGATGAAAACTGTTCTGATATATTGTTTGAGCTTAATTGCCATATTGGTAACGGTTTATTGCTGGTATCAGGCTCAACTTGCTAAAAAGAACCACGCTAACAAAAAGCGATTGCTATTCTTGTTGTCATCATTGGTATCGACAGTAAGCGCTTTTGGACTGTTATGGCAGTCACAAGGTAGGGAATTCGGTACATTTTTTGTGATTTTCCATATCAGTTGGTTGGCGTGGTTACTGATTCTCACTCAAGGACAAGTGAAATATACTAATCGGATACAAAAAAATAAGAAAGTACCTCCTGCAGAATATGGTAATGGTTTTAAAGCTGTGGTTATCTTCTTTGCAGGTCCTGTTGCTTTATTTTTGAGCATTTGTTGTTCGCTGTTAATTGCTAGGTATTCTCTAGAGGGATTAGCTGACCAATGGGTTGTGGCGCTGTTGCTGGTGCCAGTGATTTGGGGAGCAATGGTATGTTGGTTTGTTGCTGATAAAAAAATCATCAGGCCCATTGCCGTTACGTTTTTAGTAATTCTCATTTCCGTTTTCTTACTGTCATGAGTGTATTAAAAAGAATAACGCCATCTAAGAGATTGGTAAAAGAATCCATGCGAGGTCATGCTTGGATTGGTTTATTTTTTGGGGCTTTGCTTTATCTGATTTGTTTGAGTGGTACATTACTGGTTTTTTTACCTGAGATTGAAAGATGGGAGCAGCCTAAAACTGAAGAGTATTTGAGCATTGATAGTCAGAATATTCAAAAAGCCATCGCACAGATGCAGAACAAATTTACTGAGCCAATCAGTGAGTTGTATTTTATTTACCCAAGTGAAAACTTGCCTAAAGCACATGTTTCAGCAAACGATATGGAATGGTGGGTGGATGCGAAAGGAAATTTAACAGAGCCCGTTGATACTCAACTGGCAGCTTTAATTACTGATTTACATTACTACCTTCATTTGCCAAAAGGTTGGGGCATGATTCTGGTTGGTGTGTTAGGAGCGATGATGGTTGCTCTTATGATATCAGGTTTATTATCTCATCCTAATTTATTTAAAGATGCTTTTAAACTGAGGTTGGGTGATAACCGCCATTTGGAACAGACAGATATTCATAACCGATTGAGTGTGTGGGGCTTGCCGTTTTTTTTCATTATCAGCGTTACTGGTGCTTACATTGGATTATTTGGTGTTGCGATCACGGTTTTCGATTGGTTTGAACCAGAGCATAATACTGAACAAATGATAGAAGTTGTGTTTGGTGAAGATCCAGAAATTACCCAATCCGAACCTACAATCAACACAGAACTTATTGAGCAGGACTTAGCAAATCGAGAGCCAACAGCCACTCCGATATATCTGGTTGTGCATAAACCAGGAACATCACAACAGTATGTTGAGCTGGCAGCCACATTACCAGGTCGGTTGGTTTACTCTGAAATTTACAGGTACCATTCAGATGGCAGATTTATTAATGACCAGAATTTGGCTGATGGTAGTTGGTCTCGTCAAGTGGCTTATTCAACTTATCGTTTACACTTTGGTCAATTTGGAGGTTTGACAACCAGGTTGCTGTACTTTTTGTTGGGTATGGCAATGACCGTGATCACAGTTACAGGTATTAATATGTGGTTCGAGAAAAGAAGAGTTGAGAACAAATGGTATGCCATGTGGCAAGGTTTTGTTTGGGCCACACCTTTGTCGATAGCAATTGCAACATTTTTAACTGTGGTGGTATCAGTTTCAGGCGCTTTGACTTTTTGGTTGCCCTTGATATTGCTGACATCAGTAGCTGTGGTTGTTTATGTGAATCTTGGGCCTATGGGATTAACCCAACTCCTGTCCATCATGAAGCATCTATCGTTTGGATTGCTTTTTTTGGTCGTGTTTGCTCATTCTTTTACTCACATGCAATCTTCCTGGCACTGGTTTTTCAGCTTTTGCTTAATCTCAGTGGCGATTTTGCCTTTAGTTAACTATAGAAAAATTTTGTTCTCTGAAAAACGATTGCACTGATGCTTGTTACTGTAATCGTAAACAAAAACTGTGAGAATCAAACCCCTAGTGAATCGCGGTTTTTTTACCCACATGGATGTGGGATTTTTTCACCAGCGTTTACGTGGTTCAAAAGGCTTTTGTTTATCAGGGTCGTGGGTTTGGTTGTAGGCTTTGATTTTACTGTTTTTACCAAATATGGTTCGAAGCTGATACCAGGTTTCTCGCATCAAGGCGGTGCCTTTGCTACCACGCCAACTTTTGTTGTAAAGTTTTTTAACACCAGCAATGGCATCGGGTGACTGTTGGATTAATTCTTTAACCAGTGATTCGGCCAATGCCATGGGTTCTTCAGTGACATGAGTGACTAAACCGACCTGTTGTGCTTTTTCTGCATCGAATAATTCTGAGGTCCAGGTGATTTGTTTGGCCAGATCAATGCGGCTGTGTTGACGCAATGCCAGTAATCCGCCCATATCAGGAATCAAGCCCCAACGTCCCTCCATGATAGACAATGAAACATCCGGGTGTGCAATTCGAATGTCAGCACCTAAGGCTATGTGCAAACCACCGCCCCAACACCGTCCTTGAATCACAGTAATCACAGGTACTGGTATGCGCTGCCACTGGGTGGATACTTTTTGTGCCAGATTGGATCGCCATGGATTCAGTTTAAATAGCAGTTTTAATGGACCTGTTGACGTTTTCATCATGGATTTAACGTCCAGCCCAGAACAAAAGTTTTCACCTTCTCCGGTTACAATCACAGCGCGAATCGAACGGTCTTTTCGCAGTTGTTTAATGGTGTTGTTGATTGCCTGAAACATTGATGTGTCCAGCGCATTCATTTTATCAGGACGGTTCAGGCTGACGTAGGCGATTTGATTCTTGAGGTTGGTTGTAACCCGCTGTGTAGAACTCATAAATGCATTGGTTTAACAAAAAAATATACCTTAACTTAAACGCAAGAATTAGTCCAACGGCTATTAACCCTTGTTGTGCTTGGAACTTGTGCTTAACTGAGTTCTTGGCCGATCTAGTGGCTCAGTCGGGTTGTTTTCTGAGCCACACCATTTGCCAGATTAACATCACTAAAAAAACCAGGGTGATAGCCAAAAATGTCTTGTGTAGCAGAGGGTCTTTGAGTGAAGTTACCAATGGGTCATTGGGAGGGATACGAATCATGATCTCTGTGGTGGTAGGTAACAGGTGAAACAGAATGGTGCTCGAATAACACAAGGCCACAAAATATTTGTTGAATGATTTGAATGGTTTAAATTTTTCAATCAGCATACCTGTTACAACTGCCAGCATGGTTAAGATACCTAAACCGTGAGCCACATTGAATCCACCGTGATTGAATATGGTCAATGAGAATGCGGCAGTCAATAGGGTGGTTATCAGGTATATTTTGCCCAATTGTGGTTGCCAGCTGATGTGCTTGTTTTTCCATAACAATGCAAAACCAGCAATTAATGCCACAATGCCAAAGAAGGTGTGTATCCAACCAGTTACTGTTAATGTCATACTTGCTCCGGTTGATTTTGGGTTGACAGTACTTCAAATGTCACTCCGCTGTGTTGATTCAATCGCTCAATCAAGGCATCACCCAGTAAGGTTGCGGGTGTCCAAAAACCGCCTTTGATATCAGATGCCACATCATTTGCTAAGCAAATTGCTGCTTGTCCAATGATTTTAGCTGTTGAACCATACCCTGGGTCACGGTCACCATAAACCTTGGTGGTGATTTTTTGGCCTTTGGCCGTTGTACCCACAAAACGAAAATCATAAAAGCCTTTGAGTTGTGCCTCCGGGCTGGGGCCTTCACCTGGTTTAGGCAGAAAGAACTTTTGCATCAATGCGCGTATCGGGCCTATGCTGACTCCCAGATAGAATGACATGAGCCCCCAGTGAATACTGCGCGCTCTGGCTTTGGCTTTCCAGCCACGACCAGTTAATACGCCTTCATCATATTTAAAATCCCTACCATAAGCAGCTTCACTTAGTGCGTTGGAGCGGTGCACAATGCGGGTGTTGATG
Source organism: Marinicella sp. (assembly GCA_028284365.1). Taxonomy (GTDB): domain Bacteria; phylum Pseudomonadota; class Gammaproteobacteria; order Xanthomonadales; family Marinicellaceae; genus Marinicella. Next base: position 67,050 of record JANQRW010000042.1, read on the forward strand.
CCTGCCATAAAGAATGGCCCATACCAACTGTCAAATGACTGATCATAATACACACCGTCTTTTTGTTGTCTGCGGTTAAAACCATGTTCTTTAGGACAGAGGGCATAAGGATTGACCAGGATTTTCTTGACATCAGGGTCTTTGCGAACCAGTTTAGCGATGTTCAATGCTGTAGCAATGGTACCACCTGAGGCACTGCCACGCATGTTTTTGATTCGCAGTTTAACTTCAGAACAATATTCGCCGAATTGTTTTTTAGCCTCTCGCTGCAGATGGTATACACCTAAATCTGAAGGAATAGAGTCAAAGCCTGTGCAGTGTACGATGCGTGCGCCAGTGTCTTTGGCTGTTGTTTCGTATTTATCCAGCATTTTTTTGATCCAATGTGCTTCGCCGGTTAAATCACAGTAATCTGTGCCGGTTTCGACACAAGTTTTTACCACTGGCTCACCGTATAAATCATAGGGTCCAACTGTGGTTAGTATGACTTTTGTTTGTTGACACATGGCTTTTAAACCCATTGAGTCATTGGCATCAACCACAATCAAAGGCAAGTTTGTAGCAACATCACCCAATTCTTTTTGTAAATCTTTTAGCTTTTGTTCTGAACGTCCGGCCATGGCCCAGGAAGTGTTATTGTGATCTTGGTCACAGAGGTATTTACAGATTATTTTGCCAACAAAGCTGGTGGCGCCAAAAATAATGATGTCGTACTGAGGGTTATTCATGTGTTTTTTGCTGTTTGATACACTTAGGATAACATAACTTATCCCGAGGCTTTGCGTTTGTTGAGTTTAATGAAGGCCGTTCACTGAGCGGAGTCAAAGTGTGAGGCCTTCAGTTTTTAAATAGACAGTAGATCTTTGCTATAAGCTCTGGCAAGCAATAGATTTGCACTTCGGCTCCGCTCAGTGCGCGATCTCATGCTGGCTGAGTTGGCCACTGGTTTTCCTAGGCTGACTGACAATAAAATATTTAAGTGGGTTATTCAAAATTTTCTTTGATGTAACCATTCAGCAAGCGGACACCAAAGGATGTAGAGCCTGGTGATGCTTTACTTGGTGTGGCATCATCACGGTAGGCCACCCCAGCAATATCAAAATGCACCCAAGGTGTTGTTTCGCGCACAAAGGTGCCTAAAAATGCAGCACCGGCGCTGGCACCCGGTGCATCGGGGCCAGAATTCATGACATCAGCCATTTTGTGTTCAATGGCTTTAAAGTGGTTGTCATTCAAGGGCAACTGCCAAACCTGATCACCTGTTTGTTGACCCATTGCAATAAATTTAGGTACTAATTCATCATGGCGGGTGAACATAGGGGCATAGTCCTTACCAGTGGCTCGACTGGCAGATCCTGTTAAGGTGGCCAGGTTGATTAGCAGTTGTGGATTATAGGTGGTGTCACCGTAGTAGTTAGCATCAGCAAGCACCAATCGACCTTCAGCATCCGTTGATCTGATGGCAATGGTTTTACCTGACATGGAAGTGACAACATCACCAGGCCGTTGGGCGTTGCCCCCTGGCATGTTTTCAGCCAAAGCAGCAATGGCAACCACATTGACTTTAGCGTCACGTCCGGCCAATGCATATAAAGCACCCATCACACTGGCTGCGCCTGACATATCAAACTTCATGTTCCACATATTGGTTGGGTTTTTCAAACTGATGCCGCCGGTATCAAAGGTGATGCCTTTGCCAATCAATGCAATGGGAGCTTCATCTTTATCCCCGTTCATGAACTCAACCACCATCATTCGTGGCGGCCGTTTACTGCCACGACCCACACCATAGATGGCTCCCATGTTTTGTTTAACCATATCTTTTTCATTAAACACTTTGATCTTTATGTTTTCCATGCCTTTAAAATGACTTTTCCAACGCTGTACAAAACTTTCTGGATAGATGATATTAGCTGGCTCATTAGATATGTTTCGGGTGTACCAAATTGCGTTGGCAACTGGTTCCAGTTCGGTTTGGTAAAGTTCTGCGGCCTTATTTCCTTTGTTGATAACGATGGTCAGTTTAGGTTGGTGCTTGAGACGCTTGTTATCGGTGTAATATTTGTCAAAATAATAGCTGCCTAATTTTGCACCATAAGCCAAGTTAGCAATGGTTTTACTGTCAGCCACATCAAAAACCAGAGGCGGAGCAGCTTTGAATTTTTTTACGGCTTTCTGGATGGCATTACCACCCATGTTTTGCCAGTCTAAGGCACTGTGTTGGACACCTTTTTCACCTAAACCAACCAATAGGATTTGCGATAATCCTGTACTTTTGGGGGCGGTGATTAATTGGGTGCTGTCTTTTTCACCTTTAAATGCTGTGGCTTGGATGGCATGAGAGATGCCGCCCTGAGCTGCAGCGTCTAACTTGGCACCGAATTCACCCAGGTTACCTTCAGTATAAATGCCCAAAACCAAATTGCCGGTTTCAGGCAGGTGTTCACTGAACTCAATCGTGGTTGGTTTGTTGTGGTTGTGGGCTTGGGCGAGGTTTAAATTCAAAACCAGTGTCGTTAGTATAATAAGTGAGCAGATTTTCATAAACTTAATTCATCCTGTTGTCTATCAGTAAAGGGTCGTGTCTGTTAATTCAGCTAACAAAACAGCCAAAGATCATATAGCTTTTGCTGTGAAAATTTAGTTGATTTTTCGATCTGATATTGTAACAGCTCAAGTATCAGTTATTTGAGGTAGTCTTGAGCGGTGTAATAACCACCGTTTTTTCCAGATTTTGTAGTTAACTCGAAACAGATCGCTGCAATGTCATCTGGGCTGGCCAATTGACCATTCTCGTACCATTCTTGCCATGTGTTGACCATTGGAAAATCATCTTCAGATTGTGAGCGAATTTGGGATTGCATGCCAGTATCCATCACGCCTGGGTTAATGACCAAGCAATTGATGGGGTACTCACAGGATTTTTGTTCAGTTGCTACAGTATCCATAAAGCGTTCAAAAAATGCTTTACTGGCGGAGTACATCGCCAGACCTGGTATATCGCGCCTGGCAGCACCAGAAGAAATATAGGCCACAGATTTATGTGCTTGGGATTGTTGAAAAGTTTTTACATATGCATGCAGTAACAGCATGGTTGATTGAATGTTGATGTTCAGGTGTTGTTCAATTGATTCGACATCGGTGTCTTTTAAAGAGCCAAATGGTGCCAGCACAGCAGTGTTAATGATGAGGTTGATGTCTGTAACTGATTGATCTTGCATAACTGAAAAAGAATCTTTGAAGACACTCAATGCTTTTGTTGGGTTAGCAAAGTCACAATCAATGTGGTTTTCACCTTGACCTGATCTGGAAAATTCCAACACCTGATGATTGTTGGCTTTAAATTTTTCGACCAAAGAAATTCCCAGGCCTTTCGAACCTCCGGCTATGTAAGTGATTGATTTCATGTTATTTGATCCTTTGTTTTTGTCTTGAGTCATGGTTTGAGTTAACCAACACCCACCTGATTAGGGGTTGTACTGGGTAATTATATTCATCTCTGCCAGGTGGTTGATGACCTGAGAATCATTTTCACTTGGTTGTGGCAGTAAATCAAGAAGTGTGAATTGATCTTTGTTGCAAATGACCTTTGCTAAATGCAGGGATGTCTCGAACATTTCACCATCGACATACAAATGGGCACGTCTTGATTGATTGTCGTGGTAGGCGAAAACCGAAAAAGGATTTTTACAGAAAAGGTTTGAACCATGATCTGTGTGTTGTGAACTGAATGTTTCTCCCTCATTCAACAGTCGGTAATTAGTAATGAATTGGCCAAATAAGTCTGCGAGTGTTTCATCAGGTAGGTTGTGAAGTTGTTTGAATAGGTTTCGGAGATAACTAATCTCATGCTGACCAATTGAATTATCAGTTTCTGTTTTTTCAGTTGTGTCTTTGAAACGGTTTTGAGTTGGTATCGCATGTGCTAATTCGCTGACCACTTCTGTAAGTAATTCGCTTTTAGCCGGAGCTCGCAGGCCAATAGAACATGTGATGCAATCATCGGAGGTAGAAATACCATGGTGGGGAATTTCTGGTGGCAGATAGAGAATATCACCTGCTTTGAGTTCAATTTCATTTTGTGGCAAGTAATTTTCAATGACTGCCAGTTCACTGTCTTCTACCAATTTAACTTCGCCCAAAGGGTGGTTGTCATAAGACCATTGGCGGGTACCTTGAACCTGAACAAGGAACACATCATAGTGGTCAGTGTGTGCACCAACAGATGCACCATTAGGGGCAAAAGACATCATTAAATCATCAAAGCGCCAGTTTTTGATGAATGGAAACCATTGCATAAGGGATAAGGCTTTGGGATACCATTTCTCAATGTCTGAAACCAGTAAAGTAGGTTTATGTGCTTTGAGTCCTTGCCATGCTCCGGGTTCATCATAAACAACTTGATAATGGGTGTCATTTTCTGAAAAAACGATTCTTGATTGAACGCCGTGTTTTTCAGCTAACTGAAACAATTGTTGCTGATTGGGTAAGCAGCTTAGATCAATGGCAGTGTTTTTGAATAAGAAAGGCGCACGCTGCCAGTGAGTCTTAAAGAACTCACTGGCAGCGATGGATTGACCATCAAAGACGTTTGGCTTGGGCTTTGGCATTGCCTAGGTAGTTGGCTGGTGTCATCGCCATCAAGCGCTCTTTGGCATCTGCTGGGATGTCTAAGGTCATAATAAAGGCTTGCATCTGTTGTTGGTCAACTTTGTGTCCTCGGGTCAACTCTTTGAGCTTTTCGTAAGGATTTTCAACGCCATAACGACGCATAACAGTTTGAATCGGTTCAGCCAAAAGCTCCCAGTTATTGTCTAAGTCATGCAACAGCATGTCTTCGTTGATGGCCAATTTGCCTAAACCTTTTTTAAGTGAAGCCCAGGCGATGGCACAGTGACCAAAAGCCGTCCCCAGCGCGCGCAAGACGGTTGAGTCGGTCAAATCTCTTTGCCAACGAGAAACAGGTAATTTTTCTGCCAAATGATTCAGCGTTGCATTGGATAAGCCTAAATTACCTTCGGCATTTTCAAAATCAATCGGGTTGACTTTATGTGGCATGGTTGATGAGCCAATTTCACCAGCTACGGTTTTTTGAGTGAAGTAGCCATTAGAAATGTAAGCCCAGACATCACGTGCCAGATCTAATTGAATGGTGTTTAATCGGATCATGTTATGACACAGTTCAGCCACAAAATCATGGGGCTCAATTTGGGTGGTAAAAGGGTGAAAAGTTAAGCCCAATTCACTGATGAAATTCTCAGAAATTTGTGGCCAATCTAAATCAGGGTAAGCACTGTAGTGGGCATTGAAATTACCCACGGCTCCGTTCATCTTACCGAACAAAGTGATGTGATTGAGCTGATCAAGCTGATATTTAAGTCTGAATACCACATTGGCCATCTCTTTGCCCATAGTAGTAGGAGAGGCCGGCTGGCCGTGAGTTTTAGCCATCATGGGTATATCGGCATATTCGATTGCCATGGTAGAAAGTTGGTCAATGGTGCCTTGGATGGTTGGAACAAAAACAGCCTCGCGAGCGGCTTTCAACATCAAAGCATAGCTTAAATTATTGATGTCTTCAGAAGTACAGGCAAAATGCACAAACTCTTTGATTTTGTTCAATTCATCATGTGTGCTGAGTTGTTGCTTGATGTAATATTCAACAGCTTTAACATCATGGTTTGTGGTGGCTTCGATGTCTTTGACTTTCTGTGCTTCATCAGGTGTGAAGTTGTCATAAATAGACATGACCCAGTCAATGTGTTTTTGACTCAGTTCGCCGACTTCGCCAATGCCTTGTGTTTGGCCCAAGTGAATTAACCATTTTAATTCGACCAACAGGCGATTTTTGATTAAGCCATATTCACTGAAAATGTGACCAAATTGTTTGGTTTTGTTGTGATAACGTCCATCGACTGAAGTGATGGCGGTTAATTCTGAAAGTTGCATGCTGCCCAGCTTGGGTTTGAAAGCGGGAATTATAAAGTCTACAGTGGTTTAAAACAATTCAGAATGAGACTATCGTTGATATTGGAGCTATAAAAAAAACGGGACTTGGTCAAAGACCAAATCCCGCTGGTGGTTGGTGGCATAAAGGGGGAAGGCGCCACCAACCATGCTCGCATTGTAACTCTTTTACGGGTTACGTTTCAAATAGTCAATTGCAACAGACTGTAAAATATTGGGTGCCAGTCTAATTTTATAATCAGGATTAACATACTGAAATTGAATGATGCCATCCTTACCAACCACAAATGTAGCTGGGGCGGGTAATAAATGGTGGTCATAACCCGATGCTTTTTCTAAATCAATACCCCATTCTTTATATTTCTCGACGGTTTCTGGCTCGACTTTGAAAGCGATTCTAAAGGCCTTGGAGATTTCCATACTGGCATCAGATAACAGTTGGTGTTTGGTTTCGGCTGTCAGATCCGCTTTAAGTTTTTGATCTTTCAAACTTTCTAGTAAAAAGCTGGGTTGATCAGGGCTGATAAAGAATACGTCAAAACCTTTTTCGACCAAATCCTTTTCTACCATACGCATTTCCCCTAAATGGGCATTACAGTAAGGACACCAGCCACCCCTATAAAATGTCAGAACAAATGGTTTCTGTATTTTTTCAGGATCAAATTTAATGACTTCACCAGATGGTGTTTTGGCAGAGAATGAAGGTATGCTCATACCTGGTAGCAAAGGTGTGACATCTTCTGCCTGATCAAAATAATCTTTGCTGATTACAGAGGCGCTAAAAAGTAACCCCATTAGTGTTATGGATACGAATTTCATTGTTATACTCGCTTTTTAAATGTGGCTATAAAGACCCTGATACACACGATCTTATTTCAAACAAGTTTAAGAAATAGTTATAATGTTGTTTTTTTTCTATCTGAGTCATTAAAAACATGAGAATTAGCAGTCATTTTGACGGCGGCCGCATAGAGGTGGTGAAAGCCGAAGATTTCCAGGACATCCAAGTAAAGATTGATCATGATTCACACTCTGAGTTTCGTCAGTGGTTTCATTTTCGCATTCAGGGTGTAAAAAACCAGGACTGTGTTTTAAAGTTCCTTAATGCATCGGAAACATCTTATGTTGAAGGGTGGAAAGACTATGATGTTTGTGCTTCAACTGATAGGCAAGAGTGGTTTCGAATTCCTACGGAATTTGATGGCAAACAATTAACTGTCGAGTTCAACACCGATACCGATGACATCTATTTCGCTTATTTTGCGCCTTACTCATTTGAACGGCATTTGAATTTATTGGCATTTGCGCAACAGTCTGGTTTGTGTACTTTGCAGAACCTCGGACAGACCCTTGATGGTCGGGATTTTGATATGCTGATCGTTGAAGATGAAGATGTGGACTTGGAAGAAAAGCTCAATGTGTGGATGATAGCAAGACAACACCCAGGAGAAACCATGGCTGAATGGTTTGTGGAAGGTTTTTTAGAGTCTTTGTTGGACCAAGACAACCCAACATCGCGACAATTGTTACAGAAATGCCGTTTTCATGTGGTGCCAAACATGAATCCTGATGGTGCTTATCGTGGTAATTTGAGAACCAATGCTTCAGGTGCAAACCTAAACCGAGAATGGCTAGAGCCTTCAATGGAAGCCAGTCCTGAAGTTTATCTGGTGCGGGAACAGATGCACAAACGTGGATTGGATATGTTTTTAGACATCCACGGTGATGAAGCCATTCCTTATAACTTTGTGGCTGGTTGTGAAGGTAATCCGAATTATGATTCACGTTTGAAATTGTTTGAAGATACATTCAAAGCGGCTTGGCATGCAGCCAGTCCAGATTTTCAAGACGTGCATAAATACGATGATGATGAACCAGGTAAAGGTGATTTGCGTATTGCGACCAACTATGTGGGCCAAACCTTTAAGACGCTGGCTTATACAGTTGAGATGCCTTTCAAAGACAACCATAACTTGCCTGATGAAGAATATGGTTGGTCACCTGAACGGTGTAAAAAGTTTGGTGAAGATGTGGTGATTGCGATTAATAACACCATCCCAACGTTACTTAATAACAAGTGACGCCAACAGAATTTTTATACGCCAACAACTGGTTAATAGCCCTAACGGTAGCGGCAGGAGTCATTGCCTGGGCTGTGCTTATTCTTCAGGCACTGTTTCATGACAAGCGCATTGCCTTGGTGGGTGTTTTTGGTAGCCTTTTGTTCAGTTTTACTTTTATGTTTCCTGCTGTTATACCGAATTTGATCAAATATGCGGCTACTGGCTTGTGTGTTTTATTTTTTGTCTGGTTTTTGTTGAGAAACTTTCGTAAACCGGTGATTTTTTTATCAGCTTTGGTAGTGATTTTCAGTGGTGTCTTTGGGTGGTGGTTATACCAGACTTATCAGGCATTGGTTGGTTAAGTTTATACCGCAATGGCTCGATTCCGTCCACGACTTTTCGCGTCGTACATAGCAAGATCAGCTCGTTTGAGTGTTTGGGTAAAGCACTCTTCATCTGTTTTTCGTTCTGCAACTCCTATTGATACTGTGGTGTAGAATTTGTATTGACCATAAATGTGTTCCATGTTTTGAATGTCATTGAGTAGATTTTGGGCCAATACTTCAGCAGCATCAATAGAGGATTCGGGCAGTAACACAAAAAACTCCTCGCCACCAAAACGACCAACCAAATCCTTAGGCCCTAAACAATTTTTGATTAGTGTAGCAATGTCGATCAACACTTGATCTCCAGCAGCATGCCCAAATTCGTCATTGATATTTTTAAATTTATCCAAATCAATCAGCATCACTGAAATTGGTTTGTTAAAACGTATTGCTTTTTTAAATAGAGCCTGGGTTTTGATTTCAATGGCATGGCGATTGTATATTTTTGTCAAACTATCAATCGATGCCATTCTGGCCAATTCACGGTATGCTTTCTCTTGATGCATCATCATAAATCCAAATGTTGAGACCACTGGTCCAATGACAGCTACAATGATGGTTATGACATCGGTAATGGATATTTGATTAAAATCCCAGGCCAGTCTTGGGTCAACAAAGTAGTCAAAACAGCGAAAAAAGAGCACAATTTGAAAAAGTAGACTGGCACTATAGATGATGACTTTCGCTGCTGACGGGTATTTAAAGATTTCTATTAACAAGGGCCTAATTAAAACTGCCATGGCCAGCATGATTCCGATGCAGGTGATAAAAATTGTGGCTGAAATATTTTGCCAGACCAACCCAGTCACTAACAGTGCTATACAGGTGAGTAAAAGGTTCAATAGGTGAAAACGAATCAGATTGATTTTTAAGAAGATAGCCATTGCTTGTGACATACTTGTAATACCTACAACTGCCGCAAATTGACCAGTCAAGTTAACAATCACAGGAGCGCTTTCTTGAAAACCAATGAAGATGAGGTATGAAAGGGCTAAAAAGAATAGTCCAATAGACCAATGTTTCATGCTTTTAGAGGCGATCGGGGGAAACTGTTTGGCAGTTATCAGAATAATGACTGCCATTATGGCATTAATTGACAGGCCTAAAATCATGGCCGTCATCATGTCTACTGTTCCCATTTGTCCCTCTGAAAGATGGTCAGAAAATAGTTTTAAAGCAACTCAATTTGATACACACCTTTTTATCATAGCGATATTTGGGGGCGCTTGACAAGTTTTTTATCGGTGCTTGCTAAGAGAAATAATTGATTCAATTAGGGGTTTTAATAAAACAATTTCAAATATCAATTTAATCAGGGTTTAACATAATTCAGAGGATTGACAGGTTTGCCATTTTTGCGTATCTCAAAATGAAGGTTATTGATATTGGTACCACTGCTTCCCAGTTCAGCAATTACTTGTCCTCGTGTAACTGTTTGGCCTTCGCGAACTTTCAAGGATTTATTATGACCATAAGCACTGAGGAAGGCATCATTGTGTTTAATGATGATAAGCTCACCGTAACCCAAGAGGCCATTACCACTGTATACCACCACACCAGCTTCAGCAGCCTTTATCGGCTGACCGGCCAGACCACTGATAGATATGCCTTTTCTGGCAGGATTACTGGCTAAAAAGGTGGTGCGAATTTTTCCTTTGGTGGGCCACAACCATTTTAGGTCGATTTTATTGGGTGTTTGTACTGTTATTGGTTTTTGAGCCGGTGGTTTTGAGATTGGTTTAGGGTTGGTGGTGGTTGATTCTGCAACAACTGGTTTAGATATTGTGGTTGATTTGTTTGATTTTAGAGTGTCAGATGTTTGGGTTTTTGTGTTGGTTTTGGGTAATGGTTCGTTTTTTGCAACGATTGGTTTTTGGGTGATAATCGGTTGGGTTTTTACCTTGGCGTTGTTTGTGGGTTTGAACACCGCATCCTTTGTTTCGCCTGTTAATCTAATGATTTGGTTGGGGTAAATGCGATAGGGTGGTTTGATGTTGTTGATTGATGCCAGGGTTTTATAGTCTTTGTGATAGCGAAAGCCAATCGAGTATAAAGAGTCACCCTTAACCACTTTATGGGTAAGGTTTTGTTTGTTGTTTTTGTTATGTCGGGTGTTGGATTTAACGTAGCTGCGATGTGGCTTGGTGCCTATCTCATCAACTTTGGCCGGACGATGTGGCGCACAAGCAAACAAACAGAAAAGTCCAATTGTGATGATTAAATGACGCATCATCTGACAACACCTTCTAACAAGGGCACAAAAAACACTGCGCCTAACATTTCTTCATGATATCCATGGGCTTCTTTGACAATTGCAATCAACTTTTGTTGCTTTTTATTGCCTACAGGTAATATCATCTTTCCCCCAACTTCCAGTTGGTCCAAAAGTTCATAGGGTACTTTTTCAGGTGCCGCTGTACAGATGATGACATCAAACAGCGCTTCTGATGGCCAACCAGCAAAACCATCACCAGTCTTACAACGAATGTTTCTGTAGCCTAACTTAATGAATCTGCGTCTGGCGATTCGAGTGAGTTTATCGATGCGTTCAATGCTAAAAACCTGATCCACTAATTGTCCCAACACAGCGGCCTGATAACCAGAGCCGGTGCCCAGTTCCAGAATCTTAACTGGGTGCTGGTGTTTTATGACCTCTTCTGTCATGCGTGCTACTACAAATGGTTGTGAGATGGTTTGTCCAAATTTAATAGGTAATGAGTCATCTTCATAAGCACGGTGAGCCAAAGCCTCATCGACAAATAAGTGTCTGGGAACTTGTGCCATGGCCATCAAGACTCGCTCATCACTGATTCCGCGAAGTCGCAAACGATCAATCATTCGTACTCGTGTGCGCTTTGATGTCATTCCAATGCCGTGTGGATTCATATGCTCCTGGCCCAATCGTTTAACTTGCTTATAAAAGCGTGTTTAGTCATGTCTGTCTGAATAGGAGAAATTGAGACATAACCATTTTTTACCGCATGAAAATCGGTGCCATCGCCAGCATCTGCTTCTGGACCGGCAGGACCAATCCAATACATTTTAAAGCCTCGTGGGTCCCTTGTAGGAATGGCATTTTCGGCTTTGTGCCGATAACCCAAGCGAGTTACTTTCATGCCTTTGATCTCATCAATCGGTAAATTAGGTACATTGACATTGAGGATGGTGTCTTGTGGTAAAGGGTGTTTGATCACGTGTTTGACAATTTTCTTGAGAAAATGTGTCACCGTATGAAAGTCACGCTTGCGACGATTTTCTTTGACTGAATCCAGTACGATTGATACTGCAATGGCAGGTAAGCCCAGGTAACGTCCTTCAATAGCCGCAGCTACGGTGCCCGAATACAATACATCATCTCCCAGATTGGCCGCGTTGTTAATGCCCGAAATAACCATGTCTGGTTCATCATCCAGCACACCAGTAACTGCTAAATGGACACAATCGGTTGGTGTGCCATACACACTGAAGGTGTCTTGGGTAACTTTCTCAACACGAATAGGGCGATCCAAGGTCAATGAGTTGCTGGCACCTGAACGATCGCGATTAGGTGCAAAAACCACCACATCGCCCAAATCTTTAAGCATTTCAGCCAATATTTTTATACCCTCGGCATTAACCCCATCGTCGTTGCTGACTAAAAATTTCATTGAATAAGGCCTTTAAAGTAAGTAGACATTATAATCAGTTGGGTAGATAAAAATAAATAGCCATTTTGATTAATCAGTTGGCAGAATCTTTGGAGTTGACACTTTCGTTCCAAGCCCTTACCAGATAACATTGATTTGCAAAAAAATAAAATTGAATATGAGTTAATTTTCAATTTGAACTTTTACACAAAAACATTATTATGTAACCCACAATAAGACAAGCATTAAAAATTAAAAAAGCCATGAAAACAGTTGTTGTTTACTTAGTGTGTCTAATTATTGAGACTAAAACACCATTGATTGCAGTTACAAGTAAATTCTCTTATTATTCGCAGGAAAAAAGTAAGGCGGCTATTGGTGTATTTTTTCCTTTTAAATAAATGAAATATTCTCCTGTACTTCATTCACTGAGGGGTTTTGCTGCAGTTTGGGTGGTACTTTTACATGTGTGGTTTTTTTCTGGTGCTGAGAAATTCTTTTTTGCTCCATTTTATTCATTAGGTTGGATTGGTGTTCATTTGTTTTATGCTTTATCAGCCTTTTTATTGGGGAATATCTATTTGTACCAAAGTCATGAAAATAAATGGAGTTTACAAACTTTTTATAAAAAAAGATTTCTTAGAATTTTCCCTGCTTATTATTTTCAATTGATTATATTACTTATTCTTGCTTGGTATGGTTTTTATGCTTTTCCAGATGTGAATAAGTTAATTGCTCACTTGTTTCTTTTTTTTAATCTTCCTCCGGCATTTCAAACTCCTATCAACGGTGTTTGGTGGACTTTGCCTATTGAGTTTGCATTCTATTTAATAATGCCGTTGTTAATTTTTTTGTTAAGAAAAACTGGTGTAGTTATATTTTTGGGGCTCAGTTTTACGATAACTGTTTCGTATAGATACGCAATATATGGACATGCATTAGCACAAGATATTCGAGTGTCTTCGAGTATTATAGGATAATTACCGGGAGTGTTATTTATTTTTTCTCTTGGTTTGGCAGCTGCTTATTTGATCAACTGTAAGAATTGGAGATTTTCATCAAAATTTTATATTCCAGCCTCATTTATAGCTTTTGTTGTTTGGTCGTATATTTTGCTCCACACCGAAAATTATTGGGATGGAAGAAGCGGTTTACTTTTTTATTGGGAAAGCATTAATGGAATAATCTTAATAAGCATCATAGTAGGACTATACCAAGTTTCAAATTCTGTAATCACAAATTTTGTATTTGTTTGGTTTGGTAAAGTTAGTTACGGAATTTATCTTTGGCACTTACCAGTGCTTTTATTTTTTAAAGAAAACATTGAAGGATTTACCAGTTTATTATTGATTGTAATGCCTGTTACCTTACTATGTGCAGCTGTGTCATATTACTTGGTTGAAAAGAGGTTTTCAAAATTGGAATTTTGATACTCGTTAAAGAAATATACAGGCTACTAATAATTCTACTGCCCTGGTTGTTGCTATAAATTGATAACGGCTATTCGGGTAGGCTACAAAATGAAGGCCAAAGTGGGTGGCAAAAAGAAAACATACCTTCTACTTTTGAAAGCCCTTTAAAAAGGAGATTACCGTATGATATGACAAAATTACTGTTTGTAATTCTGTAATGGTTTTGATTAAGCTTTTGTCTTTGAATATGATCAAGAGATAAGGAAAAGACTGATAACCTAAACGTATTGGAAGAATCTATGTTGTGTAAATAATTATTTTTAAGTTTAATTATGTAACAGAAACAGCAATTAGGGTAATTGAGCCATGGGTTAAAAGCAATACATATAAGATGTTAATAAGTATTGCTTTATGTTTAAATTCATGGATTATTCCATACACTATGTATTTGATAGTCTGTACCAAATCCGTAAGGACCAGAAGATGTGGTTTTAATCATATAGAACTGTGTGGCACCTGAAGTGTTTTGGATGGTCAATGTGTTGTTACTCGAAGTCAAATCAGTGTCAATTAAGATCAGATCACTGGTTGTGATGTCCCAGCGACCTGGTGAAACTTCATTGAAAGCACCAACAACTCGATAGGCTCGCATGTGTGCTGAAGCTGTCCCTAATTGGGTTGTGTTAACATTAACGCCTTTACCATGACCTAAACCAAAAATGGTCCAGTCTTGATCACCTGAATCATGGAAGTTGTGCGTTTGAGTATCACCTGCACCCAATGGCACTGCATCACCAGGTACATCATCTGTGTAGCCTCTGATGCTGACATTGTCGTATTGGTCTATGTCCTCACGAATGACTGGTGTTTGAAAAACAACATTTTGTGCGATTTGTTGATTATCATGATCAGCAACAAAAACCATATGTGATATTTGACCAGTGAATTTCTGACCGATTTTTATGCTATAGGGCTTATGAGTTGTTCCGGTATAGTTGTTGTGGTCTTGAATGCCCCAGCCTCCAGGTTGATCTCCATGAAGTTGCCAGAATCTTGTGCTAGATAAATCAGATTCGCCTTGAAGAATAAATCCAACCCCAGCAATTTCCGCTTCACCATGCGTGGACTTGAAGTTCATTTTCAATTCTGTGTTGGGTGTGACTGTATATTGCATAGGTACTTTCTTCCAACTATTACCCCACAGTTTTAGCATACTACCATCGGCCTTAACCACATAAGCATCGTTATCTATATCTTGTGCCCCAGTGGTGTGGTTATAGCTTTGAACTGGCCCTGCAGCAAAATTCGGTTTAGAACTCCTTGCTGGTATTTTGTAACATACCTCATTACTAACCAGCGAATCACTGAGGACTTTAAAGCACAGACCATTGACTCTGAATTTAGATTGACGAGAAGTTTTTAGAACAGGAAAACGAATAAAGTTCTTACCCTCATGAACATGACCACTCACATGCGTTCCTTGGTTATGAAAAAAGGCTGAAGAATAAACAGCAAGTGGTTGACTGCCATCAATATCCTCTCTGACGCTGACTCGTAAATCAGTGGCAGAATTAACACCAAAATTATCACCTATCAGTTCAACTTTGTAAGTGGTAGTTCCCAAAGC
Source organism: Marinicella sp. (assembly GCA_028284365.1). Lineage (GTDB taxonomy): Bacteria > Pseudomonadota > Gammaproteobacteria > Xanthomonadales > Marinicellaceae > Marinicella. The sequence goes on from JANQRW010000042.1 coordinate 82,131, forward strand.
CGCTACACTGTTGAGCTTGGGAACAGGAGTGGTATCCGCCGCTATTGCTTTGACTTGAACTGGACCTGCCATCATACCGTTAGGCGCATCAATAATAACTGTGCCTAAACCTCCGTAACTATTTTTTTTCCTTATGTCTTTAGAGTGCTGAAATACTGCAAACTCAACGCCATCTACACTTACTATATTTCCAGTGGTATATGAGCCGTTTCTTTCTGAAATTCTCTTTAAAAGTTGCCAATTACTAAAAGGTGAATTTCTGTAATAAATGCCTGCATCTGGTGCAAAAAACAAATCTTCCCATTGAATTGTAACGCCACATTTTTGAGTTGCGTTACCTACATTGCAATCTGTTATGGGAGACAAAGTTACTTCAGAATCTACAATTGGGATGTTGGCATTGAAATAGTGAACCGACCTAATGCTATTTCCGGCTGATGCTATTTTCCTATGTAATTCGTAGTAAAGCTGGAATTGAACCAAATTATCTGGAGAATTAATGTATGAATAAAAATTGTAATCATAGTCATCTCGATTGTTGCATATAGGGTAAGGATCGACAGAGGTTCCGAAACCAGTTTCAGTATAAACATCCTTCGACCAGTAAGGCCCATGCTTATAACCATATGGGTCTGTATAAGGCCAAGGATTATATGTTTCACAAGCCAGTCTATTCTTGTTTGTCGTCGTTAAAAGGCAGTATTCACCACCATGAATGTCCCTTACTCGTGGGCATGGGAATGGGTGAAAGGCATCTTGGTCTGTGGTGACGACTCTGTCAACAACATGAAATGATGATGCGCCATCACCAAAGTAGGTGTCTCCTGGTTCTCCTAATTTTACAGTTAATGTATGTAAACCTTCACTTAAATTTGAGACATTGACTTCTTGGTCATTACCATATGCAAAATCACCATCAATAGAAGATGACCAAACCAAATTATCTTCTAAGCTTTTTAAAGTTTCTGCTGAAAGAGTTCGTCTAGCACTTCCTAAGGGAACAATATTAGCAGAAAAAGTGGATAGTTGATTTGCAATGAGGACGTCAAAATTAGCTGGTGATTGAATATCAATATCTACAGTATCTCTGCTTCGATAAATTCTCTTTGCTAAATCCCAATCATGCGTTGTAAGACTTAAAGTTTCACAATTTCTGCTGTTTCTGGACATAATGCTGTTATCTCCAACATTGTGCCTGAAACCCAAGCCATGACCAATTTCATGCATTATCACTACATCTAGGCTTTTTTTGTTGTTACAGCTTGAAGCGGGACTACCAGCAAAAAAAGTATAGTTTGGGTTGATTATAATGTCTGACTCATAATTTTCGGGTTTGAACCCAAGTCTGGCTGTTATAGTATCATCAGTTTGACTGTAATACCTTCTAGTTATACCAATTGCATTAAAACTTGGATGTTGATCATTACTATACCACGTGTTGTAAAAAACCTGATTTTGATTGTTTGTTGATACTTTTGTATCTGGTGAAAGTACATCACTATAATTGTTGAATTGGCCTTGAGAAACTCTGACGAGGCTGCCCAATGAAGAGTTATTATTCCAGTTTTCTATCAAGCCAATTATATGGTTTCTAGTTGCAGAGTTATTTGGTAAACCGGTTGGCGCATTATTCGCATCAACAAAGAATCTGACTGGTTTAGATGCCCAAACGGTCCATGTTAAGCCTAAAGGATCATCTGAAGCATCGCATAAAAACGAAAAAGATAAGAATAGAATAACTAATTTATTAGTCTTCATTACTTGATTTCTCTTTTTCTAAATATTTTTCCACTTCTTGTCTTAAATAATCAAGATCAGGCATATGATCAGAATCTTTGTTCAGTAGACCGTCATAAGGGTTTGAGATTATTGAATCTGTTAACCTCAATAAATCATTTTCATTGACTACTTTAAATACTGAATAAGAAGCAGAAGTTGACTTGAAAACATTGTTAATTTCATCTTTAAAGAGAAAAAGCACATATTCTTCACCTTTGATTAAATTATAATTTGATGATTCTTCAAGGCAAATACCATCGTGACATCCTCCATTCATCTCTACCTGAATCAACCCTTTATTATCAAAACTACCATATAGCACCTCTTTTATATTTAGAGAAAAAGTTGTGATTATTGAATTTGAACCGTCAACCTTGACAACTTCTGAAGTCCCATTTTCATTATCAAAAATTTCCACAAAGGTTATTCGATTCTTTGTGTCAACGGATATTGAATCAACAGTTCCTCGAACAATCAGGTTTGATTTTTGAATTTGTTTTTGTGTACTTTCAGCAACATATATTGCGGAAAATGCTGAATTACTAATAATTAATAGCAAAGAAAAAAATAAAGATATCTGTGTTGTCATACTTAGACTCTTTTAGTGATTATTGAAGTGTGTGGTGAATTATAGTTGATTGAAGTACCTTAAAGTATAAAAATTTAGCGATTATCTACTTTAGTGATTGCAGTTTAATATTGCAGCGCTAAAGTTGCTTTTACTTCATATGAGATCTCCATCTATCAGATGATTGTGCTTGCACATGGTGTCCTTAGAAAAATTGATAAAATCTAACGAAACTTGATGGGTTTTTAGTGGAAATCTTGATTTTATGGCCTCTAAATTAAAATTGAGTCACAAGCTCAAAAAATAATGAGCTCGTGACTACGGGTGTTAATTCCAATGATAAATTGGATTGAATAACGCTATCTTGGACTGTACGGCGATAATTTGTACTTTACATAGCTATTTTGTACAGAGCAAACATTGTGAAAGGTTTTGAAACATTAATAGTGGGTGAGCTACCTTCTTCAGGGCTAGCAGGTTCAGGATCAGCAGATTCAGAATTATTCTCAGTACAAGAAACAAGCAAGGTCATTGATAGAAAACCAAAAGCGAACAGCTTTAAAAGGAATTTCCTTGGGTTTTCATTTAAATTTGTTCCTGACAAATTTAAAAGCGACCACGGCGGTCATAACTTGCAACCTCGGGCTTGCACTTTCTGATTCGCTTCGCTCACCAACCAAGTGCGCCGGTCAAGCTGTTCAGCAGCTTTCCCATGTATGAGTTTGGTGTTGGTGGCATCATATTTTTTCCATATCAGAAGCTTTTTTGCTTGATCGGTGAATAAAGCAAAAATCTTTATTAATACATTCAGGGCATGCTCCTCATTATAGCTCAGATTATTTCCTATAATGCTTGCTGGAGCATAGGTATTTTATTATAAGTAAAAACAAACTGATCAATGTGCAGGGTTATAATGAGCACTTTCAGATTGAATATGTCATATGAACCAAAATCAATTTGACCAAGTGGTCTCTTTTTTAAAGTCACTTCAGGATGATATTTGTCAAGAATTAGAAGCTGTCGAAACAAACGGTCGCTTCAAACAAGATGTCTGGGAACATGAGGCTGGCGGTGGTGGCAGAACCAGGGTATTAACAGGGGAGGTATTTGAGCAGGCAGGGGTTAATTTTTCACATGTGATTGGTGATGAATTACCGGCAGCGGCAACGGCTAAAAGACCAGAAATGGTTGGACAGGGTTTTGAAGCTTCTGGTGTTTCTTTGGTGGTGCATCCTGATAATCCCTTTATTCCTACTTCTCATGCCAACGTTCGGGTATTCAGAACAGTACCTAAAAATGGTGAAGAGGCACAGTGGTGGTTTGGTGGTGGTTTTGATTTGACACCTTATTATCCTTTTGAGGAGGACGTCAGACATTGGCACCAAGTGGCATATGATGTGTGTCAGCCTTTTGGTGAAGGTGTTTACGCAAGATACAAAAAATGGTGTGATGATTATTTTTATTTAAAACACCGTGGTGAAACCCGAGGTGTGGGTGGGTTGTTTTTTGATGATTTAAATGAGTGGGGTTTTGAACAATCATTTGCCTTTATCCAAGCCATCGGACATGCGTACATTGATGCTTATTTACCACTGGTTAAAAAACATCAAAACAGTGTGTTTGATGATGAGCATAAACAATTTCAGAAGTATCGCCGTGGGCGGTACGTTGAATTCAATTTGGTTTATGATCGTGGCACATTGTTTGGGCTGCAATCCGGAGGAAGAACCGAGTCTATTTTGATGTCATTGCCACCTGAAGTTTCCTACCGCTACAATTATCAACCGGAGCCAGGTACGCAAGAAGCCCGTTTGATGGAATTTTTGAAGCCCCAAGATTGGTTAGGTGTTCAGTCATAGCGGATGAAGTACCGCCAGCTGATCAATACCGACCTAACAATTTCAGAATTGGGATTAGGCTGTGCCAGTTATTGGGGTAAAAAAGGTTTCTCTGAAAAGCAGGCTTTGAAGGTATTTTCAACGGCTGTTGATAACGGCATCAACTACTTTGATACTGGGCACAGCTACTCTGCTGGCTATGCGGAACAGCGCTTAGGTAAGGCACTAAAAAGCCACCAGAGCAACAATGATCTGGTTATCAGTAGCAAGGCGGGTACAAGAATGGCCCGATGGGGTAGGCCATACAATGATTTTTCACCCACTTGGATCAGAGAATCGTGCGAACAGTCGTTACGTCATTTAAATTTACAACAGCTGCCTATTTTTTTCTTGCATGGACCAAACCCTGAAGACTTTACCGATGAGTTGTTTATGGAGTTGGAATGCATGCAACGAGCTGGGAAAATTGGGTTAATTGGGGTCAATGCGTTTGCTGATCACATCCTTGAATTGTGCTTGGTACAACCAATGGTGCAAGCTGTGATGCTGGATTTTAATGTCTATAAGCCACAAAGGGTTGAGTTAATTAAACAGTTCAAAACCGCTGGCAAGGATGTTTTTGTTGCTGGTGCTTTGGCCGGCGCTATTTACGATGATAAGTTTTGGCACTTTCAAGGACGAAAAAGTATTTGGTATTGGCTTCGGGCCTGGAAAAATAACCCACAATTGAAAATCATGAAAAGGGAGATGCAATTCATCAATAAGATTCCTGGTCTCAGCCCCCCCCAAGTCGCTTTGGCTTATGTGTTGAGTCACCCTGATTTAAGTGCCGCTTTGATTGGCAGCACTGAGCCCAGCCACTTAAGAGAATTGATGACAGTGGTTGATACTGAAATAGGTGAGGAGTTGATTGTTAAAATTGAGTCACAAGCTCAAAAAATAATGAGCTCGTGACTACCGAATTTCACATTACCTGGGACAAACATAGGTGTTAATTATGGGTCTGGTTATGGGTTCAATACTATACTCGCCAGCGCCATAAGCACTGTCATTTGCGGTTTATCTTTATACTACTTACTGACAGTTTATTGAGAAAACCACAAGTTAGAATATATTTGCTATGATACATCAAAAATATTTGTGCTTTAATTGCAGGATTAATAAATGACTTTACCAAAAATACTACTAATAATAGCTGTTTTCACATTGTATGGGTGTAATGAAACGCGTTCGCCTGTAATATCAGCTATTGCCCATGCAGGTGGTGGGATTGATGGCAAAACCTATACCAACTCCTTCAAGGCGTTGGATTCCAATTATGCCAGAGGATATGAATTATTTGAAATTGACTTTGTCTGGACCAGTGATGAACATTTGGTTTGTTTACATGATTGGGACAGAACCCCTAAATGGCTTTTAGATTACCATGATGAAAAACCCTTAACCCTGGCTGAGTTCAATCAATTAGAACACCCCAAACTCAGGCTAAAACCTTGCAATTTGGATAGTTTGAATCAATGGTTAATTGATCACCCCAAAGCATTTGTAGTTACGGATATCAAAGGAGCCAATATCAAAGGATTACAACTGATAAAAACCAAAATCAAAGATGCCGAAATCAGGGTGATTCCGCAAATTTATATTCCAAAACAGTATCAACCCACCAAAGACCTGGGCTATCAATTCGTTATTTGGACCTTGTATGGTTTTCCAGGTGATAACGATGCGGTGGTTGAGACATATAAAAATATGGATTTATTCGCCATCACCATGCCGCAACACAGAGCCAAAGAGGGTTTGGCTAAAATGTTGATCAATCCTGAAATTCCAACTTATGTGCACACCATCAACAAATTAGATGTGGCCAAGGATTACCAACAAACATATGGCATCACTTCTGTGTATACTGATTTTCTAGAGAAAGACTTAAGTGCCCCTAAAACTACAGAATAACTAACAAGAGGCTCAATACTGAGCCTCTTGATTGCTGTGTGCCTAGTTTAATAAGCGTGGGTTTCTATACTGAGAGTACTGATTAACGTTAACATCTTCATCACCAGCAAAAATCATATAATTCACAGTACCAGTGAAGGTTTGCCCCACCGGAATGGTATAAGTTACCCAACCTGCACCCGTATAATTGGCATGGGTGATGCCTTCTTGCCAATTTTGGGTTCCATGCACCTGCCAACCTCTGTTTTGTGCTGGAACGGTCAACCAGTTAGCAAAACCAATGCCATTGATTTCTGGTTCTTGAGCAGTTGATTTACACTCAAATTGCAAGACTGTATTGGGAGTGATGTTGTAAGAATAGCTGATCGCCTTCCAGGTATTACCAGTCAATGTCAAAGTGTCACCAGAACTGTTAACTGAATATTCATTTGGCTCCACATCCTGGCCACCTGCACTGAGCACCTCTTTGCCCATGAATAATTGAGCTGGAGTAACATCTAAATTATAATTGAGTCACAAGCTCAAAAAATAATGAGCTCGTGACTACCGAATTTCACATTACCTGGGACAAACATAGGTGTTAACTATGGGTCTGGTTATGGGTTCAATACTATACTCGCCAGCGCCATAAGCACTGTCATTTGCGGTGTATTTAAAAGTACCTGTTGTGCATTGTAAATTCACTTCAATACTGCCCCAATTTGAGAACTGTAAATCATTTGGGTTGAACTCAGGTCCAAAAGGTGTTCCCTGGGTAACTTCCAGAACTTGGTTGAAGATGAACTGTATGTTGTCGTCTGTTTCATTGATTTCACTGTCTGAACCGATAAACCATTTCTGATTTCCTTCAAGGTCATAAGAGTACCAGAGAATAACAGCATTGCCATTGATGGCCTCTTGGATATGAAATCCTTCACCGTTTCGTTCTGGGTTATACCAAGACCCAACCACACTGGCTGCATTTAGTACGTCAATGGGTAAAACCAGACTTTGATCTGATGGTGAGGACATTCCACTTGGATATGTTATGGGTTCCAGATCGGTTCGAAATTTTTGACCATCAGGGGCAGTGTATTTCATCTTGCCGCGTTGTATCCACAAGGTTTCATCGGTAGGGCCAAAGGCAAAGTTGGCTGCTTCAAATATCATTTCAACGGAGCCATTGGGAGAGAACTGGACATCATCCGGATTGAATTGGTTGCCAAAGATGCCACCAGTGCTGTTAAGCAGCTCAGGAATCCGCACTGCATTTTCAGCCATCAATGGATGGGTGCCTGTCATCCATTGATCATTACCGTTCTCATCAAAGGTATACCATTGTACCAAAACATTGTCATTGCCTAGCGTTTCAAAGTTGAACCCTTCACCATTGCGGGCTGCGTCGAAATACAAAGCTGTTTGAGGTTTTTGCATTCGGCTGTTGGTAGAGGTTTGGTTGTTCACCACAGTCTTGATTGTGGTATCGATACCGCCATTTATTGACATGTTGCCATTGGCATCTTCATAGTTTTGCCATTGGCCACCAGACCAGGTAACAATGGTTGCTGGGTTGGCGTCTAGAGCTTGACCGACCATGTCGGTGGTGATGATACGCCAGGTTATGTCAGCATCGTCGCTGCTGTTGATAGAGGTATCAATATTAAAATCAATGACGTAGGTATCATCTTGGTAATACTGATAAGACTCCCAAGAATTTTGTTTCTCGCTAAGCCATCTGGCGTTTGACAGGTTTAATTCAATGTCAGTGCCATCGTCCTTGGCTCCGAAAATAAAAGGTTCCAGGCTAATGTTTTGGCCTTGTAAGTTTTTGACAGCACCAGATTCATCTCGGTACCTCATGGGTTTGTCAAAACTTAAAACCATAGAATAATCATGCCCTGCCAGTATGTCATCAAATTGGTGTTTATATAATTCACGTTCTGTTGAATTGATGATGTCCCATTCAGCATCGAACACGATGGCATTGGTATCGGTATCAATGATCTGTAAACGGGTTATGGAAGGTGGTCCGGCTTGACCATACCATGCCACCATAAATGACTTGGCCAACTGCTCTCTGACTCGCTTGATTTCTGACTCTGGTAAGATAAAACCATCATGGCCGTTGTTAGCGAATCCACCATAATCTGCTCCCACCCCTGGTAGGTTTGGGTGGGCATCCGGATTTAAAGTGCCCGAAGGTTCTATTTCTAAAGTCCAAGAAGGTATTAGGTAAGTTAATTGGAAGTATTCATCAGTAGAACCAATACCAAAACCAGGCCTGGTAAAAGCAGAACGATCAACATAGACTTTCCCAGCAGGGTAGGCACTGTGATGACTGGTGAAGTCAGCCAATACTCGCGACTGTAGGTTGTTTAAGTTATTGTTAGACGATCTGTTGGCAAAATGAACCTGTGAGAAAGAGTGGACATCAGTGTATATTCTGAATTGGTCAGCATCGACCAAATCAGCTGCCACAAGTCGGGCTTGGGTCTCAGGTTCAGAGTGTACAGATGATCCATGGTAGACGATAGATGTTGGGTCGTTTGAAGAGGCTGTACTGGATGCCCAATAAGGGTCATTGTTTCGGTTTAAATCAACACCATTTAAAAAATCATTTTGGGTATTCAGATCTTCATCAGTGTTCAATAGGTTTTTACGCCTCATCCGGCCATCGCGTGGTCCAATGGTATTGGAGTACCAGTTTTGAGTTGGGTAGCGTTGTGTTTGTAAGAAACCATCGATGTTGTTACTGGGTATGGTAATAATGGTGGTGTTTTCTAACAGGTACTGGTAGAAAGAGTTATCGCCTGAGTTATCGTGAAAATCAGTAATAATTTGAGTCAGTGTTTCTGGAGATTGCCATTCACGTGCATGGATGCCACCATTAGCCATCATGGCGCCTTCTTTGACACCGTATTTGGTTACATTATCGTCATCGCTGAGTAAGTAAGCCCAAATGTCACGATCATAGTGAGTTTTTCCAACGATATGACCGGTGATGTAGTCATTGTTTAAGGCCATGGACTGGTGTTTAGCGAATAATCCATCATAAGTCCTGAAACCGTCAAATGGCTCAGGCGTATCAACAGGAATAGGAACTGGGTAGCCCAAACCAAGTACACCATTTTGTTCAGTCCATGAAGTGATGCTTTGGGCATGGATGTCAACTGCTGACGTAAGTAAAGCACCTAATAGAATACAATTACTCTTTTTCATGGTCGTTCTCCTGCAAAGGATTTGAGCCATTTGCTGGCAACGGAATCTTTAGTCATGTGTGATTTTATGTCCTGTAAAATCACCTTGGCAGATGCTGACTGACTTAATTTTAAAGCCAACAAGATGTGATTCTTAGCGAACAGGTTGTCTGTTTTTAAGTATTGTTGTTGCATTTGTTCATGCAGTTTCCTGTCATTAATTTGACTTAAGGCAAACGCAGCATTTTCTGCCAGATCTTTATCGCTGACTTTTTCTAGTAAGAATGACTGAACTTGTTGATCACTTCCAAATTGAGCCAATAATGCAGTGCTGAATTTCATGTCATTGCTGTCTTGTGCTGCTGTTAATATGATGCTTTTGGCAGCATCATGGCTGATGTGGTCGGGTAGTTTGCGCAAGGTGTATTCACGGATTGATTGCTGTTCAGATGCCAGTGCTTTTTGTAATAATTGGTGGTTACCTAAAAGCAAACCCACGAAGCTATAAAGTCGATCTATCTCGGTCTCGTTTTTGGTATTTCTGATTAAGTGTTGAGCCAACTGTTGTTTTTTGTTGGTGGGTAAGGCAGTTATGCTATTTTTTAGCCCCAGCCAGCCAGGTCGACTGCCTGATGCTATCAGGATTTTGGAGGCTGCTATGCCATCAGCAATACTTTTGTTGAATAGTTGGCTGAAACGCTGTTCTGTTTTGTATGCGACCCAAATGTTTTCGATGCCATGTGCTTTGCTTCTGATGTTAAAAATAGCCACTGGTGAATGGCCTTCATCAGGTGCTCGCGTGGCCTCAATTTGATAATCTTTCATCTGATCAACAAATTTTTGAAAAAAGGCCTGTGGTGGTTGGGTTGATATTTCGGTCAGTAAGCTGTGCAGTAAATACTCTCGTTCTAAAGGGTCTAAATCTGCTTTTAATAAATCATTTACCACCTGGTTTGGGTTTTTGCTGGTGAAGTATTGGCTGATAAAGTCAGCAGATGCTTGGGTGGTTTTTGGGTACAACAATTGTTGTCGAATTTCAAAATCGTCATAAACAACGGCGGCAGCCCAACCACTGCTTAATAAGCTCAGAATCAGGATTGCTTTTTTCATGATTGCTTCCAGTTTGTTCACGCAATTATAATAAACGATATGTTTCGTATAATCAATCCTGCCATGCACCTAATCCATACCACTTAACTTTTGGTACTTTTGTTGTTAATCGGGTATCACATTATTGATGTTGCAATGTTAAAATTGATTTTTTTCGATTGAAATTTTTATGACGCAGTCCATGGATTTTGAAACCATCTCAATGGGTGAATATGCTGAGCGTTCATATTTGGATTATTCCATGTATGTGGTCTTGGATCGGGCTTTACCGTTTGTCGGTGATGGTCTGAAGCCAGTACAGCGGCGCATTGTTTACGCAATGAGCGAGTTGGGTTTATCAGCGCAATCAAAGCATAAAAAATCTGCCAGAACTATAGGCGATGTGATTGGTAAGTTTCACCCGCATGGTGATTCAGCTTGTTACGAAGCCATGGTGCTGATGGCCCAGTCATTTTCATACCGTTATCCTTTGGTTGATGGACAAGGTAACTTTGGCTCACCTGATGATCCAAAATCATTCGCAGCAATGCGTTACACCGAATCTCGGCTGACACCTTATGCCAAAACACTTCTTTCTGAACTGCCACATGGTACGGTGGAATGGGGTCCTAATTTCGATGGCACCATGGAAGAACCTTTGTGGTTGCCAGCACGATTACCGAATGTATTGCTTAACGGTGCTTCTGGAATTGCTGTTGGTATGGCGACAGATGTACCTCCACATAACCTGACTGAAGTGGCCCAGGCAACTTTGCATTTATTAGACAATCCCAGTGCCGAAGTGGCAGATTTGTGCGAATTCATCCAAGCGCCGGATTACCCAACTCAGGCTGAAATCATTACGACTAAAGAAGACATCATTAAAATGTATGAGACTGGTCATGGTGGTATCCGCATGCGAGCTGTGTATGAGCGAGAGGGTAATGACATCATTATCACAGCTTTGCCGCACCAAGCCTCTGGCAGTAAAATTCTGGATCAAATTGCAACACAGATGAGGGCTAAAAAATTACCGATGGTTAACGATTTACGTGATGAGTCAGATCATGAAAATCCTGTCAGACTGGTTATTGCGGCACGTTCAAACCGAATTGATTTTGATGCTTTGATGCTGCATTTGTTCTCGACCACTGATTTGGAAAAAACTTATAAGGCCAATTTCAACGTGATCGGACTTGATCGACGTCCGCAGGTCAAAGATTTGAAAATGATCTTAAAAGAGTGGTTGCGTTTCAGAACGGAAACAGTGCGCCGCCGTTTACAATTTAGATTGGATAAAGTAGATGCCCGTTTACATATTCTTCAAGGTTTGTTGATTGCCTACTTGGATTTAGATGAAGTCATTCGCATCATTCGTGAGGAAGATCAACCCAAAGCTGAGTTAATCAAAACTTTTAAATTATCTGAGATTCAGGCCGATGCCATTTTGGACACTCGTTTGCGTAATTTGGCACGTTTGGAAGAGATGAAAATTCGCACTGAACAAATTGAATTACAGGCTGAAAAAGACGAAATCGAAGGCATTTTACTCTCCCGAGCCAGAATGAAAACCTTGATTCGTAATGAGCTTAAAGCCGATATGGAGCAATACGGTGATGAACGCAAAACACAACTGGCAGAACGTGAAGCAGCACAGGTTTTCGATGAAACCAAACTGGTTCCCAGTGAACCTAATACCATTATTTTATCTGCAGCCGGTTGGGTGAGGGCTGCCAAAGGTCATGACATTGATCCAATCAGTTTGAATTACAAAGCGGGTGATGAGTACAAGGATCATGCCCATGGTCGCAGTAATTTAACTTCAGTTTTCTTATCGTCTGATGGTAGGGCATTCAGTTTAGCGACCCATACTTTGCCTTCCGCGCGAGGCCAGGGTGAACCATTAACCACTAAGTTTAATTTCAAAAATAACCTGCTGCCGATATCCGTGACTTGTCAATTACCTAACGCCAGGTTGTTGATGTGTTCAGATGCTGGGTATGGTTACCATGGTGTGATGGAAAACCTGTACAGTAAAATGAAGGCGGGTAAGCATGTACTGAGTGTGCCCAAAGGCTTCAGTGCGATGAAGCCGACCTGGATTGAAAAACTGCCCGATGCACATGTGGTTTGTATCACCAGTGCTGGTTATATGTTGGTGTTTCCACTGGAAGAGTTACCCGAATTGGCCAAAGGTAAAGGTAATAAGTTAATTAATATACCTGCCAAACGCTTGAAATCTGGTGAAGAGAAACTGGCTGCAACCTTAGCCATTACCCCGAATGATTCATTCTTGATTCATGCTGGAGCCAGATACATTCGTTTTAAATGGAAAGACCTGGTGAATTATGTCGGTTCGCGTGCCAAACGTGGTTTGGTACTGCCACAGGGGTTCCGCAATGTTGATAGAGTAGAACTTGAGAGAGATTAAGTTTATATTGCTGCTCATTATTTTGTTGGCCAGTGCAGTGGCCACTGCCAGTGTGCCCAGTTTAAATCAGTGTCCTGATATGATTTTTATTGATGGTGTTGAAAATAATTCATCACCATCAAATGGAATGGGAGGCAGTTATCCAGGTGCCGGCATGCGGACAATCAATGGGAATAATACTTACTATTACTATATTCCAAACAGTTATCAACCCAGTCAGCCTATACCTTTGATGGTGGTCTGGCATGGTGCTGCAGGAGCAGGAAATGCCCCCGCTGCGGCTGAGAATATGCGTGATTTTTGGCAGAGTGAAGCAGAGTTATATGGCTTCATTGTTGTCGCTCAGGTTGCTACTGGCTCGTCTGGTGGTTGGGTGCCTAATGTGGATGCAGCTCGATTGGGAGATATCATTGATGACATTGATGCCCGGTATAACATTGAAACCACTCGCAAATACATCTGGGGGTTTTCAGCTGGTGGGTTTGTGGCTCATGCCATTGCGCTGAACAATGCAGATTACTTTGCTGCTTATGCAGTTAGCGGGGCACATTTGGGTTATGCGCTCAGTGCGGGTTATCCACCTTCAGGAGCCAGTCGTCAATTACCCGTATATATTTCTGTTGGGCTGCAAGACAGCCATTACACTGCTGCTGAAAATGATTTGTCATTGTTTATTAGCAGTGATTGGCAAGTGGATAAGAATTTGTGGTTTGAGACCTTCAATGGTGGCCATATATTACTGAACAATTTACCCAGTGAGGCCTGGGATAAAATTTGTATCAGTACAACTTTAGACTGATATGGCTGATAAAACGACACTCAAAGTGGGGTGGAAAGAATATGCGGCGTTACCTGAGCTTGGAATTGAGTGTATTCATGTGAAAATTGATACAGGAGCCAGGACGAGTGCCATTCATGCGGTCAAACATCAGCTTTTTAAGAAAGGACAAGAGCAATGGGTTAAGGTTTATCTTGCTCCATATCAAAATGATGATACCTTGGTTGTTTGTGAACTGCCAGTCAAGGATCAACGTGTGGTTACCAGTTCAAATGGCCAACAAAGTGAACGCATTGTCATAGAAACAAGCTTAGTTCTGGGGGGACTCAAACGTCAAATTGAATTGACTTTATCATCAAGAGACACAATGAGATTCAGGATGTTATTAGGACGCCAGGCGATGCAAGGTTTGGTCGTTGTTCCCAGCAAGGCGCATTTAACCAATAAAAAAATACCGAGAAAACGTAAATGAGAATAGCTATATTATCCAGAAATGCCAAATTATATTCGACCAAAAGGTTGGTCGAAGCTGCCACCAGTCGTGGTCATGAGGTTAGGGTGCTTGATCATTTGCGCTGCTACATGAATATTTCATCCAGTAATCCCACCTTGCACTACCGTGGTGAGGATTTGCCTTTGTATGATGCGGTGATTCCACGGATTGGGGCATCGGTAACTTTTTATGGTACTGCGGTTTTGAGACAATTGGAAATGATGGGTGTTTATCCTGTTAATGAAAGCGTTGCCATATCACGTTCCAGAGACAAGCTGCGTTCATTACAGTTGTTATCACGCAAAGGCATTGGTATGCCAGTGACAGGGTTTGCAAACTCTCCCGATGATATTCAGGATTTAATTAAAATGGTTGGTGGAGCACCACTGGTCATCAAGTTGTTAGAGGGAACACAAGGCATTGGTGTGGTGTTGGCAGAAACCAAAAAGGCAGCTGAATCTGTAATCGAAGCATTCTTGGGTTTGAATGCAAATATCATGGTGCAGGAATTTATTAAAGAAGCTGGAGGTGCTGATATTCGATGCTTTGTGGTTGGCAACAAAGTTGTGGCGGCTATGAAACGGCAAGGTGCTGAGGGCGAATTCCGTTCTAACCTGCATCGTGGTGGTTCAGCAACCCTGGTTAAATTGACACCCGCAGAGCGAAAAACAGCAGTCAAAGCAGCACAAATCATGGGTTTAAATGTGGCTGGTGTGGATATCTTGAGAGCCAATCGTGGCCCAGTGGTCATGGAAGTTAACTCTTCACCTGGTTTAGAGGGCATTGAAAAAGCCACTGGCAAGGATGTGGCTGGCCTGATTATTGAATGCATTGAAAAGCATGCCAAACCACATCGCACCAGAACCAAAGGCAAAGGTTAAAAAGGAATGTCTTTGGGTCTTAACCGTGGGCTAAATCAAAAACAGCCATTTCAACGCAAACCGAGTGCTTGATGAAAATAATAATCAGATGCGACTGAAACCTGTTAAAGGTGGAAAGTCACATGTGAAAATTAGTTTTAACTTGAAGTGAGCTGGCTGGAATCATCCTGAAAATTAATGATTTCCCTGATGACCCCAGTGGCATAGGCACCCGGTTGTAGCATAAAGTTTAAGGCCAAAGTGTCACCATCCCATTCATGGGTCAAGTTTTGGAGTATTGTTCGCATCGATCTTCGGGTTTGTTTCACTCTGTTTTTTTCAAAACCGTTTTGAAATGCTGGGAATTGATCCGCAATGTTGTTTTCTAAATGGGCGCAAGCAGCCGTACTTTGTACCTTATCTTCACCCCATAAGGCTGCAGTGATATGAATGTCAAATTGTTTCAGTCTACTGCTTATTTCGCTGGGGGTGGCTGCTGTTGTTGGAAACCATGAATGACTGCCATCAAGCTGCAAAATATCACCCTCAACAGGCAGATTCCAAGAGTCTTGTTTTATTCTGGATGCCACAATCAAATTAAAAATGTAACTGCGGGCTGATGAAATCAGCAAACTTCTTTTGTTTCTGTTGTTGACTTTGATTTTATTCTCAAACCAGTCAAGGGCTTGTTGGATATTTCCCAGCTGATGTCCAAATCTTTGTGGGCCAAAATAGTTAGGAGCACCTGACTGTAGGATTGATTGAATGTTGTTCTCAATAGGTTGCCGTTCACCTTTGATATTTCGTACTAAAATTTTAAACTCATTGTGTGTTAACTGGCCTCTTTTGAGTTTGCTTTGGTGCCAGTGGTGTTCGATAATTTCTATGGTTTCTGGTAATTTTGATTGGATCGTTTCAATATCCTGCACTTTAGGTAATTGCACACTGAACCACTGTTGGGTGATGGCATGACGGTCTTTTAATCCTGCAAAACCAACTTGTCGGGCTGGGACTTTACAAGCGCTTGATAGTTGTGTGGCCACCCAGGATGTATTACAACTTACCTTTTTGACTTTCAGCCACAAATGTTCGCCTGTTTCAGTGAAAGTCATGTTATGGTGTTCAATAACAATAAAATCTTCTGCTTTGACTTTGATTAAACCATGGGCTTTGGGGTTGTTGGTGGTGGGAAATAATTGATCAAAATTTAGAGTCATGTCAGTGGTGGAATTGTTTCAGAGCAATAAACAAACAACTTATATGCTGTGACTGAATCACGCAAGACTAAATTATGACAAAAATGTAACCAATCTGTCATAATGATTACCTATCATGTCCACTTTAACCAAAAAATCCACTGAGATGCAAAATAACATCCTGATTGTTGAAGATGATATGGCCATCAGAGAAATGATGGCATTTTCACTCCGTCGAGAGGGTTTTGATACATTCAAAGCCGCTTCAGGGCACGAAGCATTGGAACAACTCAACCAGGTTAATCCTGATTTAATTGTTATTGATTGGGGCCTGCCTGATATGAGTGGCATTGATTTGATAGATATGATTCGCCGTGATGAAGTAATCAGAGAGGTGCCGATAATCATGTTAACTGCCCGTGCAGAAGAGTCCGACAAGGTTAAAGGCCTGGAGCGTGGTGCTGATGACTATTTAACCAAGCCGGCATCAATGCTTGAGTTGATGGCGCGAATCAGGGCACATTTGAGACGTTCGCAGGGTTTTGAAGCCAATCATCAAATTGAATATAAGGGTATTGTTATGGATGCCGATGCACATGAAGTCAGCGTAGATGGTGAGTTATTGAGTCTGAGCCTGACTGAGTATAAGTTACTCAAGTTGTTTTTACAAAACCCGAACAAACTATTAGCCAGGGACCATATTTTGAATCACATTTGGGGGCGCAATACTTTTGTCGAAGATCGCACCGTTGATGTGCATATCCTGCGTTTACGCAAAGCACTGAAAAAACACAACAAAGAGAAGTGGATTCAGACCGTCCGTGGTGTGGGTTACAAGCTGATCAATCAGTAATAACAGCAATCAATCAAACTCGATTGATTGTACTTTCTCCCATGGGTACCATTGATGCCGGTTGTTATTGGAAACTATCAAGCCATTATTTTGAAAGGTGACACTGCGATTATTCATGGCAATGACTTTTATTCCTGATCTTAGTAACAATTCCAGGCTCTGATTACTCTTCTTGGTCATACTTTTAACTTTGAACAGAGGTACTTGGCGATTATTACCACCGATGTCGGCATAAAGTAATTCTGCATTGGACTGTTGATTCATATCAAAAATGATTCTTTGTGCAGTTACTTTTGAGCCATCTGCTAATATGACTGAGCCGCTTATTGGTTTAGATAGTTCTACATAATCTTGAAAAGTTAACCAGTTGACATCAACCGCTTCAATGGTCAGTTTGTTGAATTGATACCAGTCGATTTCAATACGACCGTACTCAGGCGTGTCAACCCATATGCCTCGGTTGCCTCGGTTTACATCATTGGTACCAGTTAACATCAGCTCAACACCGTCTTTTAAAATAACTTCTGAGACATCGGCATCTGCAGTTTTTTCAATACTTTTGATGTCGGCAAACTTGATTTCGTGCTCTTGTTCATCATCATTGCCGTCTAACTTTTCATCGGTCAATCGCTCGTCTTTATCCCACATGATACGTCCTTTAAATGTACCAATACTGGATTCGACTGTGCCGTAAATACCATCACCAAAAGTTCTGGCACCCTCAGGTGCTGCAAAAAACTGAATACTCTTGATGTCATCATGATCAACTTCAGTGACTTCTCCTTCTGAGTCTTTTACATAGATGTCATCGCCAGTATCGTTGTGATTGTCACCGGTGGCAATAAGGGTTCCATCGTGTAAAGTTGCTGTGACTGATTTGCCATCAAAATCAATGCGTTTCAAGGCACCAAAATTCGTATTAAAAAAGGGTGGCTCTATGTCTTTGCCAAAAAAAGATTTAAATGTGATCTGTAAATCTCCAATATTGGCTTGTGGTCCAGGCTGATGATCCAGTAAATCCTCTTTTTGATCTTCAGTTAAATACTCAATGCCTACTGTGTCATTCTTCTCACCATTGAATATATCGCTGAGGAATGTTTCTTGATCGCCCCAACGCAAGCTACCTGTTATGGTTTCACCGTTTTCTAAGGTAAGCGTGCCATACATGATTGGTTCAGGATTTTTTGCAATTGTGCCCAATGACAGTAAAGTAGCCAGTATTAACAGTGTATTCTTAATGTTTTTCATAGGGTGTTTGCTCATTAACTATAATTATTATCCCACTTTTGAGTTTGAGTTGCATGTAACTAAAGTCCTAAAAGTCCTTAAAGCATGGATTTCAAAAAAGCCCCTGTATGAGAGCTTTTGTGTTTTGCGATTTGCTCTGGTGTGCCAGTGGCTATGATCTCACCACCACCATGACCGCCTTCAGGCCCTAAATCAATGATCCAGTCAGCTGTTTTAATTACATCCAGATTGTGTTCAATGACCATGATGGTGTTGCCATTGTCACGCAATCGATGCAAAACCTTCAGTAATTGTTTGATGTCAGCGAAATGCAGGCCAGTGGTTGGTTCATCCAAAATGTAAACCGTTTTTCCAGTGTCGCGCTTGGACAGTTCTTTGGCCAGTTTAACCCGTTGAGCTTCACCACCTGACAGGGTGGTGGCATTCTGTCCTAAAGTGATGTAACTTAGGCCAACATCCAGCAAAGTTTGTAATTTTGTGGCGATGCTGGGAATGGCTGAGAAGAAAGGGAGTGCATCTTCAACAGTCATGTTCAAGACTTCATAAATGTTTTGGCCTTTGTATTGAATGTCTAGGGTTTCGCGGTTGTAGCGCTTGCCTTTACAGGTGTCACAGGTAACGTATACGTCAGGTAAGAAGTGCATTTCTACTTTTATCACGCCATCACCCTGACAAGCCTCACAGCGCCCGCCTTTGACGTTAAAACTGAAGCGACCTGGTTTGTAACCTCGGGTTCTGGCTTCGGGGGTATTGGCAAACAAATCACGAATTGGGCCAAATAACTGGGTATATGTAGCCGGGTTTGAGCGCGGGGTACGGCCAATGGGTTTTTGGTCAATATCCACTACTTTATCGAACAAATCAATGTGCTCAAACTTTTTGTATGGTTGAGCCTGATGTGAAGCCCTGTTCAAATGATTGGCCAGTACTTTATATACAGTTTCATTGATCAGGGTAGATTTTCCTGAACCTGAAACTCCAGTGATACAAGTCATCAATCCAGCAGGGATTTCCACATCCACATTTTTGAGGTTATTGCCAGTGGCGCCGTTGAGCTTGAACCAACATTTCTTATCAGGTTTATGACGTTCTGCTGGTACTTCAATTTTCAGGGCACCCGTTAGGTACTTGCCTGTGATTGAATTGGGGTTATCACAAATTTCTTGTGGTGTACCTTGAGCCACAATGTAGCCACCATGTACGCCAGCACCAGGACCAATGTCCACCACATGATCGGCCAGCCGGACTGCATCCTCATCATGCTCAACAACGATTACGGTATTACCCAGGTTTTTAAGGTTAATCAAGGTTTTCAATAGTTTTTCGTTATCCCTCTGGTGTAAACCAATTGACGGTTCATCCAATACATACATCACGCCCACCAAGCCAGCACCAATCTGCGAAGCCAGCCGAATGCGTTGTGCTTCTCCACCAGAAAGTGAATCTGCTTTGCGATCAACGGTGAGGTAGTTCAAACCCACATTGACCAAAAAGCTCAAGCGTTCACGTATTTCTTTGATGATTTTTTCGGCAATTTGGGCTTTTTGTCCCTCCAGCTCTAGGGTTTCAAAATGTTCTAATGCGCCTGCTATCGACATGGCATTGATCTGTGGTAGTGGCACCTCGTTGATGAAAACGTTACGTGCTGCCTGGTTTAGCCTCTGTCCTTGACAAGATGGGCATGGCTTCTTGCTGATGTATTTATTGAGCTCCTCGCGTACCATAGATGATTCGGTTTCCTGATAACGTCGTTTCATGTTGTTAGCAATGCCCTCAAAAGGGTGGTTGCGCTCGTATTGTCCTTTGTCACTGTAATAAGTGAATTTGATGTTTTTATCACCACTGCCGAAGAACAACACATCTTTGATTTTTTTAGGCAGCTCTTTTAACGGTGTATTGACATCAAATTTATAAGTTTTTGCTACTGCTTGTAATAGTTGGAAATACCAACCATTGCGCTTGTCCCACCCACGCACCGCACCATCAGCCATCGATAGTTCTTCATTCATGATGATACGTTCAGGGTCAAAATACTGACTCATGCCCAGACCGTCACACTCTGAACAGGCGCCATTGGGTGAGTTGAATGAAAACAGTCTGGGTTCTAGCTCGCTTAAAGAGTAATTACAGACTGGGCAAGAAAACAATGAACTGAATAGCAGTTCAATTGGCTTATCCTCATCCTTGTCATCAAATGAGATCACCTGCGCCAGTCCTTCTGATAAGGAAAGTGCTGTCTCGAAAGATTCAGCCAGCCGTTGTGCTATACCTGCCTTGACCTTAAAACGATCCACCACTGCTTCAATGTCATGTTTTTGTTTCGGATTCAGTTTGGGTAAGTCATCAATGTTGTAAATATGACCGTCAATCCTGACTCGCACAAAGCCCGAACCACGCAATTGTTCCAGTAATAACAGATGCTCACCTTTGCGGTTTCGTATCACCGGTGCCAATAACATTAATTTTTTACCTGCTTCTAATGCCAGTACTTTATCCACCATCTCAGACACTTCTTGTGCTTCTAATGAAATGTGGTGATCGGGACAACGGGGTGTTCCAATGCGGGCATATAACAAGCGCAAGTAATCGTAGATTTCTGTGATGGTGCCCACTGTTGAACGTGGATTATGTGAAGTGGACTTTTGTTCAATTGAAATAGCGGGTGACAGGCCCTCAATGTGATCCAAATCAGGTTTGTCCATCATCGACAAAAACTGTCGCGCATAGGCTGATAATGATTCAACATAGCGCCGTTGCCCTTCAGCATAAATGGTATCGAAAGCCAATGATGATTTTCCAGAGCCAGATAAGCCTGTAATTACAATGAATTGGTCACGTGGCAAGTCAATGTTGATGTCCTTGAGATTGTGGGTTCTGACACCTCGCAGTGAGATAGATTTCATTTGGATAAAGTGTAAATCAAACCCATCATTGTACCCAAAAACAATGATGATTTTGTGGGTTAAATTATATTTAATGATTGTTGTTGATAGAACCAACTAATGATTCATATCAACTGAATTGTGAACTATAATGAGTGGTGTTTACTTTATTATCTAAAAACCTTGTCTGATAAGGAATGTTTTAGGGTCTTCGGTCTCCATTTTGGACGCTACTCTGCCAGCCAATAGATTTGCACTTCGACTCCGCCCAGTGCGCGATTTTACGCAGGCGAACGGAGTCGAAGCCTTGAGTTAAAATCAGGCTCCTTCATCTCCGATAAAACTACCAATCTCTCATTGCCGGCGCGCGCCACGGCACTTAAGCAAGGCTTCTTACCTTTCAGATATTGCCTGTGCTGGTTAGGTTGATCATCAGTTTTCTTATGTTTTTGTGATATAATTACTGATTTAGATATATCTTATGAGTCAAAGATCATTGATCCTCATTGCCTTGGCTATCCTGGCACTGGCACTATACACCGCAGGTTTTAAAATCGGCACCTTTGTGTTATTTGGTTTGGCAGTTTTGATTGAATTGTGGTTTTGGATTAAGTTGTTTAGTGCACGTAAGAATAACAATAAATCAGATGTTTGAGCTTCATTTAAGCCAAACTGCCTCATTAAAGCAGATAGGCGATAGCGATATTATTGGATTTTAGGTGAATCATTTTTAGAGGTTCATGCTGTTTTGATGGCAAGGTATCCTTCATTAGGAAAGTTTACCCTAAGCTGTCGATCTGGTCAGGCAGATCGTTCCTTTTTACTTACCTTTAAACTCAGCTTGGCGTTTTTCTAAAAATGCTGAAGTACCTTCGTTCTTGTCTTCGGAAGCACAACAAATCCCAAAAGCCTTGACCTCATAGTCCAGTGCTTCAGGTAGGGCACATTCAAGTCCTTTATTGATGGCATCAATGATCATACTGATGGCTATTGGTGCTGAGTTTGCCAATTGTTGCGCAACTTTTTGAACTGTGGGCGTTAATTCGTCTTGAGGAACCACCCAGTTTACCAGGCCTATTTGTTCGGCTTTGTGTGCAGGAATCATATCACCCAATAAGTTCATTTCCATGGATTTACCTTTGCCGACCAAACGCGTCAAACGCTGAGTTCCTCCGAAACCTGGAATCACCCCCAATTTAATTTCTGGTTGGCCAAATTTGGCATTGTCTGAAGCAATACGCAAATGGCAGGCCATCGCTAATTCACAACCACCACCTAAAGCAAAACCGTTAACCGCAGCAATCACAGGTTTTCCACAATTTTCAATGTTGCTGAATACACGCTGACCAAATTTTGCAAACTGCATACCAGTCATGGCATCAGTGGTGGCTAATTCCGAAATGTCAGCACCGGCAACAAAGGCTTTTTCACCTGTGCCAGTTATGATGATCACGGCTGTGTTGTGGTCCTCTTTGGCACGAGTGATGAGCTCATCCAATTCATTTAAAGTGGCCTGGTTCAGCGCATTGAGTTTGTCTGGTCTGTTAATGGTTATGGTGAGGACATTGTTATTGAGTTCGGATAAAACGTTGGTCATGATTCTTGCGTGGTTTAAAGAGACCCGAAATTATAACAACAAACCCAATCAGGCCTCAATGTATAAGGATAATGTTAAAACAATCAATCCCAAGCTGTAATCTGCTCTTATTTTGAACTTATTATTGCTTGGCGTGTCTTGTTTAACTCTGAATGCTGGCGTACAATACGCCGCTGCAAAGCGAAGCGACTCGCTGACCTGGATGGTAAACAAAGTGAATCAGAGGGTCGGGCGCTTGATTACAAGCAGTCTTGAGCAGCCGATTTTTATCCACAGGATGAAAATAGGGAATCAAGACACCTACTATGTTAAGAGGTTACGAATGAAAAAATTATTTACATTGATGTTTTTGGCAACAACGCTGAATGCCATGGCACAAAACCAACAAGAAGTTCCTAAAAGTGCGGACATTCAGTTTGATAAAGCCGCTGCATCTTATGCCATCGGTTATCGCATGGGCTTACAAGCTGCTGGTCGTGAAGGCAGTGATTTTGAGTTGGATATTGAACAAGCTGTTAAAGGTTTAAGGGAAGCGGCTACTAAAAAAGAACCCTCTGTTTCGCGTGAAGAAATGACAGCAGAATATGCTAAATACCAACAAAAACTACAATTGTTTCAACGTGAAGAGTACTTGGAATTAGCTGGTAAAAACCAAAAGCGCAGCGATGATTTCTTGGCTCAAAACCGTGGCAAAACTGGAATCAAAGAATTGGCCTCAGGTATCCAGTATCGTGTGATTGAAACTGGTTCAGGCAGAAATGCCACCTTGGATGATACGGTCCAGGTTCATTACAGTGGTAAATTAATTGGAATCGAAGTGTTTGATAATTACCAGGAATTTGACAGCACTTATAAAAATGGTCAACCAGTTGATATGGATATGACAAAAATTGGTCTGGCTGGTTGGAGAGAAATCATCCCGATGATGAAGAAAGGTGACAAATGGCAAGTTTTCCTCCCACCTGAAATGGGTTACGGTGTTCAGGGGCAAGGCCCAATTGGCCCGAATGAAGTTTTGGTGTTCGATGTTCACTTACTTGAAATCAAATAACCCGAACTTACAAGTATGATTAAGGGGGCAAGTTGAATAACTTGCCTTTTTTGGTTTGTAGCCATGCAAAATTTTATCCAACGAGTTAAGCCACACCTCAATCAAAATCTGATTGATCAGGATTTGTGGCTGGGTGCATCAGGTGACATGGATCGTGCCGCGGCTGTTTTTTTTCCTTTTTATTGGAAAAATGATGAACCCTGGGTGTTGTTGACTAAACGCAATGCCAAGCTTAAGCACCATTCTGGGCAGGTGAGTTTTCCAGGAGGGGCGCATGAGGATCAGGATAAAAACATTAAACAAACAGCCCTCAGAGAAACCCATGAGGAGATTGGCGTGGCAAAAGAACTGATTCAATTGTGGGGGTTCTTAGATGGTTTACCTTCTATCAGTGGTTTTCATGTGACTCCCTTTGTGGGTGAAATTAAGGATGTGAGTAATTTGATCATTGATCAGAACGAAGTGGAAAAAGCTTTCGGTGTGCCATTCAGCTTTTTTCAAGATGGCGAGAATCGGAATAAACACAATGTCAAAACACCCTGGGGTAGACGACATTACTATTCTTTTGAGTATAAAAAAGACGTGATTTGGGGTCTTACGGCTCAAATCATTGTACAATTAGTAGATAGAATGAATGAACAAATCTATGAGCGGTAAAGTATTTATCAGAACCCACGGTTGTCAGATGAATGAATATGATTCTGATAAAATGCAAGATGTACTTTTAAAGTCACATGGCTTGAGCATCACTGATGTTGAAGAGGAGGCTGATGTGATTTTAATAAACACTTGTTCTATCCGTGAAAAAGCCCAAGAAAAAGTGTTCTCACAATTGGGTCGCTGGCGTAAAATCAAAGAAAACAACCCTGATGTTATCATTGGTGTCGGTGGTTGTGTGGCTTCGCAAGAAGGTGATGCCATCATCAAGCGCGCACCTTATGTGGATTTGGTATTCGGGCCACAAACCATTCACCGTTTACCAGAATTGTTGAAAGCCAGAAACGAACAACAAAAACCACAGGTTGATATTTCATTTCCCGAAATAGAAAAGTTTGATCATTTACCTGAACCACGTAAAGAAGGGCCTTCTGCTTTTGTTTCAATCATGGAAGGGTGCAGTAAATACTGTTCGTTCTGTGTGGTGCCATACACCCGTGGTGAAGAGGTGTCACGTCCTTTGGACAGTGTTTTGGCTGAAATTATGAAGCTGGCTGAACAGGGCGTTAAAGAAGTCAATTTGTTGGGGCAGAACGTGAATGCTTATCGTGGCTTATCGCACGAAGGTGAGGTTGTTGATTTGGCCTTGTTGATTCATTACGTGGCAGCCATAGATGGTATAGAGCGTATTCGCTTCACCACTTCTCATCCTGTTGAATTCACTGATGGCTTGATTGAAGCCTATCGTGATGTGCCTGAGTTGGCGAATTATTTACATCTACCAGTACAAAGTGGTTCTGATCGCATCCTCGCCATGATGAAACGAGGTCATACCGCATTGGAGTACAAACAAAAAATTCGTAAATTACGAGAGGTCAGACCTGACATCAGCTTGTCTTCAGATTTTATTGTCGGCTTTCCTGGTGAAACTGCCAAAGATTTTGAGGACACCATGAAGTTGATCACTGATATTGGCTTTGATCAATGTTTTAGTTTTATCTATTCGGCTCGTCCTGGCACGCCAGCCTCATCTATGCCTGACTTGGTCTCGATGGATGAGAAGAAGGCCCGTTTACAGCATTTACAAAGCACCATTAACGATATGGCTGCAGAAATCAGCCAAAATATGATCGGCAGCACACAAAAAATATTGGTTGAAGGCACTTCTAAGTGGTCAGATGAGGAACTTTCTGGTAAAACAGAGAACAACCGGGTGGTCAATTTTGCAGGCCCCCAAAGATTGATCGGTGAGATGGTTGATGTGGTTATCACCGAGGCATTAAGAAACTCTTTAAGAGGTCGTGTATTGATTGATGAATAACATATCCAAGGCAGAAAAAATGAAAGCAACAGTTCGCAACATGGAATTTACGGACATCAACAATGGAAGTCTCGTCAATTTATATGGACAACAAGACATTCACCTGAAATTACTGGCAGAGCATACGGAAACTGATATCCATGCCCGTGGCCATAATTTTCAAATCAAAGGTGCAGAAGACAATGTTAATCAAGCTGCCAAAATGCTACATTTGTTGGTTAAGGAAGCGCGCAAAGAAGCGCTGAATCCTGAGATTGTGCATGTGATTCTGGCTGGTAATGCCAGTCGCCCTGATTATGAGCCGCAAGAAGTGGCGATTAAAACCAAAGCTGGTGTGATAACTGGTCGCTCAGATAACCAAAAGGCCTATTTGCACAACATCGTCACTCATGACATTAATTTTGGTATCGGTCCTGCTGGTACAGGTAAGACATTTTTGGCAGTGGCTTGTGCGGTTGAAGCCTTTTTAACTGATCGGGTAAGGCGTTTGGTATTGGTTCGGCCAGCGGTGGAAGCTGGTGAGCGTTTGGGTTTCTTGCCAGGCGACTTGAGTGAAAAAGTAGATCCATATCTGCGTCCTTTATATGATGCATTGTATGACATGCTTGGCCACAACAAAGTTGAAAAGATGCTGGAGAAGAACGAAATTGAAGTGGCACCTTTGGCTTTCATGCGTGGTCGCACCTTGAACGATGCTTATGTGATTCTGGATGAAGCACAAAACACCACAGTTGAACAAATGAAAATGTTCCTCACGCGAACAGGTTTTAACACCACCGTTGTGGTTACTGGTGACATCACACAGATTGATTTACGCCCTGGTGAAAAGTCAGGCCTTAAACATGCCATGGAAATTCTACAGGATATCAAGGGCATCAGTTTCAGTTGGTTCAAATCCAAAGATGTGGTCAGACACAACCTGGTCCAAAAGATTGTTGATGCGTACGACAAGCAAAAAACAACAAAAAAACTGAATGATACAGCTTGAGCTGATTAACGAAGGAAATTTAAGCGCACCTGCCCAAGTTGAATTTGAAAAATGGCTTAAGCAGGTTGCTGAAAGTTTGAATACTGAGGGTGAAGTTTGTATCAAAATCATTGATGTGTCAGAAAGCCAATACCTTAATCACACCTACCGTGGTAAGGACAAGCCCACCAATGTTTTATCCTTCCCTACAGAAATTCCTGCTTTTGTTGAGTCTCGTCATCTTGGCGACCTCGCTATATGTGGACCTGTTGTTGAACAAGAAGCGCAAGAGCAAAACAAACCGCTCAGTCATCATTGGGCTCACATGACCGTTCATGGTATGTTACACCTGTTGGGCTTTGATCACATCGAAGATGATGAAGCTACAGAGATGGAGTCTTTAGAGGCAGCAGTTCTTCAACAATTGTCAATTGCTAACCCTTACAGTGAGTTCTAACAGCTTATTGATGATGGATAAAGCAGTAAAAGATAAATTCAATACTTTTCCAATTGATGTTCGTGATTTACTTTTACAAATACGCAGGATGATTTTTAAGGTGGCTGAAGCAGGCCATATTGGTCAATTAACAGAGACCTTGAAATGGGGTGAGATCAGTTACTTAATCAAAGGCGGAAGCACAGTTAGAATGGGGTGGAAGCCAAATACACCGAGCCACATTTACATTTATTTTCATTGCCAGACCACTTTGATAAAAACATTCAAAGAAATATATGGTGAGGAACTGGTTTTTGAGGGTAATCGGGCGATTGTAATCACTGTCAACCAAGACATACCGGTTGTCGAGTTGAAGCATTGTATTTCTTTGTCGCTGCGCTATCATCATATAAAAGATTTACCTTTGTTGGGAGTATAAATGAAACCTGACTTAATTAGCTACCAATTAGGCATTCCTGAATCCTGTCGATCGACGGCTGTGGCTTTATTTGATTTGGCTTTTGGTGAAAAAATAGCAGTTGCAATACCCAGTAAAGAAGCGCGTCAAGCTGTTTTTCTTAATGGATTTAATCTGGATTATGCCATCGTGGCATTGTATGAAGGTAAACTGGTCGGTATGGCAGGATTTCAGGGCAAAGATGGGGCTTTGACCAGTGGAGTTACGTATCGTAGTCTCATTAAACATCTGGGTATTTGGAAAGGCAGTAAGGCGGCTTTGGTGTTGTCTTTGTATGAACGAAAATCAAAACCGAAAGAGTTGGTTATGGATGGTATTTCAGTATTACCTGAAGCCAGAAGTATGGGCATAGGTCAGCAACTGTTAAAAGAAATTGCTACTTATGCCGCCAACCAAGGCTATGATTGTGTCAGACTTGATGTGATTGATACCAACCCCAGAGCAAGAAGCCTTTATCAGCGCTTTGGGTTTAAAGCGGTAAAAATTGAGCAGTTTCCCATGTTTAAAAGATTTCTGGGTTTTGGTGGTGTTACCACCATGAGACTTGATGTTTAGCTTGCTTGTTGGTTTGGTATAACACTTGAGCAGGGTCAATTATTAAAACATGATTATACCTCTGGTAACTGTAGGCATGGAAAATCATAGGTGGTGGAATAGGGTCATATATGCCAAAATACGTCCTTATTTTGGTTGTTCTGTGAAACTGAAAAACAAAATATTATCAAGAAATAATAAACTAATAGATAAGGAGAATGTATGTACTATTGGATAGATAAAGATTCTGAAAGTGACAATGTGGTTGTTTTGAATGAGCATTCCTTGTTTGTTGGTTCCTGTGACCAAGAATCGATTGATCAAGTCGATATACAACTAGCTGGCAAACAAAGCCCAATAGAAGTGTTGGGTTCTGATGGCCTGACAGTGATTCCTTTCAGTCAGATTCAAAACATTACCAGCCGCAACACTGATGATGATGTTGAGGTTAAGTATAAAGCCCAAAAAGAGATTGAGGATAAAACAGTTTATTTTGCCAATAAAGATGAAAAACGAAGTTTCATCAATACAATTACACCATTGGTGCCTGATCATCTGGAGAAAACTGAAACTACGCAGTCAGCACTCAAAGCTGCCATCAGTCCTCTCATCAGTTTATTACTCAGTGTGGTGCTGATCTATTTATTTTTTGATAAATTCAGGTGGACAGCCCTGATTCTAGGTGGGTTATGGGCGGCAGGCAGTTTGTATATGTTGTCTATGAGAGTCTCACATCCGCCGACCATTACCAGATGGTTTATACGAGGCCGCTATGCCAGAAAAATGTGGTCAGGTATTAAAACGGCTTTTTCTTATGTATTCTTGGCTTTGATTATGGTTGGAGTATACAGCCGGTTTCCTGACAGTTATGGTACCAAAAGTCTATATGAACAAATGCAACACGAAGAATTGAACGCTGAGGATGTTGCGAAATACATTGAACGAGGTGCTGATATTAATTATGTGGATGAATACGGTGATACACCATTGTCATCAGCATTGAGTTGGAGTGAGGATGAGCTGGCTATTGCCCTGATTGAGGCTGGTGCAGATTTATCAGCGGATGACAATGGACAAAGGCCGTTGGAGCAAGCGATTTATAACGGGGGCAGTATTGAAGTCATTGAAACCATGCTTAAACAAGGTGCCTCGCTTGATTTTAAAATCGATGGTATCTCACCTTTGGAATATGCCAAACAAGCCGAACAAAGAGATTTAGTCAAACTACTTACCCAGTATCAACGTCATTGATATTGGTTGTTCAGAGGTAAATAGCTACCAAAAAATGTGCTGAAGCCTTAAGTTTTCATGTCCTCGACAGTATCCCATATAGCTGTGGCATTCCCCTAAATGCTGTTGTCACTCCAAAAGCACTTTCAAGGTTGGAGGTGCTTTTCGTTTTGTTTTTGACAAAAATAATGGTGATGGCTTTATAACCAAGCCTGAACCACTGATGCGAGCAGTCATATTGGTAGATCAACATGTGTAAGACGATAAACTTTTCTCAATTGTTTTAAAACCGGTGCTCGGTTAGAATAAGTTACTCTAAAAGCATGCCAATAAATCAGGAATGATTATAGTACCTACCGAAAAGCGTTTTGATTGGCAGAATGCCCCCATCGCTTTATTCTTGATTGTGATTCTCAATGTCTTGGTTTTTTATGTATACCAAACCGGTGACTCAGACCATTTTGAGGAAGCCGCCAATTTATATATCAATGACGGTCTTTATCAGAAAGAAGCAGAACATTATCAAGATTTTCTAACTGAGAATGAGGCCGTGGAACAACTGGAGCTGTTCCAAGAAATAAAACAACACCCTCAAAAAATTTATGCGGCAGCATTGATCCTTCAGGATGAGGCGTTTTATGCATATATGATGGAAAATGCCCAGGGGTTTTATGAGCCAGAATATTTTGTCTACTGGAAGTTTCAACGGCAGTACATCCATGATTTAATGTTTGAAGTCAGCTATCAGAAACATGGGCTGGTGGCCAATGACATCAAAGTAACCTCACTCATTACTCACCAATTTCTGCATGCGGGCACCATGCACTTGATTGGCAACATGTTCTTTTTGATCATTTGTGGTTTTGCCGTAGAAGCCAGTTTAGGTCATCGGAACTTTTTGATCTTTTATCTGATAACCGGCGTCGGTGCAGGCTTGGCACAGGTTTTGATGGACTTAAACAGTTCAGTACCTTTGGTTGGTGCCTCCGGGGCGGTTTCTGGTGTTATGGCCATGTATCTGGGTATATTTCGGATGAAGAAAATTGAGTTTTTCTACTGGTTTTTTGTCTTTGTTGGCTATTTCCGTGCACCTGCTTTGTTTATTTTGCCTTTTTATATCGGTAACGAACTCTATTCGATGTGGTCTATGCCTGAAACCAATGTGGCTTTTATGGCGCACGTTGGTGGTTTTGTCACTGGTGCCATTTTGATTGGTGTACTGGTGTGGTTTAAGCCTGAAACTTTGAATCAAGAATACATTGAAGAAGATCAAGCCGTTAATCCTAAACAGGAGAGCTTGGATCAAATTTACCAAACTATGGATAAATTTAAATTCGAAACAGCACTGAAGCAGATTAATAAGCATGTGACCGATTATGGTTCTGATTTTGGTTTAAAAGTTCTGAAATATAAATTACTGAATGCAGTTGAACCTGAACAGGCACAAACCTATTTCAGCCAATTAATTACTTCAACCAAACCGAATAATCAGCAATTAGCAAAACTTGAAAAAATATGGCATGAATTGTCAAAAGAGGAGCGACAAATTGATCCTGAGGCACAGTATAAGTTGGCTTGGAATTTCATCACCGTTCCAGAGCATGTTGAAGAAGCCATTAATATCTTTCAGCAAATGTATCAGGCAGAAAACAAACACCCTTCATTAAATGTGCTTGCCAAAAAGATTGCCTTTGCATATAAACGCCTTGAAAATAAGGCTGAATCTGAAAAGTATTTAGCCATAGCACAGGAGCTCAGCTGATGGAACAGGGTTGTAAATACCATCCTTTGGAAGTTGCTACCTATCATTGTACAAGTTGTGATATCAGTTGTTGTGATCAATGTGTAGATGATTCCAGGTACAACCCAGTGGTGCGCTGTTTTCAATGTAACCGTGAACTGGAATCATTGGGACCAGGTAAGATTGAACCTTTCTGGCGCCGGTTGCAAGAAAGTTTCAAGTATCCGTTAGCGACACAGTCTTTGGTTTTTATCTTCGGCTTGTCAATATTGTGCTCAATT
Source organism: Marinicella sp. (assembly GCA_028284365.1). GTDB lineage: Bacteria > Pseudomonadota > Gammaproteobacteria > Xanthomonadales > Marinicellaceae > Marinicella. Next base: position 113,568 of record JANQRW010000042.1, read on the forward strand.
GCCTTATACTTGCCTTTTGCCTTGTTTATTTACCTGGCTTTGTTTGGTTCGGGCTTTAAGTACTGTTTGAGCTGCTTGAGTCATACTGCAGATGGTTACATGAAGCCACCGGATATAACCGAGGCTTATGCAGGCGGTTTCAGGAAGATGTTGGTGCTTATTTTGATGGTGTTTGTTACCAGCTCGGTGACTTATGCTGCTGATAAGTATTTGGGTGCTGCCATCGGTGGTGTGGTGGCCTTGTTGGTAACCATTTCATTTCCTGCCATCATCATTAATTATGCCATTTCAGATGGCGTTTTTGAATCGTTAAGTCCGAGTAATATCCTTAACCTGATGAACTCAATTGGTTTACCTTATGGTTTAATTCTGGCTTTTATTCTGATCATGTCAGGCTCGATTGTTGTGGTCTATCAATTGGTGGCATGGGTACCCTCAAGTCTGGACTCAATCTTTTTGTATGCGGTGACGTTTTATTATTTGATTGTGTTACACCATCTAATGGGTTACATGGTGTTCCAGTATCAAAATGCCTTGGGTTTCAGCGCACGCCTGCAAGATGGCTCAAACAAAAGGCGTGGCTCACATCAAATTGCCATGGCTAAAATCTCAGCTCTAGTGAAAGAAGCCGAATTTACCGATGCCACTGAACTGTTTGAAGAGCAGGTGAACATGAATTTTGATAACTTGCAGTTGAACATGCAGTATTTTGATTTTTTATTGGCCACCAGAAACGAAAGTGCTCTGGCCAGGTTTGTGCCTAAATATATGGTGACCTTGGAAAAACAAAGCAGGCAAGATGTCATCAGTCGCAGTTACAAACGCTTGTTGCACAAGTTGCCTGATTCTGAATTGGAAGATCCAAAATTAAAACTACTGGTTTCACAAGCCTGCTATGATCAAAATGATCCTAAAGTCGCGATTAAGCTGTTACATGGTATCCATAAAAAGCATCCAAACTTCAAGGAACTCACCCCAGCTTTATCGTTGTTGGCTGATGCCCTGGATGAATTTCCAAAATATGCTTCTCATGCCGATGCATGTCGAAAAATGATCATCAGAATGAATAAAATCCAAAATAATTAACTGATCGGAACATATGAAATAATAGTTGGGTTGTATAAGAAAAGAATTAGGTATGAAAAATCGAGAAACATTGCAAGGCAGCTGCTTATGTGGTGAGTGCCAATATGTAATCACTGCGGAATTAAAGCATTTCTTCCAGTGTCACTGCACGCAGTGCCGTAAAACCACAGCCGCTGCATTCGCTGCTAACATCATCGCAGTACCAGCAGAGATCAATTGGGTATCAGGAGCAGATAACACCAAACGCTTTGATTACCCAGGACGCGGATTCACCCAAGTGTTTTGTGAAACTTGTGGCTCAGGCTTACCATTCCTGGATAAAAGCGGCAAGATGTTGTTTATTCCAACCGGGACTTTAGACAATGTACCCACGATTAAACCCGAGGCTAACATCTTTTGGGGCGAACGTGCTGAATGGGTTGAACATGGTATGGGTGCACCAAGACAAAAAACTTTTGGCGATTGATTTCTTGATTAATTAATTTTTTTATCCGTTGATTGTAATGTGCATTTTTACACCACATCAAAGAATGAGGGTTGTTTGTGTTAAATTTTTACGATATGTCGCGACAGTGAGGTGTTTTTAGGTGGCAAGATTGTTTATAGTGGAAGTCAAGCAGCAACGTGATATTGACATGAGTATAAGACAAAGAAGACAAGAGAGGGGATGGTGGTTTGAGTACACGTGCGATTCAGAGAATAGAAACCGGCCATCAAACAAGTCTGGAGTCATTGAAAAGTCTTGCTGCTGTTTTTGAAACTTCAATCAGCACACTTAAACAGGAGCAAACCATGGCAGATCAAGAAATTAAAAATCAAACCATACCTTCGGATTTACTGAACATAGAAAGAGAGGCCATAGAATTTGCACAATCAGTCATCAATGGCCCCCAAAAAGATCAACAGGATTCGCTCACCAAACTTGAACGAGACGCCATTAACTATGCCAAGAAATTATTAGGCAAGTTTTGAAGTTTAAGGCTGAAACAGTTTCATCTGACGCTAATGTTACAGCGTGTAACGAAAACTAATGAGCCAATAGCGTTTGATTGTAACGTGGCAGTGCTCACAAACGTACGCCACAACTTTGGTTTTTGATTTGTTTTCACCTAAGCGATTTCCAAAAAAACAAAGCAGTTACAGCAGCGGCTATTAGGGCTGAGTTGGAGGTCCATTCAATCCATTCGCTGGCTTCGTCTAGTACATGTAATAAGGCAGTAGTGATTGACCCCCCCATGGCGACTATGCTGTGACGATTTTTTCGCAGTTCTTTTTGGATTTCCTGTTCTTTTTGTTGTTGCTCTAATTTGATGTGTCGTGGTAGCGGTTTGACTTTGTGGCTCAGTAACTGGTGCACCAGCATCGGTGTTTCAGCAGCTTGTTCGATCCATTTTGGCAGGTTTTCTTTGAGTTTTTCCAAAGAATGTTCCAGGCCGTAGTGGTTTTTCATGATATCGCGCAGGATTGGTTCTGACAGTTGCCAGATATCCAGCTGCGGGTATAGCTGACGTCCCAAACCTTCGATATTCAGTAGCGTTTTTTGTAGCAGTATTAATTCAGGCTGTACGATCAGTTTAAAGCGTTTGGCCATTTGGAAGGTTTTCAACATCACTTCACCAAAGGAGATTTCTTCAATCGGCTTGGCCATGTATGGTTCGCAAATGGTGCGGGTAGCAGCTTCTAAATCCTCTAAATTGGTATCTGCTGGTACCCAGCCTGATTCGATGTGTAATTCAGCCACGCGACGATAATCTTGTTTGAAAAACGCCATGAAGTTATTGGCTAGATCAACACGGTGGCCTTTGGGTAAGGAGCCACATATGCCAAAGTCTAACAACAAGATTTTCGGATCTTCTGGGTTGTCCTTGCTGATGAAAATGTTACCTGGATGCATGTCAGCATGGAAGAAGTTGTCCCTGAAAACCTGGGTATAGAAAATTCTGATGCCTTTTTCGGCTAATTTCTCAAAGTTGATGCCTGCTGCTCGCAGCCCGTCAAAATCCTTGATTGAGATGCCATAGATGCGCTCTTGTACCATGACTTTTTCTTTGCAGAAGTCCCAGTAGATTTTAGGAATGTATAAATCTTTGGAGTGCGCAAAGTTCTTTTTCAGAACCGAGGCATTGGCCGCTTCACGTTGTAAGTCCAATTCGTCATAAATTGTCTTTTCGAACTCTGCGACAATTTCTGTGGGGTCAACCTGTACCCCTGGGTTCAGGTTTTTCTTGGCAAATGAGGCCAATGCATGCATCAATGCCACATCTCGTTGAATCTTTTTACCGATACCTGGACGCAGTACTTTGATGATCACATCATCGCCGTTGGTTAACTTGGCGGCATGTACTTGAGCAATGGAAGCTGATGCCAGCGCTGTTTCATCAACCGAGGCAAACTGTTCACGAATTTCTTTGGGTAATTGCTGTTGCACCACTGCCTTAGCATCATCCCATGAGATGGGTTCAACATCATCTTGAAGTTTTTCCAGGGTTTGGGCTATTTCTGCGGGTATTAAATCTGGTCTGGTGGATAAGGTTTGGCCTAATTTGATAAATATAGGCCCCAGTGATTCCAGCGCACCGCGCACGCGTTGGCCACTACTCATTTGTTTCAGGTCTCTGGCACCGAATGGTGACAGTATGTTAATGATGCTGAAAAAATTAATGCCTTTAGCGGGCATCAAAGCACTGATGCGATAAGCGGCCAGGGTGTGGGCAATTTTAATGAGCCTGAATAATTTCATGGGTTTATTGTGCTTGTTTTAAAGCAGCTATTTTTCTCTCAATACGATCAGTATCAGCGCGCAGGTCATCAACCTGATCTAAAAAACTTTCCATTTCATGGGGTGAAACCAATTCACGGTTTTCTTCCAATAGGTAATCTTTGCTGCTGGCGCGAATGGACTTGAATAAGCTGTTACCAGCATTTTTCAGTCCTTGAATGAACTGGTTAACATGATAACCGGGTATTTCGCCCAGTAAATCACACCAGGCATCTTCCCAATCGGGTTGTAATTTTTTCAGAAAATCAGCAATGAATTGACCGGTGGTGGCATCGCCGTTGATGCTGACTCCATCCAAACCAGGAATGTGTTGATTGGTACCCATGGCGAACAAGGCCGATGGTTTACCACTGATCGTGGTATCCACTTGCAGTTCAACATCTGTTGAGACCGACAAGGTGTCTTTATGAATGATGATCACGATCGATTGATCAATGGGCTGGATGTTAACTTTGACTTTTTTGCCAGCCAGTGGTGCCAGTTTTTTGACTGATTTGGAATCGTATTTCAGTACATTTTGAATTGCTTTTGAGAATACTCTGGCTAACATCGATTGTTGATTCTCGGTGGTTGAGACTGCTTCATTCATAGCTTGTAACCCTTGTGGATTGCTACGATACCACCACTCAAGTTTTCGAAACCACACATTTCAAGCCCGGCTTGTTCAAACATGTCTTGCAAAGTTTCCTGGTCGGGGTGCTGTTCGATGGATTCAACTAAATACTGATATGAATCACGATCGCCCGTTACAAAATGTCCTATTTCAGGTAATAACTTAAATGAATAAACATTGTAAAGTTGTTTCAAAACACTGTTGTTAACTTTTGAGAATTCGAGCACCATGGCTTTGCCACTGGGTTTGAGAACGCGGTACATCTCATTCAAAGCCTGCTGTTTATTGGTGACGTTGCGTAAACCAAAAGCCATGGTGATGGCATCGATGGAATTGTCTTTGAAGGGCAGTTTTTCGGCGTTCATTTGTAGGCACTCAAATCGTCCAAAGAAACCGGCATCTATCATTCGATCTTGGCCAACATCCAGCATGGCTTGGTTAATATCGCCGATGATAACTTTACCTGTTTTTCCCAGCTGAGGCATCATGAGCTTAGCGATGTCACCAGTTCCACCAGCTAGATCCAATACTAAATCACCTTCATGGATGCCGCTGGTGCCAACAAAATGGCGTTTCCACAAGCGGTGAATACCGCCAGACATTAAGTCATTCATTAAATCATACTTGCTGGCTACAGAAGTGAACACTTTACCAACCAAGCCTTCTTTTTCTTCGGTGGCGACTTCTTTGAAACCAAAATGGGTGGTTTTATCAGTCATTATCCTGCTCCTTTTCTTTTCCGCCTTCAAACAATGACCTTTTTAATCTGATCAAAGCTGATATATCATCGTCGCCATGTCCCATGTCCATTAACTTGGCATATGCATCGATGCTCTCATCTATCAATGGCATTTCTGTGCCTAATTCATTGACTGTGGCTTGGCAGATTTTCAAATCTTTGTGCAATAAGCTCAGCTTGAAGCCGACATTAAATTCGTTGTTAACCATGGTGTTGCCGCGGTTGTCCAAAAACCAATTGCCTGCGGCCCCAGCGCTCAATACTTCTATGGTCTTTTTCATATCTAAGTTGCAGTTCTCAGCCATTGCCAATGCTGAGCACACGGCTTGGGCAACCCCTGTAACCATAACTTGATTGACGGCTTTAGTGGCTTGACCCTGTCCAACCCGACCCATGTGCGTGATTTGGCTGCCAATCGCTGCAAAGACTTCTGATGCACGTTTGTATTGTGCTCTTTCAGCGCCAACCATGATTGAGAGTGAGCCTTTTTTGGCGCCTTCGACACCGCCTGATACAGGTGCATCAATAAAACTAACGCCTTTAGAGGCCAAATCGTCAGACAAAGTTCTGGCTGTATTGGGGCTGACAGTTGAGCAATCAATCACGACAGCGCCCGGCTGTAAATAATCAATAAAATCATGTACCACAGTCTTGAGGTCATCATCAGCCGCCACACAAGTCAATATGCAGTCAGCTTGGGAAAACATGTCCTCATCATCTTCGAACTCATCTAAATCAAGTTCATTGATCATCGCAGTGGCTTTGCCTTCGGTGCGATTTTTAACACCAATCAGTAGACCATGGTCTTTCAGGTTTCTTGCCATGGGTCTGCCCATGGCTCCGAGGCCATAGACCACCACTTTATTGAGTTTGATTTCGCTCATGCTTTATGAAGTTTTAAAAGAAGCATCATTATACCCGATTGCTGTGATTGAAAAATCAAACCGCAGTAACTTTTGAGCAATTGCTGCGTTTATACAATGTTGTTTATTGTTTAATTGTGGATCAATGGTTGACTATTGCCAAAAACAACCCATGTATCAGTGTAAAAATTAAAATATCAGGAGTAGCTTTTAATGAAGAAAATCGCAGTTTCCGTGTTTACCTTATTGCTGTTGACAGCATGTGCACCAACCAAGCAAACCAAGCAGTCTGTATCAGATATGCCAACCAAGTCACCCGTTGGTGATTCACGAGTTTTTACCCAGCCATACGACATGCGCGAGCTGGATAATGGTTTGAAAGTGATTGTTGTGCAGACCGATTATCCAGGTGTGGTTTCATTACAAATTCCAGTGCAAACCGGTTCACGCAATGAAGTTGAGCCAGGTAAATCAGGTTTTGCACACTTTTTTGAACACATGATGTTCCGTGGAACAGAAAATTTTTCTCAAGAAGAATACGGTGCGATGTTGAAAGAAGTGGGTGCCGATCAAAACGCTTACACCACCGATGATTATACCAACTACCATGTGACTTTCATCAATGAAGATTTAGAGCGAATGCTGATGCTTGAGGCTGATCGCTTTCAAAACCTTAAATATTCAGAGGCCCAATTCCGAACGGAAGCTCTGGCAGTTAAAGGAGAGTATTTGAAAAACAGTGCCAATCCATTCAGTAAAATGTTTGAGACTGTCAGGAAAAATGCTTATACCAAACACACCTACCGCCACACCACCATGGGTTTTTTGGAAGACATCGAAGACATGCCTAACCAGTTAGCATACTCGCATGAATTTTTTGATCGCTGGTATCGCCCTGAAAAAGCCGCTGTTATTGTGGTAGGAGACGTTGATGTTGAAGCAACTCATGCTCTGGTAGAAAAATACTTTGGCCCTTGGGAGCGCGGTGACTATGAGGTGGCAGTTCCAGTTGAGCCACCCGCAATCGGTACCCAACGCCACCACATTAAATGGGAGTCACAAACACTGCCTATGTTAGGTCTTGTTTTTCGGGGCCCTTCTGCTGATCCGGCGCAGATAGACAAATCTGCTTTGGATATGATGGGTCAGATCTACTTTGGCCAAAACTCAGATGTTTATCAGGATTTGGTGGTTTCTCGTCAATTGGCAGATGCCTTGTATTTCTATTCTCCTGACAGAAAAGATCCAGGTTTGATTTACATTTTGGCGCGTTTAACCAGTGCTGATCATTACCCAGCGGTTAAACAAGCCTTGTTAGACACCATTGTTAATGCTCGAACTAAGCGTGCAGATGAACAACAGTTGAATGACATTAAGTCGGCGGCACGATATGGCTTTGCCAATTCTTTGGACAATTCAGAAGCCATTGGTGATATGTTGGCAGCAGTGGTGCAATACAATCGAGATCCCGAGCACATCAACAAGCAATATGCACAATTGGATGCAGTGACAGCTATGGATGTTAAGAGGGCTGCTAATAAATATTTAGTGGATGATGGACGTATTTTAGTGACATTGGCTGAAGCTGAAAGTGTAGACAGTATTGACAACGATTTTATGCTGGCAGATCTGGTTGAGAACGCCAAACAACCTAAAGTGGCTGCTTATAAGGTCACTGATATGACAAATTCCAGTGACATCGTTGATGTTAATTTCCTTTTTAATACTGGGCCTGCTCAAGACCCTGCTGGCAAGAAAGGTTTAGCGGCTTTGACCGCATTGATGCTTACAGATGGCGGTTCAGCAACAAAGTCTATCAAAGAGATTCAAAAAGCCATGTTGCCCATGGCTGCTTACTTCAGCTCACAAGTTGATAAAGAAATGATGTCTTTAAGTGGTCGTGTGCACCGTGAAAAGGCTGAGATTTGGTTGGACTTGGTGTTAGACAGTTTATTGAAACCAGGTTTTCGTGAGGATGATTTCAAGCGTTTGAAAACCCAGTTAATTAATTCAGTACAAACTGACTTGAAACAAAACAATGATGAAGAGCTGGGTAAAGAAGTTTTATACCAAAAACTGTATCCAGGCCACCCATATGAGTCATTGAATATGGGCCATGTCAGTGATTTGGAAAGCATCACTTTGGAGGATGTAAAAAGTTTTTATCAACAGCAATTAACCCAAGATAACCTCAATTTGGGTATCACGGGTAATTTGTCTGATGAACTGAAGCAAATGATGCTTGATCGCATCACCAATGAGCTGAGTTCAAAAGGTGCAACAAAAGTGGCAATCGGGTCTGCTCCTGAATTATCAGGTCGTCATGTGACTGTTGTTGAAAAACAGACCATGCCAACGGCAGTTTCATTTGGTTTCCCAATAGAGGTGAACCGTTCACATCCTGATTGGGTGGCTTTGTGGTTGGTACGTTCGTTCTTAGGGGAGCATAGAAACTCTAATTCATTTTTATATCAGCGCATCCGTGAGGCACGTGGCATGAATTATGGTGATTATGCCTACATTGAATATTTTCCCCGTGGCATGTTCAGAACCCAACCTAATGCCAATTTGGGCCGCACAGAGCAAATTTTTCAAGTGTGGCTCAGACCTTTGCGTACCAACACTGATGCACATTTTGCCACCAGAACGGCGATGTACGAAATTGAAAAGTTAATTGAAAATGGTATGACACAGGAGCAGTTCACAGCAACCAAAGCTTTTTTGAGTAAATATGCTGGCTTGTTACTTAAAGGTCAGGATCGGGTACTGGGCTACCAAATGGATTCAGATTTCTATGGCACCACTGATTTTGTTACTTTGGTTAAAAATGGGTTGAACGATCTGACATTGGCTGAGGTTAATGAAGTGATTCGTAAACACCTACAAACTGATGACATACATTTTGTGTTTATCACCAGCGATGGTGCTGATATGAAGTCACGCCTGGTTAACGAAACCACTTCTGTCATGACTTACAACTCAGAAAAACCTGCAGATTTGTTAACTGAGGACACAATCATTCAAGATTACAAATTGAATTTAAAATCCAAAGATATTGAGGTTGTTCCCATTGATGAAATTTTTAAGTGATTGAATAGAAATTTCAAACTTAATGTTAAAAAGCCAAGGTGATTCACCTTGGCTTTTTTGATTTGAGGTAAAAAGAAACCCTGATTTGGTTGGTTTCCAAATCAGGGTCGATTGTTTACTGTGGTGCTGCAGTGATGTACAGCTCTACACGGCGATTTTGGGCGCGGCCATATTCAGTATTGTTATCTGCAATGGGTTGTGATTCACCCAGGCCCAAAGGTGATAACCTGTTGCCAGGTATTCCTTGTGCACTCAAATAATCAGCAACGCTATAAGCACGTTTGTAAGACAGTTCTCGGTTGTAATCATCTTTGCCGATTGCATCGGTGTGGCCGATCACATCCAGTACAGTGTCTTTGTATTTGTAAAGTACTTTGGCCACGGAGTTTAGGCTGGGGTAAAAACTGCTCTTGATGTTGTATTCTGCAGTATTAAAAGTGATGTTACTGGGCATGATGAGTTGAATCTGGTCACCATCTCTGCGTACTTGTACGCCAGTTCCCTGTAATTCTCTGCGTAATTCTGCTTCCTGGTGATCCATATAGGCACCAACCCCTGCACCAATAGCAGCACACCCGGCAGCTGCATTGCGGGCACTTTTAGAGTTCCTGGTGGCACCAATTAAGCCGCAAACAATCGCACCTGCAGCGCCATACTTAACACTTTTTCTAACTTTCTGTTCTCCAGTATAAGGATCGGTGGTGGTACAAGCAGACAGTACCATAGCAGCTATTAATATCGTAATTTTTCTCATTGTTTTATATTTACATTTTTAAGTGTGCCTATCATAACGGGATAAATCTTAATAATTTGTGAATGAGTTATAATTTTTTGTTTGCAGTAATAAAGGAGCCAGTTAGCCCCTTTAATATGGTTCAATTATAAACAATGCTATTCTTTTTCATCATGTGGCATAGATAGATTTTTATCATGGCGATATATGGTGTAATCAGAATTGCTGAATGAGCTGTCAAATTTTTTGAACATTTCTTTAACTTTTTTTTCTTTCATGTGCTTTTTGGCGAAGTCAGAAAAACTCTCATCCATTGGCGCCATATCGGCAAAGTTCTTAAATGGAACCGCTAGCATCACCCGATTAGCACCGCCCACAGGGTAACTCCAGGACCAATTTCTGGGCCAATTATTTTCTTTGGCGAGGGTACTCATTTTTTTAATGGCCTTATTGGCTTGAGCGTTTTTACCTGGTTTAACTGTCCAATATCTGACGCCAACGTAGTTGGCTTCAACATCATCCCCCCAGTTACTGTTTTCGGTATCCACAATGGCATAGTTATGGATGTACTTTTCAACATGTGGGTGAACAGTTTCATTGAAGTGTTTACTGGCATGCTCATAAGACCATTTTCTATAAGTGTCTTGTTCCGCCCAAGGTCGACAACATGATCTGACGATATAACGGTTTAGTTTGTCTCCTGTGACTGGAACATATGTATCCCAGTGTCGAGGATCACCTTTTTCATGTCGATGAGCCATGTGCGCTTTGATGGCTTCTTCAAGTTTGGCTTCATGCCCTGCTTTTGGAATCATGATCCAGCCATCAGCAATGACCTGAGGTGGTTTGTCCGCTGCCACACACCAGGCAGGAACAGTAAGTAATAAAAATAGAATTGAAAGGAATGTCTTTGGGTCTTCATTCAAACTTGTTCCCGACAAATTTGAAAGCGACCGCGGCAGACATGGCATGTAACCTCGCGCTCTTCGCCTCTGAT
>JANQRW010000055.1 GCA_028284365.1 Marinicella sp.
AGTGCACGCATAACAGCATTCAAGCAAGACTTATTGCCTTTCAGGCAAACCGTCATGCTTTCATTGCTTATGCTGGTCAAGCTGCTCAGCAGCTTTCCACGGGAGTCTTCTTACGCCATAAGTTCGCGCTGTGTCACCATAACTCTTTTGTGGGACAGGTTATGGAAGCTGGCTAAAATGCTTAATTATCCGCAGCCGTGCTTAAGGCACATAACAAGAACCCTTACAAAGTTATAAATCAATAAACAAAGTTAAACCTGTGTCATAATAGTTATTATTGAACAAAGAGAAGAACGATGGCGCAAAACAAAACCCAACCAACTGATGAAAGTGTGATCAAGTTCTTGACTGGAGTGATGCCGGAATCAAAGAGACAGGACGCGTTTAAACTACTGGAAATGATGGAACGGCTGTCGGGTTATCAGGCGAAAATGTGGGGCCCGAGCATTGTCGGATTTGGTGAATACCATTACAAATACGATTCGGGGCGAGAAGGTGATTTTATGCGCATAGGGTTTTCGCCGCGCAAAGCCAAGCATTCTCTATACATCATTTCGGGCATTAACCAATACCAGCACTTATTGGACAAATTGGGTAAGCACAAAACCGGTAAATCGTGTTTATATGTGAATCATTTGAAAGACATTGACTTGAGTGTGCTGGAAGAAATCATCAAGGCTGACTTAGCGCATATGGCCGAAAAATACCCTGAAGGTGTGTAAAAATTAGCGCGCTGAGCTTGTCGAAGTGCAACGATGATACTAAACGGTTAAATCTTTTGAAATGGCTTCGACAGGCTCAGCCGGCTTTCATTTATAAGGAATTATCAAACTTTAGCAGATGGTTTGTGTTTGGCGTTAAAATACAAGAATGAACCAACTACCCTACAAAACCTGGGGCGAACCATTAGATGAACAGCCTATCTATTTTGCCCATGCCAATGCCTACCCGCCAGGTAGCTATCAGCCGATTATTGATGCACTGAAAGCCAAAAGACAAGTGGTGTCTTATTTACAAAGGCCGTTGTGGCAGCCAACACCAGAGCCAGATTCGCTTAAAACGTGGCACCAATTGGCCGATGATGTGATTGAGTTTTTTGATCAAAACAAGCTGCGGGACGTGGTTGCGGTGGGCCATTCGTTGGGTTCAGTAACAGCATTTATGGCGGCCCAGAAAAGACCTGATTTAATCAAGGCTTTGGTGATGATTGAGCCAGTTGCCTTGCCGTGGTTTTTTTGTTGGTTGACCCGTGTGTTTCCGCGGACTGTGAAAAAACGTGTTGCCATCATTAACAAGGCTCTGAACCGTCCTAATCGATTTGAAAGTCAGCAGGCGGCATTTGATTTTCATCGCAAACCGCGCGCCTTTAAGCGCATCAGTGATGATAACTTGTGGCATTACATCAATGCCGGCGTAACAAAGAAGGGTGACGAATATTGTTTGACCTATCCACGTGAATGGGAGGCGCGGGTTTATGCCACCGCCACTTATTTTCGGGGACAGTTATTGAGTAGTAAATTGCCCGTTCTCGGTATGCGAGGGGTGTATTCAGACACGATTGATGCCGGTTTCTGGCAAAAGTGGCAGCAGAACCTTAATCATAAATTGGTTGATTTTCCAGAGTCGGGGCATTTGTTGCCGCTGGAAAATCCTGCTGGAGTGATTGAGCACATGTTGCCGTTTGTGGAGCAGCATTTGTTATGAGTGCTGTTGTGTTGACCACATTAAACAGTCGCTATATTCATTCTTCTTTTAGTTTGCGCTACCTTTATGCCAATCTGGGTGACTTACAGCAAAAAACCATCATCAAAGAATTTACCATCCACGACCGCACCGTCGATATGGCAGAAAAACTGCTGCAACTGTCACCACAAATTATTGGCTTCAGTGTATACATTTGGAATGTGGTGGAGACAACGGCAGTCATTAAGCTTTTAAAAACAATTCGGCCTGAAATCAAAATTGTACTGGGAGGGCCGGAGGTCAGTCACATACCAGATCAGCCTCAGGTGGTTGATGATGTGGATTATGTGATCAAAGGTGCGGGCGAGCTTAGTTTTAAACAACTTTGTAACCAGCTGTTGGCTGGATCAACGCCTCAGAACAAGGTAATTCAAGGAGTGTCCCAGTCATTGGAAGCGTTGAATATGCCTTATAAGTATTACAGCGACGAAGACATAAAAAACCGCATTATTTATGTGGAGGCGTCGAGGGGTTGCCCCTTTAAGTGTGAGTTTTGTTTATCATCTTTAGATAAAACATCAAAAACGTTTACACTTGATGGGTTTTTAAAAGAAATGGATCGTTTGTATCGAAAAGGTGCCCGAAACTTTAAGTTCATTGATCGCACCTTTAACCTAAAAACTGCTCATTCAACCACCATCCTGCAATTCTTTTTAGACCGCATGGACCCAGACTTGATGGTACACTTTGAGGTGATTCCTGATCGTTTGCCTGACTCTTTGAAAGAGTTGCTGGTACAATTTCCTGCCAACAGCTTGCAGTTTGAAGTGGGTGTACAAACTTTTGATCCAGAGGTTCAGGGTCTGATCAGTCGCCGCCAGGACAACATACAAACCAAAGCTAACTTGAAGTGGCTGCGCCAAGAAACGCAAGCCCACATCCATGCCGATTTGATATTTGGCTTACCTGGAGACACTTTGGATGGTTTTGCTGACAGTTTTGATCAGCTTTATGGGCTGGGGCCACAAGAGATTCAACTGGGTATTTTGAAGCGTTTGCGTGGTGCGCCAATTAACCGATACACCTCGGCATATCAAATGAAATACTCGCCCTCACCCCCTTATGCCGTTTTGCAAACCCGCGACATCAGTTTTGAAGCGTTACAGCGAGTGAGTCGGTTTGCACGGTATTGGGATATCATTGGTAATCAAGGCCGTTTTAAGAATACCCTGCCCTTGTTGATGGGCAAGTCTCCATTCAAAAACTTTTTGGCTTTCTCAGATGCGCTTTTCACACGTGAGAAAAGCACGTGGAAAATATCGCTGAAACGTCAGTTTGAACTGATTTTCCGCATTGCGCCAACTTGTCTGGACATTAACTCAGAGGATCTTTCGGCAGCGTTGGCAGTAGATTTCGCCAGATCTAAGCTCAAAGGGTCATTTGAGCGGGTTATCAACCCAGCATTCAAAACCAACGAAAAGATAAGTCAGACCAATGCCCGGCAAAAACGTCATTTGTCTTAAACATTGTTACTGCATTTCAAGGCTCCAATTGTTCGTAAAGACTGATATAAATGGTCAGTTTTGATGGGCTGGTGCTGTTGATTGGCCCATAACGCCTTAAATTTTATTGAAAAGATGTGTTTGAGTACAAAAACGTAAGAAGTTTACAAAAGTTCACGATTCTGGTTTTTGTTAGTAGTGAAAATGGTAGTAAAGAAAAACAGGAAGTTTAAAAAATTTGACCACAATAACCAAAAAACATGAACAAAGAACTGAATAACCTAGCGTTTCCCTCCTATTTTAAATATCAAAAAAGTCGTTTGGCTCAGGTGGCTAAAGTGTTGATTTTGGTGGGTTGTTTATACGTATTTAGTTTTTTGTTTTATGACTATGTTATGTTTCAAGATGATATTGTCTTCATAGCTGTCATGCGGTTTTTGGTGGTCGCCTCACTGCTATCGGTATACTCACTTTATAGCAAGTGGAACAATGAAAAACACTTTTCATTTGTGTCGGTAAACTTAACATTGTTGTCTTTTATTTTGTTCTTTTATATGAATTTAGTTATAGAAGACAAAAACCCATTGCTGGTGCTGGTGATCGTTTATTATTTAATGGCCTCGTTGTCTTTAAGCCCGTTGATAGAGAAAAAACACTTTGTGTATGGTGCACTGGTTATAACCTTCAGTTCTTATTGGTTGATGTCTCAGTATATGACGGATGTTAAATTATTTAAGCTGTTAATCACACACATAGCTTCTTTGTCAGTTTTTACGGTTCTGGTCAGTTTTAAGTTCATTAATTCGGCCAAAGAAAGTTATGAAATTGCCAAGAAATCGCACAGACTTCAATTTCAAGATGCACTCACAGATGTTTATAACCGCAAAGGTATTATCAGCTGGTGTAAAGAACATCTAGATAACAAGAAACCAGATGAAAACTTTTCCTTGATTATGATTGATTTAGACTGTTTTAAAAACGTTAATGATCTTTACGGACATGCAATGGGTGATGAGGTCATTGCCAAAATAGCTGGGCTGATAAAAACGGAATTGGGAAACAGCTCAGAAATAGGCCGATTAGGAGGGGAGGAATTTTTGGTTGCTTTTAGTGATATGGAAAATAAAGAAGTTGAATTGGTGGCGCTGCGTCTGTTGAATAAAGTGAGGTCTTTGGTGTTTAATTCTGACGCTAAAAAAACTTTCAAAATGACTGCAAGCTTAGGTGTGGCACATCACCAAGGAGAGTCGTTCCGGAAACTATTGGCAGCAGCAGATAAGTTCATGTATTTGGCAAAAAATAATGGTCGTAATCAGGTGGTTACTCAACAAATCGCCACCCAAGCAAACCAGAGTCAAGCACATACCAGCACGCCCGCTTTATAAGTTGTGCTAAAGTGAAGCCAATTCATACTTAACTTTAATCATGGGTCAAGTGAGCTCAGCACTCAATCTTTGGAAAGAACAGTTGCCACCAACACCTTGTCAAACTATAGAAATGTTGGGTGTTGAGGTTATCGTTAAACGAGATGATCTAAACCATGCAGTGGTTCAAGGAAACAAACTGCGCAAACTCAAATACAACTTGTTACAAGCCGTTGAGCAGAATACCGAAACAGTGGTGACTTTTGGTGGGGCTTACTCAAATCACCTTTTAGCCACGGCATATGCAGCACGGACTTGCGGCTTAAAAGCAGTGGGTTTTGTTCGAGGTGACGAACTGGCCAACCAAACCTCGACTTGGTCTGAATGCCTGAACCAATGTCACCAGCTTGGAATGCAACTGGAGTTTGTTTCCCGCAGTGATTATCGACTTAAAACAGCGGCCAAGGCCATATCAGAAAAAATCAATGCCCTGGAAGCGGCATTTGTGATCCCGGAAGGAGGCAGTAACCAACTGGCTGTTGATGGTGTGGCTGAATTGGTTGATGAGTTGGTGACTCAAGTTGATGAACCCACTCACATTGTTTGTCCAGTTGGCACTGGTGGCACGCTTGCAGGAGTGGTGCAAGGTGTGGCTAACAACAACTGGCGGTGTAAAGTTTTTGGTGTGGCTGTATTGAAAGGTTTACACGGCGTAGAAAGTCAAGTGTATCAATGGCTTACGGATGGTATAAACCTGCCTGAGTATAAGGTGTTGCACCAATTCAATGGTGGTGGTTATGCTAAAAACACCCAAGAGTTGATTGGGTTTAGCTTGGGGTTTGAGCAAGAAACAGGTATCCAATTAGATAAAATTTACAACAGTAAATCATTTTATGCCCTGGCGCAGCTGATCAAAAACCAGCAAATCACAACAAAAGACCTACCTCTTATTATTCACACTGGAGGTCTTCAGGGTGGCACCAACCAGATTGGTGACCAGGGGTAAGCGCGGTCGAAAAACCGTGGCTGAATCGGCCCTTAAAAGCCGCTGTTGGCATGTGTTAAAATTATTACCACTAAAATCAGGAAATTAACATGAGTCATCAAAATCCAATTGGCTGGATTGAGCTGTATGTACAAGACATGCCAAGGGCCAAAAAATTCTACGAAACTGTTTTACAGGTTGACTTGAGCGAAATAGAAATACCGGATGCGAACATCGAAATGTATGGCTTTCAACAAAACATGGAAAGCTATGGTTCATCAGGTGCTCTGATCAAAGCCGAAGGTGTACCCTCTGGTGGTGGCGGCACGTTGGTTTATTTTAGCTGTGAGGACTGTGGAGAAACAGCCATCCGGGCCAAAGCCAATGGCGGTATCGTTAAACAAGAAAAAATGCAAGTAGGCGAATATGGTTATGTCTGTATTGTGCTGGATACAGAAGGGAATGTGATTGGTTTACATTCAAATCAATAAGCGAACCAATGAGCATTGGTTAATGCACCGGTGGAAAGATGAAAAATAAAACAGTAAATTTGTTGGATCAGGCCAGGGCCATAACGAAATATTGGTCGCCTAAAGTGGTGGGTGAAGTTGATGACAGCTACCTCAAGGTTGCTAAAGTTAAAGGTGAGTTCACTTGGCATGATCATGAAGAAGATGAGCTTTTTATGGTGTTGGATGGTAGGTTAAAAATTGAAATGGAAGGACAAACAATTCAACTGCAAGCAGGTGAAGTTTATGTGGTGCCTAAGGGCGTAAAGCACAAGCCGTTAGCGGTTGATGAATGTTTGATTATGCTGTTTGAAAAAAAGACCACATTACACACAGGCAAAACCAGTACAGCATTGACCAAAGACATATCAGAGCAACTTTGACCCACTGAATTTATAGGCATGACCCAACAAAAAATCAGGGTGTTTGGAAATTCTGGCTCCAGAAAATCCATGCTGGCTAAAAAGCGCACCAATCAATACGGGTCAGCACAAGATGAGTTTTCTTTCAATGCGCACCAGAACCTATATAATTCATTCAGCAAAAGTAAACAACAAATAGTAAAGAACCAGTAATGAAAACCAAATCAGACTTTGATCAAGCCTTTCCTGTACAGGTCAAGTTACCAGTGCAGTGGGGGGAAATGGATGCGTTTAACCATGTTAACAACACCGTTTATTTTAAATATTTTGAGACAGCTCGTTTGGCTTACTTCAATCAGGTGGGTGTTATGGATGGTATGCAAAAAGAGAAAGTCGGTCCGATTTTGGCAGAAACCAGTTGTCAATTCAGGCGGGCTTTGGTGTTTCCTGACCAAATTGTTGCCGGTGGACAGGTGCTGGAGTACCATGAGTTTGGTTTTCTGATGCAGTACGGTATCTGGAGTGAACAACAACAAACCATAACCACTTTGGGAACAGGCCGCATTGTTATGGTCGACTATAAAACTGGTAAAAAAGTAAAACCCAGCGAACAATTGTACACAGCGATTAAAAAACTCCAAAACAGGTAATGCAAGCACTGGAGCTCAAAGTACCACCGGCCCTACTGATGTTGTTGTTTGGTTTAATGATGTGGGTAATAGACCACCTGTTGCCACAACTTAAGCAAGACTGGCCATGGCACTTCTGGGTTGCTCGGGGTGTGTTTCTGGTGGCAATGACATTGATAGCTACTGGGGTGTATGGTTTCAGGGTGGCGAAAACAACAGTTGACCCAACCCAGCCGGAAAATGCTTCATCGGTGGTCACCTCTGGTGTTTATCGTTTTACAAGAAATCCAATGTATCTGGGTTTCTTGTTGATATTGGTGGCTTTCATGGTTAAATTAGCCAACCCATTAAATGCATTAACGGTTCCGTTGTTTGTGTTTTACATGAACCAATTTCAGATCAAACCAGAAGAGCGAGCTTTGTTAAGGCTTTTCGGTGAGCCGTATTCCAGCTATTTGCGAAAGGTCAGGCGCTGGATATAGGGTGTTGTATATAGAGACAACTGTTTGAGTAAAAGGGACTGACACCAAGCTTACCAACAAGTTTGGATACCTGATAACTTAGGATTGAGGCTCTGCCAAAGAATTTGTAGATAGCTGTAACATTTTTGGAATGTAAAGTGTGGTATACAGCCTATCGAGATCATATTAAAGAGAAAAATGATGAGACCAACTGTTTTTATTTTGGCTGTTATGGCTATGGGGCAAATTCAAGCGGCACCAGCAGATGATTTTGTACTTACTGTGGAAGTTGATGCAGACTCGAATAACCGCTTTACCATATTTACCAACCCAGAAGCGTCTAGCTACAACTACAGTGTGGATTGTAATGATGATGGCAATAACGAGGCCAATGGCAGAAACAGTGATTACACTTGCAACTATAGCTCTTTAGGTGGGCCGGGCACATACACCATCCGAATCAAGGACAACAGTGGTAACGGTACTGGTTATCCTGCCACCTACTGGGGCATACCCTTGCCAGATGGATCCTCTCCGAACGCCCAGCAGATTGTTGCCTTGAATCAATGGGGAACGCATAAGTGGACCACAATGAACAGTGCTTTTGAGCGCGCCCGAGAGATGGAAGTGTTCGCCACCGACATACCAGATTTGTCTGGTGTAAATGATGCAACGGCCATGTTTTTATTTGCCTCCAAGGCCAACCCTGATACCACCAACTGGAACGTTTCCTCAATCACCAACATGCAACAAATGTTTTCTTTTGCAAAAATGGCCACGCCAAACACCAGCAGTTGGGATGTTTCTCAGGTAAAAAACATGAGCTTTATGTTCAGCAATACCGACTTGGCTGATCCGGATGTCAGTGGCTGGGTGGTTTCTGGTGTCACTGATATGAGTGGCATGTTCAGTAATACAATCATGGCCAATCCAGATGTCAGTAGTTGGGATGTTTCATCGGTGGCGTTGATGGGCAGCATGTTTGATCGAACCAACATGGCTGAGCCAGATACAAGGTTGTGGGTTGTTAGTAGTCTGACAGGTGCCCGAAGCATGTTTCGACGCAGTCAAAAAGCCAATCCAGATGTCAGTAGCTGGGATGTTTCAGGCCTCAGGTTCATGTCAGGAATGTTTGAAGACGCGCTGGTGGCAGCACCTGATGTGAGTCATTGGGTGGTCTCTGGAGCGTGGGATATGAGTAGTATGTTTGAAGGGGCTCAGGTGGCTAACCCAAACGTCAGTAACTGGAATGTTTCACAAGTTAATTCAATGAGGTCGATGTTTAAGGACACTGCAATCAACCCAGATGTGCGTCTTTGGATTGTTTCATCAGTGACCAGCATGAACAGCATGTTTGAAAACAACCCCATTGCCGACCCGGATGTCAGTCTATGGAATGTCTCTGAAGTGAGAGACATGCGCGACATGTTCAAAGAAACCGTTGTGGCCAATCCAGATGTCAGTGAATGGAATGTGTCATCTTTAGTGAGCATGGGTGGTATGTTTGAAGGCAGCCGGGCGGCTAATCCTGATGTCAGCGATTGGGTTACTATAAATTTGATTCGGGCTGAAGATGTGTTTTCTGGTGCTGGCGCTGCTTTGCCAGATTTGAGTGGTTGGGATGTTCGCAAACTGGAAACGGCCAGTAACATCTTGGGGACAATAGCTCTTCCTGTTCCTATGTATGATGATTTGCTGATTAGTTGGAGCCAGCAGGCACTCACGCCAAGGAAAGCGCCAGTACCATTTGGGGCTGGCCTGTCTCAATACTGTGATGGTGAGGCTGCCAGATTGACACTCACAGACACCTTTATGTGGAACATCAGTGATGGCGGTTTAAATTGTGATTTCGATTTAATTTTTCGTGACAGTTTTGATACACCATAACGACCAGCATTGCCTTTTGGCTTATCATCCCTGAGTCAATGCTTCGGTTTTATCGTTTCAAATAATCACAGCAAAGCGCTGGCAAATAATGGCGACAAGCTGATTAATGTTTGAATATGAGTTTCATCAAAGCCTTGTTTGCTGTTACGAGTAAAGATAAGTACGCCGCTTTTATTGTGTGACTTAATGGGTAAAGACAACACTGAGTTGGCATTTACCTGGTTTAATAAATATTTTGCAAAATGTGCTTGTTTGTTACTGACAGTGTGCGAAAGCACATCATTTAATATTAAATACTCATGTAAATGAATGTTTTCAATGGTGGTGTCATTGGCCAATAAGGCTTTTCCCTTCAAACCCTCTTGTGGTTGATTCGAGGCGATCAGATTAACAGCGAAAGCATCTTTTTGTGGTAATAACAGGTACACACTGGCTACGTTAACAATGGCTTGAGACTCTTGTCGGATAACCTCAAGAGCCTGTTGTTTGGTGGGTGCAATATGTAATTGGTTCAAAAGACTGAGGATGCTTTTGGAGCGGCCTGATAAATGGTTAAAATCTTGTACCAACTGGCCTAATTCATCCTGGCTTTGGTCTTTGATTTTCAAGCCATAATTACCCAAGGCCACTTCACGACAGCCCTTGGCAACCCTGATTACTCGCTTAACAATGGTTTGGTTAAACCAGATAAAAAGAAGCACCATAACGCCAGCGATCAAAACTATAGCGAACCAGTTAAATTTCACGGTCGCTTTGCGTTGTGCCTCAACCAAAGACTCAAAGTTCATGTGTGCCGATGAAATACTGGCAAACAACCCAGAGGTGTCATTGAGTATGTATTCATTGCCCCACTCCAAGCGAGGCTCTTCAGGATTATCTCCAATTTGTTCCTGAAAACCTTGTTCAAAGGCAGTCCAGGCTTGTTCCATCGTTTTAAATGACTGGATGTTTTTTTCTACCAACATACCATCCAGCAAAATTTCAGCTGAAGCCGAGCGATTGTAATATTGGTGAGCAGCACTTTCCACCTGAGCGCTCAGGACACTTAGGTTATCTTGTAACTGGGTAAAAAACACTTTTAAGTCACGGTTATAAGATTCATAATCACGAGGAGCATTTTGCTTGTATTGTGATGACTGCTCGCGCATCAACTGCACCAGCTGCTGCATGTTACTCATGTCTTTGGACAGCCTGATGTCGGAAGATAGCTGTGTGATACCTTGATTACTGAACCACAGAATAAGGGCCACGAATAAGAGGGTTATAACGCCCATGGTCATTAATTTTTTATTGAGTCCAAATGTCATTGTTTTTCTCGGTTGGTTGGTTACTTTCTCCAGCGATCAATAAATGCTTCTTTGTTTCCAGGGTGATCCAGCTGCGCAGCAACATTCATCACCAATTGATCGTGAGATTGACTGTTTTTCAGGGCCGAGGTCAAAATAAAGTCGGCCATAGGTCCGATTAAATCGGCAAGATCCGCACGCATTTCGGCGAAGACATCATCCTCAACATGCCAGACCATTTCATTTTGTGTAATTACCGTGCCAGTTGTAAAAATTCCAGAGGTACTGTCAGCGGTTTGGGGCTGATCTTTCAGGGTATTTTTTAAGGTAGCTATAACTGCCTTCAACGCTTTGCCAACAGCTGCCATATTGGGATAGCGGTCAGCCACACCTGGGTTTAAACCTTTGTATAAAAAGTCATGTAAGGCCTTGGGAACCAGCAATTCAGGATTAAATTGATTGTGTTTAGCCAGTTGATCAATTTGTGCCAAAGGCATGGCATCATAGTTAGTGGGGTTTCTTAGCTTCGCCAGGAGATGATATAACAAAACAAAGAGCGCATAAACGTCAGTATGAGGCCCGATTTCGTCTGTACCGAACATTTGTTCTGGAGCCATGTATTTGGGTGTGCCCATGGTGATTCCCAGTTGTGTCATGTTGGATTGATCATTTCCCCTGGCAATACCGAAATCAGTGAGCTTTAGGCTATGCGGAGTTTTTACCAAAATATTTTCAGGCTTCAAATCACGGTGAATAATGCCATTGGTGTGAGCTGTGTGTAGCGCTTTTAACAACTGAACAAACAAGTTGATGATTAGTTTTAAGGGCAGCTTTTTATTTTGTTTCAGCCACTGTTGTAAGTTTGGGCCGTCTATGTATTCCATCACCATATAGGCCAAGTTCTGCTGCTGCCCAAAATCAAGAATGGTCACAATGTTGGGATGATTACAGCGAGCCAGTAACCTTGCTTCCTGAACAAACCGCTCAGCAGCATCCTGCAAATACTCTGTATTATTATGGGCTGTTTTAATGGCAACTTGTCGATTGATGTTGCGATCGACACCAAGATACACCGTTCCCATGGCCCCTGAACCAATGGTATCTAAGATCTCATATTTACCTATTTTTGTGGGTGTTGATGACATGTAATTAGCTCAAATGGTTCATGGCAGCTTGTAAGCTGTTTTGCATGCGGTTGAAGGCCTCAGAAATCATTTTTAATTCGAATGAAGCAGGTGTTTTAAGTGCTTCAATTTCACGTTCACCACGGCTGATGCTTTGCGCATGTATCGCCGTTTCACTCAAAGGCTTGAACAGGATATAGTGCATGATTACATTGATGATGAACCAAATCAGGACAACAACCACAATCATTTGCCACAAAAACTTCAGGTTGGCCTCATCAACGGCTGCTTGGCTTGCTTCTGTTTGAATGGTGATCAGTTTGGCACCAACGGCCTGGTTATCATTCACAATGGGGTGAGCCAACACGTAAAAAGGTCCTTGGGCATCACGTAAGTAGGTGGTGATCTCTGGTAGCTCCGGGTTGTTTTGAAATTGCTCAATCAGCTCACGTTGCCAGGCATTGGCCTGATACCGTGATACCTGTGCTTGGATCAAAGCCACTTGATGTTGGCTGCGAGCACCCTGATTGCCCGAGTCAAAGACCTGTGTGGCCGCATAAGAGCCAACAGCCTGCGGCAAAAAATCTTGGTCCAGCTGCGCCAATAAAGGCTGAATTTCTTCAGCAGTGTATTGCCTGATGCGTTCGGAGAGCTGGTATAAGTGCTCCGCTTTTTGCATCAATTGTTTGTCCTTTTGTAAAGCCGTTTGCTGTTGGTGCAGGTGTTGCACCACCACAACCAACACAATAAGGGAGACAACCAATATCAGATTAAATTTTATTCTCAGTCCCATGGTTACTTTCTAACATTAACTAAGAAACAGAGAACCGACTGGTTTTAAAAATATGACAATTAATTTTTAAAAATTGATGCGGCGTGTATTTTTATGAACAGAAAACAGTCAGTTAACAGCTGTGCTAACTATCTGATTTTCCAGTATTTTTCCATTTCATAAAACAGAAAAGACGCTGACCAAGTTATTAAGACAAGACCGGTTAGAGATTCGATGCCGGTGAGGAATCGAATGTGGCCCAATGGTGCAATATCTCCGAACCCCAAGGTGGTGAAAGAAGTGAATGAAAAATAGACACAATCAAGAAGGCTGTTATCAAAATTACCTTCAAATGAACCGAATAACTTGCTCTTTAATTTTAAGTAATACGCCACTCCAAAAACCCAAACTTCGATGGCGTGGGCCACCAAACAACCAAAGACACCAGCCACTATTCTGAAACTGGGCTTGATTTTCAATGAAGGAATAATTTTTGATATCCAATACAGACACTGGTAATGGACCAACACCACGAGCGCCACAACAATTACGTTGACTATGCTACTGAAAATTAACACCTGGATGCCTTCAGGAGGTGGTGTAAATCACTTCGAATCTGTTCGACTTTTTCTGGTGTGTAAGTTTTGTTAGGCAAATCATTCCCCCAAACAACATCAGGCCACAGCGGATCTTTGTGATGTCTCCCAATGACATGAATGTGTAGTTGTTGTACTACGTTCCCAATGGCTGCAAAATTGATTTTTTCTGTGCCAAAGTTGACTGTGAAATAACGATCGATGACTCTTGTCATAGCCATAATTTCAAGCTGCTCCTGTTGATTTAAGTCATGAAACTCAAGGGCATCGGTTTGTGGAATGATGATGATCCAGGGCACACTGGCATTATGGTGCAGACACACACCACTGCTGCGCCATTGAAACAAGGGGTGTGTGTCCTCTGTCAATCGTTGATCTGTATCCTGTGAGTGGTGAACCATACATTGATTTTAACTGGCACATAATTTTAATTCAGTAAATAATACTGATTTTAGCATTGTGGCCCAACATGGAATTGTGGCCTCAGGATAATAGAGCTGCACCTCTTGTCCAAAGGTGTTGCTCAATGGGGTCTTGCTCCAAAAAGAACCTTGAATGAAAGCAGTTTTTGCTTATGCCAAAGAAAAAGGGCTCATCCTGAGCCCTTAAGTGGGTAGTTATTGTTATCAGTAATTACAAGTTGAAACTGAACCAGATTCCAAAATCCCCATCACCATGTCTCCAACCGTCATGGTAAGGATAGTAAGAGTAATAATCTTGGTAGAAGTATGGGTCGTGGTAATCTCTACACCACATGCCTTCATGCCAGTGACCGTAGCCATAACCAGGCCGATCAAAGTAGTGACCTAAACCACGCAATGGGCGGTACCTGTAGTAATCATCATAGTAGGCATTGTAGTTGTATAAATGACGGTAGTGATTACGCAGCCATTTGCGGTGTTTTTTCAGACGTTTTTTCCACTTGCGGTAATGTTTCTTTGGCTTGTAGTAATTGTGTCTGATGTAGCCATTGTTGTAATAGTTGTTGTTATAACCATAGTAGCGATTATCGCGATAGGGGCGCGAGTTGTAGTGGTAATTGCGGTTGTCAAAATGACGGTTATCGCGGTAATCACCATTGAAACCTCGTTGGTTGTAATGGTTATGTCGATGATTGTTACCATAGCTGTAGCCATGTTTTTGGGCACGGGCCTGGTTGCGCGTGCTGTGTGAACCTTGATAATGCTTCTGGTTCACTGCATTGCGATTGTGTTTATGGCCGTTATGCCTTTTGGCATGGTGCTTGTTGCTGTGTTTTTGGGCCGCATAACTGCGGTTTTTATTGTGGTCATGGTAACCACCATCTCTGGAGCGATCAGCCAGTGCAGATACACTGAACACCAGTGCGGTGATGGTTACGTATGTTTTCAAAGATCTCATGGTTGAATCTCCTGTTGTTACTGTGCCATCCAATTTACGTAATCTGACTGAATCAAAACTGAACGCTAAAATTCTGTTCAGATAGCGTTAAGCTTATAAAGACTGAGCCCATAAGAGAGTGGCATGATTATCAGTGGTTAATTGAGGTGTCGATTGATACAATCAGTGAGATTTTTAACCGAATGGAACCATGAAACTATTTGTCTTGTTGTTAACCTTTTACGCCTTTGATGTTTTTGCTGAAGTCAGTCTGCACAACCAAAAACATGATGAACTTTTAGTTACCAATGCCATGATAGTGGTCGGAGTAGGCACACCCGCTGAAGGTCCTTATGATATTCATATCAAAGGCGGCCGCATTCATGCTTTAAGTGCTGCTGCAGAGGACGCCAATGTTCGCACTTTGGGTTTGGTACAACTGGATGCCAAAGGAAGTTATGTGTTGCCTGGTTTTATCAACATGCACGCACACACCATGTACACCCGAGCTGGTATTGATATGCCTCAGCCATACCAGCACTATTTGTGGTTGGCCAGTGGCATCACCACCATTCGTGACTTGGGCAGTGATACCAAAGTAACTTTGAAAGAAAAAGAGTTAAGTGAAAAAGGTGAAATCATTGCGCCGAGGATGTTTGTTTATCCCGGAATATGGGGCAACCATCATGAGAAAGACCTTGAGAAAAAGATAACTGACTATCACAAACAAGGTGTGGATGGCCTGAAATTTGGGATGATGGATAAGCAAACTTTTCATCAAGCATCAAAAATAGCTGCTAAATATGATTTAAAAATTGCCAATCATGTGGGAGTAGAAGACATGACTGCCTGGGATAACATTGAGGCAAGAACCACCACCATTGAACATTGGTATGGTGTGCCAGATGCGGCTTTAAACGGAGTTCAAAGCTTTCCTCCGGAGATGAACTATTCCAATGAATTACACCGTTTTCGCTATGCCGGGCGGTTGTGGCGTGAAGCGGATCAAGAAAAATTACAACGAGTTCTTCAGGGCATGGTTGATGCTGGTGTTGCCTGGGATCCCACGCTGGTGATTTATGAGGCCTCTCGTGATTTACAACGAGCAACCTCTTCACCGTGGTTCAAAGATTATCTGCATCCAGGCCTGGAAAAGTTTTTTAGGCCCAGTGCCGACTCGCATGGTTCTTTCTTTTGGGGCTGGACCTCAACCGATGAGGTGTATTGGAAAAACAACTATCAAATTTGGTTCAAAGCGTTAAGAGACTTTGAAGACAAAGGTGGCATCATTACCACTGGTGAAGACGGGGGGTACATTTATCAGCTCTATGGTTTTGGTTATTTGCGTGAACTGATGTTACACCAGGAAGCGGGTTTTCATCCTTTGGAAGTGATTAAGCATGCAACTGTTAACTCAGCAAAAGTTTTGGGTCAGCAGGATATGCTTGGACAAATTAGAATCGGGTATACCGCTGATTTGGTGATAGTCAATGGTAACCCTTTGGCTGACTTAAATGTTCTGTTTCCTAGAAACATTAAACCTTTAACTGGTGATGAATCTACTGGCGGAATTATCTGGACCATAAAAGGTGGTACTCCTTACCATGCCCCAACCATGCTCAAAGCTGTGCGAGAGATGGTTCAGGAATCAAGAAAAGATAACCCGATTAATTATTTAGTCACCAACTGATTCAGTAATACGTTTAGTCAGAACAT
Organism: Marinicella sp.; assembly: GCA_028284365.1. GTDB lineage: Bacteria > Pseudomonadota > Gammaproteobacteria > Xanthomonadales > Marinicellaceae > Marinicella. The sequence goes on from JANQRW010000055.1 coordinate 16,236, forward strand.
AAGTAGTTGAATGAAGTATTGTCGATGCGAACTAAGTTTATGGTTCGAGGGTTTGTTGCTGCTTGATTAAAAGTGGCTTTTAAACCATCGCAAGCAGTCATTTCAAGGGTAATTGTGCCCCAGGGAATATTGGTGGGGTTGGTTTCTGGTTCGAAGAAATTGGTGTCTTCAAATTGTGAAAGCTCAACTTCAATGGATGCTTGGGGAAGCTCGATGTCAGCCACACCAGCTAACCATAAAGGGCTCCCGTTTTCTTGGGTGTAGACTGAGACAAATAAATAATTTGAGCCATTGGCGCGCTGTCCCTGGTTGATAACCAGACCTTGATTTTTAATGACGGGATCATGCCAAATGCCAGCAGTAGTCAGGTTGATATGAGGTGTATCAGCCACTTTAACGATAGATGTTTTGCCAAAACGCCGATCAGAAATTTTCAAAAACACATCGTTTGAATCAGGGCTGGTGATTACATCGCGAATAAAACTATCGGAGATTTGTAAGTCCACCGATGATTCTAGGTCTGGGTTTTGGCTCAGTATCCACCTGGAGGGAGTATTACCGTACAAATGCGCGGAAAAGCGTTCACCTCCAGCGGTTTCATGAACTGTTGGAAAAGGTGCGTGAGCCCCTCCGAGTGACTCATTGTGATTAAGGTCAAAGTCTAAATAAAAAACCGTATTTACCGTGGGTGATACATTAGGGATTGTGGTTTGGGTGATGATGTATTCATCAGTAAAGCCCAGGTTTCGCGTAATGACGGCGAAATAACCGGGAAATGAAAAACTGGCATCAAAACCGGTTAGTTCGGTATTGAAGCGGTTAAGATTATAGGTGTTTTCATCTGCGGATGTTGACATCGCGTAAAGGCGGTTTTGGTAACGAAAAATTTTGAATATTTCTGATAGATCTACTTGTTGGCTGAGGTATTTCACTTCACCAGCTTCAGTCACCATGAAAAGCTCTTTGTTACCATCAAAGCTGTGAGCCAAAACATAACAAGCATCACCCAGAGTGATGCTGTTGCCTGGTCTGACTTCAAATGCAACGGAAAAGTCGGCAGATAAGTTGGTTATTTCCCTGGCGTGAGAGCGAACCAGAACGGTGTCTTCGCTGCTGTATTGGTTAAGTACTGCCAAAACATCATCAGTAGCGATTGGACAAATAGAGTTTATGGCTGGTAGGTTAATCATGTGCTCGTAAACTTCTGTACCATTGGTACTGAGCAGGGTATTATCGATTGACCAACCAAATAAATACCCATCAACCTGGCTGTGTGTTGAAAACATCGGTTTTAAATCTAATGCTTCAGTGCCTGCAGGCGTGCCATCTGTTTTCCAGAACCTGAATTGTTCGCCAGAAGCTCCAGCGAAATAAGCAAAGTCGCCAATGGTATAAATGTAGTCAGTAACAAATGTAAACTGATTCAGCGCGCCAGTAAATAGCAGGGTTCTTTCAAAAGAGACCGTGTTATATGACCACAATTGGCTTTCATCATCATTTTTTGTTTGATAAAGAATGTAATTACCAACCAAAACAGCATTGGCATTTCCAAACTGATGTTCGGGGGTGGCCTCAAGCAACACATTTCTGGTTTTGGCTGTAGATGTTTCTGTACTCAGCAATAGGGCAGATGCAAACAAGGCCAAAAACACAGTTTTGTTCATAATGATTTCCCGGTTGGTTCTGACAGCATTTTAACAAATAGGTAAACCAATAGAGTTAAAAAAGAGATTAAAGCACAACCATGAAAATAGTCACAATGTGATAACATCTCACTGAATTTAACCAATACCATTCAAATGAAGTATTTACACAGCATGATTCGGGTCAGTAATTTAAATGATACCGTTGACTTTTTTGTTAATAAATTGGGCTTCGTTGAGCGCAGCAGGAGAGAAGTTGAGACTGGTCGATTTACCCTGGTGTTTTTGCATGCACCCGGTGACGAATCGGCTGAAGTGGAGTTGACTTATAACTGGGATGAAACAGGCGGTTATTCAGAAGGACGTAACTTCGGACACTTGGCTTATTTGGTGGATGATATATATGCATTGTGCCAAAACCTGATGGATCAGGGGGTAACCATTAATCGCCCACCCAGAGATGGTCATATGGCTTTTATTCGTACGCCTGATAATATTTCGATTGAACTCATTCAAAAAGGGGATGCTTTACCTGAGCAAGAGCCTTGGGCATCTATGGAGAATGTGGGCAGTTGGTAAGCTTGGGTTAAATTATTAAGTTATGGCAGCTGATCACACCCCAAGCCAACAAGACAAGCATTTGGGCCATAAAAACTGCCGCTGAACCCATGTCTTTGGCGCGGCCAGCCAATTCATGTCGCTCATCACCACAGACCAAATCAACCACTGCTTCAATGGCTGAATTAATGATTTCAACCAATAACACCAACAGACATGAACCTATCAGGAGAATCAACTCGATGCCAGATTGGGCGAGCCAGAAAGACAAAGGCAATAAGATGATACAGAGGTAAACTTCCATTCGAAAAGAGGCTTCAGCAACATAAGTTGCTTTAAGCCCCTTGAATGACCACTTCATGGCTTCATAGATTTGTTTGGGTCCGCGGAATCCTGAATCGGCCATATTGATTATGAAGCGTTTATTTTGTATACCACATTGGGTTGTTTAACTGCCTTCACTTCATCCATGCGTCTCACTGGTGTGGTGTATGGTGCCTGTTTCAAACAATCCATATTGGTTTTGGCTTTTTCAAGTATTTTTGCCATGGCTTCTACAAAAGCGTCAATGGACTGTTTGGATTCAGTTTCGGTTGGTTCAATCAATAAACATTCAGCCACCAATAATGGGAAATAAACGGTGGGTGCATGCATGTCTTCATCCAATAGGGCTTTAGCTAAATCAGAAGCAGTTAAGCCCAACTCTTTGGCCTGTTTTTTTAAAGTCACAATAAACTCATGGCTGGCACGGCGGTTTTTAAAAGCCAGATCAAAGCCAACTGCTTCCAAGCGTTTCATCAGGTAGTTGGCATTCAAGGTTGCGAATTCGGAAATGCGTTGCATCCCTTGTTTTCCATTGAGTAAAGCATAAACATAGGCACGGAGGTTTACCCCTGCATTGCCAGCAAAAGCTGAGAGTTGGCCTATGGTTTTGGGCGCTTCTTTTGCGGTAACAAAATGATACTCATCACCCCTCTTGCCAACGTAGGGAACTGGCATAAAAGGTAACAAACGCTCACTGACACCAATGGCCCCGGAACCAGGTCCACCACCACCATGTGGTGTCGAGAAGGTTTTGTGGAGGTTCATGTGGATCACATCAAAACCCATTATGCCGGGATTGGTTTTACCTAAAATGGCATTCAAATTGGCCCCGTCGTAATACAACAACCCGCCTGCAGCATGGACTTTCTCAGCGATGACTTTGATTTTACTTTCAAACACGCCTAAAGTTGAAGGGTTGGTGAGCATGATGCCTGCAGTTTGTGGTCCCAGTACGGCATCCAAGGCATCTAAATCAACATTACCATCTTCATCGGTACGAATCTCTTTGACCTTATAGCCACACATGATGGCGGTGGCTGGGTTGGTTCCATGTGCTGCATCTGGAACAATGATTTCTCGTCGTTCAAAGTCTTGACGATCATCGTGATAGGCTTTGATCATCGCCACCCCGGAAAACTCACCTTGTGCACCAGCCATTGGGGTCAGTGAAACACCCTTCATATTGGTCACGGATTGTAAGATTTGCTGTAAGTGAAACATACAGGCCAAATAGCCTTGTGACAACCTGGCGTGGGCCAATGGGTGTCTGGCCAAAAACTCATCTTTCATGGCCAAAGAATTACAAGCCCTTGGGTTGTATTTCATGGTGCATGAGCCAAGCGGATAAAAGTTGGTATCGATGGAAAAATTCTTTTGACTCAGTTTTGTGTAGTGTCTTACCACATCTAATTCGCTGGCTTGTGGCATTCCTAAACGGCTGCCACGCTGGAATTGTTGAGGAATTAAATGACGGACATCGACTTCGTCAGGAGATTGTGCAGTGGCATTTCTGCCAGGCATGGATTTGTCAAAAATGAGCATGATTTAACCCTTAAAAATCATAATAAAACGAAGCATGATAATTTCTGCCAGGTGCGTCTAAACCTGAAGCATGTTCGCGGTATTTTTTATCAAAAATATTCTCAACCCCCAGTCGAATTTGGCTGTTAATGGCTGGGCGCCAAGTAAAGTGGGTATCATATACCACAAAGCCACCTGTGCCAAATGGATTGAGACGAGCATCGCGTAAATCTCGGGCACTTAATCGATCTTGAGTTTCTGCAAAACGAACCTGTGATCGGAGGTTCCACTTGGCACTGATGTCTTGTTGATAACCAATCACCCCGAAAGTGGGTGGAATTCTGTCGGCAGGCCCCTCGTTACCGTCAGTTTCTTCGGTGCCATGGGTGTGGGTCACATTAACAAATAAGAGGCCACCGTTGTCAAAATAATAATTTAATTCAGATTCTATGCCGTAAATGTCAACTTCGTTGATGTTTTGTGATTGCACAACATTGCGACCATCGTTGGTGACTTCTCCAGTTTCAACCGAAGCGATCACGTCTTGGTATCTGGATACAAAGGCAACAATTTCAGCCTGCCAGCCATTGCCAGCATGTTTAAAACCTAAATCAAAAGACAGCACCGACTCAGGGTCTAAACTTGGGTTGATGACATTGAAGCGGTTGCCGGAGCGTTCACCAACCTGGCCCAGGTCAAAAATGTTGGGTGGCCTGAAGCCGCGTCCCACGTTGGCAAAAACGCGATCAGCGTCATTGATTTTATATAACCAGCTCACATGCCAGGTGAAATCAGTGAGGTTGAGTTGGTCATTACTGATTTGTGGGCTATTCAAGTCAATGTCATAATCACTGAAACGCCCTCCCAGAGTCAGTTCATGATCACCCAAATATTGATGCCAGTCAGCGTAAATGGCTATTTGTTGCATCTTTGATTGATCTGGATATCTTGGGTTTCTGGGAACATTGGTGCCATCAGCCAGCACCCGTTGTCTGGCGCTTGAAATGGTGTCAACAAAGGTGTCAAAACCATATACCAACAGGTTGGTGTCATTCAGTGCTTTGTTCCAATCAGCCTGTAAGCTCAACAGTTCACTGTTGTTTTGTTCGGTATCAGTACGACTACCTGATAGTGGTTGGCTGAATCGATTGTCTGTGATTTTTTGGTAAGCCACATGAAAGTTAGCCATGTCATACCAGTTAGTGGCATTGGCGGTGGTGTATTTTAAATGTGAAAATAACCTTTCATTGGGTTGGAATTCAAAAATACGAGACTCAGGCTCGGTTTCACCAAAACCAGCTACCAAGTTATCTACACGAGGTGTTGATGGCTGGTGAGTGTATTGGATATCAAAGATCCAGTTAGATGTATCTGATGTGTTGAAAACCCACTTGTTGTTTATAGAGCGTGAAGTATAAGCAGTGAAGGGAATGGTTTGACCAGAACCGGTGGTTCTTTGTCCTATATCTTGATAACTGATGCCTATGGTTGAAGCGACTTTATTGTTTCCAAAATCAAGACCTGCATGTGATATCCATTTTTCATCAGCAGAATCCCAGGAAGTATATATCTGGCCAGTGATGTCCCACTCATTGGTAAAAAACTCTGGGGTGTGGGTAAGGACGTTGACCACGCCACCAAGTGCATCGCCACCATATAAAACTGATGATGGGCCACGTACCACTTCAATCTGAGAAGTCATGAATGAATCAACCAATGCCAGATACTGGTTGGGTGCATTGCGGAAAAAAGCTGTGTTTAAACGCATACCATCAACCAAATGGACGTTTTGCGAACCTTTTAAACCGCGGATAATGGGTATGGCTTGTCCCGGAGTGGTTTGCTGTATGTAAACACCAGACTCCTGGCGCAATAAGTCGGGTAATAACGTATTGGGTTTGTTTTTTATTTCATCACGGGTTACTACTGAGACTGCGGTGGCAGAGTCGTTGGTTGAAGTCGCGGTTTTACTGGCAGTTACTTGTAGTGGTGCCAGCGATTCAATGTCTTGGTCATCCAGTTCTTCCATACCGTCCTGGGCTAAGGCATGGTTAGCAAAAAACAACAGTAAAATACAATGCTTCATGGGTTCGTTTTTGGTCAAAGGCAGGGTAATTTACTATGGCTGAGAATGAGAATCAATAGAAGATGGTCTTTCGATGGTAAGACTGCGATAAAGGTGCGCTTATCTGAACGGGAGCTGAATGACATGGCGTCCACAACAACATTGTAGGGGTGCATTTGATGTCATCGATTTAGGATTCGTTCGTGTTTTTATGTTCCTGATACTTTTTAATTTCCTTTACCGTCAAGACGTAAGCTTTGCGAGCGTTTTGAATATTCTTCAGTACGACAGCTGCGTTTTCTTCAATGGCTGCTGCTTCGACTTGTTTGCAGTAGTGACTGAATCCACTGGCACCGATGTTGGCACCGGTTGATTTAAGGGTATGTGCAATTTGTCTGGCTTCGCTGAAGTCTTGGGTTTCGGTAAAGGTGTTGAGCTGGTTCAACATATTAGGTGACTCTTGTTGGAACAAGTCCAACAGAGAATTGGTTTCGTCGCCCATAAACGACTGAATTTCTGCCAACGATTTAATGTTCAGCCATTTGGCATTAATTTCTGGTACATTATTTTCAGCTTTGTTGGTTGTCAGTTTCGCTGATTTGATCGTTTTTTTTTGAGCCGCCAATGGATCCCACTTTTTCAAAGTTTTTTCCAATATATAACGGTTCAAGGGTTTGGACATGTAGTCGTCCATACCTGCATCGAGGCATTTTTCTTTATCGCCCAACATGGCATTGGCAGTCATGGCAATAATGGGCGTGTGATTGAGCTTGTTGTTTTTTTCGTATTTACGAATTCTCTTGGTACAGAAGTAGCCATCCATAACCGGCATCTGGCAATCCATCAATATCAGTCGGTAACGGGTTTTCTTGGCTTTGTTGAGTGCGATCATGCCATTTTCAGCGACATCAAAAGGAAAGCCAATGTAATCAATCAACTTCTGTGCGACTTTGAGGTTCACCTCATTGTCTTCGACCAATAAAATGGTATCAGATATATCAGAGAGACCTTGATCGACTTCATGCTCCTGGTCGCCATCTTCATTGGTATCGTCATCACCATCACGGTCATAGGATTCGTCATTGACTGCTTGTTCCTCGTCAAGCTCCAGAACCTCTTCGGGATAAAAACGCCTTTCAAACTCACCAATGACCAGCTCAATGTCTTTGTCTGGGTGCATGATCTGAATGTTTTTGAATTGTTTAACACCAGCAATGTGACCCCCAGTGGTTATGGCACAAACCCACACATCGTCCAGCTCACCTTTTTCTACCAAGAGCAGCATTTGTCTGAATACTTTGGCGTTGGTATCAAAATCAACAAACAGGAGGGAGGTTTTGCCATCCTGGATACCTCGAGCGGCTTGTATTCGTGAGAGCGCATGTTGGTAATTCAAAGATGTTTGCACTGGTAATGCAGCTTTCTCCAGTCCTGCCTGAATCCGCTTAAACAAAACAGGGCTGGTGTTCAGTAAGATGGCTTGATGTTGGTGGATTTCGGTGCCGCCGTGAATGGCATCACCGGCAGATTTGCCTAAAGGGATTTCAAACCAAAAGGTACTGCCGACCCCTTGTTTAGATTCAACACCCATTTGACCTTTCAACAACTCAACAATCTTTTTACTGATGGCCAAGCCCAAGCCAGTACCACCAAACTTTCTGGTAGAAGATGTATCGCCTTGGGTGAAAGCGTTGAATAATTTCTCGGTTTGGTCTGGTGAAATACCTATGCCCTGGTCTTTTACAGAAAAGCGCACCAGCTCTTTGGTGCTGAAGTTTTTAATTTTTTTCACATCAACCACAATCTTTCCATGATCTGAAAACTTAATGGCGTTAGACAGTATATTGGTGAGCACCTGTCTGATGCGAATAGGATCGCCACGAAGCAATGGGCTGATCTGATCATCTATGTTCACAGAAATATCCAGGCCTTTTCTTTCTGCGGATGAGCTGAGGCTGTCCATAACTTCTTCAACCACTTTTCTAACCTTAAGGCCAGTGATCTCTGTGGTTAGTTTGCCAGCTTCAACTTTAGAATAATCTAACAAATCATCAATCAACTTTTGCATTTGGGTGGCAGAAGTGTAAGCGGTCGTTAAATAATCTTTTTGAAAGGCATTGAGTTCCGTATCCATGACTATGTCAATTAAGGGCACTATACCATTCAGTGGTGTCCGTATTTCATGGCTCATGGTCGCCAAAAATTCCATTTTGGCCATCTCTGCGGCAGATAAATCAACTTTCAGTTTTTTGATTTGCTCCTTCAGCACATTAGCTTCATAGGCGGCATCTTCTGCTTTCTTTATCTGTTTGGCAAGGCTGGCGGGTAATGGGTCGTTATTTTTCTTCTTTTGAGGGGGTTCTTCTAAAACCAGAAAAACTTTAGCGGCAGCAAGAAAAAAAGCGAGAATCAGCAAAGTGATGCAAGCATACAGCAAAGGGCTTGACAGCCCCAGTTGCTGGCTAGGCTCAAGTAACAAAAGAACAATAAAGCTCAAACCTGGTAAAGCCATACTGATAGCGATTTTTTTCAAACCCAATTCGGCAAAAAGTAACAAGCTTGTGAGCCAGGACAATAACAGCACGGTCATTAATGCTGCGTGGGTTTGGTCGGCCATCCAGAAGCTTAAAGCCAGCCATACACTGGCAATTGTAGGAATGACCCAACGTACTTGGTTGGCAAAAACTTGGTCAAAGCGATTGCTGATAATGGGAAGTGAGAAAGCATAACCGGCAGCGAGGGTTAATAAGAACAAAAGCATACTGATTTGAAATTGGCTGGTTTCTATCCATGCCAGTAACAACATCAACAAAGCTGATATACAAGTCAATAATGTTTTACTCTTTAAATGACCCATTCACATTTACTCCTTATCGCTCAATCAACAGTTATTAAGGCCCTATTAAAACCGCTGATTATGTGGAACGTATCCACATATTTACCTCTCTAAATTTAAGATTGTAGCTAAATATCAATGTACTCGATAGTGTTTTTTAATCACAAATTGAAAAATAATGCCCAAATCATTGTATTTGGTGAAGAAAAGAGCATTGTTTTATGGTGAAACTAGCTTGGTAATGACATTTTTTGCAGCATTGAATGAAAACCATTTTTTGACATTATCAATACCACCTTGGGATACCTGATGCCAAAGAGGTGCATTTTGGTAAAGCGCTATGACCTCTTCGGCGAATGTCTCGGCATCATCTGCCATAATCACGTCTTTTCGGTGTTCAGTATACATACCTTCCACTGCAACTTTAGTACCAACCACTGGTTGGCCATAGCTCATGCTCATGTTGACTTTGCCTTTGACACCTGCACCAAATCGAAGTGGTGCCACTGCTATTCGAACATTACGCATCATCGGTTCAATGTCTTCTACAAAGCCATGAAACACTATGTTTGGATGATCACCCAGTGCGACGATTTGTGGTGGTGCTTTTGAGCCTACCACATGTAGTTTAATGTCCGGGAGGGCGTTTATGATTTGTGGAAAAGCCTCTTCCACAAACCACATCAGACCGTCAACATTTGGTGTGTGTTGATAGCCACCAATGAACAATAAATCTTTACTGTTCGCATAACCAGCATGACCACCGTGGATTTCATGTATGTTTGATAAAACAGCAACATTCAAAGCAGGCTTTTCTTCGGCCAGAACTTGTTGTTCATATGGGCTAACCACCAGAGTCAGGTCACAGCCTTCAGCAATCTGTAGTTCCTTGATTTTGGTTTTTTCAGCAGCTTTGAGTGCAGCACCATCGCTTTCTAATTCAGCCATGCGGGTTTCACGCAGGTAGTGTAAGTCGACGGTATCAAACCAAACTTTGGCGTCTGTACAGTAAGATTGAAGTATTGGCATCAAAGGTTCAGCGACATAATAGCGGCTGAGGATGATGATGTCATAATAACCACCCTTGGCTTTTAAGTATTCAACTGGTGAGCTGTACTTAGGGGCATAAACACAATTGATACCTAATTTTTGTAAATCATGGGTGTAGTGTTCAAAATGAGCCATGTTTTCTGGAACAAAACTGACTTGATGGCCAAGCTCGATGAAAATTTTCATCAGGTTCAACATCCGCAAAGAACCTGAGTCTTGATCTGGTGTTGGTGTACAGGCATCGAAAATCAACACCCGTGAAGGTTTGTTTTGAAAACGTGCCAGTTCAATATCAGAACCAGGTGCCGGTTGTTGTTGAAGTTCCTGTTGCCACTTGTCTAAGAACTTTTGTTGGTTAATAACCTGGTATTTTTTTGTACCAGAGGATAAATCAGTACCTGAAGAAATACCTTCAAAATGTATCACTTTGCTCAATGGCTGATAATATACTTTCAGGCCAGCTTTGCGTACTGCAAATGCCAAATCGGTATCTTCATAATAAGCCGGCTTATAACGCTGATCAAATTGACCCAAATGTTCAAACAGTTCTTTTCGAACCATGATGCTGGCGCCGCTGATGTAAGTGACTTCACGTAAATGCTGATATTCAGGAACTTCTGGGTTCTCTAGGCGGCCATAGTTCCAGCCAGAACCATCATTGAACACGATGCCTCCAGCTTCTTGTAGCCTGCCATCAGGATACAGCAGCTGGCTACCAACCAAGCCGGCTTCAGATTGGGTAGCAAAGGTTTGGATTAAGTTATCTAACCAACCATTGAGTACTTCTGTGTCGTTGTTGAGAAACACCAAAAACTCGCTTTTTGCCATACTGGCACCAGTATTACAGGACTCAATAAAACCACCATTTTCGGCTTGTCGATGATAATTGATACCTGAGATGTTTTTGATTGCCTGTTCGGTTTCATCATTTGAGCAGTCATCAATAACGATCACTTCAAACGGTGTTTCATCAGCCAATCGGGCTATCGACTCAAGACAATGATAAGTGTGCTTGAACTGGTTAAACACAGGAATGATGATGCTGGCCTTGGGCTGGGCATGCTTTGGTATTGTGATGGCATCAAACACATCGACCACCTCATGTGCCTGAGGAGCCTCAGATACTTCGGGTTTCTTCAGTTTGTTTTTAGCGATTAGAACCGTTTGTTTAAAGCCCCTGGAGCGCAAGCTGTTGACCACCCTTTTAGGTAAACCTTTAATTTGTGAGTAACGAAAGCGCAGGGCATTTCTTTTGTGTCTGGTGTAGGTTGTAAAACGACGCAATGGTTTGGTGAAGCGCCATGAGCGGCTGTTTTTCATTTGTTCTATTTGGTTTAAAGCCACTTCGAGGCCGTGTTGTGCTTTTTTTAAATTGGTTTCAACTTTTTCTTTATCTGTTGCTAATTGGGTTTTTTGGGTTGCAAGCTGGTCACGGATTTGATGCAAAGCCACAATTTCACTGTTTAGTTTTTCGAGGTGGCTTTGAATTTCAGAGTTCTGCACTCCAAGTTCGGTTATTTTTTCATTGTACTGCTGGGCTTGTGAATGAAAGCTGGTCTTGAGGTGTTTAACTTCATGGCGCTCTAACTCAAGGTTTTTTTCTAAATGCTGAACTTGTGAGGTTAATTCCTTAGCCCAAGCTGTTTTTTCTTTAAGGTCAACGGTTGTTGCACGAACTTCTGTTCTCAATATGGCATTGTTAGCCTTAGCTGTTTGTAAGTGTTTTACTACTGGGAGAGGTGACAACAAGCCGTTGGTGGTGTATTTATTGTCCAGTTTATCAAATTTAAACAGTTTTTGATAAAGGGATTTGTTTTCTTCTCTGGTTGTTTGTTTGGTTGTGAGGGCAGCTCGGTGAAGTTGCTTGAGCTGCTCAGGTTTTTCTTTTAAACTTAAAATTTGTTGGGTAATTAATTTGGTTTTTGGTTCGACCAATAGGCCGGTTTTGCCATTTAAAATCCTATTGCGAAAGGCTCCTCTGTTGGTTGCCACAACAGGAATACCACTCATTTGTAGCTCACTCAAGGTGTAGCTGAAGGTTTCCGAAGTTTCCGAAGCCAATAAGGCCAACTGTGGTGAGACCGTGTTTAAAATTTGGGTGAGTTCTTGGATGTCATAATTCTTCATGACATCTGTGTTTGAATATGCCTCAAAGCATTTGCCATTGACGCCAGCACCCAACAGCACGAAACGAAAACCACTGTTGTCATGAAAAAACTCAATGCATTCCTTAATTAGATCCTGTCCTTTGGGTTGGCTGATTCTACCCAGCACCAACACAGTAAATGGGTTGGCAGAGGCTTTGTAATCAATCGCTTCAAGCGTCTTGGCAGCATGGGGGATGATGGTTGTTTTGGCAAAAACTTCAGCTCTTGGAAGCTTGAGCAAATTCTCTTTCACAGAAACATCAGGAGCAACAATGCTTATATTATTTTGAGCCAACAGTTCAGCTTGCTTGGTTTGCCACTGCTCCAATTGTGTGGCATTGATTTGACCAAATGGCTCGTTGAGTGAAGCTTCCAAAGCGCTATCAATGTCTTGCTTGCTGACGACATCAGTGTCTAACTGGGCATTTAACAGTGGCCAATGTGGAAAATAATCATGCAAAACCCGCAAGGTTGGCAAGCCAGTGTTTAAACAATCCATGGCATGTCCAATTAATGAAGAGATCACCATGAGTTTTACCCCCCACCGTTTTTCTAGGGAGCTTAATATACTTTGATATTGAGTGTGATGTATGGTGGTACTGCTGATGGGGGCAGCCAAATGAAACTGGTCTAAGCACAAGCCACCGGTGCCCTGCCAATGCAAAGTGTATTGTTCACCGTGTTGTTGGCGGTAAAACTCACCATGACTGAGTAACACCAAATGATTCAGTTCTGAATGGTTTTGTATAAAGTCGTTGACCCATTGGTGCACACCACCGCCCCAATCCATGACCACATGCAATGCAACGGGTTTTTTATCAAATATTGGGTAACTGAGTTTTTTAGGGGATATGTCAACTGTTTCAAGTTTTAGGTGCAATGTTGCCAAAGGGTGTGCTGGCAAAGGATGCTGATCACCAATATCAGGAAAAGTAGGGGCGACAATTTTTTCACCGTTTAAAGCTTCATCGACCACCAGATTATTAACCGCATATCGCTCAAGTTCTAGATCCAGACAATTAATGTTTTTAATGGCAAAACAATGCGGATTAAGGCTGTTGGACTGAAAATACTTAGGTTCTTGTAACAAATAAATGGTGTTGTCTAAATCTGTTAAAGAACCTCTGAAATCATGAGTGATGGGTGATAATTGATAATCTGAGGTATTCAGCGCACTGGTGCATTGAGTGGTTTGGTTTTCCAGAAAGGGTTGTAACAACCTGGCCTGCCAATGAGGAGGCAGTTGTGCTTTGTTGTTGATAACAATGATTGGGTCGTCATCTTGAATTTCAGCACGAAGCTGTGCTTTGAGGGTTTGATTAAATGAATCACAGGTGCTGAAAAACTCATACCCGTCACGCTTGTTTTCGGTGCAATTATAGAATACCTTGTGAACAAATTTAAACATCCGCGCATTCTACCAAAATTCATGCCCTTGAGTTGTTTAAAAAAACTGGATAACCAAAAAGCCCCGCCAGGTAGCGAGGCTTTCATGTGTTGTCATTTGCCTTTGTTTATTGAAACAGTTCTTTAGGTAGCGACTCTTTTTTATAGCCTGAGGGAACTTGAAACACACTGGAGTCCAGGTCTTTGTTGTCAACGTGAGTTAAATACCCCTTTTGATCACCCATGTCATAATAAACAGGAAGCTTTTGACCCAAAGAATCGAAATTCATACTCTGATCGTGGCCAAACTGTGAAGCCAGTTTTTCTGCCACTTTCATGAACTTATTGATGCTTGCATACTCATCGGCCTTAACACCAAGTTTTTGGTAGTCAGCCACGCAAAAAGAACCTGATTTTTTGCCATCAACTAATTTGACCGCTTCTTGACATTCAAAACCATTGTAAGATTTGGCTTTGCCGCTTAATTCGTACTCGGGTGCTACAGCCTGTTTGGGCATTTGTTTTTGCATCATTGACTTAATCATACCGCGCATTTGTGCCCGCTGTGATTCAGGCATTTGAGCCAACTGCTCTTCTACCATGCGATCAACCATGGCGGCAACATCCCCTAAGGCAGCAATTTCTTTTTCACCAAAAACCATATAACTCTTATCTTGGTGGTTAAGGATGGTGAATGAGTTGTTCTTGGCATTGAAGATCAAAGCCGTACTGACGTCAATGTCGTTGGTCATTTTAGCCATGCCATCAGTCAGATACATTTTGCTGTGTTCTTGGCCATCTGCGTTGTTATATATCAATGTGGTATCTGCCATAACAGCTCCGCTGATTAAAGTTGTGCTTAAAATCAGTTGTTTTAGTTTCATGTTCCAGTTCCTAAGTTTTAAGAAAGACACCATTGTAGTCACAAAGGTTTAATCTCATGTTAACATGCGGCATATATTTTTGTGAACTTCATCAAAGCCGCTGTGGCGAAAAAGAAACAGCTTCAAAAAAAACGAAACCCAAACCAACCCAAAAGGTTACGCGCTTGGTTTATAAAGATTATACTGTTTGGCTTTGGTCTGATGGCCGGCTTGTTTGTGCCTTGGTATTTCTATATTAACTACATCACCGACACCATCGTTCAAGATCAGTGGGATGTACCCTCTGTGGCTTATGCCAGACCTTTGGAGTTGTATGAAGGGCTCAACCTGTCACCGGAAGCGCTGACGTTTGAGTTGGACTTATTAGGTTACCAATCAACTTCCAGTGCCCCACAAACCGGCCAGTACTTGTTTAATAACAACACCTTCACTATCCAGAGCAAAGGCTTTCAATTTCCAGACTTGAGCACTCCAGCACAGAAAATATCATTAACCATTCAAAACGACAAAGTGGTTTCAGTGACACCCAGGTTGGCACGATTGGAACCGCACATCATTGGGCGTTTCTTTACCAGCGACTTTGAAAACCGTTTGCCGATTGTCCTGAATGCGATTCCTGACACCATGATCAAAGGTTTACAAGCTGTTGAGGACCGCGATTTCAAAAATCACCATGGTGTTTCCTGGTTTGGTATTCTCAGGGCTGCGGTGAAAAACATCTTGGCTGGTGAGGTGGTTCAAGGTGGTAGCACCATCACCCAGCAGTTGGTCAAAAACAAACTCCGTTATCACCAAACCAGCTTCCTGCGCAAGGCGCATGAAGCACTGGCTGCATCCATTTTAGAAACCAAGATGACCAAAGCCGAAATTCTCGAAAGTTACTTCAATGAGGTTTATTGGGGTCAAGACGGTAAGGTCGCAGTTCATGGTGTGGTAGAGGCTGCACAGTTTTATTTTGCTAAGCCTGTGTCACAACTGAATGTGGCTGACCAAGCTTTGTTGATAGGGGTCATCAAGGGCCCTTCCTGGTACAACCCATATCGACAAACCAAACGTGCCTTGTTACGTCGAGATGTGGTGCTTGATGTCTGGTTAGAAACTGGTGTGATCAATGCCAAACAACACCAACTGGCTAAAAAAACACCATTGGGCTTATCGAAAAGTCGCCAGTTGAAAACCAACTTCGATGACTTTATGGATGTGGTTAGACAACAAATTAAAAAACAATTCTCACTGGGCGACTTAAAGCGAGATGGTTTGCGTATTTTTACCACCATGGATCCTTATGTACAATATAAAACAACCCAGACGGCAAGAAAAACCAGCCAGTGGTTGGATGCTGAAGTAGAGAGTGCCATTTTGGTCAGTGGTGCAAAAAGCGGTGAGTTACTTGCTGTCTCAGGTTCCAAAACAGCGGCCTCTCAATATAACAGGGCTTTGTTTGCTAAAAGGCAAATAGGTTCATTAATCAAACCTTTGGTTTATTTGTCCGGATTGGAACTGCTGCCAACTTTTGATTTGAACTCAACACTTAAAGACATGCCTCTGACCGTCCCAACCAATGATCAGAAAATATGGCAACCCAAGAATTGGGATGGTAATGCCCTGGGTCCAATTTCAGCCACCCAAGCTTTGGTACAATCCCGCAACCAAGCAACGGTTGATCTGGGTTTAAAAATCACTTTACGTAAATTTATTAATTTCTTAAAGCAAATGGGCATACAGGTACAACGTAACCGCCACCCAGCGTTGTTTTTAGGTGCGATTGAGCTGACACCATTTGAAGTACAGCATGTGTTTGGAATTTTTTCATCAAGAGGGGCCAATCAATTCGTTAATGCCATCAGATACGTAGCGGATCAGGACAATAAAATCCTCGGTCGCTCTCAACAGTCAACCAGTCACCAGTTAGCCACTCAGAATATTGACAGCATCAACCAAGCCATGCATCAAGTAACGACAGAAGGCACGGCCAGAAAATTAACCAGCACGTTTCAATTATCTGGTCCACTGTTTGGTAAAACCGGCACCACTAATGCCGGCAAAGACAGCTGGTATGCCGGTTTTGATCACCACTATTTAGCCACTGTTTGGGTTGGTCGAGATGATAACAGGGCCACGCCCTACTCAGGCAGCAATGGTGCTTTGGTTTTATGGGGTCACTTGTTTAAAAACTTGTATTAGGAGCCATGCTTGATTTTGAAGCAAACAGGGGTTTTAATACCAAGCCTTGAATTCAATAACGGCGTGATTAATTTCTGCCAAAAGTTATGATTGAGCTTTATGCAAAACCACAATACAAATAAAACACTTCTTGCTGCCTTAATGGCATGCTTATTATTCACCAGCTGCAGTAACCGCAAGGTTGTTGATGTAGATGAGACGATTCGTGACCCCTCAGCAGAAAATGGTTCTTTGATTCAGGTTAATCCGATGATTCCCAATGCGGTCAGTTTGTTGTTATTGGAATCCGATGAGTTGGTCAGCCAAGGTCAAGCCACACAGGCCATTTTGACTTTGAAGCGGGCACTGTCAATCAGCCCAGGGTCGGCTTTGGTACAGCAGCATTTGGCTGAAGTTTATCTGGTCGAAGCTGCCTACAAAGAAGCCATGTACTGGTCAACATTGGTGGTGAACCAAGGACCGGATCAAGGTGAATTATGCGAGCGTTCACGCCGCACCCAAGCCCTTGCTGCAGAATTATTGGGTCAGGTCGAAGTACAGGCACGGGCGTTGGAATCTATTGACAGTTGTACCACAGCCAAACCTGCACAGTATTGATGTCAGCATTTCAAAAGCTACTGGGTGATGATGGCTTGTTCGCACAACAGTTCGAATCATTCAAATCTCGTCCACAACAAATTGAAATGGCAGAGAAAATTGCCCAGGCCATTGAACAACAATCAGCTTTAATTGTTGAAGCGGGTACCGGCACTGGTAAAACCTTTGCATATTTATTACCAGCTTTGGTGTCACAACAAAAAATAATTGTCTCAACAGGGACTAAAACCCTACAAGACCAGCTTTTCACCAAAGACATTCCAATGTTATTGGACTTATTGGAGATAAAACCCAAGGTCAGGTTGCTCAAAGGTCGGAGTAATTACCTGTGTTTGGAGCGTTACCACAAAGCAGCTTTGATGCCGGTTAGTCGCTATGCCGATAACAAACCACTGTTTCAAAAGCTCAAGAGCTGGATTCACCAAACGGCTCACGGTGAAATTTCAGAACTGGCAGAATACATTGAAAACCGCATGATGGTGTCCAACATCACTTCTACACCAGAAAACTGCTTGGGTGCAGAGTGCGACCACTATAACGATTGTTTTATGTATAAAGCCAGACGCAGGGCTCTTGATGCTGATTTATTGGTGATTAACCACCATTTATTGTTTGCTGATATGGCAATAAAACAAGGTGGTTTTGGAGAGTTATTACCAAAAACCGATGTGGTGGTATTGGATGAATCACACCAGATTCCCGAAATAGCTGGCCGCTTCTTTAGCCACCTATTCAGTTCCAGACAATGTACTGAAATCCTCAATGATTTGATGACCGAGGCCGGTGAGGTGGATGCTGCCTTTGCGACGATTGCTCAACAGCATGAGCAAATGAAACGTGCTTTGCGTGATGCCATGCTCGCAATGAGCCAGATGCCCGAAAGAGAAAGCTCACATCGTTTGTTCCAAACTGAAATAATTATTGAGGCTTTTGATTTGTTGGCCCACCAGATGAACTTATTAATCGAAGGGTTGGAACCCTTGGTGGTGCAGTCTACGGGTCTGCAAAACTGTTATCTGCGCTTGACAGCAATGGGTGATTTGCTGCAAGACATGATACAACAAAGTGAACCAAACTTTATTTATTGGTTCGAAGCCCGTGAAAAGTATTTTGCCTTACATAAATCGCCGCTCGAAATTGCTGATCCTTTGACCGAATTCAGAACAGCGTTTGAGACCAGTTGGATACTGACTTCAGCAACCTTGACAGTCAACCAGCAGTTTGAACACTATCAAAAGCAAACGGGCTTTAATGATGCAGAGACCTTGCTATTGGACAGTCCTTTTGACTACGAAAAACAAGCTTTACTGTTGTTGCCTAAGTGCTTGCCAGAGCCCAACGATTTTGAGTTTAATCCGAGCATGTTTGAATATGTTTTACCTTTGGTTCAACAAGCAAAAGGAGGTGTTTTCTTTTTATTTACTTCGCATCGTTCGTTACAAATGGCTGCCTACTATTTTAAGGGTAAGCTCAATAAGCCAATTTTTGTTCAAGGTCAAAGTGACCGCAACCAAATGCTTGAGGACTTCAGAAGAGCAGGTAACGGTTTACTGCTGGGTGCAGCCAGCTTTTGGGAAGGCGTTGATGTATCAGGTACTAGTTTAAGTTGTGTTATTATTGATAAACTACCTTTCGCTCACCCCAGCGATCCGGTTTTGAAGGCTAAAATTGAACACATCAACAAAAACGGTGGTAAAGCTTTTTATGACTTACAAATCCCCAAAGCCATCATTGCGCTGAAGCAAGGAGCTGGTCGGTTGATCCGTGGAGAGAATGACCAAGGGGTATTGGTTATTTGTGATCGCCGCATCACCAGCAAAGGTTATGGTCAAAGTTTTTTAAAGTCTTTGCCAGCTATGAAAACAACTCATGAAAGACAAGATGCCATTGATTTTTTGAATAAAATACAGGACGACTGACATGATACTTTCCTAAAAACGAACCATTAAACTCATAATTCACAGAAATTTAAGCCAATCCATGTTATTTTCATGTTATGAAGTTTACTTTCACAATTTTGCTTTCATTGTGGCTGTTATCAGGCCAAACACAGATACAAACGCTGGCTGATGGTTGGGTGGTTGAAAACATCCATGGCCCATCCCAAGTCGGGATAGTTGATACGATTCCAGTGGACTTAAACAAGGATGGTTTAATGGATGTAGTCTCTGTCTCAATTGAAGATGGTCATTTAAGAGCTTATATCAACCAGGGAAGTTTAGAGTTTGAGCAAGCCTACATCAGCACCGATGTTTTGGGAGCCTTTCGAGTTTCTGCCACTGATTTTAATAATGATAATGAGGTGGACTTTTTAATTCCTTCAATCGAAACCCAAGAAATCATCGCTCTCATTCATGATTCAAATGCCGAACCTTATGGTTATCGTAGGCAAACCATAGCTGAAAATATACTTTTGCCAACCGATGCTCAAGCAGGTGACTTCAATAACGATGGCTTGATGGATGTGGTGAGCTTGTCTTTCGAAGAAAATGTGGTGTTGTTACACACTCAAAATAAACAAGGTGAGTTTATTTCTTCAGTCCTTTCAGAAGCACCCCTGCGACCAAGAAAGGTAATTGTAGAAGATTTTAATAATGACCAAAACCTAGATTTTTTGGTGGCATCAGAAGAAGATAACAGTGTCCGGTTATTTAATGGTGAAGGCGATACAACGTTTACGGAAATGTTAATTAGCAACCAATTAACAGGCATCAGATACATAGCCAAGTGTGATGATGTCAGCGCCGATTACCCAAGCTTTGTTGCAAGTGTGACAGGGGCCAGTCAAGCGATGCTTTTCGTTAATCAAGAAAACAATTCGTTCTCTGGAAAATTGATAGATTCTGATTTACCTGGGGCCAATGCAATGCATTGTGCAGATGTTGATCTCGACGGCGTGTTAGAGCTGATTGCTGTTTCAGCTGCTCAAGGCAGTATTTATGTGTATGAGCTACAGATGGAGGTAACTAAACAGCTTATTGCCAGTATCAGAGATGGTTACGTCACAGTTTCTTTCGCCAGCTTTGAAAATGGAACTCAGCCCAAAATCCTGACACAGGCTTTTTTTGAGAGTCGAAACTTGTTTTATGACCCATCCATAACCAATTTTGAAAAAGTTGTGTGGGAAGATTTTCCAGATGGTGCATTCTTTGTTGAGGTAGGAGATGTAGATGCCGACGGTGATATGGATGTGGTTTACGCTGCATTCACTGGTGACACGATTTATTGGTCTGAGCAGTCAGATGGTGGTGTGTATTTGACTCATGTACTTCAGGAAGGCGTTGATGGGGCCCAAAGTGTGACATTGTCTGACATTGATTCAGATGATGATCTAGATGTCATCTCCGCCAGCGCATGGGGGGATATGTTCTGGTTTAATGAGAATAATGGACATGGTCTTTTTGAGGCCAATGTCATTACCAGTAACTCCAATAATGCTTCTAGAAGTGTAGCGGTTGATATAAATGATGATGACATTCTGGAGGTTATTGGTACATCTGTTCTTGATGATTCTGTTAGGCTGTTCAGTAAATCAGAGAATAATCAGTTTGATGTAGAAGACATCTCAACCTCTATGGATGGTGCTTACGCCATAGCCGCTGGTGACACCAGCGGTAATACAGATAAAGATTTGTTGGTTTCTAATTTTTTTGGTAATAATGTAAAGTTGCTTATCAATAGGGGCATGGGGTTGTTCAATGAGTTGCTCATTATAGACCAGATAACAAAGCCAAATTCAACAGCAATTTGTGATATCAATAATGACCAGCGTCTGGATTTAGTCTTTGCGTCTTCTGTAGAAAATAGTTTATGGCTTGCAGAAAACCTGGGTAACAACAGTTTTGATCCTCAACTTTTATCTGCTTCAGTATTGGGCATTATGGATGTTAAATGTAAAGACATAGACCAAAACGGGTGGGCAGATATTATTACTGTCAGCGAAGCTGATCAATTGGTCCAAATATTCTTTAACTCCCAAAGCACTTTTCAAAGCAAGGTTTTGGCAGCAGGCATAAGTTATAGATCAATAGATGTTGAGCAACAAAATCATGTCAGTCGTTTCTATGCAGCATCTTATGCTAACAATTCTGTTGTGGTGATAAAAAAAGCTGACTTGGTTTTTTTCAGTGGTTTTGATTAATGTTTTTGAGTGATACGCTCCAAGGGGAGTGAAATAAAACCAGACACATTTCTTTATGTTTTGGTTTGTGTCATGTACTCATCAAGCGCACTAATCAGTTCTTTTGGAATATCGATTATTTTTGATTTGCCAACCACATCTTGTTTTACTATTTTTGTCCAGTTTCTGAGATTGTCTTGAGAAGCATTCACACCGATAAAGTCAAAAATTTTTGACATAATTAAAACAGGGTTTTCGATAAACTGACTTTGTTGGATATCAAGCCATTGGCTTGGATCAATCTTGCTTTTTAGTTGGGTGTTGGTTTGATCATTTTCGATGAACCTTTTAAGGTGGTTCATGCCAATAGGTTCATCCCAGTAGTAAGCATACGCAGCAATGATATCCAGTGGATTTCTGTGCACATTGATGATTTTCAGTTCGTTCTGGTAACAGTCAAGCAGGCGATCTAAGATATTTGGGTTTTTCATGATTAAGCGAGTTGTGGCTCCACCTTTTTTATCTCCAATGACAAGAGGTTGAGTGGTTTCTCCTTGGTGGCCACCTGGGACGTTGTATTTATATTCCGTGTTGTGCCAAGCGGTCACTTCATTGTTTTTTTGGGAATAGTAGTAAAGGACAGCTTCAATCTCGGCTTTTGATAAGTCATGATCACGAATTAATTTGGCCAGGTTAACTTCATTTGAAATACATACATCAGGGTGTGCATCCATAATGGCTCCAATGATGCTGTGGCCGCTGTGGGCGTGCCCAAGAAAGATAACCAAAGACCTAACTTGTGAAAGCATTTCTTTGTTGGTGTTTTGGACTATTGTTTGCAGTTGTGCTTTATCTATATGTAGCATCAGTGGATTTCCATTAAATCAATAAAAAACATTAACTATCTGGAGTGATCAAGGTTAATAATTTCAAACACTTCGGTGGCAATGTGTTCAAGGTTGATAAATTGGTTGTTTTCAGTTTCTTTATAAAAAACATTAATACCACATACGCCTCCCATCATTCCTGAGTCTGACTTATTGCTGATTTTTACACCCGTTGAGTGCGATACTTGGCGACCTAAAGAACTGCCACACACAATATAACTGTCATCTATAAAAAGTCCTCTGGCATAGCCGGGGATGTTGCCTAAAATGGTGTTTCCATTCTGGGCAACAACCCTTTGGTTGGTTGAATCACAACAAAAAAGTTGGTTTTGGTGGTTAAATAATGAATGGGGGTGCCAAATGTTAGTAAGCAGTTTTTCATTGGTGTTGGTGTTGAAAATATAACCAGATTGAGCACTTGACCAAAGTTTAGATGACTTCGGGCCAAATGCTGTGGCATACAATTCATCTCCAACCAAACAGATACTGTTTAAATGAATGGTGTCTTTTTCTGTGTCACTGCTCCAGACGATGTTGCTGTTTAGATCTTGGTTGATTTTGACTATCTTGTCTTGGTTGGTTACAGATAAATACAGATTAGAGCCATCGGAGATAATGGTGTGTACACCTGATATGTCTTTCAAGGTGTTGTGGTGTTTGTAGTTGAGTTTACTGTCTAAATAGACAAGAATAGATGGAGTGTTCTGTAATAGCAGTACTAAGCGGTCTTTTACCATGCACATTCCAGTAATGCCGTTACCGCTTAAACCTTCAGGTAAGTCAAGTGAAATGTTCTTCAGACTGCTTTTTTGAGTACTGGCGTCTATAGAAAGCAGTCCAATATAACCAGTGTTACCTTTAATGTACTTTTTGTTGTTACAAAATGAAATGAGAAATTGGTTAATCATGATTGGTGCTAAGTTGTTAGTTTTCTTAATAGGTTTAATTTGCCTTGTTGTAAGTAGTTTTTGATGAGGTATCTTGTGTTGATATCAATAATGGGTATGCCCTGATGTGCTTTTGCCTGAAAACCACTCAAGGGACCATTTAACTGATGCCCAGTTAGAAGATAATGTGTGCCCTGGTTTTTGGTTAAGTGTTGCAAGAGCAAAATATGGGGTTCAATTTTTCTGTTTGAGGGGTGAAAATATAAATGTAAATTAGGTGGTTTTTTTTGTATGATCTCCCTCAGGCTTTCAATTTGAAAATCACCTTCAAAATTAAATACAATTGAAAATTTGATTCTCGGGTTATTGTTTGATAACTCATTGATGGCACTTAACTTTTGGACGTGGTTCGCTTGATGTGCAAAAGTAATGACTTCTTTGTTTGTTTTTAATAACCTTGAAATGAAAGAACCTATATTTAACATAATTTATATTCCTGACACAGTGGCCTACCAATCAGTGGCCCTGATTTCATTGCTATTAAACTCTACGTTCTCATTTAGGTTAGTTGGAAACTCATTGTGTGAAGAAGAAGCACTTTTGTTAGAAGCCATTGCAAACTGCTCAGACAGGTTGGATTTCATAAACTTCGAAAGCGATTCTATTATACCTCATGGGACTTTGCTAGATTTATTGTTTCATTCAGAAGAACACCCGTTGTTTTGTTTTTGTGATTCGGACATTTTTTTATTTGAAGCGTTGGCCAAGTCTCCAGCACAACTGATAGGCGAGCACCAAGTGTTCTCTTCTGCAGGCAGGGTAGAAAATGATGCTGCTGCTGTTTATACAGGGTTTAAAGGGGGAGCTACCACGGTAAGCCCTGATTTGAAAATTCCTCTGGCAACATCATTCTTTTGTATTTACAAAAGGAATGATCTGAGTGCCATAATAGATAAATATAAAGTGGGTTTTGAGCAATACAGAGACATCAAGCAAGTTCCCCCCAAGGCGCAAAAAAAGCTGATAGATTTAGCCATTGATTTCACCATGTTTGATACGGGAAAATTGCTGAGTGTATTGTTGTATTGTCATGGTAAAAAAGGGCATTATCAGGAAGTTAGTGGTTTGATACACATTGGCGGGATGAGTGGTAGGTATTTACAACATATCCGGGTTGACGAGGCTCAAATTGTTGTTGAAAAACAAAGCGATGTTGTTATCAAGAGTGACAGCAAAGTTAAGCAAAGGTCAAAATCTGAAATGTCATTAAAAAAACTGTATGGAAAATATTTTTATATTTACCTCCATCACCTTATTGGCAAAGGGGTTCAACCACAACTGAAAGTGACTGATTCAAGCATATCAACTACGATTAGAAACATCGAAAAGAGCATTGAAAGGACTGTGGCTGAGGCACAGAAGGTTAGCGACTTGCGGCATATTTTTAATCTTTTGAAAGAGGCTCCAATTAAGTGAAAAACTGTGTTGTATATACAGCCATTACTGAGGGCTATGATAATTTAAAAGAACCTCAAGTGCAGCAAGATGAGGACATTGACTTTGTTTGCTTTACAGATGATGGTCGGTTGCAATCAGAAAAATGGGACATCAAAATGATGGATGTTCCTGTTGTTGAGAGCACCAGAAAAGCCAGGTATTTAAAGACCCACCCACATTTGTGTTTTCCAAATTATCGTTACAGCATTTGGGTTGATGGAAGTTTATCGATTGTCGGCAATATGAAACATTTACTTGAAGAAGTGATCAACCAGTCGACATTGGGAGTTTATGCCCATGCAAAAAGAGGTTGTTTATACAGCGCTGCCTTGAACTGTATTGAGAAACAGAAAGATAATAAAAACATAATTGAAAAACAGATGAACCAATACCGACAGGCCAACTACCCAGCCAATAATGGCTTGGTTGCCAGTGGTGCGTTAGTCAGAGATCATCACAACAGTGATGTAGTGGATTTGATGACCCAATGGTGGGATCAAATTTATCAGTTCAGTAAACGTGATCAACTTAGTTTTAATTATATTTGTTGGCAGCTGGGGTTTGAATATTATGCCATTCCCGAAAGGATCGGTGATGGCCGATACTTCAGAAGAAACCCTCACACGCAGGTCAGTAACAACGCTCTACTCTTCAACAATGAAGAGTGTTGATGTACGAGTTGTTTTTATGAAAGTGAGGCATAAGACGTGAGCAAACGAATTTTTTGGCTGCTGTTTTCTTTGGTATTACTGATATTAAACAGCTATTGTTTGAGGATAAACTTAAATGCCGACTCTCTTTTTCCTTACCGGTATGCACATGCTCTTTTAGAATATCAAACCAGTCATTTGGTCGTGCAACCCGGGATGAGGATATTCCCAGAATGGTTGTATGGTCTGATTGGATACATGTTTACTACAGATATGATCCTGTGGAGCCGAGTGGTTATATTGATCAATACATTAATTCTGGGTTTATCTCTGGTGTTCTTTTTTCATACACTGAACTTTGAAAGAAAACAGAGTTTGTTGTACACATCAATCATGTTGTTAACCGTGCCAATTCTCAATTTATTACACTTGAATGTGTTGGTTTATTTGGTGTTTTCGCCAGGGATACATGGATTTATGATCCCTTATGCAATCATCTGTTTAGCTATTTTATTCAGGTGGTTGATAAACAAAGAAGTAAGTGTCAGCTCTGCCGCTGTGTTTATTCTGATAGGTGGTGTGGTGATATCTTCTAACATAAACTTTATCATTATGTTATTGGCCCCCGCTGCTTTTGTTTGTGTCTTCATACTCATAAAAGACAGGCTCCAAAAAGTTATTGTTATCAAAATTTTTGGAGTTTTGGCCTGTTCCCTTTTTGCTGGTTTGTTGTTAACTCAATTGATCTATAACAGTTTGGATCAGATGATTTTTTTAAGAAATCAATTCAGTTTTTTTCAACAAAGTATTTTGGATTGGATGAGTGGTAATGAGCTGTTTTATGAAATGACTTCACTGAACAGAAGCGGCTACTTTTTTTATATTTTGATTGCCTCTTCGTTGTTATCTTGTTGGTTTATTTTTAAACAAAGGTATAAAAAAACGGAGCCAATTTACTTGCTCAATGTATATGTGGTATCGATATTCCCTATTTTTATGTTTGTTGCCTGGGCTGTCGATAAAAGCTTGTTGAGGCTGATGCCGCATGTGATTTTTTTCTGTCAAGGGCTGTTGTTTGTCAATTTAGGTCATGCCTTTGCGAAAAGAATTAATTTAAATATTTTGATTTTGACCGTCCTCATGGCTGGGATAGTTGTTACTGTAAAATATTACAGTGATAAAAGTCCGTATATCCAGCATCATAGCATCATCAGCTTTCTTGATGGTTTAAGAGCTAACGGGGAAATCAAGGAAGACGGATTATCAGATTATTGGATCGGTAATGCATTGCTTAATAGTAACAATACATTGTTGCCGATACATTATAATGGGTTGCCAATGTTGTATGCGATCGATGCGAATGCTTTTTGGGAGAAAGGTGGTAAAGAAAGAAAAATTGATCACATTGTCAACACGAAAACCAGAAGTTCAGATGAGTGGATATTGAATGAAAAACGAATAGCCAGAACTTTTGGTGAATGGTCATCTGTTAAAAAATATGAGCTAAAAAACCGAATGTATAGCGTTTACATTTACCCCAATGGTATCAATACCGAGGCTTTTTATCAAAGCATAGAGAGCGAACTTAACAGGATCAGATCAAGGTTTGAATGAATAAAGATGCCTACAAAACGATGGCCACTCATGAGAATTCATTTTGGTGGTATGTTGCCAGAAGGAAAATAATCAAGAAGGTGATTACTGGACTGAGTTTGCCAAGCTCAAAGATTTTAGAGATTGGTTCTGGAACAGGTGGCAATGTCGATATGTTAAGCCGCCTGGGTGACTACACAGGCATAGAAAAAGAGTCTTTGGCAATTGATTTGGCGGTAAAGAAAAACCCAAAAACAACATTTATTAAGGGCAGTATTCCAGAGAAACTTGATGAAGTTACTGAAACATATGATTTGATTGCTCTGTTAGATGTTATCGAACACATTGAAGACGACCTGACAACTTTAGAAAAAGCCCAATCAAAACTTGGGGCTAACGGTTCTATTGTGATAACGGTGCCAGCACACCAATATTTATGGAGCTATCATGATGTCACCCATCACCACCATAGACGATATTCTAAAAAGGATTTACGACGCTTAGCTAAAGACGCAGGATTATCCATCACATACATGTCTTATTATAATTTTTTCTTATTTCCTGTGGTTTTATTAACGCGATGTTTTTTTAAAATATTCAAGAACAGAACAACAGACGATGTACCAACAAGCCGATTCGTCAATGGGCTATTAAAGAAAATATTTGGGGCAGAAGCCTTGTTCCTGCCTCGACTCAAATTGCCAATTGGAGTTTCTTTGATAATTATTTTAAAAAAAGTGACCGAATAAATTACAATGTACGTTGTAACTATAAACAATGAAAAATTTTAGGAGACAACAATGAAAAAATTAGTATTAACTAGTATGTTATTTTCAGGAGCGGCTTTCGCTGGTGGTACTTGTGACATTACAAATGCTCAAAACGCATGGGATAATGTTCGTGAAGATGTGGCCACTCAAATGGATGTAACTGCTCCAGGCTTGGAAGGCACAGCTTGTAAGTTGGTGGTTAATTCTACTGCTGACAACGCTGACAGAGCTCGTGTACAGGATCAAACTCCAGCATGTGAGGCTTCTTTCAGAGCGCGCTTCGTATTCAATGCTGATGCAGTTACTGCAGCAGGTTCTTTAGGTAATGGCGCCATGGAGCGCAGAGATCGAAATAAACTTTTTAATGCTCAATGTATCACAGCAGCGCCAGGTAATGGTGGAGAAGGTGCTGGTGGTGCTGATTGTGCTGGTATTGGTGTTATTCAACTGCGTTTACAAGGCGATGATTTTATCGTTAATGAGCCAGATGCTCCAGGTGAAAATATCCTATTCAGCTTCGTAGCTGACGAAAACCAATTCGATTTACGTAAAAGATTTAAAATGGTTCTTCAACCAGGTGTTAACGTTGTTGAAATGGAATGGAAAAGAGCATCTGGCCCAGGAGTTTCTGATGGCGTATTTCGTGGCTGGTACAACAACACAGCTTTGGCCACACCAGATACTGAGTTTACTGACCTGAATAACTATAACTACTGCATTGACCAAACAAACTTAGGTTTGATTAAAGCCACTCAACGTTGGGCTAATGCATATGAAGGTTTGAACATTGAAATTGATGAGTATGAGTCTCGCAGACAAACTCCAATTGGTTTGAACTAATTTAAATATAAGTTTAGTTAACTATTTGAAAGCCTGTGAATGTAATGTTTACAGGCTTTTTTGTGTCTAAAAGGATGTATGCTGATCAGGTAAGAAAGAGGTAAAACCATCAATTAAACAATAAGCAGTAAGTTTTAAGATACTCTGGGTTAACAGTTTTGATGATATTTTTTCTGTTCTTATCCATGTGATCGTAGTCCCAGCCATCGATGTCATCAATGCTGTAATCAAGCTGGTCGAATTTAGGGGTATGCTCATCATCAAAAAGATTGGACTTACTGATGATACCTAACCCGCTGTCGTGATCTATAACAAATACATCCAGCTCAGGATGTTCTTTGGTTAGCCTGGGAATTATTTTCCAAACATCGCCACTCCACAAGCCATCAAACCCAGGAGGCGGGTTTTTTTTGACCTCATCAATAGAGTTTGCTGGGCAAGCAGCGGCAGCGGATTTAGGGCTACAGTCATGAACCAATATGACACCGCTACTTTTCAACAGTGGGAGGGTGTTTTCAATGTCTTTGTATGTTTGCTCATAGGTGTGCAAGCCATCAATAAAAGCGAGATCTAGTGTGGATTTTTTGATGGTGTGTTCACAATGTTTTTCAAAAAACTCATCACTGGTGCATGGAAAATATTTGGCAAACATGTTGAAAGGGTATTTCCATATTTGACTTTTTTTATAGGCCGCTTTAATCGTAAAATTAGGGTCAACAGCGTATTTTTTTCTGACCCTGATGGGCAGGAATGTTTTACCACCTTTCACACCGATTTCTAAGTAACTTTTAGCTTTTAGTTTTCGTGCCAATAAAGGCAACAAATTTCTGCGGTGAGTAAACGCTTCAGCTTCCATAAACTTTAAAGTTCTCATATATAATTGGCTAATTATATGGGTATATTTTAATTTTGCTTACATTTATTGAAAGGAATGATCCAAAAAACATGAAAAAGCTATTGTTTATAGTAGGAATGCAAAAATCAGGTACATCTTTATTGAATAGAATTTTGATGGAGCAAGATTTTATCAGTAATCCTTTTTTACCTGAAGGCAAGTTTTTTTGGGGAGATAATCCACCATTTAACCCTGTAGATAAACCGTGTGGGGAGATTTTTCAGAGCTACTCCGGAAAACGTGGACATGCACTTTATGAAGAAGACTTTTCGAGTACAGATCAGAAATTATTGCAACAAAGAATAGTGGATGCTGAAGTTGATGCCCCTGTGATTTTAAGCAAAAACCCCTACAACTCAGTTAGATTGCCCTGGTTAAAGCGTATGTTTCCAGAGTCGGTTATTGTTGCCATGTACAGGGCCCCCGTTTCGAATGTTTATTCACTGCTAAAAAAATACCATAAGAGTCATGTTATCCCAGAGGATGGTTGGTGGGGAATCAAACCACATACTTGGCAAAATCTGGTTTCCAGTGATAAGTTAACCCAATGCGCAAATCAGTGGAATGAAGTTAATAAGCAGCTATTGAATAATCGGAGCCGGGTTGACCTGTTTATAAATTACAAAGACCTGTGCAATGACCCTAATGGTATTTTATGGCACATCACTTCTTTGCTAAATATAAAGGAAAAAACCAAAGCGATACCAACTTTATTAAACCTGGATGATGAATATTTAAGAGGCAGTAGAATAGAATCCAAAAACAAAGAAATGCGAACGAACAAAGGGTTTCAACTGAAACACTTGCAAGAGGAGCTAGAGTTTCCTCCGTTCACGAAATCAGAAACCGCCCAAGTTAAAACCATTTGTTCAGGCGTCTTAGGTCAGTTTCTGTTAGTGTAAATGGCTGTAAAGTCAGCGAAACTTTTGATGACCGATTGGCGAGTAATCTGAAATGATATGACTTATAATGAAACCCAAAGATGGGTTAACAAATTTCTTTTGGTGGTTAAAATATGGAAGAAGTAACTAACCAATAAAACAATTCACCTTACGTAGCCGCGAATAAACCTATGCAAAAACTTATACTATTTGGAGGAACCGGCTTTATAGGTAGCCATTTGTGCGATGATTTGATTATGCACAATAGTTATGATGTATATCTTTGTTCACGCACCCCCCCCAAAGAAGACTTTTGGTTACAGCAAAAGCATGGACGTGATCAAATTAAACATGTTATCTGCGATTTACGGTCACAAGATCAGATTGCCGCATGTTTAACTACAATAAAACCAGAAAAAGTTGTCTATTGTGTAGGCGAAAACCCAACCAATACACCAAAAGATAGCACCCGTTTTATTGATGGGAATATCATCAGCTCCTACAATTTTTTAAACAATTGTAAAGATTATTTTGGACAACTGAATGCAAAGGCCAGAGAACAATTTAAAATTTTGAATGTGTCGTCGTACGAGATATACGAGTTTGATCCGCCTAGCACCGATTTACGAATTTTTCCTAAAACCATATACAGCGCATCCAAGGCTGCTTCTCTCCATTTATTCGAAGCTTGGAAAAATACATATAACTTGCCTGTTGTGTCAGCAATTTGTTCAAATAACTATGGCATGAACCAAGGCAGTGATAAATTGATACCCTTAACCATCAATAACATCTTTAAAAACCACCCCATACATCTGTTCCAGCAAGGAGCCTGCCAACGCAACTGGGTTCACGTCAGGGATACGTCTGCGGCATTGGCATTGATTCTGAGAGCGGGTAAGGTCGGATCTGTTTACAACATCTCTTCGAATGCTTTGCTTTCAAATAAACAATTGGTTAATAGAGTCATTAACAGCTATGTAAAATTAACTGGCAAAAGCAAAGAACAGGTTGAGCGGTTGATTGTTATGGTGAATTCAATGGAACATTCGGCGAACAGCCATGATTGTCAATACAATAAACTGGCTGAAGAATTTGGCTGGGAACCAAAAGTATCAATTGATTCAGGCCTGTTAGAAACAACACAGTTTTATTTACAGAATCAGAGGATTTAAATGCATCAATTAGCCATTGTAATGATCGCAGAGCAGGATATATATGAACAACAAGCACGGTTGCTGTGTGAGTCAATATTTAAGTTTGCAAATCAAGAGGTGGATTTTGATATATTTGTGTTTTCACCCCGAAAAGACAAGAAGCCTAACAGTCAAACCGCTGCCTATTTTAAACAACATAATATTTTCCATTCGACGGAAGACTTAAATGTTGATTTTGATTACTTTCCGTTAGCCAACTCATTGTTTGCAGCGGATTACTTTGAGAAAAATTTCAAAGAATATAAGCACATACTGTTATGTGATTGTGACACTGTTTTTCTGAATTCATTTCAACCTGAATTATTGGCAGGAGAAACAGTTTACGCAAAAATAGTAGACAACATTGGTGTTGGCAGTGGGGGAGACGGGCATAAGAACGACCCATTTTGGCAACAAATATTTCGATATTTCAAGCTTCCTCTGACAGAACCTAACCATGAAACAACGGTGAGGGTTGAACCGATCAGACCATATTTTAATTCAGGCTTTGTATTAGCGAATAATATGCATGGTTTTTTTCAACAATGGTTGCAGGACTTTATCACATTGATGAACTCAGGAATTAAGCCAGATTATTACGGCAGGGATGGAACAAACTTTGGTTTTTATGAACAATTGGCCTTGTCAATCACCTTAGCAAAATATGACAATAATTTCAGTTTACTACCTCTTGCTTATAACTACCCGATTCCATTTCAGCCATTCCTTTCAGAACAAGTGAATCATATTGCTTTTGATGAGCTTGTACACATTCATTATCATAAATGGTTTCAACACCCAGGGTTCCTGGATCACATCACAACGGAACAAGATAAGAGCACTGAAC
This sequence comes from Marinicella sp., assembly GCA_028284365.1. GTDB lineage: Bacteria > Pseudomonadota > Gammaproteobacteria > Xanthomonadales > Marinicellaceae > Marinicella. The sequence goes on from JANQRW010000055.1 coordinate 48,494, forward strand.
AGTATTTATGGCTTAGAGATCGGTTACCATTAGCACCTAAGATCAGTGGCGAATTTAAATGTTAATTAAATAATCTAGAGCTGTAAATGATGAACAACGAACTATTTGGAAATCTAAACAAATTTAAATTAGGACGGTTGAGAAAATTTGCATGGCGCCATGAAAATATCAGGGCCATAAGCAGTAAGTGTCATAATGCTTATTTGGGAGGTTGGCAGTCAGTTTGTAGGGTATTAGGTCGTTTCCTTGTCTATGTGGATACCAGGGACAGAACCCTGGGCGTTCAGTTACTCATGAATGGCTACTGGGAAATGGAAATCACTGAATGTATCGCACAACATGTCAAACCGGGAATGAGGGTGATAGATATCGGTGCAAATTATGGCTATTTTTCTCTGCTCATGGCAGGGTTGGTAGGCAATAAAACCGGTAGGGTATATTCAATAGAAGCCAACCCCAATATTTACCAACTGCTCAAAAACACAATCAAAATAAATGGTCTGAGAAATAAGGTCGTAACTCATAATCTTGCCATATCGGATGCTGACGAAAAGGAAATGATGTTCAATTATGCTGATGAAAGAGGCATGAATGGTCATTTGGCTGTACAAAAAGAGATCAGGGCAGATGAACGTTCAATACCTGTATTGAGCAATAAATTAGATAACATCATCAAATCAGGAGAGCAGATAGATTTTATTAAAGTAGATATCGAAGGTGCTGAAAAAATGTTTTGGGATGGCAGCTGCAGAGTGAGGAGAGAAAATCCTCAGCTGAAAATTTTAATGGAGTTTAATGCCAAAAGATATCACAAAGCTTCTTTATTTGTCGAAGACATCATTAATGAAGGCTTTCAGGTCATGTGGATAAAGTCACAACCAAGTAAAAACCAATACTTAAATAAGGAACAACTGATGGCTATACCAACTGATAAGCATGTGATGTTATTACTTGAGAAAGCAGCTGAGTAAAGTTTCTAACGGGTGCTCGCAAATCATTTTACGGCGGGCTTATTTGAGAGCATCATAAAGAAATAAATTAGGTTCATTGCATAAAAGCCAATAAAAAAACGCTTCCATACAGCAGGGAAAAGCAGTACGTGTATCACTACATAAAGCATAGGTATCATCACAAACAGCCAGAAAGTCCAGTTCATGAAAATCGACTTTTTATCATTTTCAGTGAGCCAAGCGTTAAGTAAAAAGATTCCCATATTGATGATCAAGGGATACTCTCTTAATGCTTTCCAGAGGCTGTTATATGCCATGTTTAAGTAGTCAGCAGCCGTAATTACAACATTGACATCAGCAGGAGCACTGGTTCTGTGCAGAAAAGAAACATAAACCAATGTACTCCAAGGATAACTGTCATAAAAGTGGTTTACGCCATAATAGAGAATTACAGTGGCGATCATCACCATTAAACTGGTAAACCTAAGTTTTGGTTGGAAAAAAAGTATCGCAACCAAAGTTAAAAAAACAAAAATGACCAAATCAGTGCGAACCAACACACACAATGGTAATAAGACTAAAGCAGTGAAGGTACGTTTTTGGTTAAAAAGAAAAGCAAAAAGGCTCAGACATAAAAAACTTAAACCATCAGGAGTGCTGAGTTGGGCAATTGAGAGCAGCCCTATTCCACACAAAAACACAGGAAGGATGTATAACAGAAGTGGGTCAATTGAATTTCTGAAGCCTATGAAGATGAGAAAAACCCCTAAACACACACAAATGGCTGAAACCAAATAAGTTGCTTCAAATATATTAACCCCAGTTTTAGAAAGTAACAGTATGCTTAGGTTATATACAGGTCGAATATCAAAAAATGGCAGCTGTTGATAAAACAGCTGTGGGTCATTAGCAATATCAGCGCGCCTTTGGTTGAGCCCGGTTAACCTTTCATAGTCACTTTTTGTGACAGTTTGTTTTAACTCAGTATAGATGAAGTTATGTAATTTGACAGGGTCGTTGATTTCGTAGTTTTTGGCTGAAGCAGCATAACCAACCATATCCCAGTTTAAAGTTGGCTTATAAATACCCAGAAGCAGGATACTTCCACAAAAAACCAGATAGTAAAAGTTTAAATGTTTAAAGGTATTGTTCATGCTTTTAATTGTTCATTGTTCAGAGGATATAATCAAGGCTTCATAATAGATCACCTATGGTATTTATCACTTTTTGGGCACCATGGATGCTCAGGTGGTTATTATCAATGTATAAGGCTTTGCCATCCATAACAGATGAACAAAAGCCATCGTGACAAAGTACATCAAATGGTTTGATGGCATGTAACTTATCGTCATATGGTAAAGCATCTAGTTTTTCTAAAATATATTGATGCCTTTTGAAATAATAATCTGTGGTGGTGGAATGTTCCAGATTCACTAAAGTTTCGTGATTAAAAATAGAAAAGGGAGAAACCACTTTTTCAATGTGAATGGGCAACTCTGGAATAGGGTAAATCACAAAGACATTTTTTTTAAGGCGCTTAAGTTCTAAAATGGTGTCCTTTAAACTAAGCCAGTAGTTGTGGCGAGCACTACCAACCATGTTGTTTTTATATTCGGGTGTGAAGTTATTTATTGGGTTTACATTTGGAGTTTCCGGATATGTCTTAACATGATTTCCAAATAAGTGATAACTGTATCTAAAGCTAAGCACAACGTTTTCTATAGATGTTCGCTGTTTAAGCACTTGCATCGCTTCATCGAACCAGGGTTTACACCCCGGAGGTTTAATGATATCAACCGTCAATGCAGCTGGACAAGCACTGAAACTAAGATGAAGTAAGCCTTCACCATTTTTTTCTAGTTTTTTAGCCAAAGCATAAGCTGGTTCAACAACATGTGAGTCTCCGAGCGCGGCCCATTTTACGTCTTTGCCAAAGTATTCACATGATTTGTCAGGTGGTAAATAATGATGACCTTGGGTGTGGCATTTTTGCCTGATGGGGCTTCTGGTTATGCTGTCAGAGTAGTCTGTGGTGGTGAATCTTTGAGGAAGTCCATTGTTTAAATACCCGGTTGAACCAAATACAACAAATAGCAAGAGCATCGATAAAAGCAGCCTATAAAACTTAGGCCTGTTAAATGGTTTTTGTTTATTGCGAAAAGGCCGTTCAATATACTTCCAGCTTAAATATGCCATAACAACAGAAATCATGATAGCCACAAAAACCAAACCATCTTCTGGATGGCCTATTGATTTCATTTTTAAGAAAGCCAACAAAGGTTGATGCCACAGGTAAAGAGAGTATGAAATCAAGCCTATTTGAACAAGTACACCACTGGCAAGAATACGCCCAACCAAACTGCTGTTGGTTGAGAATAACAGGATCAAGCCAGTACCCAGAACGGGAACAAGTGTATAAAAACCAGGGAAAGGCGTTTTGTCGGTATAGAAAACAAGGGCATATGCAATCATTAAAAACCCGAGCACTTCAAGCCCCTGTCTAACTGGCGCATTAAACAGTTCTTTTTTTGGGAAATTCAAAGCTATGATAACACCTGCCAACAATTCCCAAAAACGGCTGTAAATCAGGTAAAAGTTAGCTTTATGAATACCTAATGTAGCCAAATGTTGAGCCCACATGAGAGAACAAAGTGCAATCACAATTAAAACAGCAGTTAAGCTTTTTCTGCCTAAAAACCAAAGGCCAACCAACATAAATGGCAAGAGCAAATAAAATTGTTCTTCAACCGAAAGACTCCATGTGTGTATCAATGGCACTTCTTCAGTCCTGGTGGCAAAATAACCACTGTTAAATCTAAAGTAAATATTAGAAAAGAAGCCGATAACACTGATTAAACTCATCGAGTATGATTTGAGTAACCCTGATGACATAAATATCAGTGACAATATTGAGGTAATCAGCAGAACAAAGAACAAAGCTGGCAAAATTCTTCTGGCGCGGCGTTCATAAAAGTTTAAAACAGAAAATTTTTTTTGTTTGATTTCTTCGGTGATAATGGAGGTGATTAAAAAACCACTGATCACAAAAAAAACATCAACACCCACATAGCCACCACTGAAAAAATTTAAGCCACTGTGAAACAGTACCACAGGAATAACAGCAATGGCTCTGAGGCCATCTATTTCTTTTCTATATTGCACAACAATAATCAGGTTGGAATTTTATTTTTGAATAATGCTTCATAGAATGGTGTATTAATTATCTCTTAATAAACATGCGCAAACAGTGTGTATTTGATTTGTCATAGTAAAAATTGGCTTTAACTTTCAATGGTATTGTAACTGTAATTTTAACGATTATCGTAACTTAAAAGGTTTATTGGTTGAGGCCTTTGTTTTGATACAATGATCGAATCTAATGGTTTTGAAATGTGTGCCTTATATGAGATTTCTGACTTTTGTACAGAGAAATAGGTTGTTTTTCGGCTTTATTTTCACTTTGCTTTTCACCATAAGCGGTTTTGCTGAAAAGAATGCCTCAAAAAGTGATTACATGTCTTACTACCTTAAGTGTCATCAACTGTACCTGAGCCATAAGTGGTCTCAACAATATTGGCCCACTGAAAACAAACAAACCAAGCCAAAATTTTCACAGGTGTATAGTCAAGAGCATGTGACTGAAATGATCACTGATAGTTGGATGATGGAAAGAGCGCTATCAGAATTATTTAGTTATAAAATCATTCGCACAATGCTTCAGGCTGACTTAAACCGCATGGCTAAAAATTCTCGTGACCCATCAGGTCTTAAGGCATTATTCAATGCGATGAAAGATGATCCTGAATTGATAGCTAATTGTGTTTCCAGGCCTTATCTTATCAAAAAGAAGTTGCGAGATAAATTTGCATGGAGCAAAAAACAACACATGGAAACCAACCGTAAGGCTAATTTAGAAATGGATAGACTCCTCACCCACGGCCAAACAGAAGAAGGTGTTTTATCAGAAAAGACCTATCAACTTCATGAACAACACAAGGAAGGAGAACCGCAGCATAAGTTTTCAGGAGAAGTTCAGCTTTTAGATAAAGCGGCGTTTGAGCAGTTCATGCTGATAGCAAAACAACCAAACCAAAAGCCAACGATACTGGAGAGCAAGGACTCTTTTTTTTATGAGCGGCTTAAATTCCTTGATCATCAGTCAATCACCTTTGAGAAAACCAGCTGGCCAAAGGAAGCGTTTGATGATTGGTGGAAAAACAACAGGCATCAGTGGCAGCTTACTCCTAAAAAAAACCTTAACGCACCATTGAAGAACTTTAAGTTGCCAAGAATAAGTTCTCAATTTAAACCAGATTCAAAAGCTGTTGCTGGTAATGAATTATGGGTGTTAAATGACATGCCTGTTCATCGGTTTTATCACTCTGCGGTTTGGACTGGTAGTGAAATGATTATTTGGGGAGGGGGTTATAAATCAGGGGCACGGTATAACCCAGCCAGTGACAGCTGGGTGCCTTTACCTTTTGAGAATGCACCAGTACAAAGGTCGAGACACCACGCATTTTGGACAGGAACAGAAATGTTGATTTGGGGCGGGTTTCAAGATGGGCGTTTAAACTCAGGTGGTCGTTATAGTTTAGAAAACGATGAATGGATTAATATTAATTTGACTGACGCACCGGCTGCAAGAGCAGGTCATCAGTCAGTTTGGTGTGGCAGCAAGATGTTGGTTATAGGCGGTAGTGGTGAATCTACTTCTTTAGATAGCACTGGTTATGACCCGGTCAGTGATGTGTGGAGCGAAATCAGCTTGACAGGGCTTGACCATGCCGGAGCTGTTAATGGTGCGATATGTACTGGTGATGAGTTATTTGTGTGGGCTGGTGAGTTTTCTTCAGGAGCTATGTACTCACTGACCGATGAAGTATGGCGTGATATTGATTTGAGTTTGGCACCAAGCCCTCGCAGAGATTATTCAATAATATGGAGTGGTGAGGATGTCATTATCTGGGGTGGCAGGATTGGCACGACACCACTTGATACAGGTGCCCCTTACAACCCAAGCAACAATAAATGGCAAAAAACCTACACAAAAAATGTGCTCGCACCTAAGCAAGATCCGGTTTCAATATGGACAGGAAATGGATGACTTGATGTTTTTGGTGGTGGAGTGTTGACTAATTTATCACAATAATTTGGTTTTGATGATCTAAAAGCATATGGACTTTACCAGCGCACCATTTTTAATCTTAATAACCCTTTTCTATTTAGGGCTGGCCTTGATCCGGTGGCTGGTTGATGCCCAAAAAGAAATCGATGTTATTTTGTCTTATATTGCGCTGTGTTCGCTGGTTCTTTTCGGTTTGTGGAGTCCAGCTTCATTGGTGGTTATTATATATGTAACTGTAATCACAGTGCTGTGGGTTCAGTTATTTCAAAACAATAAATTAACCGCCAGGCCATTCTTTATAACAGCCATCATTCTGGTCGTTTTGCCGTTGTTGAACTTTAAATATACTGGCTTTATAGTCAGTACTCTGGGTTTGGATTTATCAGTTAATAACTGGTTATTACCATTAGGAATCTCGTTTTATGTGTTCACTTCAATAGGTGTCATGGCTGATGTGTTTACAGGTAAGGAGAGGAAAAAGCTATCGGCTCTTGAGTTGGTTTTGTTGATTTCATACTGGCCACATTTAGCTGCTGGACCTATCTTAAGATCAAGCTTTATCACTGACCATAAATACAGCTTTAAATTTAAAAGAAACATTCCTTATGGCATTTTATTTATCGCCGCTGGTGCGGGAAAAAAGCTACTCATTGCTGATAATCTAGGGGCTTATGTTAACTACAATTTATCTCAAGGCATAGAAAACATGGATGCTGTAACGGCAGCGCTTACCATGACAGGCTTTGGTGGTCAAATATATGCTGATTTCAGCGGATACTCTGAAATGGCGATTGGTTTTTCATTGTTGATTGGCTTGAATATTCCCGTTAATTTTAATTTTCCGTATGTTGCACATTCGATTTCTGAGTTTTGGCGCCGGTGGCACATCAGTCTTTCTACATGGTTCAGAGACTATATTTATATTCCGCTGGGAGGAAATCGCAGTGGTAAGTTATTTATATATTTTAATATTTTGTTGGTCTTTACCGTTTCAGGAATTTGGCACGGTTCTTCTTTAAACTTTTTGTACTGGGGTTTTATTCATGGTGTTCTATTAATCATCAATAGACTGTATCGACAATACATTGGTATTAATCTGGGTTGGTTTGCCTGGCTATTGACGTTCATCAGTGTCAATATAGCCTGGAGCTTTTTTCGCTTGGAAACAGATGCTGCCATTCAAATTAACAGTATTGTTTTTAATTTGGAGAATTGGTTTAAATTTGAATTAGATTCGGTGTTTTATGTGGTACCAATATTAGTTATGCTGTTTTTAGTGTATGTTGATCACAAGTTTAAATACTATGCCATCAATGAAAAAGGTACAGTAGAGGTGTTTAAAAAACATTCTAAACCACTTACTTATTTTTATGCTTGGGCTTTATTCACCCTCGCCATGTTTTTCAGTGGAGAGCGTATTCCATTTATATACTTTGAGTTCTGATGAAAGATTTGTTATTTATCATTGGCGTCGTATTTTCTGTGGTGTTGAGTGTTGGTTTGTCGTATCAGAAACAAAGGCAAAACCAGGGAACTGACATATTGTCTAAGCAGTTTGAAAACCCAATACTACCAAGAATTGAGCAGTTCGAGCGAAGCTACGATGTCAATTTGTCCACGGTTAAACAGTTGGTGCCCGGTGACTTGTTTTCACCGCACGACATCAGTTTGTTGCATGATCTTGAGAAAAATTATGATGTACTGATATTTGGAGACAGTTCTGTGTACATGGGTTTTTCGCCACAGGTACTAAGACAGATAACCAACAAAAAGGTTGGAATATTTTCTTATGCAGCTTTAAGCATGAATGAAAAACTAATTGATTTCATTGCATATACGTCAGATGCACTGCTTAAAAAGAATGGACTTATTTTATTTGTTTTCAATCATGCTTTTTGGGGCAAGGGATTTCAAACCGAGCAAGAAAACCCAGAATTAGAGCAGCTGATAAATCAAAGAGACTTATATGATGGTAACCAAGGGTGCTTTTTTTGTGCCTTTAATCAGAAAAGACACTTTGAAGTATTTGAAAAAAGCATCATGAATTATTTTGGGTTGCCAGAAAAAACACTTATCTCGTTCAGTTTTTATAACGATCACCTGGCTCAGTATGTGACCCCCAACTATCATGCCAAAAAAACCAAAAACTTAAATAACCGACTCAGGCGTGGTCGATATATCTTTGATAAGAGTTTTGTATTTGTGCACATGCAATCCCCTAATATGATTCAAAAGAAGCCGCCGTTTTCAGAGTTAAAGCCCTATAAAAACAATAACATTCAAATGACAGCGAATCAGCTAGAAGCTAACAAATTTAACTTTGCTTTTGTCATTCCACTTACTACTGATGATTCCATGAGAGAGTCTCTCCATCGGATTTATGAAACTTATTTTACTGGCCGATTGATGGCAGATATGAACCAACTGATGCCGGATGATTGGGTTATAGAGGGGCAGAACTTAACCCATATGTCCAACTTAGGTTCTTTCAGACAAGCGGTACTTTTATCACAGTGGTTAAACAGGTATTACGCAGGTGAAACAGTGCAAGCAGAATTAAACCGAGTGATTAAGCACTAGCTACTTTAGCTAAGGCTCAGAGAGTTATGGTTATGTTTTTGGTGGTGGGCTTCAGTATTAATCTGTTTTTTGTGTAGTCAATCACTTCAGAGCCAATGACTTTTTGAGGTTTACGGCGTGTCACAAAAACCAATGCAGATTGGCTGTTTACTTTTTCAAGAGATATACCAACCCCATTGTTTTTGTAGGTGATTTTTACAGGCATGAGATCAACTACTTTATTGACATAAAAGTCTCTCGGCGAGGTTGGTGTCAGAGTGGCTTCATTTATTATTTGGTATTTGTGACGATAACTTAACAGATCAATGGTTTCACCTTCATAGGTGGCCACGGCATTTCTTACCTGCCACTGAACATTTTTTATTTTTATTACACAGGAAAGTGACCGATCACCACTGTAAACCAGAGGAGCTTGACCGCTGCTGGTTAATTCATCTTGCTTAATTGAAAAGTTCTTTTTCTCAGATATATTGAACTCCTTTGAATTGACAAGCAAGGTTTGGGGTTCATTGGGTTCGGTTACTTTCTCTAAAGCAAGTTGGGACAGGATGAATTTTTTTGGATGGTTTTCAAAAACAAAACTGAGTTTTAAATATTTGGATATGCCCTCAGATAGTTCTGGAATAGAAAATGTTGTCTTAAAGTGTCCCGGCGTATCACCATCCATGACAGCGACTGCAGATTCATATAGGGTGTTGTGTTTTGAATCCAGAACCCGAAAACTGTATTTAACCTTGCCATCAGTAATTTCATCCTTAACTGGTAGGGTGTTCAGCTTTACAGCAAAGCGATCTGATGACTCACATCTGAAATAGCTACCTCTTTCTAGATAGTTAAATTTGTTGGTTCTTTGTGATGGCAAGTTCACTACCAGGTTTTCATCAGTTGGGTTGGTTAGTTTTAAACCTTGTTTTGTGGTTTTTCTGTGTACTGTTTTGGGTATTATCTGATAACCCACGGTCTTATTCATCCGCTTGCCAACGAAAAACAACTCGCTGGTCAAGTTGAATTTTGAGTTGTCATTCATGACAGGGCTTTGAATGGTCCGGGTAAATACTGTGGCATCGCTTTTGGACAAAAAGTGATTGGTCATTTGGTGTTTGACATTGTTAGTTAGTTTGCCATGACCATAATAATAATGCATTTGAGCCGCTGGGTTAAATGTAGTTTCTACATTAAGCTGGTCAGATAAATTAGGAAAACCAAGGTTGGCTAAAAAGTCTTTTTTGGTTGCACTGTAAGACTTAACTACCAGGCCTTTTTTGCTGATGGCAAAATAGATACCACCCAAGTGACCATGCCCATAAGGCCCCCATTCTTCAGGTGGGTTAAACCCACCAATCCTACCATTAGAGACATACAACCTTTGGTCTCTTTTTACTATTTCATAGAGATGATTATGCCCATGCAACCAAGCAATAACATTGTTGTGTTTGTTGATTACACTGAGAACTTGATGACTGTTAATCACTGTGCGGTAGCCATTTTCACCATTGTCGTAAGTGGTGTCTTTGATGCTGTTATGCGACAGGATTATTGTGGTTTTGTTTTTGTTTATTTGTAAATCGTGCTTTAGCCAGTTAATGGTTTCCTGATTGACCAATATGGTATCCAGTAGCTGTGGTACAGAAATGAAATGAATACCGTTGTAGTCAAAACTATAATAAGGCCTTAAATTTTGGCTGCCAATTTGAGAGGCCACCAGTTCTGTGTCAGAAGGTCCTCTTCCCAGTTCGTGATTTCCAGGTACGTAATGAAACATCTTTTCTGAAAACGGGCTGATAAAATGTGTAAGCCATTGATTTCTAGCGATGTTTCTTTCTGTTTCATTTAAATAACCATGATGCAGGTCACCGGTATCAAAGATCAAGTCAATATTTGGGAATTGGGATTTGATGGTTTGAATGGCTTGGCTTTGTTCTTCAATTGATGGCTGATCAGCTCCTCTCCAACCAATGTGCGCGTCTGAAAATATGAAGCCGGATAGGTAGGTTTTTTCAGGAGCTTTTACAGTAGAGCACGAGGATAAGAAACTTGCTGTTGAAGCCAAAATAATTGGTGATTTTAGAACGGTTCTTCTTTTCATTGTTAATGAAATGGCTTATGAGAGAAAACAAGGTGTCATTTTGGTGCTTTACTACAATCGAGTCAAGCAGCTAATCTAAAAAACGGAGGATACTTGATAATGGCTTATTTTGATTGGAGCTTATATCAAAGTTTAGGCGGCAAGGGTGAATGTGTCTTGGAAACACGACCAAAACACAGGCCAGATTAAGGCCAGTGTTTTGATTACAGTGTTTCTGTGTCTTTACTTAGTTAATAGCTGCTCTAACTTCTCTATTCTTTCTAACAGTTCCTTATTACTGGCTTTGAGTTTTTTGATGTCTTTATCTTTTTCAACAACCCTAGATCCAAGCTCCTGTAATGCGGCGATTGTAACTCCAGCAGTGTCGATCATTGAGATTTTATCTTCTCTGTTACCTAGGTTAAAAGTGTGGAAGAAGTCTTGAGCCATCGGACCCAAGTGCTTATTGTTATCTTCATCAAATTCATAGTTCCAGATGGTAACAGGTAAACTCATTAATTTATCAAAGATTATTTTTGTATCTATTGGTGTGATGTTTTCCTTGGTGTTAACATCTGAGTTTTGTGATAATGCTCCCCGTATAGTCATGTTCCCATTGCTGTCCATTGACAAGTTGGTGGCTCCCGCACCTACACTCGACTGAATCTCCATCTCACCAGTATTAGAAACAGTAAATTCAGGGACTCCTGAACCGATTTGAGATATCTCAAACACATTCGAATTATTAGTAAATTTCCAGGTCGAACTCGTGTCCAGATTTTCCAGTCTAATGGTTGCATTTCCCGTGGGCTTGGTAACGTGTAATTCAGCTTTTGGGTCATTTGTTCCAAAACCAAATCTGTTGTCATTATCGAAGACAACGGTGTTGTTTAAAAATTCAAGACCATCTGCTTGAATATCAATAGAACTGGATGGTGCACCTGGTCTTATTCTGAATGGTAATTTACTTCCATTGGTTACATCTCTGACAAAGAAGTTTGCTTCATTGCCAGCCACATCCCATGTCTGTGGTGTCCAGCCGTTGGAACCATTTTGTTCTAACCTGAGGGTTGGGGTGTCACCATCAACAACGTGAGTCTCGACCACTGGATTGTTCGTGCCAAAACCGATCTTACCCCCATTGTCGATATATAAGGCATTGTTTCTGGCACCTGCTTCAACGGTAAACGGTGTGCGGCCGCCATCAATGTCAGTGATCGAGAACCTGTTGGCACCGCCGTTGTTGCTGTCATTAGCGGTTAATTCCCAGTCATTGCTTGGAAAGCTGGCCGAGACACTGGTGTCTTGAAAACGGATTCTTAGGTTGTTTTCTTTGAGTCTTATGGTATCAAAGCCAAAACTTTCACCATTGACACAATCCTGTCCAACACACAGTGAGTTCAGAACGATTAAATCATCATTAATTTGTTGGTCTCTGGTTGCTTCATCCTGATCTACCACGGATTTACCGTTTTTAACCGAAAAAGTGCCACTCAGAGAAGTTAAGTTTTGGTTTTCTGGTTCTTCAGTTGTTAAATCTGTATCCCTTTCAGTTTTAAGTCGAAAATCAACAATTGGCATCAATTCGTATTTGTATTGTCCATCGTTAAAGCCTTTCAAATCAAGGTCTTTGGCATCAACTAAAATGCCGGCATTGCCGCTGAAGTTAATGCTCTTTAATTCTCCACCAGGTGTTTGAATCTTTAGTTGGTATGTAAACTCTGGGTTGAGTCCAGTCATTTCCAATTGTTGATTTTGGACGGTTGTGTTGACCTCAGTCAGTCCAGTGATTGAAAAACCCAATAGCCCAATGAGCCTGATTGTTTTGATGAAGGCATTCATAGTTTCCCCTTGTTTGTTTTTAGTAATACCAATTTATCATAGCCTAAGCATGAATCAATGTCATGTTTTTTTGAGCCTTATGCCATTCAAAAAACTTATATCTTAGCGTTACAGACGTAACTAAAAAGGATACAATTTAAACCACTCTTTTGGTTCCCAACGCATAAAAATGGCAAATAAAACACTCTACCTGGTTGATGGCTCTTCATACTTATTTCGAGCATTTTTCTCACCAGGGCTTAATCGCCTAACCAGTAAAGAAGGGCACCCAACGGGTGTCATGTACGGTGTGACTAATATGTTGCAACGAATGCTAGATGAATATGGTCCAGAGTATATGGTGGTGGTGTTTGATGCGAAGGGTAAGACATTTCGTCATGATATGTATCCAGAATATAAAGCCAACCGGCCACCGATGCCGGATGAGTTGCGCGTGCAATTGCAACCCACCAAAGACTTGATTCAAGCCATGGGCATTCCAATGCTTGAGGTCCCACATGTAGAGGCAGATGATGTGATTGGGACGCTGGTTAAAAAGGCAGAAAAATTAGGTGTTGAAACACTGGTTTCTACCAGTGACAAGGATTTGGCACAACTGGTGTCAAAACATGTGACCTTGGTTAATACCATGTCCGATTATGTCATGGATGAAGCGGGAGTGATGGAAAAGTTTGGGGTCAGGCCTGATCAAATTATTGATTATCTGGCATTGATTGGTGACTCATCTGACAACATTCCAGGAGTGAATAAAGTTGGCCCTAAAACAGCTGTTAAGTGGTTACAAGAGTACGAAACAGTGGATAATATCATCATTCATGCAGATGGCTTTAAAGGTAAAGTGGGTGAATATCTGCGTGAAGGGATTGAACAACTGAAATTGTCACGCGAACTGGTGGTGATTAAAAAAGATTGTGATGTCAGCTACCAAGTAGGTGATTTTGAGTTACAACCCAAGGACATCAAAAGCCTCAATGAGATTGGCAACAAATTTAATATGAAGCGTTTTGCTGAGTTGTCAGTTACTGATACAGAAGATGAAAAAACACCTGAAAAGATTGAATATACCTGCATTAGGGATATGGAGAGCTTAAAGGAGTGGTTGGTACAAATTAAACAAGCTGGTTTGGTGGCTTTTGATTTAGAGACGGATTCTCTCAATCCAATTGGTGCCAATATCATTGGCATGTCATTCTCATATGAAGCTGGTGATGCTGCTTATGTGCCCATTGGCCATGTAAGTATGGATAATGAAAAACCAGCCAATCAACTTAATCTTGGTGAGGTACTGGCTGAGGTTATACCTGTGCTACAGCAAGTTGAGGTAGTCGGGCAGCACTTTAAATATGATTTGAATGTGTTGTCGAATTATGGTGTTGATTTGAGCGCTCAAAAGTTCGATACCATGTTGGAATCTTATGTGCTCAATGCTTCGGCATCAAGACATGATATGGATTCATTGGCTGAGCTGTACCTGAACAAAAAGACAGTTAAGTACGAAGAGATTTGTGGTAAAGGCGCTAAACAGATTCCGTTCGCACAAGTGTCAATCGATGATGCCACGCATTACGCGGCAGAAGATGCTGATATCACTTTACAGCTGCATTATGAGCTGTGGAGCCAGCTCGAACAAGCCGATCAAGTTAAAGTTTTTACTGAGCTTGAAATGCCATTGGTTCAGGTTTTGGCGGGCATGGAGCAGACCGGTGTGTTGATTGACCGGGTTGAACTGGTCAGACAAAGTAGACACCTTGAGTTGAGCATGAATAAATTACAACTCAAAGCTTATGAGTTGGCAGGTAAGGAATTTAATCTAGGCTCTCCTAAGCAGCTCCAGGTTATTTTGTTTGAGGAACAAGGCATTCCGGTGTTGAAAAAAACGGCAACTGGTCAAGCATCAACAGCTGAGGATGTTTTACAAGACTTATCGACTGATTACGAGTTGCCTGCAGTTATTTTGGAGTACCGTTCTTTAAGTAAACTTAAAAGCACTTACACCGACAAACTACCCTTAGAAATTAATAATAAAACAGGTCGGGTGCACACTTCTTACCATCAGGCAGTTGCAATTACGGGCCGTTTGTCATCATCAAATCCAAACTTACAAAACATTCCGATTCGTACCGAGGAAGGGCGAAAAGTTCGCAAGGCTTTTATAGCACCTGAAGGTTGGCAGTTGATGGCTTCAGACTATTCACAAATTGAATTGCGAATTATGGCACATTTATCTCAGGATGAGAACTTATTAAAAGCGTTCAATGATGGTGTTGATGTGCATAGTCAGACTGCATCGCAAGTTTTTGATACAACACTGGATGAAGTGAGTGCAGAACAAAGACGAGCAGCCAAAGCCATCAACTTTGGACTCATGTATGGCATGAGTGCATTTGGTCTAAGTAAGCAGCTACACATTGCTCGCAAAGAAGCATCAAATTACATGAAGCAGTACTTTGCTCAATATCCTAAAGTAAAAGGTTTTATTGATTCAGTAAAAGCACAAGCAGCCGAGCAAGGTTATTTAGATACCTTGTTTGGGCGAAGGTTGTACTTTCCAGAAATCAATAACCGCAACGCCCGGGTCAGAGCCGGGGCTGAACGCGCAGCGATCAACGCACCCATGCAAGGCACAGCTGCTGATATCATTAAAAAAGCCATGCTGGCGGTTTATAAAGAAGTTAAAGGTGCTGATGATATTCGTGTCATCATGCAAGTTCACGATGAACTGGTCTTTGAGGTTAAGCAAGAGGTAGCACAACAGTGGGCTAAAAAAATTAAAAGCATTATGGAATCAGTGGTTAAGTTAGATGTTCCTCTGGCGGTGGACTATGGCATAGGTGCTAACTGGGATGAAGCGCACTGAGTTCTGTCATCGGTGCAATCAGATTTTATACCTGTTTTAAAGATTCAAAAAAACTAACCAACCAGGCGCTCATTAGCAGAGACAAGATCAGGTTGTTACAGAAAATACCAAAGCGTGAGAATAGTTTTAGATATTATCAAGCACAATCGGGTAAGAGGTGTTGGGTTTTACTCTAGATTGTTCCAGAGCAAATATTAAAAAAAACTGTTGACATGCTTGTTTTTATTCACAGTTGGTCATTGGTTTGTCACAAAACAAGAATTTAGCTAAATTCGTTCGGTTGATACATTCGGTTTGCCTTGTAAGTGTTTGACAAATAAGATAAAACAAGAATGGTTAAAATTTAACCAAAGCATTCTGTGTTCAGCCCTATAAAGATAAAAACCAGCGAAAACCAAAGTTGTTAACAAAGTTATCCACAGCTTTTGTGGATAAGTGAAATTTTCGTAAACTTAAAAATTGAGCCCTGCCCATTTAACCATTAAATGTTGTATACATTCGCACAGCAAGTAAGACGATCAGAAACGCAAACACCCTTTTTAGCAGTTTGACAGGTAGCCTATGAGTTAATCTGGCTCCAATGGGTGTTGAAAGCAAACTCCCGACCGTTATGGCGATGGTTGCTGGCCAATAAATATAGCCAATAGTCTGTGGAGGTAGCGTTTTGTTGTTGATGCCCTGCATGACAAACACAACCGAGCCTGCCAGTGCAATTGGTAAGCCGATGCTAGCAGCTGTGGCGATGGCTTTTTTAATATTCACTTGATGCCAGTTGAGAAAAGGTACAACCAGTGAGCCACCACCGATAGCAATCATCGCTGAAAGCCAGCCGATGACGAAACCAGCAATCAACAACTTTCCGGAACCAAGCTGTTTTGGATGTGCCGCTCGCGGCTTAAAATCAACCAACATCTGTATTGCCACCAGCATCATCAAGCACATAAAAATCAATGTGATGGTCTGAGATTTTACTTGAACCACGAAATAAGTTGCCAAGGCACTACCCAGCAAAACCGCAGGGCTAATTTTAGCTGTGATTGACCAAATAATGGCCTGATGTTTCTGGTGGGTGTGGATGCTTATGATGGCATTGAAAATAATGCACGAAAGGGAAGTTGCCAGCGCCATATGGACCACAACATTTGGGTCATGTTGTTGCCACAGAAAATAACTGGTAAGCACTGGTACCATAATGGCGCCACCACCAATGCCAAGCAAGCCTGCAAAAAAGCCAGTTATCAGACCAAGAACCACAAGTAGCAGGATTTCAATCATTAAAAACAGCACTTAAGATTTTTTGAAAGCTTGGTAGGCTTCTATGGCATCCTTGTCTATGTGTATTGCTACATTGCTACAGGATTTGAGATATGTGTTGTTGCCACGTTTTTTGATGCCGGATATCCAGTACTTATCGCCAGTTTTTTCACAATATATAGTTAGCAATAAAATGACCTCCTTTTAACCTACTGAATCTTCGATCGCGGTAGTAAATTGATAACCCTGATTGTGAAAAGGTGGCCCAGCCAATACGGGCTTGATAACCATCGATATCACCTTCTTTGTTTTTAATATACATCAGTCGAAACTTTTTGCCTCAATTGGATTGGTTATACATGTTAACTCACCTTCGACGGCCAAATAAGGTCTTCCAAATGGCATTGATCGCTTTGGTTGTGAGCCGTCTTTGAATTGACTTGCCCAACTTCGTAGCAAATGAATCACGCGGCCTTCCAGGGCGGCGTTTGGGTTTGGCGGCTTCCGCTGCTTCTGCTTCCGCTTCAAGACGTGCTTGTTCTTTGGCTTTTTGTTCAGCCAGGTCCTTTTTACGTTGTAGCAGTTTTTCATGGGCTGATTCACGATCTAAATCTTGATCATATTTTTCACCCACTGGAGAACGCGACATCACTAACTTACGTTCAGCATCGGTGGCTGGCCCCATACGACACCTGGGTGGTGCGATTTTTACCCGCTCAACCACCGATGGTGCGCCTTTTTCTTCCAAGGTTGAAACGAGTGCTTCGCCAACGCCCAATTCGGTGATCACATCAGCGGTGTTAAATTCTGGGTTAGGACGGAAGGAATCTGCAACAGCACGGATAACCTTCTTATCTTTAGGGGTATAGGCGCGCAAAGCATGTTGAACTTTATTACCCAATTGTCCCAAGATATCTTCTGGTATATCACCAGGTGATTGTGTACAAAAATAAACACCGACACCTTTGGAACGAATCAGCCTGGCTACTTGTTCGATGCGTTTAAGAACTTCTTTGGGTGAATCTTCAAAAATTAAATGTGCTTCATCAAAGAACAACACCAATTTAGGTAAAGGTAAATCTCCAACTTCAGGCAAGGTTTCAAATAATTCTGTCATCAACCACAGCAGAAATGACGCATACAGCTGTGGTTTCATCATCAAGTCACGCGATTCCATGATGCTCACTATACCTTTGCCAGACATGTCTTGACGCATCAGGTCGGCCAGAGCCAAAGCCGGCTCACCAAATAACTCATCAGCACTTTGTGATTCCAGGTTTAATAAGCGCCTTTGAATGGCACCTATTGAGGCATTGGTTATGCGGCCATAATTGGTAGAAATTTCTTTGTGGTTTTCACCCATGAACTGCAACAATGACTTCAGATCCTTGAGATCTAATAAAGCCATGCTATTCTCTTCGGCATATTTGAAAGCCACCGCAATCACACCTTCTTGTACATCCGACAGCTCCAATAGGCGAGATAGATACATTGGGCCAATTTCTTGAATGGTGGTTCTGACGGGGTGTCCAAACTTTTTGAAGATGTCCCAAAAAATAGTGGGTGAACCTTCGTAACGGTAGTTTTGGATGTTCAGTTCTTTGGCTCGATTGTCCAGAAACTCTTTTTGTTTACCTGCTTGAGATAATCCAGCAACATCGCCTTTGATATCAGTGATAAATACGGGTACACCCAATTCAGAAAAGTTTTCTGCCAATACCTGTAAAGTTACGGTTTTACCAGTTCCGGTAGCACCGGTAATCAAGCCATGGCGGTTAGCAAAATGACCTAAGATTTCAGCGGGTCTTTTATCTGCGCCTTGGCCTTGTCCAAAATGCAGTTTTTTAATGGATTCGTTCATGATTTGTATTTACCTTGTAACCAATTAAACACAGCAATCATACCCAGTGCTTCACCACCTTCGGTACCACCGGTACGGTCTCCAAAGTTCCAACCATAAGTGTCAACATGCACCCAAGGAGTTTCAGCATCAACAAAATGCTCAAGGAACAAAGCAGCAGTGATACAGCCACCTTGAGGTAAGGTTGCTGAATTGGTGATGTCAGCAATGCTGGATTTAATGTATTTGTTGTAGTTTTGTTGTAACGGTAATGGCCAGGTTTCATCATGGGTTAATTGGCCACTGGCAAAGATGCCATCACTGATGTCTTTGCGATTACTGAAGACAGGTGTCAAGGTAGGGCCCATTGCCACTCTTGCTGCACCAGTTAATGTAGCAAAGTCGATGATTAATTCGGGCTTACCTTCACTGGCATAGGTAAGAGCATCTGCTAAAATCACTCGGCCTTCGGCATCGGTGTGGCCGATTTCTATGGTTTGTCCAGAGCGGGTTTGCGCCACATCGCCCTGACGATAGGCACTGCCTGAAACGGCGTTTTCAACGGTTGGTATCAATACCTGTAAACAAACCGGTAACCCATGATCAATAATCATTTGAGCCAGGCCCAGCACATGAGCACCACCACCCATGTCTTTCTTCATCCAACGCATGAACTGGGCAGATTTCATGTTGTTACCGCCGGTGTCAAAACAAACACCTTTGCCCACCAATGAAATCTTAGGGTGTTTTTCATCGCCCCAATTAAGCTCAATCAAGCGAGGTGCTTTGTGACTGGCGCGGCCGACAATATGGATTGAAGGGAAATTTTCAGTCAGTAAGGCATCACCAACAGTTTCTGTAAAAGTGGTGTGGTTGTCTTCGGCAAACTTTTCAGCAAATACTGATAACTCAGTAGGCCCCATGTCGTCAGCAGGGGTGTTGATCAAATCACGCACCAAACAGGTTGCTTTGATGGCTGAAAGTTCTGACTGGTAAGTTGCGGTGTCCAAAACCACTAAGGTCGCTGCCTCTTTGGGCTTTAAATATCGGTCAAAGCGATAACTACCGAAACCCCAGGCCAGTATGACAGCTTTGATAACTTCTTCGGTGTCACATTCAATGTGGTAATGACCCAGTGGAAAATCCTTAGGGGCGTGACAGAAAGTGTAGGGATCCAAGTCATCATTGACAGTTAAATATATTTTGGCAAGGCTGCCATCGGCTTTCCGGTCAACAATCAAGTTACCTGCTTTTTTACCTAAATCATGTTGTTCGGCAACAGCTTTAAGGTAATCGTTCTGTGCTGAGTGCCAAGTTTCATAGGTACCTTTCAAGATGGGCACAATCGGAATGGTTTTTTGATTGTAATCGGTGCTGATGTAATGTGTCATTGGTTAAATCATTATGAATATCCATTGATTATACTCAACGTCGATTTGAATATCGACACAGTTTTAGATTGTTAACAACACCAGAAAGAATTCAGGACTGATAAACCATTTCTTGATGTGGAATATCATCTTCCAAATAGAAATATCCCGTATTTATGAAACCTAAATTTTGGTAAAAGTGTGTGAGGTAGCTTTGTGCTGAAATCTTAAGAGTCGCATTGGGAAAGCTGTTGCGAGAAATTTGAACTGCGGTTCGCATCAACTCTTGGCCTAACTGTTGTTCTCGAAAATCAGGATCAACAACCACACGGCCAATGCTACAGTGTTCATTGTTGCATTGTTCTGGTTGAAGTATTCTTGCGTAGGCAATTATTTGTCCGTTGTCAGCTTTTTTATACAGGTGTAAAGCACCGTGGTCTAGACCATCTAAGTCTTGGTATGCACAGTTTTGTTCAAATATAAAAACAGCTGCTCTTAACTGTAAAATTTGATATAAATCATTGAGGGGTAGCTCAGGAAAAGAATGCATTAAATAGTTAGACTTCGTTATCATATTGTCACCTGTAACTGTGTTATCTTGATGATCAGATTGATTCATCTTGGTGTAATTAAGAAGGGATCTTGGGGAAATGTTTGGCTTTCAATTGGTTATTTAAAGGCTTTTGTTCCATGGCTGACTCAATCAGGTTCATTGTTAACTGTACTGCACCACGGTTTTTTTCAACCAGTTGGCGAGCTGCTTGACCCATTTGAATACGAGCTTCTTGGTTTTCAATCAAGTATTCCATGCTGCGAATGATGTCATTGGCATCATGCACGGTTTGGGAGCCTCCACAGTCGCTCAGTAGTTGGGTGATTTCGGTGAAGTTATGGGTGTTCGGGCCCACCAAAACCGGCAGTGAAAAAACGGCTGCTTCTAATACATTGTGGCCACCAATGTTAGCGATTGAGCCACCGACAAAGGCAATGTCAGATGAGGCATAAAATTCAAGCATCTCGCCCATGGTATCCACTACGAATACATCACCTTCAATATCAACCAAACCATTTTCACTGCGTAATTGGGTATTGAAGCCTTTTTGGCGACAGGCCTGGGTGGTGCTATGGAATCTTTCTGGATGTCTGGGTACAATAACCAACATCAATTTGGGGTGCCTTTGTTTCAAAACAGCATAGGCATCTAAAACTTCAATTTCGTCATCCTGGTGGGTGCTGGCAGCGATCCATACCAGGCGTGAATTTTGGTAGTGTTCGTGGATGTCTTCACCCTTTTGAATGATACTGTCTTCGATGATGATATCGAATTTGAGTGAGCCAACCACAAATATTTTTTCAGGGTAGCAGCCTAACTGAATCATGCGTTTGGCATCCGTGATGGTTTGTGCCGCTACATAAGCAGTGTCATTGAATGCCTTAGCTGCCAATGACTCAACCCAACGATAACCCTTCATTGAAACTTCTGATAAGCGGGCGTTAGCAACCACGATTGGAATGTCACGTTTTTTGCAAAACCTGAACAAATTAGGCCAAATTTCTGTCTCCATAATAACAGCCAAATCCGGTTTGGTTTTTCGTAAGAACCTTTTCACGGCGCCGGGTAAGTCATAAGGCAGATAGACATGAAAAACCTGATCACCAAATATTTGTTGAACCCGGTCTGAACCAGTTGGTGTGATCGTGGTGAGAACGAAACGGTGGTCTTGGTATTTTTCCATCAGTGCTTTGATCAGTGGAATGGCTGCGTTAACCTCGCCGACAGAAACTGCATGTACCCAGATCGAATTAGTCTTGAACTTGGGTGACTGAAACCAACCAAAGCGTTCATGCCAACGTTGTAGATAAGCTTTGGTCTTAATACCCCTGGTGGCCAATCTGATTAAAACCAAAGGCGTTAGCAAAGTGGTAACCAACGAGTAAAACCTTGAGCGCAACTCTAGCTTCATTGCCATGCTGCTCCATTTACAGTATTGTATTTTTGAACTGCTTGCACGACAGCTTCAGTCGTTTGACCTGTAGTTGACATAATTACTTGGCTGCTTTTTTCTTTGTAGCTTTCTTTTTTGTGGTCTTTTGGCTTGCTTTCTTGGTGGTTTTTTTCTTCGCTACTTTCTTTTTACCACGTTTTTTCTTCTCGGGTGCTTTGGCCAAAATTTCGATACATTGCTCATGTGTCAGTGCTTTGGGGTCTTGGTCTTTAGATATTTTACCGTTTTTATTACCATCGGTTACGTAAGGACCCCATCTGCCATTAAGTACCTGGATGCCGTCATCAAAGGTTTGGATGATGCGATTGGCATCAGCAATTTTCTTTTCTTGAATCAATACCAAGGCCTCTTCAAAAGTGATGGTGTAAGGGTCACCTTGGTCTTTTTTGATGCTTACAAATTTATTGCCATAGCGAACATAGGGGCCAAATCGCCCAATGTTGGCAGAAACTTTTTCACCTTCTTTAGTCTCACCCAAATCCCTAGGCAAGTCGAATAATGCCAAAGCTTCTTCAAAAGTGATGGTGTCCAGTTTCTGACCGGGAAGTAATCCAGCAAACTGTGGTTTTTCTTCGTCGTCGCGGGTACCGATCTGAACAAAAGTACCGTATTTACCGATTCGAACAGACATGGGTTTGCCACTTTTGGGGTCTGTTCCTAATTCGCGTTTGTATTGGGCTTCATCACGTGAGACTGTTTCTTCTTTTTCTTCGACCAGTTTGATGAAAGGCTCCCAAAAGTCTTTCATCAGTGGTTTCCAAGATTTTTCACCGCGAGAAACAGCATCCAATGCATCTTCTAATCGGGCAGTGAATTCGTAGTCTACATAATCTTTGAAATGTGCTTCCAAAAACCTAGCTACCACTTTGCCGACGTCCGTTGGGATAAATCGTTTTGATTCCAGTTCGACATAATCGCGATTCAATAAAGTTGAAATAATACTGGCATAAGTTGAAGGCCTGCCAATACCAAACTCTTCTAAGGCTTTTACTAAAGTGGCTTCAGAGTACCTCGGAGGTGGCTCGGTAAAGTGTTGTACGCCATTGATTTCTTTCAGGTCAACTACACCGCCTTTTTTTAGGTTGGGTAGGTGCTTTTCTTTGTTTTTATCAGTTTTGTTGTCATCCAACCCTTCTTCATAAACTGCCAAAAAACCTTTGACCAAAATGGTTGAACCTGAAGCTCGTAAGTTGTGGCCATCACCAAAAGTAAAATCAGCTGAAACTGTACCAATAGTGGCATTGATCATTTGGCTGGCTAAGGTTCTTTTCCAAATCAAATCATACAGCCTGAACTGATCATGGTCTAAAAACGTTTTAATTTCAGCAGGAATTAATTGTGCTGATACAGCTCGAATGGCCTCATGAGCCTCTTGTGCATTTTTGGATTTGCTTTTGTAATGATTTGCTTGTTCGGGTACTTGTAGCTCGCCAAACTTTTGAGCAATCACATTGCGGATTTCTTCAATGGCATCATTGGCCAAGTTCAATGAGTCGGTTCGCATGTAGGTAATCAGGCCCTGACTTTGACCGTTGATTTCCATGCCTTCATACAATTGTTGTGCAATTTGCATGGTCTTACGTGCAGTAAAACCTAATTTTCGAGCGGCCTCTTGTTGTAAGGTAGAGGTAATAAAGGGGGCTGCAGGTTTGCGCTTACGCTCTCTTTGTGTCAGTGCTGTAACAGTCAGTTTATTGCCAGCTTGTTGGCGCAGTTGGGTCAACGCTTCATCAGCCAGCTGCTGGTTGTTGATGTCAAACTTTTTGAGTTTTTTACCCGCATAGATGTTGAGGTTAGATTCAAAAGCCTCTTTGCCTGAAGTCATTTGCCCATGGATGGTCCAATATTCTTCTTTTTCAAACGCGGCAATTTCATCTTCGCGCTGAACGATTAGCCGCAATGCAGGTGACTGTACCCGCCCCGCAGATAATCCGCGACGGACTTTTTTCCATAAAAGTGGAGAAAGGTTGAAACCCACCAGATAATCCAGCGCACGTCGAGCTTGTTGTGCATCAACCAACTCGGTTGAAATTTTGCGAGGGTTAGCAACAGCTTCTTGGATGGCTGACTTGGTAATTTCCGAAAACACCACACGCTTGATGTCCTTGCCTTCAAGCAGTTTTCGATCTTTAAGTATCTCTACCACATGCCAGGAAATGGCCTCTCCCTCACGATCCAAATCCGTTGCGAGGTAGATGGTATTGGCTTTTTTAGCGGCTTTAACTATGGCGTCGATGTGTTTCTTGTTTTTTTCGACATCAACGTATTTCAACTCAAAATTATTTTCTGGGATAACGGCGCCAGTTTTGGCCAATAAATCGCGAACATGGCCATAAGAAGCCAGTACTTTGTGGCCGTTTCCCAGATATTTTTCAATGGTTTTTGCTTTTGCGGGTGATTCTACAATCAGTAAGTTTTCAGCCATGGTTTAATGTTCATGATCGACCGGCGGATCAAACATCAAACTTTCCATGGAAGCAAAGGCTTGTTCCTCATCCGGTTGTGAAAATAAAATAATCAAAGCCAGCCATTGTAAATCATCCACATCAATGTTGTCAGTATTTAGATTGAGCAAACCATTAAGTAACAGTTCTCTGGTGTTTGGGGTAAGGATTCCGGTGGATTCTAAGTAACTGATGAAGTCGATGCCCTCTTGGTCCAAAAGTTCTATCTCAGTGGGGCTGTAAACCCGAAAACTGTCATCAGCTTGATTGATTTTAGGCTGTGGCTCATCATTGATGGTTAATAGCCACTCAAGTGCATGGTCGATGGTACAGGTTTTAAAACCAGCTTGTTCCAAGCCCTGGTATATGCTGTTTTTGGTGTAATGTTCGTTTAGGTTGGATTGTTCGGATAAGTAGTTTTCAAATAAGTAGACCAAGACGTCGATGATGTTTTCATTCATAATTTTCGATATTTAGCACCTGGTAACTTTTCAACCAATCCAGAGAGTTCCAAAATTAACAGATCAGAAGCGATGTTACTGCTGCTTAAGTTGGTTCGTCCTACAATATCATCAAACGAGACTGGATTAAAGTCAATTTGATTGAAAATGTATTGTTGAGTTTCAGAAAGCTCAATGTTGGGTGTCTTCTTATCCTTTTCAAGAGGTTTGGCTGGTAGTTTATCGATTGATGCCTTGAGTTGATCCGATAACATTTCAATGTTAGGCGATAGTTCTTCCATAATGTCTTGTGCTGATTCGACCAGTTTGGCACCTTGTTTTATCAAATAGTGGCAACCTTTAGCCAGTGGGTTATGGATACTGTCAGGAATTGCCATCACTGGGCGGTTATTTTCCATGGACAGCCTGGCGGTGATTAGGGTACCGCTTTTCTTTGCCGCTTCTACTACCAGCGTACCCAGGGAAAGGCCTGCAATGATTCGGTTTCTGCGAGGAAAGTTGTGGGCGCTGGGTGGTGTATTAAAGGGGAACTCAGAAAGTACTGCACCTTGCTTTGCTATCACTTTTGCCAGTGCTTGATTGGTTTTGGGGTATATGGTGTTGATTCCAGTACCCATGACCGCCACAGTTTGACCGCCTGCATCGAGCGCAGCTTGGTGTGCGGTGGCATCTATGCCAGCTGCCAGGCCACTGGTGATGACAATGCCTTTTTTTGATAAGTCATAGCAGAAAGCTTGCGCATTGTTAAGCCCGCCTTGACAGGCATTCCTGCTGCCAACAACTGCCAATTGGGGTAACAGTAAAGCGTTGGGATTGCCTTTGACAAACAACAAGATAGGTGGGTTACTGATTTGCTTCAGTTGTGGAGGATATAGTGGGTCATCAAGAGTGAGGATGTCGTTTCCTGGTTTTTCTAACCAATCCAGCTCGATCCGAATATCATCGTTGTTGGTTGATTTCAGATAGCTAACGGCTTTGGCGGGGATTTTTAAATCTGGGGCGAATTTTTTTTGGGCCAGGATTGTTTCTATGGATTGGTAGGTTTCAAGTAAAGCCTTTACTCGAACAAAGCCCAGCCCTGGCGCATTAAGCAAATGCAGCCAGGCAGCTTTGGTTGTTTCCGTCATTTATTAGGGCAGCTTGACATAATCATACAGTTTTATTGGACGATTGCCGTCGGTTATGATGGCATAACTGATATTATCAAAGGTTTTGAAGACCATAATGTGTCCTGCATATTCCATCGGTAAAGTGACTTTGGCTTTAGACGGTCTAAACAAGGTTTTGAGGTCATTTTTTGGGTGGATCACCTCATCACGAATAACGCGTTCAGGACTGTGTACAGAAAATACATCGCCTACAGATACGCCTTGTTCTGCACCATTACTGATGGCAACAATTTGTCTGCGCCCACTACCAAACAAAGCATTGTTCAAGGCCACAATACGAATATTCTCGTCATTAACGTTTGCGGCTCTTGGTTGGAAGTAAGGATCAAAGTTAAATTCATCAATTGGCAGGATTAAGTCACCTTTTTTCACTTCGGTGTTAACATCGACAATGCGCATTGATGTGATGTCATCTGTACCTACTCTGGCGACCTCGGCAACTCCAGTATCGGCAACCTCATACCCTAAGATCTTGACATTTTCCCAGTAAGTCCGATCAATGTATGTTTTCCAGAACCTTGAAAGTACTGCAGTTGTGGTGTAATCTGATGTTTTTTGCCATTTGAGAGATTCAACTTCATGAGTATCTGATGTTTCCCAAGGGTAGTCAGTAGGGATTTTCCGATAGACAACAGTTGGGCGAACAATAGCAAAACGATCGCCTTGGCGGGCATTTTTTAAATTACGTACATATATAAGGTCACTCGTTACAGAAACATTGCGATCTTCCTCAGCGGCAACCACATACGCTGCCAAATCAATGTCTTCTTTGTTTAAGACCCTCAGCTTTCTTAAAAAAGGTTCAATGTCTTTTAGTGGAATGGTTTCAATGGCAGAGTTATTATCAATAGCTCTGACTTTGGGGCTTAATTTAACCGTTGGGTGAGAGCGATTAACTGTTAAGGCAGGTTTGCCATTCAGGTAAACCAAATTGATTTGGTCGCCAGGGTAAATCAAGTGAGGGTTTTCGATTTGTGGGTTGGCGTGCCAGATCTCAGGCCACAACCAAGGAGACTGTAGAAACACCGCAGAGATGTCCCATAATGTATCCCCTTTTTGAACGACATAAGTATCAGGATGAGACGGATTCAACTCCACTTCTTGTGCCAGAGCAGAGAAAACAAACCCCATCAGTAACGCTATAATTAAATGTTGTTTTTTAAACATCATCGGCAAACCCTTGATTTTCCTAAAACTTTAGTTTATCCATTTTAATTATAAATTTAAACAAAAATGTGAATCAAACTGCAAAATGAGGGGAAAAAGTTAATTTTGGAGGGGTTTAAATCGAAATAAGAGTGTCTTACAGAGACCTTATCCTCAATTTGTTTGATATGCCACACATGTTTGAAAAACTATACATTTGCGTTATCAACCTAATGGATAACCAACCACTGGCTGTGATTTAAGCTTGAAACACCCATTATTTCTGCCAATTTGATCAAAACATCAGAGTCAAGTTATGGGCTCACAGTGTTGGTATTTTAAGTAAAAGTTATGTGTTTGTTGATATTAATAGTTACCGAAGTATTGCCTTAAAGACTGATTAAACTATAAGATGTGATGTCAGAATAACCACAAGATTTACCTATGACACAATTGAATATCTTGACCTTACCCGATTCGAGGCTGAAAACCGTTGCTAAACCCATAGAGGCAATCGATGCTTCAATTAAATTACTGGCAGCTGATATGCTGGAAACCATGTATGCAGCTCCCGGCATTGGTTTGGCTGCAACTCAAGTCAATCATCACGTTCAAATGGTGGTGGTCGATGTTTCTGAAGAAAAGGATCAGCCACTGGTGCTGATTAACCCTGAAATTATTGAAAAAACAGGGGTTCAGGTTCATGAAGAAGGTTGCCTTTCTGTTCCCGGAATATATGCAAAAGTTAAAAGAGCGAATGAAATTGTGGTCAAGTATCAGGATTTAGCCGGCCAACAACAGGAACTGGTAGCTGATGGTTTGTTGGCCGTGTGTATTCAGCATGAACTTGATCACCTGAAAGGTATTGTTTTTTTGGATCATTTATCGGTTTTAAAGCGCAAGTTGGCCATTAAAAAACTGGCCAAATTCAGTGGTTGAACGCTTTGTCGTGTAAGCAGAGAATTGGTTACCGAGTGTCCATTGGTCATGTCATTGGGTCAACCAACAAGATATTTTCACAGCGGTCAGGCCCGGTTGAAATCATGTGTATTGGAGCACCTGTGAATTCAGCAATATAATCAACCAACACTTTGGCAGCTTGAGGTAATTGGTTGAATTCAGTCATACCTCTGGTTGAAGATTGCCACCCGGCAAAGCTTTTGTACTCAGGTGTGACGTTGGTCCATTCTTTGATTGATCCAGGGAAGCTTTGATCGCCGTAGCTGGTGCATAATTTAATGGTTTTGAAAGAATCTAAAACATCTATTTTAGTGACACAAAGTCCACTGACACCATTGACTTGAACTGCTCGCTTAAGAGCCACTAAATCCAGCCATCCACAGCGCCTTGGGCGACCTGTGGTGGCACCAAACTCAACCCCACGTTTGGCTAATTCTACACCATCTTCGTCGAATAATTCAGTTGGAAAAGGCCCACCACCAACGCGGGTTGTGTACGCTTTGGTAATGCCCAAAACATAGTCTATATGTGTGGCACCCAAACCAGAACCGGTTGAAGCACTGCCAGAAGTGGTGTTTGAAGATGTTACATAAGGGTAGGTGCCGTGATCAATGTCTAATAATGACCCTTGTGCGCCTTCCATCAATAGCTTATGGTCTTTATTCAAATGTGTGTGCAATGCATCAGTGACGTCCACACACATATTTTTGATAAAGGCTGCTTGCTCCAGGGCGTTGTTATAAACCTCATTGAAATCCAAAGGTTGTGCTTGGTGGTAATTTTCAATCACAAAGTTATGGTAATCCAACACCGTACTTAATTTTTCTTTTAATAACTCAGCATCCAATAAGTCACCCACCAGAATGCCGCGTCGTGCCACCTTATCTTCGTAGCTGGGGCCAATACCGCGGCCAGTGGTGCCAATAGCTGCTTTGCCTTTTTTGGTTTCACGCAATTGGTCCAGTTTAATATGATAGGGCATGATGACTGGTGCCGATTTGGAGAGATACAATCGTGATTGAACATCCACACCTGAGGCCTCCAGATTTTTAATTTCTTTGATTAAGGCAGCTGGTTCGATCACCACACCATTACCAATGTAACATTTAACGCCTTCGCGTAAAATGCCTGAAGGAATGAGGTGTAAGACGGTTTTTTCATCATTGATGATAAGGGTGTGACCGGCATTGTGCCCACCTTGGTAGCGCATCACTGCATCGGCGCGTTCTGTTAATAAATCGACAATTTTACCTTTGCCCTCATCACCCCATTGGGTGCCTAAAACAACAACAACAGATTTTTTCATGACTGAATGTATTTAAATGTTAGGGCGCCAACCAACATCATGGTTGCACCAAAAATGCGCAAATGACTATCCTTCATTTGCGCCAGTTGTAGTAACGTATTTTTCCATGCTTTGGGTGCTAAAAAAGGCATGATGCCTTCGAATATCATCACCAAAGCAATGGCTGCTATGACAGGATGTTCAATCAATTCGGACTTTGTTCTCTGAAATATTTAAAGAATTCCGAGTTGGGGTCTAACACCATAACGTTGCCAGAACCTGGTTGAAAACTTTTTGCATAGGCTTCCAAAGATCTGACAAAAGCAAAGAATTCTGGGTTCTTGTTGTGTGCCTCTGCAAACAACTTAGTTGCCTCAGCATCTCCTTCACCACGAATGACAGCAGCCCGTTGTTCAGCATCGGCCAGCATGATACGGATTTGTTTGTCTGTGTTGGCACGGATGTTGATGGATTCTTTGCGGCCAGTTGAGCGGTGTTCAGCTGCCTCAACCAAACGCTCTGAGCGCATGCGGTTGTAGACTGACTCATTGACTGATTGGTCCAGGTTAATCTGTTTGATTCTTACGTCAACTATTTCTACACCATAATCGGCAGCACGCGCCTTGGTTTGTGAGCGAAGGTTTTCCATTAACTCGATCCGTTGCGTTGAGATCGCTTGGTCTAGGGTTCTTATTGAAAACTCTTCTTGTAGGGCATTTTTGACTACCCCGGTTAAATTGGCATTGGCTTTAGCAATTAGACCTGCGTTTGAGGTGTAGAAGGTTTTAACATCTTCAATTCGCCACTTGACGTAGTAGTCAACCATCAGGTATTCATTATCGGTGTTAAACACACGTTCAGGAGCGTTATCCAAAGTTTGGATGCGACGGTCGAATTTGACAATGTTATTCACGATGGGGGTTTTGAAATGTAAACCAGGCTCGTAACCAGCTTGTACCACTTCACCAAAACGCAGCTTAACAGCAGTTTGTTTTTCATCTACGGTGAACAGGAAAAAACTGGCGATAACAGCCAGCACCAAGGTCCCAAAAATAACGGTAAATAATTTATTCATCATTGACCTCCTCTACCACGACGTGTGGTGCGATTGTTGTTTCTGTTGGTGGTGTTTTTCGTGTTGTTAGTTGGCGGTGTAACCACAGATGTACCTAAATCCAGAGGTTGCTCTTGCATGCTTCTGGGTGAGTTTTTCATCAACTGATCCAGTGGCAAGTACATCATGCTGTTGCCCGCATCTTGATCCATGACTACTTTTGAGGTATCGCCCAAAACACTTTCCATGGTCTCAAGAAACAACCGTTGGCGAGTAACTTCTGGGGCAATTTCATATTCATTACGCAGCAGGTTAAAACGATCTGCTTTACCTGATGCTTCAGCGATAATTGACTCTTTATAGGCTTCAGCTTCTTGAACTATTTTCAACACCTTACCTTCAGCTTCCGGAATGCGTGCATTGGCGTATTCATTGGCTTGGTTGATGAAGGTTTTTTGATCCTCGCGTGCCTTAACCACATCATCGAAAGCTTCCTTGACTGCATAAGGCGGGTGAACTTCGGTGATGTTGACTTGAGTAATCTGGATGCCGGTTTTGTAATCATTCAGCATAGACTGAATTTCTTCACGTGCTTGTTGGTTAACTGCTGTTCTGTTTTCGTTAATGATAAAGTCCAAAGTTCGGGTACCAGCAACTTGGCGCATCACGGATTCTGATACTTGGCGTACTGTGTTTTGTGGGTTCGCCACGCTGAACAAGTAATCATTAACCCTTTCTTCAGCAATTCTGTATTGAATTGAATAATCAATTTCAATCAGGTTTTTATCTTCGGTCAACATTTGGCCGTTGTTATCTTCTTGTCGAATGGTTTCAACATTAACCCGAAAAACCTTGGCAAAAGGTTGGGGCAAGGTAAAGCGCAAACCAGGCTGCATGGTGTGAGAATATTCACCAAAGACCAACACCACACCTCTTTCGGCTTGCTGGATTTGGTAGGCAGAACTGTACAAGCCCAGGCCAAGTAAGCCGATGACTAAAAGCAGTACAGGTGCTTGATTACCTTTGGAGCCACCACTTGCAGATGAGCCACCACCAAAGATACGTTTTATAGAATTAAATAAATCACTGAGGATTTGATCAAACTCAGGTGGTTTGTTGCCGCCAGGTCGATTATTATTCGGCCGGTTATTATCGGGTTTTTTACCACCCGAGTTGCCAGGTTCATTCCAAGGCATAGGTTTCTCCAGTTAGTTACCAGTTTTGTGGGTTTTCATTTACTGCGACATCATTATCAGCCAGTAACTGGCTAATAAAATGGGCGCTTTCATCATCGCCCTTGGCTAATTGTCGCCATTTTGCCAGCGGTAATTCTACCGCAAGTTGCCACTGACCCTGATCATTAAAAGCTTCGCTGCGAATGGCATCAAGTTCATAAAATTGAGCGCGCAGTCTAGCCTGACTCATGGGCAAGACAAAGCTAAAGGCTACATGGGTACGATGCAGGCGTTCTTCAATGGCTTTTAACAATAAATCAACGCCTAAGTTTTTATGTGCTGAAATCCAAACTTTATCAGCACCGCCAGAATCACTTGGTTGCCAGGCAGGATGAGCCCCTGAGTGATCTATTTTATTGTAAATTTCTATCACTGGAACAGCGTCAATTTCTAATTCACCCAGCACTTTATAAACCTCACTCATGTGGTCACGGTGCTCGGGATTGCTGTCATCAATCACGTGTAACAGCACATCTGCATCAAGCGCTTCTTGTAAAGTGGCTCGGAATGCAGCAACCAGTTCATGTGGTAAGTCACGCACAAAACCGACTGTATCGCTGATAACTGCCTGTGAACCAGGGATGGCTGTGAATTGTCTGACTGTGGGGTCCAGGGTAGCAAACAGTTGATCCTTGGCGTAGACCTCAGCGTCAGTGATTAAATTGAACAGTGTTGATTTACCGGCATTGGTATAACCGACCAGGGCCAACATCTTGGTGCCTGACTTTTTCCGTTGTTTGCGTCCCTGTTCACGCTGACGCATGACTTTATCGAGTTTGGCATTCAATGATTTAACCCGGGCATTGAGCAGTCTGCGGTCAGTTTCCAGTTGGGTTTCGCCAGGACCGCGCATGCCGATACCGCCTTTCTGACGCGCTAAATGTGTCCAGCCCCGCACCAAGCGAGTTGACATGTGTCTAAGTTGTGCCAACTCAACCTGTAGTTGGCCTTCATAAGAACGGGCTCGTTGTGCAAAAATATCTAAAATCAAGGTTCGCCGATCTAAAACCCGGGCTTTGACCAAGGCTTCTAAGTTTCGTTCTTGGATGGGGCTTAGAGCCGCATCCACGACCACCACGTCAGCTTCATGAATGTTCACTGCCGCAGCCAATTCTTCAGCCTTGCCTTTGCCAATATAGTATTTTGAATCAACAGTTTGGCGAGTGCTGGTAATGACATCAAAAATCTCTGCACCTGCTGTAGTTACCAGTTCTCTGAATTCAGCAATGCGATCAGGTTGTTCAGCACGCTGTGAACGTTGTATAGGCGTGGGGCACAACAGGATGGCGCGATCACCTCTTTCGGATCTATCAAACAATGTAAGTACCTTGCTTCCTTTCTTTCATTGAACCTTCGAAAACTGGTAGTCTTGTTTGGATTTTGATGGCATTAAAAAGCTGACGATTGTGGATGCTTGTTTGCATGGTGTTTTTATTTGATTTAAACCAGTTGTTCAATAAAAAAGCAGTTCCAAGTGTTGAAACTGCTTTAATCAATCCTGATTTTTGTGCTGTATCAGTCCTCGCCATCCTGTTGGATTTTATACGTGCTGACATTTTTAGCTGGCACGATGGTTGAGATCGCATGTTTATAGACCAGCTGGTTGGTTGTGTTATTCAACACAATTACGAATTGATCAAAAGACTCAACGGTGCCTTGTAGTTTAATGCCATTCATTAAAAAAACTGACACAGGAATACGATCTTTACGTAAAGCATTTAAAAAAGGATCTTGTAATGTTTGTGATTTAGACATGGTAGCTACCTTACTCATTATTATTTTATGAGAATATTCTAGCATACAGCTATTGAAAAATTGCTGCTTAATTTTGAAATGCCGGCAGTAACTTTTTAAGTAAAGTAAAGGGTCATTTAGTCTATTTCAATAATTCTATAATTTGAAAATTTTAATTTTGAGGAACTTGCATTTTCACCAGAAAAATTATGTAGCTCTTGCCCAATCCATATTTTTGCAAGCTGGGTGTTATTCCAACTGGTTGAGGTTGTTGATCAACAGCGTGTTTGAAAATACTACCCCAATTAACAAAATAATCTTTTTTCTCTCCGTTGGAGTGTATTCCAAACCCAAGTTTTTTACCGAGGTAGCTGACTGATTCAGGTTCTAAGTTTGGGTAGTGTGTTACTACTTCAGGGTCATTTGGTACGTTAATGATTATTGGTACAGGTGGTTCCCGCTAAATTCAAAGTCACTGCAAGACTTTCATGAGTAATTAATCAAGCGAAAATGATGAAAAAAAGTTTTGGTATTTTCAGCATCAAGTGTTTTAAGCGTCAAAGGCAATCATTTTTGTTGATATAGGAGAGTTCCTGAGCAACTCGACCCGCCGAGCCGGTTAGGCAGAGTATGAAATCATGGCGGTTTGCCGCAGGCAAGAAGCCTTGATGTAATGCTCGATTAGCCGTGAGCGAAGCGG